>NZ_JAPEMA010000001.1:4800000-5410458 GCF_026343185.1 Streptomyces sp. NBC_00091 | reverse complement strand
CCCGCACCCGGAAGACATCCGGCGATTGTGCGGTGATTGGTGCGGCCTTTTCCAAGGATCTCCCAGGGGGCCGATGAACCGCTAGAGCGGAGATCCAGCCGCCCCTTCACACCCCTCGGCGGGCGGTGGCCCGAAGACGACGAAAAGGCCGGCCACTCGGCCGGCCTTTCCTTCACATCCGGCCACGGCGGCCGGAAAGCGCTACCGCCGCCGCCAGGACCCCTTCCGGGGCCCGCGGCGGCCGGGGCTCAGCCCTTGCGCACCACGCTGGACTTGAGCTGCATGGAGCCGAAGCCGTCGATCTTGCAGTCGATGTCGTGGCCGTCGACGCCGTCGACGAGGCGGATGTTGCGCACCTTGGTGCCCGCCTTGATGCCGGTCGGGTGGCCCTTGACCTTCAGGCCCTTGACGACCGTCACCGTGTCGCCGTCGGCGAGCACGTTGCCGACGGCGTCCTTGATCACCCGCTCCCCGGAGGTCTCACCGGAGTCGGCGGCGGTGGCGGGGGTCCACTCGTGTCCGCACTCGGGGCAGACGAGGAGCGCGCCCATCTCGTACGTGTAGGCGCTGGAGCATTCAGGACAGGGAGGCAGGGAAATATCAGTCACCAGGCCAGTGTATTTCAGGCCGTCGGCGCAGACCGACAAGGCCGACAACGGGGACACCGCCGCCGCCTCGTCCGGCCCGGGCCGCGCGCGGGTTCGTATCTTCAGGCGAAGGCCGGGCTCCGCTGCGGAGTGCGTCCCCCGCCCGGGAGGAATCTCCTGGAAGGGTCCGTGAGATGACCACCCTGATTGTGGTGGCCGCGGTCGCGCTCCTCGCGTCGATCGCCGCCAACCGGTATCTGCGGCCCAGAGTGGTGAGCGAGGACGACGAGGGCATGAGCGTCCGCGATCTGATCGGGCCCATGCAGACCCTGACCGTCCTGCTCCTGGCCTTCGTGCTGGCGACCTCGGCCGCCTCGTACAGCAAGGCCGACGACGCCGCGCGCGCCGAGGCCCACGCCCTGGACCACCTCGCCGAAGTGGCCTCGTTCGTACCGGAGGCCCCGCGCGTGCGGCTGCAGAGCGACGTCGTCTGCTACGCCCGCGCCGTACGCCACATGGAGTGGCCGGCCATGGCCGACGGCTACAGCTCCGCCAGGCCCAGCCAGTGGAGCGTCGACATGCGCAAGACCTTCCAGGACCTGCGCGGCGATCCGTCCTTCGGCATCCTGCTCGCGGCCGACGAGAACCGCTCGGCCCAGCGCCAGCAGCGCCTCGCCCAGGCCAGTCCCACCATCCCGCCGCCCATCATGTGGTTCCTGCTCTGCGCGCTGGCGATCACGGTCGTCAGCCTGGGCATCTCCATCCCCCACCGCAACAACCTCGCGCAGTTCGCGGCGCTCACCATCATCACGGCGCTCCTCACCAGCGCGCTCGTGATGATCTACACCATCGACCGGCCCTTCGCCGGATTCATCCACATCTCCCCCACCGCCATCGCGGAGATCGAGAAGGAGACCTTCGACGAGCTCACCGCCGGCCGGCCGGGGGTGCGGCTCCCCTGCGACGCCACCGGCCGCAGGATCACCCCGGCCTGACACCGCCCGCCCGACACCGCCCGCCCGACACCGCGGGGCGGACGGCGCCCGCAACGACGCGGTGCCCCGCCGGCCAAAGCCGACGGGGCACCGGGTCAGGCGGTTGCCCGGATCAGACCTGCGGGACCGGGTAGGTCGGGTACTCCACCCCGGAGACGTGCTGGACGACCCGGATGACCTGGCACGAGTAGCCGAACTCGTTGTCGTACCAGAGGTAGAGGATCGCGTTGTCGCCGTCCACCTTGGTGGCGCCCGCGTCGATGATCGAGGCGTGGCGCGAGCCGACGAAGTCCATGGAGACGGCGTCGGGCGCGGTGGTGAAGTCGATCTGGCGCTTGAGCGGCGAGTGCAGCGAGACGCCGCGGAGGTAGTCGAGGACCTCTTCGCGGGTGGTCTCACGGCCCAGGCGCAGGCTCAGGATGGCGATCGAGACGTCCGGGACGGGGACGCGGATCGAGCTGCCGGTGATGGGCGCCTTGAGGTCGGGCAGCGCCTTCGCGACGGCCGAGGCGGCGCCGGTCTCGGTGATGACCATGTTCAGCGGCGCGGAGCGGCCGCGACGGTCGGCCTTGTGGTAGTTGTCCAGCAGGTTCTGGTCGTTCGTGAACGAGTGGACGGTCTCCACGTGGCCGCGCAGCACGCCGTACTCGTCGTCCATGGCCTTCAGCGGCGGGACGATCGCGTTGGTGGTGCAGGAGGCGCAGGACAGGATCTGCTCGTCCGGCTTGATCGTGTCGTGGTTGACGCCGTGGACGATGTTCGGGACGTCGCCCTTGCCCGGAGCGGTCAGGACGACCTTGTCGATGCCGGGGCGCAGGTGCTTGGAGAGGCCCTCGCGGTCGCGCCACTTGCCCGTGTTGTCGATGAGGATGGCGTCGTTGATGCCGTACGCGGTGTAGTCGACCTCGGAGGGGTCGTTCGCGTAGATCACCTTGATGGTGTTGCCGTTGGCGACGATCGTGTTGGTCGCCTCGTCCACGGTGATGGTGCCCTGGAACTGGCCGTGGATCGAGTCGCGGCGCAGCAGCGAGGCGCGCTTGACGATGTCCTGGTCGCCGCCCTGGCGGACGACGATGGCACGCAGGCGCAGGCCGTTGCCGGAGCCGGCCTTCTCGATGAGCAGGCGGGCGACGAGGCGGCCGATGCGGCCGAAGCCGTAGAGGACGACGTCGCGTCCCTCGCGGCGCTCGATCTTGTTCTCGCCCGTGGCGCCGACGACGGCCTCGGCGGTGAAGGCCTCGACCGACAGACCGCGGTCGTCGGTCTTGTACGTGGCGGCGAGCATGCCGATGTCGATCTGGGACGGGCCGAGATCGAGGGTGGTGAGGGCCTGGAGGAACGGCATCGTCTCGGTGACCGACAGCTCCTCGCCGTCGATCTGCCGGGCGAACCGGTGGGTCTTGAGAATGCTCACGACCGACTTGTTCACCAGGGAGCGGCTGTGGAGCAGGATCGTGACGTCCCTCTCCCGGTGCAGCTTCCCGATGAGGGGGATCATCGACTCCGCGATCTCCTCGCGGGTCTTCCAGTTGGCGAACGAGTCCTCGTTGACAGTCACAGAGTTATCTTTCGAGCTAGGCGGCGCTCATATGCTAACCCGCCGCCGTATCGTTCCTTCAAGGGGGACCGCCTGAGCGTCGGCCGGGCCGGGCGCCCGGAGCGCGGGCGGGGCCGTCCGAGGCTCAGTCGAGGGCCGGACGGGCTTCCGGGTGAGCGTCCCACCACGCTCGGTGGAAGTCGTTGTTGTCCACGTTCGCCAGATATGCCTCGACCGCCGCGCGGTAGAGCCGTTCCGCCTGGTACGCCGGGACCGCCGAGCGGTTCCAGGCGAGGCGGATGCGACCGGTGACCGGGGTGCCGGCCAGGGGGCGCATCACCGTCCCCGGCACGGCCGGGGCGGTGGGCTGGCAGAGCGCGATCGCCCGGCCGGCGGCGATCAGGTCGTGCCGCATCTGGCGGTCGGTGATCCGGTGGCGCAGCGAAGGGACGAAGCCGGCCTTCGCGCAGGCCTCGACCAGGGCCTCGGGGCCGCCGTCGTCGTCCTCGACCAGGGTCATCCACTGCTCGCCGGCCAGCTCGGCCAGGTCGAGCCGCTCGCGTCCCGCCAGGCGGTGGCCCGAGGACATCCGGATGCAGAACGGCTCCTGAGGGACCACGGTCCGGGCGAGGACTCCCCCGGGCAGCGGGACCTCGTAGTCGTTCACCTCGCCGTACACGATCACGTCGTACTTGCCGGCGCCGAGCATCCGCACCAGCGCCGTGACCGAGTCCTCGAGGTCCACGGTGACCTCCCGCCCGGACAGGGCCAGGTCGGTCCGGGCGAGCAGGCCGTCCAGGAGCACGAGCAGGATGCAGCCGAGCCTGAGCGGGGCGTCGGGCGCCAGGGCGCGGGCCTCCGCGCCGAGGGCGTCCATCTCGCCGAGCACGCGGCGCGCCCTGGCCAGGACGAAGTGCCCGAGGGAGGTGGGCTCCACCCCGTGGCGGCCCCGGACGAAGAGCGCGCCGCCCGTGACCCCCTCGATCCTGCGCAGCTGGGCGGAGAGCGCCGGCTGTGAGATCCCCAGCCGCCTGGCCGCCTCGCCCAGGCTGCCCGCTTCCGCTATCCGGCAGACGGCTTGCAGATGCCTCAACTCCAGCTGCATTCCGGCAGCTTACGAAGCGTCACCCCACCGCACCATAACCCGGGCCTTATGCGTGCAGGGATGTCCCAATCTCGCCATGTCCACGCCCATACTCGGCGACGGCTACAGCAAGCCCCCCCCCCACACACGATCGGAGTGGACTCGTGCAGCCCACCAGATGGACGGCGTCCGTGGCAGCCTTCGCGCTGACCGCGAGCCTCGCCGGCGCGCTGGCCGGCACCGCGTCGGCCGCGCAGCAGCCAGATCCCGCACCACCCCGGCAGTCCAAGGCCGAGCGGGCCGTGGCCGCCGCGGACGCGGCCGTCGCGAGCGGCCTCGACACCCTGGTCAACTCCCCCCGGCAGCAGTACGAGCGGCGCCTGGTCACCCCCTGGGTGCAGGACCTGTACTCCGTGGCGTACGAGCGCAGCTACCGGGGCCTGCCGGTCGTCGGCGGCGACGCGGTCGTCCTGGCCGACGGGCAGGGCCGGGTGCGGGCCCTCCAGTCGGCCTCCTCCACCGTGATCGACGTGGCGACGACCCCCAGCGTCGACGCGAAGGCGGCGGAGGCCTCCTCACGGGCCGAGCTGGAGAAGGTGGACAAGGTCGAGAGCAGCCGGCTCGTGGTCCGGCTCAAGGACGACAAGCCGGTCCTGGCCTGGGAGACCGTCCTGTCCGGCCGCACCCGTACGGCGCCCAGCAGGCTGCACGTCTTCGTGGACGCCCGCTCCGGCCGGGTCGTCGACCGCTACGACGAGGTCGTGGCCGGCAGCGGCAACAGCAAGTGGAACGGCCCCGGCCCGCTCGCCCTCGACACGACCGCGTCCGGTGGCTCGTACTCCCTGCGCGACCCGAACCGCCCGGGTCTGAGCTGCGCGGACTACAGCACCGGCAGCGTCTTCACGAAGTCCACGGACTCCTGGGGGAACGGCAACCCGACCTCCAAGGAGACCGGGTGCACGGACCTGATGTTCGCCGCGCAGAAGCAGTGGGACATGCTGGGCCAGTGGCTCGGCCGCAACGGCGTCAACGGCAACGGGCGCAGCTTCCCCGGCAAGGTCGGCCTGAACGACCTCAACGCCTACTGGGACGGCAGCTCCGTCACCATCGGCCACAACAGCGCCAACGAGTGGATCGCCGGCGTGGACGTGGTGGCCCACGAGTACGGGCACGCCATCGACTCCAGCACCCCCGGCGGCACCAGCGGCCAGGAGGCCGGTCTGGGCGAGGCCACCGGGGACATCTTCGGCGCGCTGACCGAGGCGTACATCAACGAGCCCGCCCCGTACGACACCCCCGACTACACCGTCGGTGAGGTCATCAACCTCCAGGGCCGCGGCCCGATCCGGAACATGTACGACCCGCCGGCCGTCAACAACGACCCGGCCTGCTACAGCTCCGCGATACCCGGCACCGAGGTGCACAAGGCCGCGGGACCCCTCAACCACTGGTTCTACCTGCTGGCCGAGGGCACCAGCCCGGGCGGCGGCAAGCCGAACAGCAGTACCTGCAACCAGTCCACGCTGACCGGTGTCGGCGTACAGAACGCCGGCAAGATCTTCTACGGCGGCATGCTGCTCAAGACCAGCAGCATGTCCTACAAGAAGTACCGGACGGCCACCCTCGGCTCCGCCAAGTCCCTCGACGCCACCTGCAACCTGTTCGACAGGACCAAGGCCGCCTGGGACGCCATCAGCGTGCCCGCCCAGAGCGGTGACCCGACCTGCTCCCCGAGCGGCCAGAACGACTTCTCGCTCGCGCTGAACCCGGCCTCGGGCACCGTCCAGCAGGGCGGCTCGGTCACCACCACCGTGGCCACCAGCACCACCACCGGCTCCGCCCAGCAGGTGACGCTCACCGCGACGGGCCTGCCGTCCGGGGTCACCGCCTCCTTCAGCCCGGCCACCGTGCAGTCCGGGCAGTCCTCGACGCTGACCCTCTCCGCCACCGCCAACGCGGCGCCCGGAGCCTCCACCGTCACCGTCAAGGGCCAGGGCGCCGCCCTCGCGCACACCGTCGACTACACGCTCACCGTGGGCGGCACCCAGCCCGATCCCACCCCGCCGGACATCAGCGTCGCCAACGTCCAGGCGCATCTGGCCCAGCTCGGCACGATCGCCTCGCAGAACGGCGGCAACCGCCGGGCCGGCAGCGGCGGCTACACCCAGTCCCTCGCGTACGTCAAGGGCAAGCTACAGGCCGCCGGGTACACCGTCACCGAGCAGAACTGCACCTCCTGCACCTACCCGTCCAACAACCTGATCGCCGACTGGCCGGGCGGCCCCGCCGACAAGACCGTGATGTTCGGCGCCCACCTCGACGGCGTCTCGGCCGGGCCGGGCATCAACGACAACGGCTCCGGCTCCGCCACCCTGCTGGAGAACGCCCTGGTCCTGGCGCAGAAGAACCCGACGATGACCCAGCACGTGCGCTTCGCCTGGTGGACCGACGAGGAGCAGGGCCTCAACGGCTCCGAGTTCTACGTCAACCAGCTCAGCAGCGCCCAGCGCAGCGCCATCAAGGGCTACTACAACTTCGACATGGTCGGCTCGACCAACGGCGGCTACTTCATCAACAACCTGAACTCCGCCACCGCCGCCCCCCTGAAGGCGTACTGGACCTCGCTGAACCTCGCCCCGGAGGAGAACACCGAGGGCCAGGGCCGCAGTGACGACTACTCCTTCCAGCAGGCGGGCATCCCCACCTCCGGCTACGCGGCCGGCGCCAGCGCCCGCAAGACCTCCGCGCAGGCGGCGAAGTGGGGCGGCACCGCGAACGCGGCGTACGACTCCTGCTACCACAGCTCCTGCGACACCACCTCCAACATCAACGCCACGGTCCTGGACCGCAGCGCGGACGGGGTCGCCTACACCGTCTGGAAGCAGGCCGTGGGCGGCACCAGCCCGGCGCCCGACTTCTCCCTGAGCACCAGCCCGGCCGCCGGCTCCGCCAACCCGGGCGGCAGCCTCACCTCCACCGTCAACACCGCCACCGTCAGCGGCAGCCCCCAGACGCTCGCCCTGTCGGTCTCGGGCGCGCCCGCCGGGGTGACCGCGAGCCTCAGCCCGGCGTCCGTGCAGTCCGGCAGCTCCTCGACCCTGTCCGTACAGGTCGGCGCGGGCACCGCGCAGGGCACGTACACCCTGACCGTCACGGGCACCGGCACCGTCAGCCACAGCACCACCTACACCCTGACCGTCGGCGGGGGCGGCGGCAGCTGCACCCCGAGCCAGGTCGTCGCCAACGGCGGCTTCGAGAACGGCTCCAGCCCCTGGACCGCGACCTCCGGGGTCATCACCAGCCAGTCCGGCCAGGCCCCGCACGGCGGCTCGTACATGGCGTGGCTCAACGGCTGGGGCTCCTCCCGCACCGACAGCGCCTCCCAGTCGCTGACCATCCCGTCCGGCTGCGCCTCGGGCCGGCTCTCCTTCCACCTGCACATCGACACGGACGAGACCGACGACACCGCCTACGACACCTTCACGGTCTCGGTGGGCGGCCAGACCCTGGCGACCCTGTCCAACCTGGACGCGGGCTCCGGGTACACCCTGAAGGACTACGACGTCTCCCAGTTCGCCGGGCAGACCGTCACCCTCCAGTTCAAGGGCGTGGAAGACCAGTCCCTCCAGACCTCCTTCGTGGTGGACGACGTCACCCTCCAGACGAGCTGAGCCGTCAGGCGGCGCCACCCCAGGAGCCCGGCCCGGCACCCGCCGGACCGGGCTCCCCCGCGTCCGCCCACGCGTTCAAACCCGCCGCGGTGGCGAAAACCCCGGCCGCCCGGGCACCTTCGTGGACAGGGTGCGCGGGGTGGTGGGTTGCTACGTTGCCCCGGTCCCGTCGATCACAGGAGTCGCCGCACATGTCCGACATCAAGGTCCGCCCCGTACAGCCCGGAGACTTCGCCCAGTGGCGCGCCCTGTACCGCGGGTACGCCGACTTCTACAAGGTGGAGCAGACGGAGGAGGCGGCCGCGACGGTGTGGGCGTGGGTGAACGACCCCGGGCACGAGGTCAGCGCCCTGGTCGCCGAGGACGCCGGGGGCCGGCTCCTGGGACTGGCCCACTACCGCCCCTTCGCCCGGCCGCTGTCCGCGACGGTCGGCTGCTTCCTGGACGACCTGTTCGTGGCCCCGGAGCACCGCGGCTGCGGAGCCGCCGACCTGCTGCTCGGAGCCCTGCGCGAGCTGGCCGCCGAGCGCGGCTGGAGCGTGGTGCGGTGGATCACCGCCGACGACAACCACCGGGCACGGTCCAAGTACGACCAGGTGGCCGCGCGGACCATGTGGGTGACCTACGACATGACTCCCGGCCGCTGATCATCCCTAGGGGGTGTCCGGCGGATCAGGGCCGGGCCCGGCCCGCCTGACACCCCCTAGCCGACGGCGTCGTCGCAGGCGGGGCAGACCCGGCCCGCGTGCTCCGGGGGGTACCAGTGGGAGCCGGGGTGCTCGGCGGGCCGCCACGGGGCCGTCCCCATGGCGAAGGTGTCCTTGCCGCACAGCGTCCTCGGCCCCCGCACGGCGCTCTGCCCGGGGGCGGCGGGCGCGGCGTGCACGCGCAGGACCGCCGCCCCGGACGTGTGCGCCGCTCCCGCCGTGTCGTACTCGTACACCACGACCGTCTCGCTCATACCTCGACGATAGGCGGCCCGGCCGGACCCTGCCGGGCCGGCGCGGCGGATGGGGCCGGGGTGTAGCCGTGCCAGGATCCCGATGACCGGGTCAGCGGCACATCCGCGCCACCAGTTCCAGCTCGTCGCCCCACACGGCCGCGTCGCGCGGCCCGATGTGCGGCGCGGCCAGCGACCGTACGCGGAAGCGGTTGCGCGGCGTCGTCTCGTCCGCCTCACGGATCATCAGGTCCTGGAGCTCGAGGGGGATCGAGCGGTCCTCGGTGAACCGCAGGAAGGTGCGCGGCACCCGTCCCCAGCGGTCCGCCAGGCCGCGGGCGTCGGCCACGCCGACCGCGGCGGACTCGTCCGGCTCCAGCGTGTTGAGCAGGGCCCGCACCTCGGTGTCCGTCCGGTCGGCGGCCAGTGCCTCCTTCATCACGGCGAAGAAGGAGGGGTCGGCCGAGCGCCAGTTGACCCGGTTGACCCCCAGCTCCGGCGGGGTCTTGACGGGGGGAATCCGGAACAGGGAGCTGGAGGAGCCCTCGGGAGCCATCATCAGCTCGACGACCGAGGTGTGCCGGGTCGGGCAGAAGGCGGAGGCGTACACCAAGTGGGAGATCAGTTCGGGTACTTGGTTGGCGACCGCGTTCAGCGTCGCCCCGCCCATGCTCTGGCCGACCAGGATCACGGGGCCGTTGCGGTGGGCGGCGCGTACGACGCCGACGACGTGCGCCGCGAAGTCCGCCAGCGTCACCCTGCCGATCGGCGAGGGCTCGGCGGCGAGGCGCTCCAGGTCCTGCGGGGCCTGGTAGGAGAGGGGGAAGTACGCGCCGAGCCCGTGGCCGGGCAGGTCGACGGCGATCGCCCGGTGCCCGCGCAGGCCCAGCTCGGCCAGGACCGGGGACCAGCCGTAGGAGTTGCTCCCGGAGCCGTGGACCAGGACGAAGGTGGGCGCGCCGCGCCGGCGGCCGTCGGCGTGCGCGGCGGAGGCTCCCGCGCCGACGGCGGCGACCGCGCCCACACCGGCCGCGGCTGCCCTCAGGACGCCACGCCGGTTCCAGCCGCTGTCTCCGCCGATGTCAGTCAATTCACTCATACGGGTGACTTTAGAACCGGTTTTCCCACCACCGGCCGAATCCGGCCAGCACGCCCCCTGACCTGCCAACTCCCCCTCTAGAGCTCCTCGTCGGCCGGCATGAAGGCGCGCAGGCCGGCATGGGTGATCTGCCGTTCCTCCCAGAGGGCGCGGGCGGACGGGGCCTGGCCGGGCAGTCCGTACCAGCGGTGCGTCCAGCGGATCCGGGTGGCGCGCACCTGACGGTCCTGCGGGTCGGTCACCGCGAAGCGCTCCAGCTCCGCCCACGGCAGCCGGGCGGCGAGCCGGGCGAGACGGGCGGCGGTGGCCTCCACCGCCGCCGCGTCCACGCCCTCGTTGCCGCGGGCGCAGGCGATGAGCCGGGCGCCGTCGACGAACCACGGGTGGGCGGTGTCGGAGAGGGCGTCCTCGCGGACGGCCGGAACGGACAGCAGCAGGTCGGCGAACTCCCGGTGTTCCGCGCGCCGTTCGATCCGGTCCTCCCCCTCGACGAACGCCTCGACGGCGTCGCGGCGGCCGTCCCAGGCGTACGCCGAGGACACGTACGGGAGGGAAAGGGGCAGCTCCACCGACCACACGGTGACGTAGTCCTTGGAGACCTCCAGGGCGACGGCCGGCTTCAGCGAGCGGACCAGGCCGTCGAGGTCGTCGTGGTGGACGAGCTCCAGGTCGAAGACGGTGACGGGGAAGCCCTCCCGGCTCATCCGCACGACCCCTTCGGCCACCAGGCCGCCGGCGTGCCGGGCCAGGCCCACGAGCCGCTCCAGGTGCGGGAACTCCTTGACCCGTTCCCCCATGGTGGCGCCGCCCTCCCACTCGGCCGGGTCCTCGGGGATGTGCTGCTCGATCCGGCCGAAGCCGATGGCCGCATCGGCGCAGGTGTCCTCGTAGCCGAAACCGCGGTCGCGCGCGTACTGCTCGCGCCGCTCCAGCAGTTCCGCGTGGGCCAGGACGGCTTCGGCGCGCTGCACTTCCAGGGCCCGGAGCGACTCCTTGCGGTGGAGCATGCCCCACGCTCCGATGGCGACGAGGATCAGGAGCAGGGTGATGCCCCCTGCCGGGTAGCCGCTGAGGACCACGGCCCCCACGACGACGGCGAGGGCCCCGGCGCTCACGAGGTTGAGGAGCAGCCGGCTGGTCTCGAGCGGATGGGCGGGCAGGGGATATCGGTGCACGCGGGGCAGGCTAGGAGGCTCCTGCGGCACGCCTGATCTTTCCAGCCATCGTCGGATCATCATGCGATCCGACAGTCCATCAGGTCATCCGTCCCGGACTCTTGACTCCTTTCGCGCCGGTGGGGATCCTCGCCCTCAGTCTTGTGCGGGGCATGACAATTCCTGCCTGGATTCGACCGCGCCCCCTCCGCCAATCGAAGACATGAGTGATGACCTTGACCCCTCATCCGCCCCCACGGCCGTACCGCGGCGCCGCGCGCCGCCGGCGCCGCCGTCTCGCCCTCCTGACGCCGCTGCTCGCCGCGCTGGCCATGCTGCTGGGCCCCGCGCCCAGCTCCTCGGCCGACGCCGGCTGGTGGAACCCGACCGCGCGGCCCCAGCCCGACTCCGACATCAACGTCACCGGCGAGCCCTTCAAGGGGACCGACGCCCAGGGCCGGGTGCGCGGGTTCGTCGACGCGCACGACCACCTGATGTCCAACGAGGGCTTCGGCGGCCGCCTCATCTGCGGCAAGCCCTTCTCCGAAATGGGGGTCGCGGACGCGCTCAAGGACTGCCCCGAGCACTACCCCGACGGCACCCTCGCGGTCTTCGACTTCCTCACCAAGGGCGGAGACGGCAAGCACGACCCCGACGGCTGGCCCACCTTCAAGGACTGGCCCGCCCACGACTCGCTGACCCACCAGCAGAACTACTACGCCTGGGTGGAGCGGGCCTGGCGCGGCGGTCAGCGCGTACTGGTCAACGACCTCGTCACCAACGGGGTGATCTGCTCGGTCTACTTCTTCAAGGACCGCGGCTGCGACGAGATGACCGCCATCCGCCTGGAGGCGCAGAAGACGTACGACATGCAGGCCTTCGTCGACAAGATGTACGGCGGCCCGGGCAAGGGCTGGTTCCGCATCGTCACCGACTCCGACCAGGCCCGCGAGGTGATCAAGCAGGGGAAGCTCGCCGTCGTCCTGGGGGTCGAGACCTCCGAGCCCTTCGGCTGCAAGCAGATCCTGGACGTCGCCCAGTGCGGCAAGGACGACATCGACCGGGGCCTGGACGAGCTGCACAAGCTGGGCGTGCGCAGCATGTTCCTGTGCCACAAGTTCGACAACGCCCTGTGCGGGGTCCGCTTCGACGAGGGCGCCCTGGGCACCGCGATCAACGTCGGCCAGTTCCTGTCGACCGGCACCTTCTGGCAGACCGAGCAGTGCGCGGGCCCGCAGAAGGACAACCCGATCGGCCTCGCGGCGGCTCCCTCGGCGCAGAAGGAACTCCCGGCCGGGGTCTCGGTCCCCTCGTACGCCGCCGACGCGCGGTGCAACACCCGCGGCCTGACCGAACTCGGCGAGTACGCCGTGCGCGGCATGATGAAGCGCAAGATGATGCTGGAAGTCGACCACATGAGCGTCAAGGCCGCGGGCCGGGCCTTCGACATCCTGGAGTCCGAGTCGTACCCGGGCATCATCTCCTCGCACAGCTGGATGGACCTCGGCTGGACCGAACGGCTCTACAAGCTCGGCGGTTTCGCCGCCCAGTACATGAGCGGCTCCGAGGCCTTCAGCGCGGAGGCCAAGCGCACGGACGCCCTGCGCGACAAGTACCACGTCGGCTACGGCTACGGCACCGACATGAACGGCGTCGGCGGCTGGCCCGGCCCCCGGGGCGCCGACACCCCCAACCCGGTGCGGTACCCCTTCCGCAGCACCGACGGCGGCTCCCTGATCGACAAGCAGACCACCGGGCAGCGCACCTGGGACCTCAACACCGACGGCGCCTCCCACTACGGCCTGGTACCGGACTGGATCGAGGACATCCGGCTGGTCGGCGGCCAGGACGTGGTGGACGACCTGTTCCGGGGCGCCGAGTCCTACCTCGGCACCTGGGGGGCCTCCGAGCGGCACAGGTCCGGGGTGAACCTCGCGGCCGGCTCCTCCGCCTCGGCCTCGACCTCGCAGTGGTGGAACCCCTTCGTCGACTACTCGCCGGGCCGGGCCGTGGACGGCGACCCGGGCTCCCGCTGGGCCAGCGAGTGGAACGACGACCAGTGGCTGCGCATCGACCTCGGCTCCGCGAGCCGGATCGGGCGCGTCACCCTCGACTGGGAGCAGGCGTACGGGAAGGCGTACCGGATCGAGGTCTCCACGGACGGGACGAACTGGCAGCCGGTCTGGTCCACCACCGACAGCGACGGCGGTCTGGACACGGCCCGGTTCGCCGGGGTGACGGCCCGCCACCTGCGCGTCCAGGGGGTCCAACGGGCCACCCAGTGGGGGTACTCCCTCCACGAGGTGGGCGTCTACAGCAGCTGACACCGCGGGCCGGGGGCCGACCGGAACCGGCCGCCCCCCGGCCCGCAGCCCGACTGAAAGGAGTTCCATGGCCCGGATGCCGTCGGCCGAGCGGCGCGCGCAGCTGACCGAGGCGGCGATCCGCGCGATGACCCGCGACGGCGTCGCCCGGACGACGACCCGCTCGATCGCCGCCGAGGCGGGCGTGTCGCTGAGCGTCTTCCACTACTGCTTCGACTCCAAGCAGGCACTGCTGGAATCCGTGATCGAGGCGATCACCGCGCACTGCATCACGGTGGTGAAGGAGGCGATACGGCCGAAACCCACCCTCCGCGAGACCGTCCGGGCCGGCTTCCACGCGTACTGGGACCACGTCGGCGCCCAGCCCGGCGAGCACATGCTCACCTACGAGCTGACCCAGTACGCCCTGCGCCAGCCGGGGTTCGAGCACCTCGCGCGCCGCCAGTACGAGCTGTACTGCCACACCTACGAGGAGCTCATCGGGCAGCTGTGCCGGGACATGGGGCTCGCCCCGAAGGTTCCGGCCGCCGTGCTGGCCCGGTACCTGGCGGCCATGACCGACGGGCTGACCCTCAGCGTCCTCGTCCTCGGCGACGAGAAGGCCGCCGCGGAGACCCTGGACGTGATCACCGACCACGTCCTGGGCCTCATGGAAGGCTGACCCCTTCAGCCCTGGTCCGCCGCCTGCCAGACGGTGGTGATGTTGCAGAACTCGCGGATGCCGTGCCCGGACAGCTCCCGCCCGTATCCGGAGCGCTTGACCCCGCCGAAGGGCAGGGCCGGGTGGGAGGCGGTCATGCCGTTGACGAAGATGCCGCCGGCGTCGAGGTCCCTGACGAAGCGCTCCAGGTCGGAGTCCTCCCGGGTCCACACGTTCGAGCTGAGCCCGAAGGGCGTGTGGTTCGCCCGGTCCACGGCCTCGTCCAGGCTGCCCACCCGGTACAGGGTGGCGACGGGTCCGAAGGTCTCCTCCAGGTCGATCCGCATGGCCGGGGTGACGTCGGCCAGGATGGTCGGTTCGTAGAACCAGCCCTCCGGGTGGCCGGGCGGGCGCCGCCCCCCGCACAGGACCGTGGCGCCCTGCCGTACGGCGTCGTCGACCAGCTCCTCCACGTCGGCGCGGCCGCTCTCGGTGGCCAGCGGGCCGACGTCGGTGGTCTCCTCCATCGGGTCGCCGACGGTCAGCGCCGCCATGCCCTCGGCGAAGAGCCGGGCGAATTCCTCGTAGACGTCGGCGTGCACGATGAACCGCTTGGCGGCGATGCAGGACTGGCCGTTGTTCTGCACCCGCGCGGTCACCGCGGTACGGGCCGCGCGGGCCACGTCGGCCGAGGGCATCACGATGTACGGGTCGCTGCCGCCGAGCTCCAGGACGGTCTTCTTGACCTCGTCCCCGGCGACGGAGGCGACCGCCCGGCCGGCCGGCTCGCTGCCGGTCAGCGTGGCCGCCGCCACCCTGGGGTCGCGCAGGATGCGCTCGACGGGGCCGGAGCCGATGAGCAGGGTCTGGAAGCAGCCCTGCGGGAAGCCCGCCCGGTGGAAGAGGTCGCCGAGGTACAGGGCCGTCTGGGGGACGTTCGAGGAGTGTTTGAGGAGGCCCACGTTCCCGGCCATGAGCGCGGGCGCGGCGAACCGTACGACCTGCCAGAGGGGGAAGTTCCACGGCATGACGGCGAGCACCACGCCCAGGGGCCGGTAGCGAACCCGGACGGCCGAGGCGCCCGCGTCGCGGACGTCGGCGTCGGCGGGCTGCTCGTCGGCGAGGAGGGACTCGGCGTGGGCCGCGTACCAGCGCATCGCCTTGACGCACTTTGTCGCCTCGGCACGGGCCGCCGCCAGCGGTTTGCCCATCTCGACGGTCATGGTGCGGGCGACGTCCTCCGCCTCCTCCTCCAGGAGGTCCGCCGCGCGGGAGAGCAGGGCGGCGCGCTCGGCGAAGGTGGTACGCCGGTAGGAGGAGGCCGTGCTCGCGGCCAGGGCCAGGCAGCTTTCGATGCCGGCTTCGTCGAGGGCGTCGAAGGAGAGCAGCGTCCGGCCTGTCGTGGGGTTGACGGTGGCGATGGGCATGGTCCGACCTTCCTGCGAGGGAGCCGCCCCACCGACCCTGCCCGCCCGCGCCCGGCCCCGCAACGCGAGGCCCGCCGCCGTCGGCCGCCAAGGGCGACCGCTACCGGCAGCCGCTACCGGCGACCGCGCGGCTTGCCCCGCTTCGCGGCCGCGGAGCCGCCCCGGGCGTTCTTGGCGGCCGGCTTCCCGCCCGACCGGGCCGCGGGCTTCCCCGTGGCCTTCGCCTTGGCGCTGCCGGCCGCTGCCGCCTTGCGCTGCTTGGGCTGCGGCGGCGTCGGCGCACGGCCGCGCGTGCTGTTCACGGTGCGTCCGCGGACGATCCCGATGAACTCCTCCACCAGGTCCGTGGTCTTCTCCTCGGGCCAGGACAGCGCGATCCGCGAGGCGGGGGCGTCCGAGACCGTCCGGTAGGTGAGGTCCTTGCGGTGGTGCAGGCGCGCCAGGGACTGCGGGACGACGAGGACGCCGATACCGGCCGCGACCAGCTCGATGGCGTCCGCCGTGGTGGCGGGCCGTTCGAAAGCGGGCTGCCCGGGCAGGGTCTCCCAGGTCAGGACGTCGTCGAGGGGGTGCAGCACGATCTCGTCGGCCAGGTCCTCGCAGGTCACCTCTTCGACGGCGGCCACGAGGTGGTCCTTCGGGATCACCACGACCGTCGTCTCGGTGTAGAGCGGGATCGCGCTGAGGTCCGCCCCGTCCACGGGCATCCGGACGAATCCGGCGTCGGCGCCGCTGGTGCGCAGCGCGGCGAACGCCTCGGCGGCGGACACGCCTACGAGGGTCAGCGGGACGTCGGGCAGCCGCTCGTTCCAGATCCGCACCCACTTCGTGGGCGTCACTCCCGGGACATAGGCGAGCCGGAACGAAGGGGGTACATCCGAGCCTGTCACCCCGCCAGGTTACCGGTCGTGGTCGGAGGTAGCGCACACGCTCGATACTCTTGACACCATGACGTCGCACCAGAGCACCCAGACGATGAAGCCCGCGACCGCGGCAAAGAAGCTGGGTGTGTACCTCGAGGCCACCCCCGCAGAGTTCCAGGAGGGTGTCGTCTCGCGCACCGAGCTGAACGCACTCCAGGCCGAGCCGCCGGCCTGGCTGGTGGAACTGCGGCGCAACGGCCCGCACCCGCGCCCGGTGGTCGCCTCGAAGCTGGGCATCTCCATCGCCGGTCTCGCGCGCGGCGGGGTCACCGAGGCGCTCACCACCGAGCAGATCGAGGCCCTCAAGCAGGAGAACCCCGAGTGGCTGCAGAAGGAGCGCGCCACCCAGGCCGATGTCCGCAAGGAGGCCGTGCGGATCAAGGAGAAGCAGGCGGAGCAGGCCGCGCAGCGCGCCGAGAAGCAGGGCAACGGTCCGCGTTCCTGACCTCCCCCTCCCCCACACCGACGGCCGGGCCGGATCCCTCGAGGATCCGGCCCGGCCGTCTTCGTACTCCGGCGAGACCTTGAGCCCGGGGCGGGTCCGGCTGAAACCCGTCCGGCTGTACGGCGTTAGAAGGACGTACGGACCGGCGCGTGCGCCCCCGCCCCGCGCCGGTCCGCCACGACGCCGACCACGAGCGACACGAGTACGAGGAGCGACATGACGGACCCCAGGCCGGCCGGATTCGGCCGAAGGAGACTGGCAGCCCGCTGCCGGCGCATCACCGAGGCCCCGTCGTTCGGGATGGGCGTCTTCGTCGTGATCCTGCTCAACGCGGGACTGATGGGCGCGGAGACGTACAGCGGGCTGGTGGGCGCGCACCGCCAGGCCCTGCAGATCGCGGAGGAGGCCTGCCTCACCCTGTTCGCGCTGGAAATCCTGCTGCGCCTGGGCGCCCACGCCGACAGGCCGAAAGCATTCTTCCGAGATCCGTGGAACATCTTCGACCTGCTGATCGTGGCCTCCGCCTTCGTGCCGTTCCTGCGCGAGAACACCACCGTGCTGCGGCTGCTCCGCCTCGCCCGGGTGCTGCGCACCGCCCGCTTCCTCCCCCACCTGCGCATCCTGCTGCTCGCGGTCGGGCGCAGCCTGCCGGGCACGGCCAGCTTCCTGTTCATCGGCGCGCTGGTGGTGTACGTGTACGCCATGGTCGGCTGGGTCTGCTTCGCGCAGTCCGACCCGCAGCACTACGGCTCGATCGGGCGGGCCTCGCTCACCCTGTTCCTGCTCACCACCCTGGACGGTCTGACGGACGCGGTCCGGGCCGGGCTGCAGATCTCCCGGTTCAGCATCCTCTACTACGCCTCCTACGCGCTCTTCGCCTCGTTCGTCCTGGTCAACGTCCTGATCGGGGTGGTGCTCAACTCCCTGGACGAGGCCCGGGAGATGGAGGAGGCGGACGCGCGGGCCCGGGAGCGCGCGGCGAACCCCATGGACCCGGCCGAGGAGGTCCGGGACCGGATCGCCGCGGCCCGCATCGCGCTGGACGATCTGGAGGCGAGCCTCTCCCTGGCGAAGTCCGTGCCGGCTCCCCCGCCCGGGCAGGAGCGCCTGCCGGACCGTCAGCTCGAATCCGCCGTGTAGCCCCCGGGCTCGCGCCAGCGCCCGTACCCGCGCCCCGAGCCGCCGCCGGGCGGCTCGGTTTCGGCCATCCCCGGCGCACATGCCCCTGAGGCTTGCCTCAACTCCCCTACCCCGTGCGAAAGTTGCCAACGACACCGAGCCGCTGGGCAACGGGGAGGGTGGGCGGTCATGAGTACCGAGGTGCGTACGGTCGAGGTTCCCCTGGGGGACGGCGCCGACGGGGTGCTGCGGGTGCAGATCCGCGAGGTCGACGAGTCGCTGGCGCGGGTCGGGCGCGGCGGCGGTTCCGTGGCGCGGGCGTCGCGGTCCTTCGGCGAGATGGTGGACAGCATCCGGCCGCTCGCCGACAGCTTCGTGGGACGCCTCAGCGGGCTCGCCCACCGGCCGGACGAGATCACCCTGGAGTTCGGGGTCTCCCTGTCGGCCGAGGCGGACATCGTGATCGCGAGCACCGCCACCCAGGCCAACTTCGGCGTGACCCTGACATGGAACTCCCCGGCTCCGCGGGACACCCCGTAGGCGGCGGGCAATGACCACGGCGGGAGGGTCCGCGCACGCGGACGCCGTACTGGGCTCGGCCATCGTCCGGGTCGCGGGCCCGGCCGGGCCGGTCGCCGGCGTGGGCGGCGTCGGCGTCGGCGTCGGCTTCCTGGTGACCCCCGGCCTGGCGGTGACCTGCGCGCACGTCGTCGCGGACGCGCTGGGGGTGCCGCGTACCCAGGTCGCGGCGCCGCAGGGCGTCCTGGCCCTGGACCGGCCCCTGTCCGGCGTCGCCGGCCGGGCCGAAGCCGAGGTCGAGCACTGGGTGCCGCTACGGCCGGACGGCACCGGGGACATCGCCGTACTGCGGCTGCGCACCCCGGTCCCGGGCGCGGCCGCCCTGGCCATGGCCTCGCCGACGAGCGTGTGGGACCACCCCGTGCGGGTCGCCGGGTTCCCCGCGGCCTTCCCCGGCGGTGTCTGGCACGTGGGCCGGCTGCGCGGCTGGACCGCAGAGAACTGGGTGCAGCTGTCCGGCGCCGACCAGCAGGGCGTCCCCGTGGACAAGGGCTTCAGCGGCAGCCCCGTCTGGGACGAGCAGGCCGGCGCCGTCGTCGGCATGGTGGTGGCCGCCCAGCTCTCCGGGAACCGGCAGAGCTTCGTGATCCCCACCCGGACCCTGGTCGCGGAGGTCCCCGCGCTCGGTCCCCTCCTCAGCCCGCCCTCCCCCTTCCGCGGCCTCGTCACCTTCCAGGAGGCCGACGCGGAGGTGTACTTCGGCCGGGACGCGGAGACCGAGGACATCACCGGCCTCCTGGACACCGGCCCGCGGCCCTGCGTGGCCCTCGTCGGCCCCTCCGGCTGCGGGAAGTCCTCGCTGGCCCTGGCCGGGGTGGTGCCCCGGCTGCGCGCCCGGGGGTACGAGGTGCTGGTGGTGCGGGCCGCCGAGGGGCTGCCGGTGCGCACCGCGCTCGCGGCGGAGCTGGCCCGGCTGGCGCACCCCGGCCCGGGCGGCGGGCCGGCGCAGCCGCGGGCGCTGGAGGAGTCCCTGACCCTGCACGGCCTGACCGCCACCGCCCGGTCGGCCCTCGGCGCCCGGGCGGGCCGGCTGCTCGTCGTACTCGACCAGGCCGAGGCGCTGCTCGCGGACCACCGGCACGGCGACGACGACACCGCCGGGCTGCTGTTCCCCGAGCCGTACCCCGCCGGGCTGCGGGTGCTCCTGACCCTCCGGGCCGACTTCCTCGAGGCGGCCCTGTCGCACCCCGTCCTCGGGCCCGCCCTGGACCGGGCCGCCGTACGGCCGCTGCCGCCCATGACCCGGGCCCAGATGTCCGAGGTGATCCTGCGGCCGCTGGCCCGGATCCCCGCCGTGTCGTACGACCCCGGGCTGGTCGCCCGGATGCTCGACGACGCCGGCGCCGAGCCCGGCGCCCTGCCCCTGCTGGGCTTCGTGCTGGCGCGCCTGTGGGACGAACGGGCCGTGGGCCGCCTCAGGTTCACCTCCTACGAGGAGATCGGCGGGGTCCGGGGCGCCCTGGGCCGGCACGCGGAGGCCGCCTGGCGGGCCTGCGTCGAGGAGGCCGACCAGGACGAGGCCCTGCGCCTACTCACGGCCCTGGTCCGGGTCCTGCCGGGCAGCGAGGCCCCGCTGCGCGCGGTGCTGAGCCGGGCCGATGCCGGGGAGGAGCGGTGGCGGATCGCCGGGCTGCTCGCCGAGCGGCGGATCCTCGTCGTCGGCGGGGACCCGGAGCACGGCCAGACCGTCGAACTGGCCCACGAGGCGCTGATCGGAGCCTGGCCCACCCTGGCCCGCCAGGTGGCGGAGAACCGGGAGTTCCTCACCTGGCGGGCCGGCTTCCGGCGGGACCTCGACCGCTGGCACGAGCTGGGGCAGGCCCGGGACCAGCTGCTCACGGGCGCACCGCTCGACGCCGCCGTCGGGCAGACCCAGACCCGGGGTGACGAACTCTCCCCCCGGGAGCGGGAGTTCCTGGCAGCCGGCCTGGCCCGGCGCACCGAGGAAGCGGCGCAGGCCCGGCGGACCAGGACGATCAAGCAGGCGGGCATCTCCCTCCTGAGCGTCCTGCTGGTCATCGCCGTCGTCGCCTCCTGGCAGCTCTACGGGGCCAACGGCCGGCTCGACGAGGACCTGCGCAAGGCCGCGTCCCCCCAGATCGCGGATCTGGCGGGCCGGCTGGACGACGTCTCGCTCGCCACCTCGGCGCTGATGGCCGGCGCCGCCTACCGCACGGCCCCGAGCCCCGAGGCGCAGACGGCCCTGTTCGAGCAGTACGTCCGCATGCGGCACGTCGAGCAGATCGTGTACGAGGGCAAGGGCAAGGGCGAGGTCCGGGACGCGGTGCTCAGCGAGGACGGCAACCGGGTCACCATCGGTCTGCACTCCGGCGAGGTGCAGAGAGCCGACCTGGGCTCGGGACCGCCCCGCATCACCCAGTTCCGCAGTAACATCCGCCTGGTCACGGCCTCGTCCGACGGCCGCACCGTCGCCGCATCCGATCCCCTCGGCGTCCTCACCGCGGGCGTCCACGCGGCCGACGGCACCTGGCGGACGGTGAACCTGCGCGGTGTCGAGCAGGCCAAGGAGAACGCCCGGCCGCCCACCGACCTCCGCTTCGACGCCCCGGGGCGGCGGGTGCTGGCAGCCATCCCCGGCGAAGGGGTCTCGGTGTGGGAGGCCGCCGACGGGACCCGGGTCGGCGGGACCCTCGCACCACCCGCGAGCTGGACCGTCTCACAGGCCTGGTTCGGGCCGAACGCCGACACCGTGATCGGCCGGATCGTCCCCGAGGGCTCCGCCGCCGGGGCGAAGGGCAGGCTGGTCCGCTGGCAGCTGTCCGACGGGCGCCTCGACGAGCAGCCCTGGGGCACCCAGGAGACCGGCCCGGCCACAGTCAGCGCGGACGGCTCCACCCTCGTCCGGTGCACGGACGACGGGATCCTCCAGGCCTGGGACCTGAACGGGCAGCCCAAGGTGAAGAAGCAGTACAGCACGAGTCAGCTGAGCCTGGTCTGCCCGCTGTACCTGCCCCGGCTCGACAGCACCGGCCGGTTCCTGCTCAACCCCGCGCAGCGGTTCGGGGCGAGCCTGGGCCGGTACCGGTTCCTGGTCCTGGACCTCCAGGAGGGCCTGCCCGCCACCCTCGACCTGCCCGCCCCCGCGCAGCAGGACGAGTTCGTCGCGGGCTCCCAGGCGCTGCCGGCCGTGAGCCTCGCCGGTCCGCCCGACGCGATGAAGGTGGCGGTCACCGCGGGGGGCACGGTCGTCGTCGCCCGGGTGCCCGCGCCGACCGGCTTCGACAGTGCCATGCTCACGAGCCTGGTCCGGACCGTGGACGTGGACCACGGCCGGATCGCCAGTATCGACGCGGACGGCGGGGCCCTGCGCCTGTGGGACCTGAAGACGCGCCGCCAGCTCGCGGCGGTACGCCCCTCGGCCCCGCTCGCCCGGCTCTACCCGTCGTTCAGCCCGGACGGCAAACGGCTGCTGACCGTCACCACGGACGGCCTCGGGGTGCTGGTGTGGGACCTGAAGCCGGACGGCGGCGGCCCCGGACTCGCCGAGGTCCGCCGGCTCGGCCTGCCCGCTCCCCCCGGGATCGATCCGGCGCGCGCCGATGCCCGCACGGGCCGTACCCCGGCCTGGGTCAACGTCTGGTTCGACGGAAACGACCACGCCGTGGTCTCGGCGGTCTCCTACGTGTCCCGCTGGGATCTCACGTCCGGCATACAGGCGGGGTACACCTACCGGCCGTCGGTCCAGGAACCGGTCGAGGTGTCGACCACGGCCGCCGTCCTCTTCGGGGCGGTCCGCCCCGGTCACAAACAGGCGGCGGTCCGCTCGAGGGGGGACAGCATCGAGATCTGGGACTTCACGTCGGGCAAGGCGGTGGACAACTTCGACTCCGAGAAGGGCACGCCCCGGCACATGGCCTTCGACCAGACCGGCAAGCTGCTGGCCGTGGTCACCACCGACGGGGTCCTCCGGATCCGGGACGTGGACCGGCACAAGTGGCGGACGCTGGCCTACCAGGGCGTCCAGTGGCTGAACGGCTTCCCCACCCCGACCAGGCTGAGCACGATCGCCACGGTGAACTCCTTCACCTTCTGGGACGCCGAACGCGGCACGGAGCTCTACCACTTCACCCCCGGGTACGGGGCGACGGGCGACTGGTCGGCGGACGGTACGAAGCTCGCCTGGTCGGAGGGATCGGCGGTGGAGGTGCTGCCCCTGAACCCGGAGACCTGGCGCAAGCGGGCCTGTGATCTGGCAGCCCGCCCCCTGACCTTGGTGGAGCGCGAGCTGCTGCCCCCGGGCGGCCGCTCCGACGCCTGCACGCAGCCGGCCCCCTGACCGCCGCGGATGTGACGGAATCCTGACGGGCGGCCGTCCGCCCTGGCGCCCGGGCGGGGCCGGTGGTCGAATCGGCGGGTCGACAGCTGTTGATTTGGTTGCAGGTCATTGCTGGCCGCCGGGTACCTCGTTTGGGTGAACGGATATGGCGTTGCAGGGCTTGTGTTCTTGCTGGACTGGTTGCCTGTGGGCGTCGGTATGTCCGCTGTGGCGAGTGGGAAGGAGGCGGCTGGTGGCGCGCGGTGCACGGAGGAAGAGGCTCGATCTGCGCAGCCTGGCTGCCCCGTTCACGATTGCGGCCCCGGCCGGTGCACGCATCCGTGACCGGCTGCGCCTGGGTTCGGCGGATGCGAAGGTCCTGACGCTCCTGGGTGAGCACCTCGGTCATCACGCCCGTATCGATCTGGCGGAGCGCGCCCGTATCGGCAGGGTGGCGGTCAAGGAGAATCGGCGGGCGGAGCGTAAGCGGACGCAACTACACGATCAGCGTGGACCCGGCCGACGGCACGGTCACGATCGTCCTGCCCGAACCGCTGCGACATCTCGCGAACGCACCGCGTGGCCGCTACCGGCTCGCCTGCGCCGTCACCTTCCACCACCGCCGGGACGAATGGCTAGACCGGGTTACCGCCAACCGGGCCGTCCGTTACGACATCGTGTGTGACCCCGTGCGGGGCCGCTGGTATCTCGACGCCTCCTGGTCCACCGCAAAGACCATGCTGCCCACCCCGGTTGAGCTGGCCGCCACCGGTGCCCGGCTGCCGGCCGTCGACCTCAACGCCGGCCACCTCGCCGCCTGCGTCGTGGACCCACACGGCAACCCCGTAGGTGAACCAGTCACCCTACCCACCGACCTCACCGGCCCCGCATCCCAGCGCGATGGACGCCTCCGGCAGGAAATCAGCGAACTCATCCGCCTCGCAAAACTCCACGGCTGCGCTGGCCTGGCGATCGAGAACCTCGGTTTCGAAGACGCCCGCGCCACCGGCCGGGAAACCATGGGACGCGGCAAACGCGGCAAGACCTTCCGGCGCACCGTCGCCGGACTGCCCACCACGCGCTTCCGCGAACGCCTGCGCGGCATGGCCCATCACGCGGGCCTCATCGTCGTCGCAGCCGACTACCGGCTCACCGTCGACGGGCTGGTCGAGCGCCCGGCGGCGTACAGCCTCGACGCCCTGTGCGGCCTCCCCCCGCCCGCCGGGGGCTGCGCACCGGTTCCGTCGCCAGGTGGTGGGCCGAGCGCGAGCACCCGCTGTGGCGGCCCGGGGGCTGAGCCCCCGCCCGGAGCTGCGGCGGGGGCCCGGCCGCGGGGTCAGCCGCCGTCGCGGACCGCGACGATGCCGTTGAACACGCCGACGTACGCCGTGCCGTCGGGGCCGAGGGTGATCGGCGCCCAGTTGTTGTCGTACAGCGGGCCGGTGCCGGTCAGCTGCCGCCAGCGGCGCTCACCGGTGCGGAAGTCCACCGCGGTGAGGTACCAGGCGTCGATGCCCCAGGAGTTGGGCTCCTTCTCGTAGAAGTAGAGCAGCCCGTTCGCGGTGGAGAGCTTGGGGACCACGGAGGGAGCGCGGATCGCGCTCTCCCACACCGTGTCGCAGCCGCTGCCGTCGGCGCGGACGTCGATGCGGCTGACGCCGCCGACGACCGACTTGCCCAGGAGCAGCGAGGTCGGGTTCTCGTAGCCGTAGTTGTTCTCGACGACGATGCTGTTGCCCCAGGTGATCAGGGAGTTGTCGGTGGTCGAGGCGCGGGATCCGAAGACGGGCACCTTGCAGACCAGCCGCTGGTCGGCGGGGACGTCCCGGCCCCGCTTGTAGACCAGGACGTTCATCCGGTCGTCGGCGTTGTCGGTGATGGCGACGTAGCCGTTGCCGAAGAGGTCCGGGGTGGTGCCCGAACCCTGGTTCACGGAGCCGGGCTTGGTTCCCGTTCCGCGGTCGTACGTCTGGCGCCACTGCGCTTCGGGGGTGCCGTCGGCGCGGGTGCGGAAGCTGTAGAGGGCGTGGTCGGTGACGATGGAGACACCGTCCTCGGCGACCGAGAAGGAGTTCTGGATCTCCTCGCCCTCCAGCCGGACGGAGCGGATCTGCGAGGTGGCCGGGTCCACGGTGCCGACGCGGCCCTGGCGGGTGACCCACCAGATGCGGCCGTCCCAGTCGGGCATGACGGAGGTGACGGGGTCGCAGGTGCCGCTGGGCCACAGGTTGGTCCAGCTGACGCAGTCGTGCGGGACCTGGCCGGTGAGGTCCCAGTCGTTGTCGACCGTGAACTTCCAGCTGCCGTCCGGATTCTGGGAGTGCGCCAGGCGCAGGATGTGCTGGCGGGAGTCGGCCAGCACGGCCCGGTCCTGGTTGTCCAGGTAGAAGTAGGCACCGCCCGAGGTGTCCTTGAAGATCTTCGCGAAGTCGAGCGAGGTGATCGCCTCGACCGTCGAAGAACGCTGCGGGAGCTGGTACTCCGCGAGCGTGGCGAGCGTACGGGGCTCCAGGAGCTTGACCTTGAAGCCGGAGAAGGTGCCGCAGACGGTGACGAGGCGGCCGCCGGAGTCGAAGGTGGCGGTGGCGCACTCGCCGCCCAGGGCCGCGATCTTCTCGCTGGTGACCTGCGGGTTCCTGCCCAGCGGGCCGGACCATGGCGAGGTGGCGCTGCCCGCCGCGTCCGAGTGCATGCCGCTGCGGCCGTTGGGCGCGAGGAAGGGGTGCTGCGGCGGGGCCTCGCCCGGCAGCGGGGCGGGGGCCGCGGGGCTGCCCTCGTAGTGGCTGACCAGGCGGTGGCCGGGCGCCTTGGGGATCTCCTCGGCCTGGGCCGGGGCGATCCCGCCGATCACCGTCAGGGCGGCGAGGGCTGGGACCACAGCGCAGTTCAGCGCTCTTCGGAACATCGGTCATCCTCCTTGTTCCACAGTGTTGTTGACATTGCGTCTGACATCGCGCCGCCGCCAGACGCTAGATCGCACTGCCCGAGGAGTCCATGGACGAGCCGGATGATTCACGAAGGCGCAACAGTTGATCAACTGTCCGCGATGTCGCTCCAGTGGACCGTACGGTCGCACCAGCGGCCGAGCAGCACCGGATCGTGGCCGACCGCGAGCAGCCCGGCTCCGGTCTGCCTCCGGTACTCCTCGACCACCCCGACCAGGGCCGCCGTGGTGGAGGCGTCGAGCATCGCGGTCATCTCGTCGCAGACCAGCCAGCGCGGCCGCAGCACCAGGGCCCGGGCCAGGCAGGCGCGCTGCAGCTGGCCGTCGCTGACCTCGTGGGGGCGCCGGGCGAGAAGGTCCGCGCCCAGGCCGACCCGGCCGGCCAGCTCGCCGACGGCGGATTCCGCTTCTTTACGCCGGCCCGTGGCGCGGAGCGGTTCCGCGACGAGGTCGTACAGCCTGAGGCGGGGGTTCGCGGAGAGACGGGGCTGCTGGAAGACGACGCCGACTTCGATGCGCAGGGAGCGCGGGGCCCGGTGCCGGAAGCCGGTCACCGCGCGGCCGTCCAGGGCCACCGTCCCCCGGTCGGGCCGGTGCAGCAGGGCGGCGACCCGGGCCAGGGTGGACTTCCCGCAGCCGCTGGGCCCGAGCAGGCCGAGGGCCTCGCCCGGGCGCAGCGCGAGGTGCGCGTCCCGCACGACGGGGTCGCGGCGGTCGTAGCCGGCGGTGATGCCCTTGAGCTCAAGCATGGTGGCAGGCCACCCCTTCGGTCAGCGGGGGCCGCCCGGCCCGGCAGGTGGCGTCGGCCAGGGCGCAGCGGGCGGCGAAGGCGCAGCCGGGCGGCAGGTCGCCCAGCTCGGGCGGGGTTCCGGGGACGGGGGTGAAGGCGCGCTCGGGCAGGGCGTCGAGCAGGCCGCGGGCGTAGGGGTGGCGGGGTCCCGGTTCGCCGAAGAAGGGGTCGGCTGGGGTGAGTTCCACGATCCGGCCCGCGTACATGACGGCGACGGTGTCGGCGATGCGCCGGGCCGCGGCCAGGTCGTGGGTGATCATCAGCAGGGCCCGGCCGGCGTCGCGGGTGTGGGCGCGCAGTTCGTCGACGGTGCGGTCGACGAGGTCCCGGTCGAGGCCGGTGGTCGGCTCGTCGGCGAGGAGCAGGGGGGCGTCCCCGATGAGCGCGAGGGCGGTGGCGGCGCGCTGGGCGAGGCCGCCGGAGAGCTGGTGGGGGTAGCGGTCGAGGTGGCTCGCGGGGAAGGCGGCCCGGGCCGCCGCGGCTCCGGCCGCCTTGCGGGGGTTGGCGGCGGCGGTGAGTTCCCGGAGGGTCTCCTCCAGGTGGGAGCGGATGGTGCGGACCGGGGTGAGGTGGGCGGCGGGGCTCTGCGGGACCAGGCCGACGCGCCGCCCCCGTACGGTGCGGGCCAGGGTTTTCTCGTCGGCGGCGAGCAGGTCGAGGCCGTCTTCGAGGCGGGCCGAGCCCGCGGTCTCGGCGTTCGCGGGGAGCAGGCCGAGCAGGGCGGAGGCCAGGACGGACTTGCCGCAGCCGCTCTCGCCGACGAGGGCGAGGCACTCCCCGGCCCGCAGCCGGAAGGAGGCGCCCGAGACGGCCTCGACGTGCCGCCCGCCCCGCATCCGGAAGCGGACGGACAGCCCCTCGACGGTGAGCACCGGCCCGTGCGCGCCGGCTGCGGCTGCCGGACCGGCACCGGGACCGGCACCGGCGGAGGTGGCTTCGCGGTCCCCCCGCCGGGGCGGAACCGGCTCCGGGGCGGGTGGGGGCGGTGTGCGGTGCGGGCTCACAGGTTCAGCTCCGAGCGGCGGCGGGGATTGAGCCGGTCGCGCCAGGCGCCGGCGAGGCCGGCGATGGCCAGCGTCGGGACGATCAGCAGCAGGCCGGGGAAGAGGGTGGGCCACCAGTCGCCGGCGAGCAGCGAACCGCGGCCGCCCTGCACGAGGGTGCCGAGGCTGGCCTGGTGGGCGGGCAGGCCGAGGCCGAGGAAGGACAGGGCGGACTCGTGCCACATGGCGTGCGGGACCATCAGCACCGCCGCCAGCCCGGCCTGCGGGAGCACTCCCGGAACCAGGTGCCGGACGAGGACCCGCCACCGCGAGGCGCCGCCGGAGACGGCCGCGTCCACGTACGGGCGGCCGCGCAGCGAGAGCACCTCGGCGCGCACGATGCGGGCCGTGGACAGCCAGTGGGTCAGTGCCACCGACACCACGACCGGCCAGATCCCGGGCCGGAACAGGGCCACGACGAAGATGCCCAGCAGCAGGTGCGGAATGGCGGACAGGGTGTCGACGGCCCGCATCACGAGCCGGTCGGTCCAGCCGCCCAGTGCCCCGGCGGCCGCCCCCACCGCGGTGCCGAGCACGGTGGCGACGAACGCCGCCACCAGCCCGACCAGCAGGGAGACGCGCAGCCCGTAGACGCAGCGCAGCAGCAGGTCCCGGCCCACGTCGTCGGTGCCGAAGGGGTGCTCCCACGAGGGCGGGAGCAGCTTCGCGGAGAGGTCGACGGCCTGCTGGTCCAGCTGGGCCAGCGGGGGCACCAGCAGGACGGCGAGGGCGATCAGGGCCGTGACGGCGGCCGCGGTGCGTACGCGCAGGGCGCGCGTGGAGCGGCGGCCCCGGCCGCGCCGGCGCCAGCTGAGGTCAGCCATCGAAGCCCACCCTCGGGTCGGCCAGCCCGTACAGCAGGTCGGAGAGCAGGTTGCCGGCGAGCACGGCGGCGGTGGCCAGTACGGTCAGCGCGGCCAGCAGCGGGAAGTCCACCGAGGTGGCGGCGGTGACGGTGGCGGCGGCGATGCCGGGCCAGCTGAAGACGGTCTCCACCAGCAGGGCGCCGGTGATCAGCTCCGGCACCCGGGAGCCGATGAGCGTGAGCATCGGGAGCATCCCGGAGCGGAGCGCGTGCCCCAGCAGGACCCGCCGCTCGGACAGGCCCCGCGCGCGGGCTCCTCGTACGGGGTCCTCCTCCAGCGCGCCGGCCACGCCCTGGCGCACGTAGAGGAAGAACCAGGGCAGTTGGGAGACGCCCAGCACCAGCGCGGGCAGTACCAGGTGGGAGGCGACCTGGCCGGCGGTGACGGTGTCCGCGGCCGCGTCGGTGAGGCCGCCGGAGGGCAGTACGCCCAGCCGTACCGAGAAGAACCAGACGGCGAGCAGCCCGAGCCAGTAGGCGGGGGCCGCCTCCAGGGTGTACGCGAGCCCGGACACGGCCCGGTCCAGCGCCCCGCCCTGGCGGCGCGCGGCGAGCACGCCGAGTCCGGTGCCCAGGAGGACGGCCAGGGCGAAGGCGCAGCCGGCGAGCAGCGCCGACCAGCCCACGCGCCCGGCGATGACGTCGGCGACGGGCTGGCGCAGGACGGCGGAGTCGCCGAGGTCGCCGGTGAGCGCGGAGGTGAGCCAGTCCCACCAGCGGGCGGGGAAGGGCCGGTCCACGCCGAGGTTGGCGCGCAGCTGGTCGAGTTCGGCCTGCGGGGCGGTGAGCCCGGCGGTGCCGGCGTACGCCTTCACGGGGTCGAAGGGGGACAGCGCGGCGACGGCGAAGACCCCGAAGGTGACGACGAGCAGGACGGGGACGGCGGACAGGGTCCGGCGTCCCGCCATGCGCGCCATCGGCCCCCAGGGCGGGCCGGGGCGGTGGAACGTCACTTCTGCTTCGGCTTCCAGCTCTCGACGTTCCACCACGGGCCGGAGCCCAGGCCGTGGTCGTGCGGCTCGACCTGGGTGCTCGGGCCGTCCCACTTGTCGTTCACGACGTAGAGGTGGTCGATGTGGGTGAGGAAGACGTAGCCCGGGTTCTTCACGAGTTCGCGCTGCACGGTGTCGTAGGCGGCCTTGCGGGCTGCCGGGTCGCCGCTGGTGCGGCCGTCGGCCAGGGCCCGGTCGACGGCCGGGTTGTCGTAGCGGGCCATGTTGTTGAAGCCGTCGCCGCCGAGGGAGGAGGTCAGCAGCTGGTACTGGTCGAAGTCGGGGTCGGCCGGGGAGCCGCCGCCGGCGAGGACGGCGTCGGTCTTCATCCGGGGCTCGATGACCTCCCAGGTCCCGGCCTCGGTACGGACCTCGACGCCGGCCTTCTTCGCGTCGGAGGCGAAGGCCAGCGCGTGGTCCTGGCGGATCTTGTCGCCGGAGGTGTACCAGAGCGGGAAGGAGGCGCGGACCCCGTCCTTGACGCGGATGCCGTCCTCGCCCGCCTTCCAGCCGGCGTCGTCGAGGATCTTCCGGGCCCGGTCGAGGTCGTGGGCGCGCTCGGTGCCGGCCGTGAACCAGGGGCTGTCGGTGGGGACCGGGCCGTAGGCGGCCTTGCCGGCGCCGTCCAGGAGCTTGTCGACCATCGCCCGCCGGTCGACGGCGATGTCCAGCGCCTGGCGGACCGCCACGTCGCCGGTGACGGCGTGGTGCGTGGGGAGGGTCACGTTGCGGTAGTCGAAGGTCTTGGCCGCGAGGATCCGGCGGGTCTTGTCCTGGCCGAAGCCCCTGGCGAGGTTCGGGGGCAGGATGGCCGCGTCCAGTTCCCCGGCGCGCAGCCGGGTGGCGCGGACGTCGTCGTCCTTGACGACGGCCATGGTGAACTTCTTCACCGCGGGCTCGCCACCCCAGTAGCCGGGGTTGGCCCGGAAGGTGATCTTCTCGCCCTTGGACCAGCCGGTGAGCAGGTAGGGGCCGGTGCCGACGGGCCTGGTGGTGAACTCGCCGCTGTTGACGTCCTGTCCGCCCGCGATGTGCCGGGGCGCGATGGGCAGGACGGTCCGCTCGGCGAAGGGGGCGTAGGGGTACTTGAGGGTGAAGACGACCCGGTCGGCGCCCTGGGCGGTGACGCTCTCGATGGCGTCCAGCTCGGTCTTGGAGGCGTTGTTGGTCTTCGGGTCGAGGATGGTCCGGTAGGTGAACTCGACGTCCCCGGCGGAGAAGGGCTCGCCGTCGCTGAACTTCACGCCCTGGCGCAGCTTGTAGGTGTACGTACGGCCGTCAGCGGAGACCTCCGGCAGGGCCTCGGCGAGCGCGGGCTTCAGCTTCATGTCCGAGTCGTGGGTGAGCAGCCCGTCGAAGATCTTGGAGTTGCCGTCCTTGCCGTAGCCCAGCAGCGGGCTGAGGCTCTCCGGCTCGGTGGCGATGCCGACCACCGCGGAGTCCGCGGGGGCGGTCCCCGAGGGGTTCGAGCAGGCCGCCAGGCCCGTGATGAGTGCGGCGGCGAGGGCCGCGGCGACCGCTCCCCGTACTGTCCGGGCCGTCATGCTGTGCACATCCCTGTTCAAGATCATATGTTATTGCAAAGAGATCGCAATAATGCCAGACGGGATCGGATGAGACGAACCGGCACAGACCGGCGTCCACCCCGGAGCCGCCGGGGCCCGTCGGCCGCAGGGGTCTTGTCGGCCCGCCTCCCGCCGTGCCATACATGTCTAGACCTTTCCGCGCAGCCGTACGAGGACACGGAGGGACGCACCCCGTGCGAGGCACCACTCCCCCGCGCCGCGCGTGGGCGCCGCTCGCCCTCGCCCTGGCCGCCGCCCTGACGGCCTGCGGCGCGGGCGGCGACTCCGACCCCCCGCGGGCCCCCGGCGGGCTCACCGCCCAGGCGGGCAGCGCCACTTCGGTCCACGTGATGTGGCGGGCGCCGGACGACGCCGCCGGGATCACCGGCTACCAGGTGTTCCAGACCGGCCGGCTGGTCCGGGAACTCCCCGCCGACAAGACGATGGTGGACATCACCGACCTGGCCCCGCAGACGGCGTACGCCTTCGCCGTCCGGGCCAAGGACGCGGCCGGGAACCGCTCCGCCCTCAGCGCCCCGGCCGAGGTCACCACCCCGGCCGCCAAGGCCGAGGACCACCAGGCCCCCACCGCCCCGCCGGCCACCACCGGACGCGCCGAGGGTCCCCACGCGGCCCGGCTGAGCTGGGGCGCGGCGACGGACGACACCGGCGTGACGGCGTACGACGTCTACCAGGGCGGAGTCCGCGTCCACACCGCCTCCGCCGCCGATACGGCCACCACCGTCACCGGGCTCCAGCCGGGCACCGCCTACGTCTTCACCGTCCGCGCCCGCGACGGCTCCGACAACTCCTCCCCCGACGGCCCGCCGGTGGCGGTGACCACCCCGGCCGACCCCGCCCGGGCCCCGCGCACCGCGCCCGGCGCGTTCACCGCGACCGCCTCCCCCGGCGCGGTGGACCTGACCTGGACCGCCCCGGACACCGGCCACCCGACGGGCGAGTACCAGCTCTACGTCAACGACCGGCCCGTCACCGTCATCCAGTTCGGCGCCGGCGCCGTACCGCAGGACCGCGCCTCCTACCGGCTCACCACCACCGAGCCGGGCGGGACGGTCTGGACCGTGAAGCTGCGGGCGCGGCTGCCCGACGGCAACTGGGGGGCCTTCTCGGAGGAGCGGCGGATCCTGCTGTCCGGCTGACCGGCCGACGGGCCGACGGGCCGACCGGCCGACCGGGTCGAAGCCGGTCAGCCGCGGATCCGGCCCGAACCGGCGTGCCCGATAAGAAGATCGCGCACAATACATCCGTGTTCGGTGAGTACTCGGTCAACCACAATCAGGCAGACTCCGCATCCGGGGATCCTGCGCCGGCCTCGGGCGCCATGCCGGGAAACCTGCCGCCGGAACCGGCCGGCTTCATCGGCCGGGAGGCCGAACTCCACAGCCTCGACGGCCTGTTGGGCGATCGGAGGCTGGTCACCCTGACCGGGGTGGGCGGCGTCGGCAAGTCCCGTCTCGCCCTGCGGGCCGCCGCCCGCCGCGGCCGGACCGGCGCCGGCGGAATCTGGCCGGACGGCATCTGGTGGGTGGAGCTGTCACCGCTGCGCGACCCCGGACTGCTCACCACGACCGTCGCCCACGCCGTCGGCCTCGCCGACCACTCCGTGCACCCCCTCGACGAGGAACTGTGCGCCTGGATGGCCGACAAGGCCCTGCTGCTCGTCCTCGACACCTGCGAGCACCTGGTCCCCGAGGTTCGGCACCTGGCCGGCGAACTCCTCCAGTCCGCGCCCGGCCTGACGGTGCTGGTCACCTCCCGGGAACGGCTGGGCTCCCCCGGCGAGACCGTGCTCGAAGTCCGCCCGCTGCCCTGCGAGGGCCCCGACAGCGAGGCGCTGGCCCTGTTCCGGGCCCGCGCCCTGGCCGCGAGCCCGCAGGCCTCCGCCGTCTTCGCCGACCCCGCGCGGGCCCGGACCGCCGCCGAGGTGTGCCGGCGGCTGGATGGCATCCCGCTCGCCCTGGAACTGGCCGGTGCGCGGATGCGCCGGTGGACCCTGGAGCAGATGGCGCAGCGCCTCGGCGCGCGGTTCGAGGTGCTGCGCGGCGCCCGCGCCGTGCTGCCGCCCCGGCACCAGACCATGCGGACCGCGATCGGCTGGAGCCACGAGCTCTGCGAGCCGGTGGAACGGCTGCTGTGGGCCCGGCTGTCGGTGTTCAGCGGGGACTTCGACGTCGCCGCCGCCCGGGCGGTGTGCGCCGGCGGGCCGCTGCCCGCCGCGCGGGTGGAGCGGGTACTGGAGGGGCTGGTCGCCAAGTCCGTCGTACGGCGCTCCGACGAGCGCGGGGCCGGCGCCCGCTACCGGATGCTGGACACCATCCGCGAGTTCGGCCACGACTGGCTGACGGAACTGGGCGAGGCGCGGACCGTCGCGGACCGGCACGCCCACTGGTACGCCGCGCTCTGCGGGGCCGCCGACCGGGGCTGGCTGGGGCCCGCGCAGGTGGACTGGTACCGCAGGATGAGCGCCGAGCACGCGCAGCTGCGCACCGCCCTGGAACACCTGCTGCGCACGGACCCCGCGGCGGCCCTGGAGATGGCCGGGGCCCTGTGGTTCTTCTGGTTCTCCTGCGGGCACGTCCACGAGGGCCGGGCCTTCCTGGAACGGGCCCTGGGCGGGGCCCCGCCGACGGGGGCCGCCCATGTCCAGGCGCTGTGGGCGCTCGGGCTGACGATGCTGCTCCAGGGCGACATGGGGGCGGCCCAGGAGGTGGGCGCCCGGTGCACCCGGGCGGCGGCCCTGCTCGCCGACCCGGAGCGGCGGCTGCGCGCCGCCTACCTGCGGGCGGCGTCGGTCCTGATGCCGGGCGACCCGGCGGGGGCGCTCGCGCTGGCGGGGCCCCGGGCGCGGGCGGGGCACGGCGGCCGCAGCAGCGGCGCGGGCTGGCTGCTGTGCCGGCTGGCCACCGCGTACGCCCTGTGCGACCTGGGGCGCTTCGAGGAGGCCACCGAGGAGGCGCGGGGGCTGCGCGAGGCGTGTGCGGAGCTGGGTGAGCGCTGGCTGCGGGCGTACGCGGACTACGTCCTGGCCATCGCGGCGCTGGGGCTGGGCCAGCACGGCGAGGCAGCGCGGCACGTACGGGCGGCCCTGTCCGGCAAACGGCTGCTGGGCGACCGCTTCGGCATCGCGCTGGGCCTGGACCTGCTCGCGGCGGCCGTGGCGGCCCTCGGCGACGGGGAACTGGCCGCGCGGCTGCTCGGCACCGGGCACGCCTGGTGGCGCACGGTGGGGCGGCCCCAGATGGGCTCCCCCTCGCTGACGGCCCTGCGGGACCAGGGCGAGCGCCAGGCCAGGGCCGCCATCGGCGACGCGGCGTACGAGACCGCGTTCCGGGGCGGCGCGGCGTCGTCCACCGGCTGACTGCGTCTCACGACTGAGCGGCAGCCGGTGGACCACGTAAGGGTGTCGGGGCTCCCGTCAGTACGGGAGGGGTCTGCCCGACGGTGTGCGCAGGTCCAGGTCTCGGGGGGCGGGCTTGGGGACGGGCTTGCGGATCAGCTGCTGGCGCATGCTGCCTCCTCGCTCAGACCAGGGCCGGGCGACGGGGTTCCACCGTCCGGCCTTCGGGGAGCAGTTCACCGGTGTCGTCGAAGACGACCACGCCGTTGCAGAGCAGACTCCATCCCTGTTCCGGATGGGAGGCCACGACGCGTGCGGCCTCGTGATCGGCGCTGTCGGCGGGCGGGCAGGGGGGCTGGTGGGAGCACATGGCGCACCTCCTCGCAGTGTGGGGCGGGAGGGCCGGTGGTCACCCGGTCGAATCCGCGATCCACGGTGGCGGTGAGTATTACTGATCGCCGCCCCCGGACGGAACCCATATTCGAGGTCCAGTTCAGGGTGTGTATGCCCGCTTACCATGCGCTCATGCCCGTTATCCGGATCATTCGCCGCACGTCTCTCGCGCCGGCCGAGGTGTGGGAGCGGCTCACGGACTGGGAACGCCACGGGGCGCAGGTCCCGCTCACCCGGACGATCATCGAGACGGAGCCGCCGACGCGCGTCGGCACCCGCTTCACGGCGCGCACGGGAGTGGGCAGGATCACGTGCGACGACCCGATGGAGGTCGTGCTCTGGGACCCCCCGAGGCTGGTCCGGATCGAGAAGCGCGGCGGCGCGGTCACAGGCTGGGCGGAAATCGAGCTCCGCCCCGACCCCGCCGGCGGCACGGAGGTCCACTGGCGCGAGGACCTCACCCTCCCCCGCCTCCCCCACGCCCTGACCCCCCTGGTGACCTGGACAGGCCGCCACCTCTTCACCCACGCCCTGACCCGCCTCCTCCGCCAGTAAACGCCCGGCCGCAGCCCAAGCGGCCAGGGCGCAGCCCACCCGGCTTCCGGGCGCCGGCCCGGGGAGTCCCGGGCGCCCAGCACCGCGGATCCCGGGCCCAGCCCAGGGGGTCCGGGCGCAGCCCACGCGGCCAGGCGCAGCCCACGCGACTTCCGGGCACCAGCCCGGGGGGCCCGGGCGCGCAGCCCCGCGGGTCCCGGGCGCAGCCCGACGGTTCCGGGCGCAGCCCGAGGGGTCCCGGGCGCAGCCCGAGGGGTCCCGGGCGCAGCCCGAGGGGTCCCGGGCGCAGCCCGAGGGGTCCCGGGCGCAGCCCGAGGGGTCCCGGGCGCAGCCCGAGGGGTCCCGGGCACAGCCCGAGGGGTCCCGGGCACAGCCCGAGGGGTCCCGGGCACAGCCCGAGGGGTCCCGGGCACAGCCCGAGGGGTCCCGGGCACAGCCCGAGGGGTCCCGGGCACAGCCCGAGGGGTCCCGGGCACAGCCCGAGGGGTCCCGGGCACAGCCCGGCGGGTTCCGGGCGCAGCCCGAGGGGTCCCGGGCGCAGCCCGAGGGGTCCGGGCGCAGCCCGGCGGGGTTCCCGGGGCGGGCGCGCCCCGGGCCACGTAAAGCCGCGGCTAGCGGATCGGCATGCCGGAGATGGTGCGCGCGATCACCAGTCGCTGGATCTCGCTGGTCCCCTCGAAGATCGTGTAGATCGCGCTGTCCCGGTGCATCCGCTCCACCGGGTACTCCCGGGTGAAGCCGTTGCCGCCGAGGATCTGGACCGCCTGGGAGGTGACCTTCTTCGCCACCTCGCTCGCGTAGAGCTTCGACATGGAGCCCTCCGCCGAGGTGAACGGCTTGCCCGCGACCGCCATCCAGGACGCCCGCCACACCAGCAGCCGGGCCGCGTCGATCTGCGTGCGCATGTCCGCGAGCTGGAAGGCCACCCCCTGGTTGTCGATGATCGGGCGACCGAACTGGGTGCGGGTGCGCGCGTAGTCCAGGGCGACCTCGTACGCCGCGCGCGCCGTGCCGACGGCCATCGCCCCGACGGCCGGCCGGGAGGCCTCGAAGGTGGCCATGGCGGCGTTCTTGACCCGCTCGCCGCCGCCCGCGGCCGCCCGCTCACGGGCCCGCGCGAGGCGCTCGTCGAGCTTCTCCTTGCCGCCCAGCAGGCAGGAGCCGGGGATCCGGCAGTCCTCCAGGACCACCTCGGCGGTGTGCGAGGCGCGGATGCCGTGCTTCTTGAACTTCTGGCCCTGCGAGAGCCCCGGGGTGCCCGGCGGCACGATGAAGGAGGCGTGCCCCTTCGTGCCGAGTTCCGGGTCGACCACCGCGACGACGATGTGGACGTTGGCGATGCCGCCGTTGGTGGCCCAGGTCTTGGTGCCGCTGAGCACCCACTCGTCCTTGGCCTCGTCGTATACGGCCCGGGTGCGCATGGCGCCGACGTCGGAGCCGGCGTCCGGCTCGGAGGAGCAGAAGGCGGCGACCTTGACGTCGTCCGGCGTCCCGTACATCTGCGGGATCCAGGTGCCGATCTGCTCCTCGGTGCCGTTGGCGAGGACCCCGATGGCCGCGAGGCCGGTGCCGACGATCGACAGCGCGATGCCCGCGTCGCCCCAGAACAGCTCCTCCATGGCCATGGGGACGCCGAGGCCGGTCGGGTCGAAGAACTGCTGGGCGTAGAAGTCCAGCGAGTAGATGCCGATCTTGGCGGCCTCCTGGATGACGGGCCACGGAGTCTCTTCCCGCTCGTCCCATTCCGCCGCCGCGGGCCTGATCACATCGGCCGCGAAGCCGTGGATCCAGTCGCGGACCTGCTTCTGGTCGTCGTTGAGCTCCATGGTGAACTCCGCCATGTCCCCTCCAGCTGTCTCACACCATTGCCGTTACTGCCGGTAACCCTCACCGTGGCCACAGTCTGTTACCGGCCGGTAAGCACTGTCAAGCGCCGCCGGTTCGGTGGCGGGGGTGTGCGGGGTGTTACGTTGCGTGGGCGTCACGCACATCGCAAGGGCGGGGAGAGAAACACGTCATGGAGACCACTCAGCAGGCCGGCGAGCCGGGAGCGGCAGAACGCCGCCGGCGCGAGCTGCTCGAGGCGGCGGACCGCGTCGTACTCAGGGACGGCCCCAAGGCCTCCATGAACGCCATCGCGGCGGAGGCGGGCATCACCAAGCCCATCCTGTACCGGCACTTCGGCGACAAGGCGGGCCTCTACCAGGCGCTCGCCGTCCGGCACACCGACGCCCTGCTCGACTCGCTGCGGGCCGCGCTCGACGCCCCGGCCGAACGCCGGCGCCGGGTGGAGTCCACCCTGGACACCTACCTGGCCGCCATCGAGGCCCGCCCGCAGGTCTACCGGTTCCTGATGCACCCCGCCGAGGACTCGCAGAGCACCGAGCGCGGCTTCGACGTCGGCCTGCACTCCGCCCCGCTGCTGCGCCGGCTCGGCGAGGAGCTGGCCAAGGTGGTGGGGGAACGGGTCGACCTGGGCCCGGGTGGCGAACAGCTCGCCCGGATCTGGGGCCACGGCATCGTCGGCATGATGCACGCGGCCGGCGACTGGTGGCTCGGCGAGCGCCCCTGCGGGCGGGCCGAGCTGGTGGCGGGCCTCACCGACCTGCTCTGGGGCCGCCTGGCCACCGCCGGCAACCGCGCCGACGGCCCGGGCTTCTGACCGTACCCGGACCGGCGAACACGCCCCTGCGGCACGCCACTTCGGCGGCGCGGCGCGGGGCAGCCGCTACGCCTGGACCCCGCCCCACGGGGCCTTGCGGATGGCCCGGCGCAGCCGGCGGGCGCGCAGCCCGGTCACCCGGTCCGCGTAGACCGTGCCGTCGAGGTGGTCGCACTCGTGCTGGAGGCACCGGGCGAAGAACCCGGTGCCCTCGATGCGCACGGGTTCCCCGTCGGAGTCGACCCCCTCGACGACCGCCCGGTCGAAGCGGACGGTGCCCGCCTCCAGGCCGGGCAGCGACAGACAGCCCTCGGGGCCGCGGAGCTCGTACCCGTCGGCCTCGACCAGCCGGGGGTTCACCACGTGGCCCACGTGGCGGACGTCCTCGTCGTCGGGGCAGTCGTAGACGAAGACCCGCTGCCCGGTCCCGATCTGGTTCGCGGCGAGGCCCACGCCCTGGGCGGCGTACATCGTGGCGAACATGTCCTCGATGAGCCGGCCGAGTGCGGGGCCGAAGTCGGTGACCTCGGCGCAGGGCGAGTGGAGCACCGGATCGCCCAGCAGGCTCATGGTGCGGACGAGTCCGGTGGTACCGGGGAGGGGGCGCTGTCGCATGGCCGTAAGGGTACGACGGGCGAATATATGAGGAGATCCGCGGCGACCTGGGGCGCCGCGGTCAAGGCCGCGGCCGGTACTGGATAGGCTGGGGCCGACCGACGCAAGGAGGACAAGGGACGATGGCAGGCAACACAGAGCCGCTTTCGCCGCGGGCCAAGCTGGCCGTGACGGCGGGCAAGGCCGCGGCGGCGGTGTCGCGGGCCGCGGGACGCGGAAGCGGATCGGTGATCGGCGGCAAGGTCGCACTGAGGCTGGACCCCGATCTTCTCGGCGCGCTGGCGCAGCATCTCGATGTCGTCCTCGTCTCCGCGACGAACGGCAAGACCACGACGACCCGGCTGATCGCCGAGGCCCTGCGGGCCAGCGGTCCGGTCGTCTCGAACGCGCTGGGCGCGAACATGCCGGCGGGCATCACCTCGGCCCTGGCCGGCGGCTCGGACGCCAAGTACGGCGTCATCGAGGTGGACGAGAAGTACCTGGCCGGCGTGGCCCGGGACGTCACCCCCAAGGTGATCGCCCTGCTCAACCTCTCCCGCGACCAGCTGGACCGCGCGGCCGAGACCCGCATGCTCGCCGAGAAGTGGCGGGAGGGGCTCCAGGGCTCCAAGGCGGTCATCGTCGCGAACTGCGACGACCCGCTGATCGTGTGGTCGGCGTCCTCCTCGCAGAACGTCGTGTGGGTGGCCGCCGGGCAGGAGTGGAAGGACGACGCCTGGTCGTGCCCCTCCTGCGGTGGTGTCATGCAGCGCCCGGGCGACGACTGGTTCTGCGGCGAGTGCGGCTTCCGCCGCCCGACCCCGAGCTGGGTGCTCTCCGGCGACCACGTACTGGACCCGCACGGCAGCGCCTGGCCGATCCACCTCCAGCTGCCCGGCCGCGCGAACAAGGCCAACGCCGCCACCTCGGCCGCCGTGGCCGCCGTGTTCGGCGTGCCCCCGCAGGTCGCGCTGGAGCGCATGTACCAGGTGCAGGCGGTCGCCGGCCGCTACGACGTGGTCAACTTCATGGGCCGTGAGCTGCGGCTGCTGCTCGCGAAGAACCCGGCGGGCTGGCTCGAAACGTTTTCGCTGATCGACCCGCCCCCGGCGCCGGTGATCCTCTCGGTGAACGCCCGCGGCGCCGACGGCACCGACACTTCCTGGCTGTGGGACGTGGACTACCCGCGCCTCGCCGGTCACCCGATCTTCGTGATCGGCGACCGCAAGCTGGACCTCGCGGTCCGCCTCGAGGTGGCCGGCCTGGACTTCCGGGTCTGCGAGACCCTCGACGAGGCCGTACAGATGGCGCCGCCCGGGCAGATCGAGCTGATCGCCAACTACACCGCCTTCCAGGACGTGCGCCGCCGCGTCGGCAACTAGTACCCATACCTTCGAAGGACCAAGAGCATGAGCGACAACAGCCTGCGTCTGGTGTGGGTCTACCCCGACCTGCTCAGCACGTACGGAGACCAGGGCAACGCCCTCGTCGTGGAGCGCCGGGCCCGCCAGCGCGGCCTGGACGTGCAGCGCGTGGACGTGCGCAGCGACCAGCCCATCCCCACCTCGGGCGACATCTACCTGATCGGCGGCGGTGAGGACCGGCCGCAGCGGCTGGCCGCCGAGCGGCTGCTGCGCGACGGCGGCCTGGAGCGCGCCGTCTCGAACGGGGCGATCGTCTTCTCGGTCTGCGCCGGCTACCAGATCCTGGGCAAGGAGTTCGTCAACGACATGGGCCAGCGCCAGGAGGGCCTCGGCCTGCTGGACGTGGTGACCGTGCGCGGTGAGGGCGAGCGGTGCGTCGGCGACGTACTCGCCGACATCGACCCGCGCCTGAACCTGCCCCCGCTGACGGGCTTCGAGAACCACCAGGGCGTCACGCACCTCGGCCCGACGGCCAAGCCGTTCGCCCGCACCCGGCTCGGCCGCGGCAACGGCACCGGCGACGGCACCGAGGGCGCGTACAACGACACCGTCTTCGGTACCTACATGCACGGCCCCGTGATGGCCCGCAACCCGCTCATCGCGGACCTGCTGCTGAAGCTTGCCCTCGACGTGAACGCGCTGCCGGCCATAGACGACCGCTGGTACGAGGCGCTGCGCGCGGAGCGCATCGCGGCGGCCACGCAGCCCGCGTAGGGGCTGCCCGGCCCGTAGCGCACGGCATCCGGCCCGGATTCCCCTCGGGGAGTCCGGGCCGACGTGTCTTCGTACGATCTTCTGTTGGTTCCGACCATCCTGTGGAGGATGGTTCAGTCCACCGGGAAACCGCTTGTAGGGTGACGGGTAGTTCCAACCGGACGACGTGGTCCGGTCGTCGGCCCACGTTGCAAAGGTTCTTCCTGCCATGCGCATTGGTGTGCTCACTTCCGGCGGCGACTGCCCCGGCCTCAATGCCGTCATCCGCTCCGTCGTGCACCGCGCCGTCGTCGACCACGGCGACGAGGTCATCGGCTTCCACGACGGCTGGCGCGGCCTGCTGGAGTGCGACTACCGCAAGCTCGACCTGGACTCCGTCGCCGGCATCCTGGCCCGGGGCGGCACGATCCTCGGCTCCTCCCGGGTCCAGCCCGCGCACCTGCGCGACGGCGTGGAGCGGGCCCGCGGGCACGTCGCGGACCTCGGCCTGGACGCCATCATCCCGATCGGCGGCGAGGGCACCCTGAAGGCCGCCAACCTGCTCGCGCAGGGCGGTCTGCCGATCGTCGGCGTGCCGAAGACCATCGACAACGACATCGCCTCCACCGACGTCACCTTCGGCTTCGACACCGCCGTGGGCGTCGCCACCGAGGCCCTGGACCGGCTGAAGACCACCGCCGAGTCGCACCAGCGCGTGATGGTCGTGGAGGTCATGGGCCGCCACACCGGCTGGATCGCCCTGCACTCGGGCATGGCGGCCGGCGCGCACGCCATCGTCGTCCCGGAGCGGCCCTTCGACATCGAGGAGCTGACGGCGATCGTCGGCGAGCGGTTCTCGGCGGGCAAGCGCTTCGCGATCGTGGTCGTCGCCGAGGGCGCCAAGCCCCGGCCCGGCTCGATGGACTTCCAGGTCGGCGGCACCGACCAGTACGGCCACGAGCGCTTCGCCGGCATCGGCAACACGCTCGCCGTCGAGCTGGAGCGGCGCCTGGGCAAGGAGGCCCGTCCGGTCATCCTCGGCCACGTCCAGCGCGGCGGTACGCCCACCGCGTACGACCGGGTCCTCGCCACCCGCTTCGGCTGGCACGCGGTGGAGGCGGCGCACCGGGGCGAGTTCGGCATGCTGACGGCCCTGCGCGGCACGGACATCGTGATGGTGCCGCTCGCCGAGGCCACCTCGACGCTGAAGACGGTCCCGGCGGAGCGCTACGACGAGGCCCAGACCGTTCTGTGATGTTTCCCCCCTTCTGAGACCGCCCCCGGACGCGATCACGTCCGGGGGCGGCACTACTGTGGTGGGGCGCCACAGTCAAGGGAGTGAACAGATGGATCACAGCGGTCACGGCATGGGCATGAACATGGACCTGCCGCCGTTCACTCTCGGGCGCGGGCTGGAGTTCTCCTTCGACGCCTTCTTCCTGTTCGGCTCCCTGCTGGGGCTCGCCCTGTACGGCTGGGGCGTGCTGCGGCTGCGGGGGCGCGGGGACTCCTGGCCGCTGGGCCGGACCATCGCCTTCGTCACCGGTGTGCTGACGGTGGTCCTGGTGATGTGCACCAAGCTGAACGACTACGGCATGGTCATGTTCAGCGTGCACATGGTCCAGCACATGGTGATCAGCATGATCACCCCGATCCTGCTGCTGCTCGGCGCTCCCATGACGCTGGCCCTGCGGGCGCTGCCGCCGGCGGCCCGCGGCCACAAGGGCCCGCGCGAGCTGCTGCTGATGTTCCTGCACAGCCGGTACATGCGGATCGTCACCCACCCGGCCTTCACCATCCCGATGTTCATCGCGAGCCTGTACGCGCTGTACTTCACCCCGATCTTCGACTTCCTGATGGAGAGCAGGGCCGGCCACATCGGCATGATGGTCCACTTCCTCGCCGTCGGCCTGATCTTCTTCTGGCCGATCATGGGCGTGGACCCCGGCCCGCACCGTCCCGGTTACGTGATGCGGATGCTGGAGCTGTTCGCGGGCATGCCCTTCCACGCCTTCTTCGGCATCGCGCTGATGATGGGCAGCGAGCCGATGATCAAGACGTACGCGAACCCGCCGGCCTCCCTCGGGATCGACCCGCTGCTCGACCAGCAGTGGGGCGGCGGCATCGCCTGGGCGTTCAGCGAGATCCCCTCGGTGCTGGTGCTGATCGCGCTGATCTACCAGTGGTACCACTCGGAGCAGCGGGCGGCGAAGCGCTCGGACCGGGCCGCGGACCGGGACGGCGACAAGGAGCTGGCCGCTTACAACGCGTATCTCGCGTCGCTCCAAGGGCGCGGCCAGTAGCGCCGGAGCCGCATCAGGCGCCACCATGGGGCATGACCGGATCCGTTAAGGCGATGGCCGTCACGACCTTCGCCGCCCTGGTGGCCGTCTCCACGTACTCGGTGGCGCTCGGCAGCAACGGCTGGCTGTGGTTCGGCTGGGTGGTGCTGGGGCTCCTCACCGCAGGACTGGCGGCCTCCCGCAGCGCCTGAGCTTCCCGCGGCGCCCGACCCTCCCGGCCGCGCCCTGACCCTCCGTAGGATGGCCGTGACATAGGGGCATCGACGGGAGCGGCCTGGTGTTCTACCACTTGCTCAAGCACGTACTGCTCGGTCCGCTGCTGCGGCTGCTGTTCCGGCCGCGCATCGAGGGGCTGGAGAACATCCCGCCGGAAGGGGCCGCGATCGTCGCGGGCAACCATCTGTCCTTCTCCGACCACTTCCTGATGCCCGCGATCCTCAGGCGCCGGATCACCTTCCTCGCCAAGGCCGAGTACTTCACCGGGCCGGGGCTCAAGGGCCGGCTGACCGCCGCCTTCTTCCGCAGCGCCGGGCAGATCCCGGTGGACCGCTCCGGGAAGGACGCCGGGCAGGCGGCCCTGCGCGAGGGGCTCGGGGTACTGGCCAAGGGGGAGCTGCTCGGCATCTACCCGGAGGGCACGCGCTCCCACGACGGGCGGCTCTACAAGGGCAAGGTCGGGGTGGCGGCGATGGCACTGGGCGCCGGGGTGCCGGTGGTGCCCTGCGCGATGGTCGGCACCTTCGAGATCCAGCCACCCGGCCAGAAGATCCCGAAGATCCGGCGGGTCACGATCCGCTTCGGGGAGCCGCTGGAGTTCTCCCGGTACGCGGGCATGGAGGGCGAGCGGGCCGTGCTGCGCGCCGTCACCGACGAGATCATGTACGCGATCCTGGGCCTCTCCGGCCAGGAGTACGTCGACCGGTACGCCGCCGAGGTCAAGGCCGAGGAGGAGGAGAAGCGGAAGAAGGCCCGGCGCATGACGCGCTGAGCCTTCTCCCGCTCGTCTTCCCGGGGGTCCTAGCGGACGGCCGGGAGCTCCTCGAGCGCCGGCAGCGCGGCGGCCGGGGCCTCGTCGAGCATCTTCGCGGTGGCCTGGGCGGGCGGCACGGGGGTGGCGTGCGAACCGCACGTCACGTCCTGGGCGTCGACCTTGCCGGTCAGCAAGTAGGCGTCCACCCGCGTGTTGATGCAGGGGTTCACCAGGCTGGTCACACCGTGCGAGCCGGCGTTCTGCTCGGTGATCAGGCGCGAGCCGGCCAGGCGGCGGTGCAGCTCGACGGCGCCCGCGTACGGGGTGGCCGCGTCACGCTCGGACTGGACGATCAGGACCGGGGCCAGACCGCGCTTGGCACCGACCTCGATCGGGGTGCTCTGCTTGGACTTCCAGGTCGCGCAGGGCAGGTTCATCCACGCGTTCGACCAGGTCAGGAACGGGTACTTCTTGTGCAGCTCGGTGTTGTCGCGGTCCCACTTGGCCCAGCTGGTGGGCCACTTGGCATCGGCGCACTCGACCGCGGTGTAGACGGCGTTGCCGTTCTCCGACGCCGCGTTGCCCTTGGTGTCGGACATGTCCGGGGCGATGGCCTCGATCAGCGGCTTCTCGTCACCGGCGACGTAGGCGCTGAACGCCTGCGCGACCGGGACCCATGAGGAGTCGTAGTACGGGGCGCCCTGGAAGAAGCCGATCAGCTCGGCCGGGCCGACCACTCCGCCGAGCGGGTTGGCCTTGGCCTTGGCGCGCAGCTCCTGGTACTTGGCCTCGACCTTGGCGCGGGTGTCGCCGATGTGGAAGACGGAGTCGTTCTTGGCGACCCAGTCCTGCCAGTCGTTCCAGCGCATCTGGAAGGCGACGTCCTGCTCCAGGTTGGCCTGGTACCAGATGTTGTCCTGCGCCGGGTTGACCACGCTGTCGACGATCATGCGGCGCACGTGGGTCGGGAAGAGGGTCGCGTAGACCCCGCCCAGGTAGGTGCCGTAGGAGACGCCGAGGAAGTTCAGCTTCTGCTCACCGAGGGCGGCCCGGATGACGTCCAGGTCGCGCGCGGTGTTGGGCGTGGTCATGTGCGGCAGCATCTCGCCGCTGCGCTCCTTGCAGCCGTCCGCGTACTCGGCGGCGAGCTTGCGCTGGGCGCGCTTGTCGGCCTCGCTGGACGGGACCGGGTCGGCCTTGGGGGCCTTGACGAACTCCTGCGGGTCGATGCAGGAGATCGGCGCGGAGTGGCCGACGCCGCGGGGGTCGAAGCCCACGAAGTCGTACGCCTTGGAGGTGTTGACCCACAGCGGGCTCTTGGTGGTGACCCGGCGCGGGAAGCGCATGCCGGAACCGCCGGGACCGCCCGGGTTGTAGATGAGGGCGCCCTGGCGCTCCTCCTTGGTGCCCGTGCTGACGGCGCGGTCGACGGCGAGGTCGATGGTCTTGCCGAAGGGCTTGGAGTAGTCGAGCGGAACCTTCACCCAGCCGCACTGGATCGGCTTCTCGAAGCCCCAGTCGGCAGGACAGTCCTTCCAGTCGACGCCGGTGCGCGCGGCGCGGGCGGCGGCGATCTGGACGCCCACCGCCTCGGCGCCGCCGTTGTCACGGCCGGTCGGAGCCGCCGAGGCGGGCGTCGCGAGCAGCAGGCCCGCCGCCAGTGCGCCGGTGATGAGGGTGGCGGTGCTCCCCAGCGCCGCGGTGCGTATCACGTGGTTGATCCCCCTGGTCATGTGCCGCCCGGAGCGGCCGGGTTAGGTCAAGGGGGATCCTTTCGTCTGACCGGTACCCGGCAACAGAGCAAGGTCGAGTTCTTTGCCAACCCGATAACCGGAAAGGCGTGCACCGCTGAGCGGTGTCCCTTTCGCCCCGAGTCTGTCCCCCCGTCACCAGCCGTACGTGCGCAGGGCCTCGTCGAGCAGTTCGCGCAGCCGCAGCGCGTCCGGGGCCAGGGCCGTCACGAGCACGGCCGGGCCGGCCAGCGGGGTGGCCGCCGCGAACTCCCCCAGGACCGCGGCCGGGGGCGGGTCCCGGTCGAAGCGCGGGTCGACGACCAGGAGCTGGCCGAGCGCCCGGTGCCCCGCGGTTCCGGCGGGGCCGTCCCAGCCGCCCGGTGCGCCGGGGCCGCAGGACAGCTCCTGGTCCAGCAGCGGCCGGCCGCCCCGGGTGACCGTGAGGCGGCTGCGCAGCAGACCGGGCGCCTCCGCGCTCCGCCCCAGCACCTGTTCCTCGCGCAGCGTCAGGCGGGCGGTGGGGGCCAGTTCGGCGCGGGTGGCGACCCGCAGGTCGCTGCCGCGCACCGAGACGAGCGGCTCCGGCAGCCAGCGCACCGCCGACTCCTCGGCCAGCGTCAGCCGTACGTCGTACCGCGCGGGCTCCCCGCTCCGGCCGGGCAGGGCCAGGGTGGCCGCCGCCGAGCGCATGACGAGGCGGGCGCCCGGCCCCGCCTCGGCCTCCACCGTGAGGTGGTCGCCGCCGAGGGGGGCGCTCATCGCGCCGACCAGCACCACCCCCGCCTCGGGCCCCTCGCCCCGGGTGCGGCGCAGGGCGAGCGGCCCCTCCCCGGCCAGCAGGGGCAGCGCGGTGCCGCCGCGGCCGTCGGCGGCGGCGCGGATGCGGGCGGTGGCCCGCAGGGCGGCCGGGGGGAGGGTGAGGTGGGGCGAGCCGGTCACCGTGCGGCCCAGGCGGCGATCCGCTCGCGCACCCAGTCGGCCACCGGGGCCACGCCCTCGCCGCCGCGCAGGGACTGGAAGGCCACGGGCAGGTCCCCGCGCTGCTCGGCGGCGTCGCGGGCCATCCGCTCCAGGTCGGAGCCCACGTGGGGCGCGAGGTCGGTCTTGTTGACGACGAGGAGGTCGGCGGTGGTGACGCCGGGGCCGCCCTTGCGGGGGATGTCGTCGCCCCCGGCCACGTCGATGACGAAGATCTGGGCGTCGACCAGGCCCCGGGAGAAGGTGGCGGTCAGGTTGTCGCCGCCGGATTCGACGAGGATCAGGTCGAGGGGTCCGACATTCTCCTCCAGCTCCTCGACGGCCTCCAGGTTGGCGGAGATGTCGTCGCGGATCGCGGTGTGCGGGCAGGCCCCGGTCTCCACGGCGCTGATCCGCTCGGGGGGCAGTACGGCCTCGCGGAGCAGGAACTCGGCGTCCTCGCGGGTGTAGATGTCGTTGGTGACGACGGCCATGGACAGTTCGGCGCGCAGGGTGCGGCAGAGCGCGGCGACCGTGGCGGTCTTGCCGGAGCCGACGGGTCCGCCGAGGCCCACGCGCAGGGCGCGGCGGGTGCCGTCGGCGCGCAGCGGGGCGGCGCTGTGGGTGTGGCGGTGGGGGAAGGTCACATCGTGGTCGAGGTGCATGGCAGGTCTCCTTGGGGGGTGGACTGTGGAGCGGCCGCTCGGAGCTCAGGAGGCGAAGAGGCGTACCGCCCAGTCGGCATGGACCTCCGCCGCGATCTCCAGCAGGGGGGAGGAGGCCGCGGGCAGGGCGTCCGCGCCCTCCGTGCGGGCGAGCAGGGCGGCCTCGGCCGCCCGGGCGGCGACGGCGTCGAGTTCGGGCGCGAGGTGGGCCAGTACGGCGCTCGCCTCGAAGGGGTCCAGGCCCAGCAGCCGTACGGTCGCCGTGGCCGGCCCGCTGACGCTCTCGTACGCCGCCACGTGCGCGGCGTCCAGGGCCCCGAGCCCGGCCGCCCGGGCGGTGAGGCCGAGCACCACGGGCTGGTGCGCCCCGCGCGGGAAGGCGGCGGCCAGCGCGTCCAGTTCGGCGGCGGGCCAGGTGGCGCGGGCCGCCCGCAGCAGCTGCCGGCCGAGCCGCCGCGCGGCGGTGCGCAGCGCGGGCGAGGGGGTGCGGGCGTCGGCGGCCGCGTCGAGCTCCGCCGGGTCGAGGCCGAGGGCGGCGGCCGCGGCGAGCCCGGCGGCGGTGAGCCCGGCGGTGTGCAGCCGGCCCCGGCAGAACTGCGCCAGGGTGGCGGCGTCGTGGATCCGGCCCGCCTTGCAGGCGGCCTCCGCCCCGCCGGAGTGGGCGTGTCCGCCGGCGGGGAAGCGGCCGTCCGCGAGGACGAGCAGCGCGGCGAGGCTCATCAGAAGAGGAAGTATCTCTGTGCCATGGGCAGTTCGGCCGCGGGCGCCGGTTCCACCGCCTCGCCGTCGATGGTGACGGTGAAGGTGTCGGGGTCGACCTCCACCCTCGGCATGGCGTCGTTGTTGCGCATGTCCGCCTTGCCCAGCTTGCGGGTGTTCTCGATGGCCGTGAACTGCTTGCCGAGGCCGAGGCGTTCGGGCAGGTGGTCGTCGAGGGCGGCCTGCGCGGTGAAGTTGAGCGAGTTCAGGGCCGGTGCGCGGCCGATGCCGCCGAACATGGGCCGGGGCAGGACCGGCTGCGGGGTGGGGATGGAGGCGTTGGCGTCGCCCATCTGCGCGTGGGCGATCTGTCCGCCCTTGACGACCACCTCGGGCTTGACGCCGAAGAAGGCGGGGGTCCACAGCACCAGGTCGGCGAGTTTGCCCACCTCGACCGAGCCGATCTCCTTGGCGAGGCCCTGGGCCACGGCGGGGTTGATCGTGTACTTGGCGACGTAGCGCCGGGCGCGGTGGTTGTCGGCGGGTCCGTCGCCGGGCAGGAACCCGCGCCGCTTCTTCATCACGTGGGCGGTCTGCCAGGTGCGCAGCACGACCTCGCCGACCCGGCCCATGGCCTGGGAGTCGGAGGAGATGATGGAGATGGCGCCGAGGTCGTGCAGTACGTCCTCGGCGGCGATGGTGGAGGGCCGGATCCGGGACTCGGCGAAGGCGAGGTCCTCGGGGACGGCCGGGTTGAGGTGGTGGCAGACCATCAGCATGTCGAGGTGTTCCTCGATGGTGTTGACGGTGTGCGGCCGGGTGGGGTTGGTGGAGCTGGGCAGGATGTGGGGCTCGGAGACCACCGTGATGATGTCGGGTGCGTGGCCGCCGCCCGCTCCCTCCGTGTGGTACGAGTGGATCGTGCGCCCGGCGATGGCCGCGAGGGTGTCGGTGACGAAGCCGGCCTCGTTGAGGGTGTCGGTGTGGATGGCGACCTGGGCGCCGGTCTCGTCGGCGACGCTCAGGCAGGCGTCGATGACGGCGGGGGTCGAGCCCCAGTCCTCGTGGATCTTGAACCCGAGTGCTCCGCCGCGCAGCTGGGAGTGCATGCCCTCGCGGGACATGGTGTTGCCCTTGCCGAGCAGGCCGATGTTGACGGGGTAGGCCTCCAGCGCCGCGAACATGCGGGCCAGGTGCCAGGGTCCGGGGGTGACGGTGGTGGCTTTGGATCCCTCGGCGGGGCCGGTGCCGCCGCCGACGAGGGTGGTGATGCCGGAGGCGAGGGCCTCCTCGACGACGGTCGGGGAGATGAAGTGCACGTGGGCGTCGATGGCCCCGGCGGTGACGATCTTCCCGTTGCCGGCGATGATCTCGGTCTCGGGGCCGATGACGAGTGCGGGCTCCACCCCGTCCATGGTGTCGGGGTTGCCGGCCTTGCCGATGCCGCAGATCCGGCCGTCGCGGATGCCGAGGTCGGCCTTGACGATGCCCCAGTGGTCGAGGATCACCACGCCGGTGATCACGGTGTCGGGGGCGCCCTCGGCCCGGGTGGTGCGGGCCTGTCCCATGGACTCGCGGATGACCTTGCCGCCGCCGAAGACGGCCTCGTCCCCGCAGTTGCCGGGTCCGCCGCTGAGGTCCCGCTCGATCTCGACGAAGAGGTCGGTGTCGGCGAGCCGGATCCGGTCGCCCGTGGTGGGCCCGAAGAGGTCTGCGTAGACCTGGCGCGGGATCTCAGCCATCGAGCGGCCCTCCGGTCTCCCCGCGCAGTCCGTGCACGGTGCGCAGTCCGCCCAGCGGTACGAGTTCCACGGCGACCGGGATGCCCGGCTCGAAGCGGACGGCGGTGCCGGCGGCGATGTTCAGGCGCTGGCCGCGCGCGGCCCGCCGGTCGAAGTCGAGGCCCGGGTTGGCCTCGGCGAAGTGGTAGTGGGAGCCGACCTGGACGGGCCGGTCGGCTGCGTTGAGGACGGTGAGGCGGGTGACGGTGCGGCCTTCGTTGAGGAGCACCGGTCCCTCCCCGTGGACGATCTCGCCGGGGATCATGCGGCTGCTCTCCCTCAGACGATCGGGTCGTGGACGGTGACGAGCTTGGTGCCGTCGGGGAAGGTCGCCTCGACCTGGACGTCGTGGATCATCTCGGGGATCCCCTCCATGACCTCCGCACGGGTGAGCACGGTGCGGCCGGACGCCATCAGCTCGGCCACGGTCCGCCCGTCCCGGGCTCCTTCGAGGAGGTGCGAGGTGATCAGGGCGATGGCCTCGGGGTGATTGAGGAGGACCCCCCGCGCCCTGCGCTTCCCGGCCACGTCGGCAGCGACGTGGATCAGGAGTCTCTCTTGTTCATGTGGTGTCAATTGCACCTTGTATCACCAGCTTCCGGGACATGGTCTTCATCGCGCCGGGGCGACCGTATCGGCCGTCAACACTTTGTTGACCTGCACATATCCATGCCAAGCATGTCTTGCCCAACGCAGGGCGAGGCTTTCCGTCCCGATCACCGCCGCTTTACCGGCACGTGGGTGATCATTGGCGGAAGACCGCGAAGCCCACACCCTAGGGCTCGTAGTTTTCCGCCGAGTTAATCCACGTTTCGGGAAGGCACCCGGTTCAACCGCCGGCCCGGCCCGGCGTAACGGTCGTATACGGCGGCCGTGTGGGCTCAACAGCCCCTGAGGGTCCTGGCGGAGGCGCCGGCCGGCCACGGCAGGGCGATCCACACGGTCTTTCCGCCGTCCTCGGTGGGGCTGACCGAGAGCCGGCCGCCCGCCTCGGCCGCCAGCCAGCGGATGATGACCATCCCGCGGCCGTTGTCCTGCTGGACCGCGGCGGGGAGCCGCCTGGGCCAGCGCGGATGGCTGTCCGTCACCCCGACGCGCAGCCACTCCTCGCGTTCGAGGCGGACGTCGACGGTGAAGGTGGGCGACTGGCCGAAGGTGTGCTGCACCGAGTTGGTGGCGAGTTCCGAGACGATCAGCCGGACGGTGTCCGCGGTGTCGGCGTCCTCCGGCAGTCCCCAGTCGCTCAGTACCTGCGCCACGTAGCGGCGGGCGGCGGCGACCGAGACCGGGTCGCTCGGCAGAGTGACGGATGCTTCCAGCTGATCTGCCATGGCGACGTCCCTTTCCCACCGGGGCGCAGCCGCCCCGGATCTACGCTGAGCGCCAGAGTGCCACCCATCGTGCCGCCGAATCCGCCGTTCCCCCAAGATATGCATATATCTGTCGCTCAATGCGGTGAACTCTGCTACGGAAGAGCGTATTTGGACGGCAAACTGGTGCGAGGTGTGCCGGTGGAAGGAGAGCGGGTATGCAGCACGGTCCCGCGGTGCGTCGGCGCAAACTCGGCGAGGAGCTGCGCGCGCTGCGCGACCGCTCCGGACTCACCAGCGGCGAGGTGGCCCGGATCGTCGGATGGCACCAGTCGAAGGTCAGCCGGATCGAGACGGGCCGCAGTGGCGTGAAGACGGAGGACATCCGGCTGCTGCTGGACGCCTACGGGGACGTGGTGAGCGCCCAGCAGCGCGCGCTGCTGGAGGCGCTGGGGGCCTCGGCGGCCGGCCCCTCGGCGAGCGGGGACTCGGCGCGCGGGCGGCAGTGGTGGCACGACTACCGGGGCCTGCTCCCGCAGGAGTACCGGGACTTCATCAGCCTGGAGGCCGGGGCCCGGGCCGCGCGGACGGTCGAGCTCTCCGTGGTGCCGGGTCTGCTGCAGACCCCGGAGTACGCGCGGGCCGTGACCCGGGCCGCGCTGGGCGGGCTGCCGGAGCCGAAGGTGGACGCGCTGGTCGACGTACGGCTGGCGCGGCAGGCGGTGCTGCGGGCCGATCCGCCGCTGGAGCTGAGCGCCGTACTGGACGAGGCGGTGCTGCGCCGGCAGATCGGCGGGCCGGGGGTGATGGCGGAGCAGCTGAGGCATCTGGTGGAGGTGGCGCGGCTGCCCCAAGTGCGGCTTCAGGTGCTGCCGTTCACCGTGGGGGGGCATCTCGGCCTGACAGGACCGTTCGTCATTTTCTCATTTCCGAACATCGCCGATCTGGATGTGGTGGTGCTCGACCATTTGACGAGTAGCCTCTATCTGGAGCGGAAGGAAGACCTAGAGGCGTACAGCGCCGCGTTCCGCACCATCCAGGCGCACGCCCTCCCGCCCCGTGACTCGTCGGATCTCATCAGCTCACTCGCTGACGACGCGTAAGGAGGCACCCCCGTGTCCGCAACCCCCTTATCCACCAGCGGACTTCTGAACAGCGCGCGGTGGCGGCGGAGCAGCCGCAGCACCGGAATGAACAACTGCGTGGAAGCGGCCGCCCTGACCGGCGGCCTGCTGGCCGTCCGCGACTCCAAGCGGACGGACGGCCCGGCCGTGCTCTTCACCGGGCCGGCCTGGGACGGCTTCCTCGCCTCCGTACGGACGGACGTGCACGTGTGACGTGACGCCCAGCCTAGAGGTCCGTGGCTCCGGCCGGAGCGGTCCGCAGGACCGTACCGACGGCCCGGCTGATCTCGTCCCCCGTGAGATCGGCCCGAGCGGTCAGCCGCAGCCTGGAGATGCCGTCCGGCACCGACGGCGGACGGAAGCACCCCACGGACAGACCTGCCTCGCGGCAGTCGGCGGCCCAGCGCAGTGCCGCCGGAGCCGACGGGGCCCGTACCGACACCACGGCCGCGTCCGGCCGGGCCGCGGTCAGGCCGGACGCGGTGAGCCGCCCGTACAGTTCGGCGGCCACCTCCCGGACCCGGTGCGCGCGCTCCGGCTCCCGCTGGAGCAGGCGCAGGCTCGCCAGCGCGGCCCCCGCGGCGGCCGGGGCGAGCCCGGTGTCGAAGATGAAGGCGCGGGCGGTGTTGACCAGGTGCCGGATCACCTTGGCCGGCCCCAGCACCGCGCCGCCCTGGCTGCCCAGGGACTTCGAGAGGGTCAGCGTCGCGACCACCCCGGGCGCGCCCGCAAGCCCGGCGGCGTGCAGCGCGCCCCGGCCGCCCTCCCCCAGCACCCCGAGCCCGTGCGCGTCGTCCACGACGAGGGCGGCGCCCGCGGCCCGGCAGGCGGCGTGGTAGGCGGCGAGCGGGGCGGCGTCCCCGTCGACCGAGAACACCGAGTCGCTCACCAGCAGGGCGCGGCCCCCGTGGGCGGCCAGGGTCTTGCGGACCGGCTCCGGGTCGCTGTGCGGGGTGACCGCCACCTCGGCCCGCGAGAGCCGGCAGCCGTCGACGATCGAGGCGTGGTTCCCGGCGTCGGAGACGACGAGCGTGCCCCGGCCGCTGAGCGCGGTCACTGCGGCGAGGTTCGCGGCATATCCGGACGAAAGGACCAGGGCGGCCTCGAAGCCGGCGAAGGCGGCCAGCTCCCGCTCCAGTTCGGCGTGCAGCTCGGTGGTGCCCGTGACCAGCCGCGACCCGGTGGCCCCGCCACCCCAGCGCCCGGCCGCCTCACAGGCCCCGCGCACGGTCTCGGGATGCCGGGACAGGCCCAGGTAGTCGTTGCTCGCCAGGTCCAGCAGGGGCGAGGAGGCGGGCCTCGGGCGCAGGGTCCGTACCAGCCCCGCCTGCTCGCGGACGCGCTCCGCGTCGTCGATCCAGGCGAAGACGTCCTCGGGTTCCGGCGTGTGCTGGGTCATCGGCGTCCTCGGGTCGTGTCTCGCATCGTGGCTCGCGTTTTGTCGGCAGTCGACAGATCTGCTCGACCCTAGCCGCCGTGACCCGAGGGGCTGGTGTGGCGATCCACACACTCCCTTCAGGCCATGTTGTCCGATCTCTCCTTGGCCGGGAGTGGTCGCGTGGGACAGGATCGGGCGCATGGACCTGCTGAACACCCTGGTGGAAAAGGGACTGCGGCGCGAGCTGCCGACCCGCGAAGAGGCGCTCGCCGTACTGGCGACCTCCGACGACGAACTGCTCGACGTGGTGGCCGCGGCCGGCAAGGTGCGCCGCCAGTGGTTCGGGCGCCGCGTCAAGCTGAACTACCTGGTCAACCTGAAGTCGGGGCTCTGCCCCGAGGACTGCTCGTACTGCTCCCAGCGCCTGGGGTCGAAGGCCGAGATCCTCAAGTACACCTGGCTGAAGCCGGAGGAGGCCTCCCAGGCCGCCGCGGCCGGCGTCGCCGGCGGCGCCAAGCGGGTCTGTCTCGTGGCGAGCGGACGCGGTCCCACCGACCGGGACGTGGCCCGCGTCGGCGAGACGATCGCCGCCATCAAGGAGCAGAACGAGGGCGTCGAGGTCTGCGCCTGTCTGGGCTTGCTCGCCGACGGCCAGGCCGAGAAGCTCCGCGACGCGGGTGCGGATGCCTACAACCACAACCTCAACACCTCCGAGTCCACGTACGGGCAGATCACCAAGACGCACACGTACGCGGACCGCGTCGACACGGTACAGAAGGCGCACGCGGCGGGTCTGTCCGCCTGCTCCGGCCTGATCGCCGGCATGGGCGAGAGCGACGAGGACCTGGTCGACGTCGTCTACTCGCTGCGCGAGCTGGACTCGGACTCGGTGCCCGTCAACTTCCTGATCCCCTTCGAGGGCACCCCCCTCGCCAAGGAGTGGAACCTCACCCCGCAGCGCTGCCTGCGGATCCTGGCGATGGTCCGTTTCGTCTGCCCCGACGTGGAGGTCCGGATCGCCGGCGGCCGCGAGGTGCACCTGCGCTCGATGCAGCCGCTCGCCCTGCACGTGGCCAACTCCATCTTCCTCGGCGACTACCTCACCAGTGAGGGCCAGGCGGGCCAGGCCGACCTCGACATGATCGCGGACGCCGGTTTCGAGGTGGAGGGCGCCGGTACGACCACCCTTCCCGCGCACCGGGCCGACGCCGCGGCCGCCGCCCGCGCGGGCGGCATGTGCGGATCCGCGCCGGAGGCCGGGGCCGCCGGCTGCGGCTCGGCCTGCGGTGGCTGCTCCGGGCACGCCGAGGAGACCCCGGTGCCCGCACCCGCCCAGGCCGAGGCCGGCGAGGTGCGTCCGGACCTGGTGGCGGTACGCCGTCGCGGCGCGGGGACGGACATCGCCCCCAATGCGTGACCCGTTCCCCCTGCACGACCCGCTCGACCCCGCGTCGGACACGGCCGGCCTGCTCGCCCTCGACCGGCAGCACGTCTGGCACCCGTACGGACCGATGCCCGGGCGGCAGGAGACCCTCGTGGTCTCCTCCGCCTCGGGGGTCCGGCTGCGGCTCGCCGCCCCCGCCCAGGGGCGCGAGGAGCTCGTCGACGGCATGTCCTCCTGGTGGTCGGCGATCCACGGCTACAACCACCCGGCGCTGAACGAGGCCGCGACGGCCCAGCTGGGCAGGATGTCGCACGTGATGTTCGGCGGGCTCACCCACGAGCCCGCCGTCCGGCTGGCCGCCCGGCTGGTCGAGATCACCCCGCCGGGGCTGGAGCACGTCTTCCTCGCCGACTCGGGCTCCGTGTCCGTCGAAGTCGCCGTCAAGATGTGCCTCCAGTACTGGCGTTCGCTGGGCCGCACCGGCAAGACCCGGCTGCTGACCTGGCGCGGCGGCTACCACGGCGACACCTGGCAGCCGATGGCCGTGTGCGACCCCGACGGCGGCATGCACGAGCTGTGGCAGGGCCACCTGCCCCGGCAGGTCTTCGCCGACGCGCCGCCCGGGGACTTCGACACGCCCGTGGACCCGGCGTACACCGCCCACCTGCGCTCCCTGATCGCCGCGCACGCGGACGAACTGGCCGCGGTGATCGTGGAGCCGGTGGTGCAGGGCGCGGGCGGCATGCGCTTCCACAACCCCGGCTACCTGCGGGTGCTGCGCGAACTGTGCGACGAGTACGGGGTACTGCTGATCCTCGACGAGATCGCCACCGGCTTCGGCCGGACCGGCGCGCTCTTCGCCGCCGACCACGCGGGCATCACCCCGGACGTGATGTGCCTGGGCAAGTCGCTGACCGGCGGCTACCTCACGCTCGCGGCCACCCTGTGCACCGAGCGGGTCGCCGACGGGATCTCCCGGGGCGAGGTCCCGGTGCTCGCGCACGGGCCCACCTTCATGGGCAACCCCCTCGCCACGGCCGTGGCGCTGGCCTCCGTCGACCTGCTGCTCGGCCAGGACTGGGCGGGCGAGGTCAAGCGGATCGAGGCCGGCCTGCGCGAGGGCCTCGCGGCGGCCGCCGGGCTGCCCGGGGTCCGGGACGTACGGGTGCTGGGCGCCATCGGGGTGATCCAGCTGGACCACCCGGTCGACGTGTGGGCGGCCACCCGGGCATCGGTCCGGGAGGGCGTCTGGCTGCGCCCGTTCCGCGACCTGATCTACACGATGCCCCCGTTCGTCACCGGCGACGCCGATGTGGCCCGGATCTGCCGCGCGGCCGTCGCGGCGGCGCAGGAAGGCTGAGATGTCCGTACTCGTCGTGTCGGGCACCGGCACGGAAATCGGCAAGACGGTGGTCACCTCGGCGATCGCGGCGGCCGCCGTGGCCGCCGGCCGCTCCGTGGCCGTGCTCAAGCCCGCCCAGACCGGGGTCGGCCCGGACGAGCCCGGGGACGCGGCCGAGGCCGTACGCCTCGCCGGCCCGGCCGTGACCCCGCTGGAACTGGCCCGCTACCCCGAACCCCTGGCCCCGGACACCGCCGCGCGGCGCTCCGGGCGGCCGGCGGTGACCCCGGAGCGGATCGCGGAGGCGGCCGCACGGCTGGCCGCCGAGCACGACCTGGTGCTCGTGGAGGGCGCGGGCGGGCTGCTCGTACGGTTCGACGAGGACGGGCGCACCCTGGCGGACGCGGCGCGCCTGCTGGCGGCTCCGGTCCTGGTGGTGGCGCCGCCGGGGCTCGGCACCCTGAACTCCACGACCCTGACCGCGGAGGCCCTGGCGGCCCGGGCGATCCGTGCGCTCGGGGTGGTCGTCGGCAGCTGGCCCGCCGCGCCCGACCTGGCCTCCCGCTGCAACCTGGCCGACCTCCCGAAGTCTTCCGGGCTCCCGCTGCTGGGGGCCGTGCCGGAGGGCGCCGGGGGGCTGGAGCCCGGCGCGTTCCGCGCGGCCGCCCCGGGCTGGCTGGCGGCGCCGCTGGACGGCACCTGGTCGGCGGAGTCCTTCCTGGCCGAGTGGCCCGCCTGACGCGGGGGTGAGGGGCGGGGGCTGAGGAGCGGGGGGCGGGGGTCAGTGGCCCCCGGCCGGCTCCTTGCAGCCGCCCTCCACGTACACCCCGTGCGCCTCGATCCGGGCGGGGGCGCCGGGCCGTCCCGAGACGCAGGGGCCGGTACCGGGGATCAGCAGCGCGAAGCCGGGTCCGCCGGCGCCGCCCGCCTCGTACACCTCACCGCTGCCGGCCGGGTAGCCGAGCCCGCGCAGCAGCCCGGCCAGCTGGGCGGAGTCCGTCACGGCCGCCGCGACGAGCGCCGACCTGATCCGCGCGGCGTGGGCCTCACCCCGGCACCGCGCCTGGGGGCTCAGTTCCGTCTGCTGCCTGTACGCGTGGTTCTCCGCGTACTTGCGTGCCTCAGGGTCCTGCGGGGCCGCGTCGGTCCCCGCCTTCGTGGGGGCGGCCGTGGCCCCGGCGCAGCGCGCGGCCACCTCCGCGAGGAAGGCGGCGTTGGGGTCGGCGGCGGGCGCGGACGCGGAGGCCCGGGGGGCCGGTTCGGGGGCGGAGCCGCAGCCGGTCAGCAGGACCGCCGCGGCGGCGATCAGGGCGGCTGCCGCACCTCGGGCGGGGGCCTTACGGGATGTCACAGCTGTCCACTCTCCTGGTCCGGGCCGGCCCGACTGCGGTGTACCGGGGTGCCGATTATCGCTGCCGCCGCGCGTGAGGGACCGGTTTCGGGGAAGGCCCCGGTGGGGAACAGCCCCGAAGGGCACGCGCAGCCGTGTCGTCCGTCCGCCGCCGATCCGCGCCCGGAGGCCCGCCATGCCCACACCTGCCCCCGACCCGGTGCACCACCCGTACTTCGCCCGGTTCTACGCCCGCGCGAGCACCGCAGCCGAGACCCGCGCCGGGATGAGCGCTCTGCGCCGCGAACTCCTTCAGGGCGTGTCCGGCCGGGTCATCGAGATCGGTGCGGGCAACGGCCTGAACTTCGCGCACTACCCGCGAGCCGTCTCCGAGGTCGTCGCCATCGAGCCGGAGCGCACCCTGCGCCGGCTCGCCGCCGCGGCCGCGCTGCGCGCCGAGGTTCCGGTGGACCTCGTACCGGGTGTCGCCGAGGCGCTCCCGGTCAAGAGCGAGGCCTTCGACGTCGGCGTCGCCTCGCTGGTGCTGTGCACCGTACGCAACCTCCCGCGCGCCCTCGCCGAACTGCACCGGGTGCTCCGCCCGGGCGCCGAGCTGCGGTTCCTGGAGCACGGGCTCGCTCCCGGGCCGGGCATGGCCGCCGTCCAGCGGGCGCTGGACCGGACGCTGTGGCCCCGCCTGTTCGGCGGCTGCCACACCGCCCGTGACCCGCTCGCCGCGATGGAGGCGGCCGGCTTCCGGATCGTCTCGCACCGCTCCTTCCGCCTGCCCGAGCGCGGCCCGGCACTGCCCACCTCGTACTGCGTCATCGGCTCGGCCCGCCGCTCCGACGACTAGGCCGTCTCCGTCGGATCAGGCCGTACGACCCGGCCAGCCTCGTCGCCATCCGCCGCGCCCGGCCCCGGTCACTTCTGGGCGTGCTGGCCCAGGTAGAAGAGCAGGTACACGAACCCGGCGAACACGTGCGTGCCGAAGATGTAGAAGAACGCGCGCAGCGCGACGCCCTTCTCCTTCCACTTCTCCCGATCCGCCCGATCCACCCGGGCCGCCGTGTCGGACGTGTCGGACGTGGCAGACGTGTCGTCACTCATGGCCGAGAGCTCCACATCAGGAAACTGGTGAATTGCATAACTCTGCAAGTTTAGCCCCCTCCCCGCTCGCCCACCCCAGAGGTCGCTCGCCCAAAAGAACGAGCCACCCCCTTTGCCTTTCCTTTACCCTGTGGGAGACCGTCCCCTCCCGATCGAAGACGAAAGGTGTGAGCGTCCGCCCATGGGCGAGCCTCCCAGTACCCGACACCCCCGTACGCGACGTCGCGCGGCCCCCCTCCTCCTGTCCGACCATGGGACGGAGGTGAACGACCGATGACCGAGGTACGCCTGCTCGTCGTGGCGCTGCTGCTCTGCCTTGCCTGTGGTGTCTTCGTCGCGGCCGAGTTCTCGCTGACCACCGTCGAGCGCAGCGAGCTCGAACGGGCCGCCGAGCGGGGCGAGCGCGGAGCCGACAGCGCCCTGGCCGCCGTCCGCAGCCTCACCTTCCAGCTCTCCGGCGCCCAGCTCGGCATCACCGTGACCGGCCTGGTCATCGGCATGATCTCCAAGCCCTCGATCGCCGCCCTGCTCACGGACCCGTTCGAGGCCATGGGCCTGTCGGCCGGCGCCGCGTCCTCGACCGCCCTGGTCCTCGGCACCGTCCTGTCGACGGTCGTCCTGATGGTGGTCGGCGAGCTGGTCCCCAAGAACTGGGCGATCTCCTCGCCGCTGGCGATCGCCAAGCGCGTGGCCACCATGCAGCGGGTCTTCTCCCGCGCGTTCAAGCCGCTGATCAGCCACCTGAACACCACCGCCAACCACATGGTCCGGCGGTTCGGCATGGAGCCCGCCGAGGAGCTGGCCTCCGCCCGCAGCCCCCAGGAGCTGGTGGCCCTGGCCCGGCACTCCGCCAAGGCGGGCGCGCTGGAGAAGGACACCGCCGAGCTGTTCGTGCGGACCCTGAACCTCGCCGACCTGACCGCGGAGAACGTGATGACCCCGCGCGTCCAGGTCACGGCCCTCGACGTGCAGACGACCGCCGAGGACGTGGCCAACGCGACCATGGCCACCGGGCTGTCGCGCTTCCCCGTCTACCGGGGCAGCCTCGACACCGTCGTCGGCACGGTCCACATCAAGGACGTCCTGGCCCTGCCCGCCGAGGAGCGCCACCGCCATCCGGTGTCGCAGCTGCTGCGCGAGCCCCTCCTCGTACCGGAATCACTGACCGTGGACCGGCTGCTGGACCAGCTGTCGGGCCGGCAGACGATGGCCGTGGTCATCGACGAGTACGGCGGCACGGCCGGAGTGGCCACGCTCGAGGACATCGTCGAGGAGGTCGTCGGCGAGGTGCGCGACGAGCACGACCCGCACGAGACCTCCGACCTGGCCCCGGCCGGCACGGACGAGTCCGGACGGGCCCTGTACTCCGCCGACGGCGCCGCGCGCACCGATCAGCTCCGGCGGATCGGGCTGCGGGTGCCCGACGGCCCGTACGAGACCCTGGCCGGGCTGATAGCGACCGAACTGGGCCGGATCCCGGCCGTCGGCGACCGCCTGGAGCTGGACGGCTGGCACCTGGACGTGGTCGACGCCAGTGGGCGCCGGGCCGCCCGTGTGCTGCTGCACAAGCCGGCCGGGTCCGCCGGTGACGAGGGCGGGGAGGGGACCCGATGACCGTGATCCAGCTTCTGATCGGCCTGGCGACCCTGGTCGTGAACGCCTTCTTCGTCGGCGCGGAGTTCGCGCTGATCTCGGTCCGGCGCAGCCAGATCGAACCGTACGCCGAGCAGGGCGACCGGCGGGCCCGCTCGGTGCTGTGGGGCCTGGAGCACGTATCGGCCCTGATGGCGGCGGCCCAGCTGGGCATCACCCTGTGCACCCTGGTGCTGGGCGTGGTGGCCGAGCCGGCCATCGCGCACCTGCTGACCCCGCTGCTCGACGCCGTCGGGGTGCCGTCCGGGGTGACGCACGCGATCTCCTTCGTGGTGGCGCTGGCGCTGGCCACGTACCTGCACATGCTGTTCGGCGAGATGGTGCCGAAGAACGTGGCGCTGTCCGAGCCGGTGCGCACCGCCCTGCTGCTGGGGCCGCCGCTGGTGGCCCTGACCCGGGCGCTGAAGCCGGTGATCTTCGCGATCAACGCCTTCGCCAACGCCCTGCTGCGGCTGCTGCGGGTGGATGTGAAGAGCGAGGTCTCGGCGACGTTCTCGGACGACGAGCTGGCCCGGATCGTCAAGGACTCCAGCGACGCCGGGCTCATCGACGACCGGGCGAGCGAGCGGCTGCACGACGCCCTCGAGCTGGGCCGCCGCCCCGTCGCCGATGTGGTGCTGCCCGCACACCGGGTGGTCACGGCCCGGCAGGGCATCACCGCGGCCGGTCTGGAGGCGCTGTCCGCCGAGTCGGGGTACTCCCGCTTCCCGGTGGTCGACGGGGAGCAGCGGATCCTGGGCTACCTGCACGTCAAGGACGCCCTGGACGTGGTGGAACGGGAGGAACCGTTCCCGCAGTCCGCGCTGCGCCCGATCGCGCAGGTGACGGCGGAGACCCCGCTGGACGACGTACTGACCGCCATGCGGCGCAGCCGGACGCATCTGGCGGCGGTCCTGGGGGCGGACGGGGCGATGGCCGGTCTGGTGACGATGGAGGACGTGCTGCGCGAGCTGTTCGGCCGGCCCGCCTCCGCCTAGGAAGACCCCCTGGGAAGCACGCTGTACCGCGCGGTAACATCTCTGCGCCATGGAGATGAATGCCTCGTACAACAGTTTCGTCGCGGTTGGCGACTCCTTCACCGAGGGGATGTCGGACCTGCTGCCGGACGGCTCCTACCGGGGCTGGGCCGACCTGCTGGCCGCCCGGCTCGCCGCGCGCGAGCCGGGCTTCCGCTACGCGAACCTGGCGGTGCGCGGGAAGCTGATCGGGCAGATCGCCGAGGACCAGGCCCCGGCCGCCGCCGCGATGGGCGCGGACGTGGTCGCCCTGGTGGGCGGGCTCAATGACACCCTGCGCCCCAAGGTGGACATGGGGCGGGTCCGGGGCCATCTGGAGAGCGCCGTGGAACTCCTGGCCCCTTCCTGCAAGCACCTGGTGCTGATGCGCTCGCCCGGCCGCAACGGCCCGGTGATGGAACGCTTCCGGCCGCGCATGGAGGAGCTCTTCGGCATCCTCGAAGAGCTCGCCGCACGGCACGGGGCGCTGCTGGTGGACCTGTACGGGGCTCCCGTGCTCGGGGATCCGCGCCTGTGGGACGTGGACCGGCTGCACCTGACGGCGGAGGGGCACCGCCGGGTGGCCGAGGCCGTCTGGCAGACTCTGGGGCTGCCGGCCGAGGAGGACTGGCGGGCCGCCCTGCCGCCCGCGGCGCCCCCGGGCTGGCCCGCGCGCCGGGCCGAGGACCTGCGGTTCGCCCGGCGGCACCTGCTCCCCTGGATCGGCCGCCGGCTGACGGGCCGCTCCTCCGGGGACGGCCGCCCCGCCAAGCGGCCGGAGCTGCTGCCGCACGGGACGGCGCCGCTCTCGTAGCAAGGCACAATCCCAGGGGCCGCCCCTACCTGCGTAAACGCACAGCGGTGGCCCAAGTAGAATCCCTACACGTGACAGCCAAGCCCCGCATCCCCAATGTCCTGGCCGGCCGCTACGCCTCCGCGGAGCTCGCCGTCCTGTGGTCCCCCGAGTACAAGGTCACGCTGGAGCGGCGGCTGTGGCTCGCCGTGCTGCGCGCCCAGAAGGACCTCGGCATCGAGGTCCCCGACGCCGCCCTCGCCGACTACGAGCGCGTCCTGGAGACGGTCGACCTCGCCTCCATCGCCGAGCGCGAGAAGGTCACCCGGCACGACGTGAAGGCCCGCATCGAGGAGTTCAACGCCCTCGCCGGGCACGAGCACGTGCACAAGGGCATGACCTCCCGCGACCTCACCGAGAACGTCGAGCAGCTGCAGATCCGGCTCTCGCTGGAGCTGGCCCGCGACCGCACGGTCGCCGTCCTCGCCCGCCTCGGCAAGCTGGCCGGCGAGCACGCCGAGCTGGTCATGGCCGGCCGCTCCCACAACGTCGCCGCGCAGGCGACCACCCTGGGCAAGCGCTTCGCGACCGCCGCCGACGAGCTGCTGGTCGCCTACGACCGCCTGGAGAACCTCCTCGAGCGCTACCCTCTGCGCGGGATCAAGGGCCCGGTCGGCACCGCCCAGGACATGCTCGACCTGCTGGGCGGCGACGCCGCCAAGCTGGCCGACCTGGAGCAGCGGATCGCCTCCCACCTCGGCTTCGCCCAGGCCTTCACCTCGGTCGGCCAGGTCTACCCGCGCTCGCTCGACTACGACGTGGTCACCGCCCTGGTGCAGCTGGCCGCCGCCCCCTCCTCGATCGCGAAGACGATCCGCCTGATGGCCGGCCACGAGCTGGTCACCGAGGGCTTCAAGCCCGGCCAGGTCGGTTCCTCCGCGATGCCGCACAAGATGAACACCCGCTCCTGCGAGCGTGTGAACGGCCTGATGGTCATCCTGCGCGGCTACGCCTCGATGACGGGCGAGCTGGCCGGCGACCAGTGGAACGAGGGCGACGTCTCCTGCTCCGTCGTCCGCCGGGTGGCCCTGCCCGACGCGTTCTTCGCCTTCGACGGCCTGCTGGAGACCTTCCTGACGGTCCTCGACGAGTTCGGCGCCTTCCCGGCCGTCGTGGCCCGCGAGCTGGACCGCTACCTGCCCTTCCTCGCCACCACCAAGGTGCTGATGGGCGCGGTACGGGCCGGTGTGGGCCGCGAGGCCGCGCACGAGGTCATCAAGGAGCACGCGGTCGCCTCCGCGCTGGCCATGCGCGAGCAGGGCGCCGAGCGCAACGAGCTGCTGGACAAGCTGGCGGCCGACGAGCGGATGCCGCTGGACCGTGCGCAGCTGGACGCCCTCATGGCCGACAAGCTCTCCTTCACGGGCGCCGCGGGTGACCAGGTCGCCGCCGTGGTCTCCCGTATCGAGGCCATCGCCAAGGAGCACCCGGAGGCCGCCGGTTACGCCCCGGGGTCGATCCTCTGACCCCGGACACCCCCTAGCTCGAAGCCGCCCGCGGCCGCGTCCTCCGGGACGTGGTCGCGGGCGGTCTGCGTGTGCTCTTCTGCGGCATCAATCGGGGTCTCCTCGCCGCCACGACGGACCACCACTTCGCCCGCCCCGGCAGCTACCGCTGGCAGGTGCCCCCACCGGCCGGTCCCGCATCTGTCGGGCTTCACTCCCCGCCGGCTGGCCCCCCACGCAGCTCCCGTGCCGGTGGCAGTAGTGACGAGAGTGATCAGCCACACGGGCACGCGCTGAACAGTCACGTGCAGTCCGCCACAGCGGAGTTCGAGCGCCGGTGGTGACATGATGCTGTCTGGTCTGCGACTCATGGTTGCGTCCTCATTCCGGGCTGCGTCGAACTTGTTCGGCATGTCCTCTGGCTCCCGTCGCGCGCCGTTGCATGACGTAGGTGAAGGAAAGGAGGAGACGACAACGCCTGCCGAAGGCAGCTATGCCGGGATGAGAGATCGCCAAGACGTTATCGGCCATTCGGGGTGGTCGAACCCGGCGACGCGCCGGATGTGTCCGCTGAGATGGAGGCTTCTATGCCCCTCCGTACTTACGCGCCGATCACGGCGTCGGCCGATCGCGCACCTGCGGGTGAACCACCACATGGATGCGCCACAGTGCGAAGACTCTCGGCCATGCTCGGCACCTGGGTGACCGCTAGGGCCTGTCCGGCGGATCAGGGACGGACCGGGAGGCGGTGGGCCGGGGATGAGCCGTCGGCGGGTATGGAGCCGCGCGTCGCCAGGACCTCGCCTGTGTCGGCGAACTCCCAGTGGGTCGCGTGCTTCCTGTCCTTGAACGGCCATTCGACGCGGACGACAGGGCGGCTCAACAGGCTCTCGAACCAGCCGGCGCACCGTTCCGCGAGCTCCTCGACCGTGCCGGAGGCCCGGAAGAAGCCATGCTCGGGCGACTCGTGAAGGTTGAAGAGCTGGTCGCAGACCTTCCCGGCCAGCACGTGTGTGCCGTAAAAGTGCACGGCCCACTCGGCGAGCACCAGTCGGCGCGCCTCATCGAGAAGGCTGATATGGACGAGGAACGACGACTCGTCTTCGGGCCGTCCGACCTGGCTGGGAGCCCGCGGCACCCGCCAATCAGCGGCCCGGGCTCGCAGGGCTGCCAGGAAGGCGAGTTCGGCCTCGCCGAAGTCCCAGGGCTCCTCGCCGTACTCCTCCGGGTCCTCGACCTCGAACCAGCTATTGACGTCCACGGGGTGACTCTAGAACCACCATGTGTCTCGTGTATCGCCGGCGGAGCCATAGGCGGATTGCTGCGGTGCTGACGGTGCCGTGGAAGACGTAAGCCCGCTTGTCGTAGCGGGTGGCGACGGCTCGGGAGTTCTTGAGCCGATTGATAGTGCTCTCGACCTCGTTGCGGCGTTTGTAGATCTCGCTGTCGAAGCCGGTGGGCCGGCCGCCCTTGCTGCCGCGCCGTTCGCGGTTGGCCCGCTGGTCCTTCGGTTCGGGGATGGTGTGCTTGATCTGGCGTCTTCGCAGGTAGCGGCGGTTGCGGCGTGAGCTGTATGCCTTGTCGCCGCCGAGGTGGTCCGGCCGCGTGCGTGGCCGTCCGCCCTGCGGACGGGGAACGCGGATGCCTTCGAGGACCTCGATCATCTGCGGTGCGTCGCCCCACTGTCCGGGCGTGAGAAGGAAGGCCATCGGCCGGCATCCACCCTCACCGGCGAGGTGGATCTTGCAGGTCAGACCGCCCCGGGACCGTCCGAGTCCTTCGTCAGGGCGGTGGTGCCGGGGCGTTGTCCTTTTTTCGGGACGCGCGGCTTCTTCTTCCGGGCCCCGGCCGCGTGCTGGTGGGCACGGCAGGACGTCGAGTCGACGCTGATCATGCTCCAGTCGATTCGGCCCGCGAGGTCGGCGCCAGCCTGGACCGCACGCAGGATCCGGTCCCACGCGCCGTCCGCCGACCCAGCGCCGGTGCCGTTCATAGACGGTCTTCCAGCTGCCGAAACGCTCGGGCAAATCCCGCCACGGTATGCCCGTCCGGCCCCGGAACAAGATCCCGTTGATCACCTTGCGGTGACCGTTCCACCGCCCGCCGCGCTGTCCCGACGCCGGCAGGTGCGGCTCCAGCCGGACCCACTCGGCATTCGTCAGATCACCCCGCCCCATGCCGGGCACAACGAGCACACAGCCCGACAGTCACATGATCCGCCGGACACTGCCTAGTAGTGCTTTGTTAGCTGGTCTTGTCACGTGGAGTGTGCGGTAGTTCGCTGGCTGTATGAGGGCTGGGGAGCTTGCCGCTGTGCGGGGCCAGTTGGAGGAGTTCGCGTCCGAGGTGTTCGCGCCGTTGGTGCGGCGGGATCAGCGTGGGAAGGGCGCCCTGTATCTGAGGGGGCTGCTGCTGGAGGGCCGGCGCAAGTCGATGCAGCCGATGGCTGAACGGCTCGGTATCGATCACCAACAGCTGCAGCAGTTCATGACGTCCTCGACCTGGCCGGTCGGCGACGTGCGGGCCCGGCTGGCGTGGCGGGCGGTGGCCGCGGTGCGGCCCGAGGTGTGGGTCGTGGACGACACCGGCTTCCCCAAAGTCGGCCGTTCCTCGCCCGGGGTGGCCCGGTAGTACTCCGGCACCCTGGGCAAGGTCGGCAACTGCCAGATCGGGGTCAGCGTCCACGCCGCCTCCGACACCGCCTCATGCCCGCTGGCCTGGCGGCTGTTCCTGCCCGAGTCGTGGGACGGACCCGAGGCGGCCGGCCGGCGGGAGGCCTGCCGGATTCCCGCGGACGAGCGTCACCACCCGAAGTGGCAGCTCGCGCTGGACATGCTCGACGAACTCGCCGGCATCGGTTTGCGGCCCGCGGTGCTGGTCGCGGACACCGGCTGCGGAGCGAACGCGGACTTCCGCCACGGCCTGGAGGACCGCCGCCTTGCCTACGCGCTCCAGGCGAAAGCCAAGATGACCGCCTATCCCGAAGACGCCGAACCGGTTACGCCTGTCTATGGCGGCCTCGGCCCGCGCCCGAAACCGCGCTACCGGACCCGGCCGGTATCCCTGCGGGATCACGTGATGGCCGCCCGACGCACCAGCGGGAGGGCCGTGACCTGGCGCAAGGGCTCCAAAGCCGCGATGAGCTCCCACTTCGTGCTCCTGCGGGTCCGGCTCGCCGGCCGTCGCCCCAAACCCGCCGCCGACGGCACGATCCCGCTCAGCTGGCTGATAGCGCAGTGGCCCGAAGGCCACGACGAGCCGGTGAAGTACTGGATTTCGAACCTGCCCGCCGACATCCCGGCGAAGGACCTGGTCCGCCTGGCGAAGTCACGCTGGCGGATCGAGCACGACTACCGCGAGCTGAAGACCGTCCTGGGCCTGGATCACTTCGAGGGCCGCTCGTTCACCGGCTGGCACCGCCACGTCACCCTCGTCACCGCCGCCCACCTGTTCCTCACCGAACAGCGGGCCTGCCCAAAAGCCCCTGCCAGGGTCTGACCCTCTACCAGGCCCTGGACCTCCTCCAACACCTACTCGCCACCTGGACCGGCGCCTGCCCAACCTGCCCAACCTGCCGACAACCCACCTGGCAGCCCTACGACACCACCTAACAAAGCACTACTGGCGGGTTGTCCACCATGTTGCAGCCGCACCGCCCGCTGTGGTGATGAGCCCGATGAGCCATGCGGGGACGCGCTGAACGGTCAAGTGCAGCCCGCCACAGCGCAGTTCGAACGCGGGACGGCTCGCGGTCTCTGGATTCATGACCCAAGTGAACCACCCCCTACCCGGGGGACGTCATGAGCTGTATGTGTACAAATCGAGGCTTGTCAATTTGACACTCTGGATAAAGCCACGCCTCGTCTTGTCGTTCTCGCCAGCTATCGCCCGGGTGGAAGTGCGTCCCCAAGTCACTGCCGTGCCGTGTACCCGATGGCAAGTCGACGCATGAGCCGTTTTTTGGAGGGTCAGGGGGACGTACACGGGCATCCCACCGGACCGGAGTTCGAGCGCTGAGCTCGGGGAACCGGGCCCCCGCATCGTTTGTCCCGTCGCCGATGACCACTTCACCTCCCTAGTCCGCGCCCCGTCTGGGAGGTGCCCCATGCCCCGACGACCCCGCCCCCGTGTTCTGCACCCGGGCGGCGCGGGTCAGGCAAGATCCGGAAGAGACGGCTTGAGCCCCGCCGCCGGCTATGGCGGGTCGACCACGGTGACCGCTGCCATCAGCACGTAGGGAAACTCCTTGTCCCACTGGGCCACGCACACCACCAGCCACTGGTCCCCGGCCCGCCACAGGTGCACGTGGTCGGTGGTGTTGCACAGGTGCTCCCACGGCTCCGGTATCTCTTCCCCGTCGAACCCCCGGTCGAGCAGGGAGCCGACGGAGAAGACCTGCGGCTGCCCCCACCGGTCGGTCACGGCCTGGACGAGCGCTCCGTACTCGGCGCTGATCTGCTCGGCCGCCTCCTCCCGGCCCGAACCGTCGTCGTCCCAGAAATCCCGGGTCCGGCTGAGCTCGACGAGGTGGTAACCCGGGCCGCTGTCGTATACGCCGGACACGGTCGGCCCGGGCGGGAATTCCTCCGCCCTGAGCCGGTCGATCGTGTCGAGATGCTCTGCCGTGGTCATACCGTCAGTATTCCGGGGGCCACTGACAACTGGCCCGGTGTCACGCGTCCCGGCGCCGTACGGCCAGCCAGCCCGCGGCCAGGGCCGCGAGGGCCCACAGCCCGGCCACCGCGAGCCCGCTCCAGGGGCCGAGCGCCCCCTCGGCGTGCGTCCGCATCACCATCTGGCCGGCCCGGTCGGGCATGAACTGCCCGGCTCCTCCGGAGACCTGGCCCACCACGAAGGGCACGATCAGCAGGAAGGGTATGAGCAGGCTCAGCACCAGGGTGCCGCTGCGCACCAGCGCGGTCAGGCCGGCTGACAGCAGGGCGATCAGCATCAGGTAGACCCCGCTGCCGAAGACGGCCCGCAGTGTCCCGGGGTCGCCCAGGGCGAGGGCGTAGTCCCCCATGAACGCCTGCCCGGCCACGAAGGTGACCAGCCCGGTGATCTGCCCGACCACGAAGGCGAGTCCGGCCACAGCCACGACCTTGGAGAGATAGAACCGGGTCCGGTTGGGCACGGCGGTGAGCGAGACCCGCAGGGCGCCTCCCCGGAACTCACCGGCGAAGGCGGTGGCACCGAAGGCGATGGCCGCTATCTGGCCGAAGTTGATCCCGAAGAAGGCGCCGAGCAGGCGATCCTCCCCCAGGGCTCCGGGCTCCGACGTCCCGATGGCGGCGGCCGTCAGCACCGTGATCCCGGCGGTGGCCGCGAAGACGGCTATCAGCGATCCGAGGACCGAGCGGGCGGACCGTATCTTGATCCATTCCGAGTGCAGGACGGGGACGGTGGGCAGGGCGGTGGCGGTCACGGCAGTGGCTCCCATTGGGTTCAGGCGGCGGTGGCGGAGAAAGGGGTGCGGTCGGCGGTGAGCTCGAGATAGGCCTGCTCCAGTGAGGCCCGCTCGTCGGAGAGTTCCAGTACGGCGATGCCCTCCTGGGCCGCGAGTGCGCCGACCCGCTCGGCCCGTATGCCCTCGACGGTCCAGCGCCCCTCCTCGGCGGCGACCATCTCCAGACCGTCGCGGGCCAGGGCGGCCCCCAACCGGGCGGGCTCCGAGGTCCGCAGCCGCACCCGGGGCGTGCTGCGTGCGTCGATGAACTCCTCCATCGAGGTGTCGGCGAGCAGCTTGCCCTGCCCGAGGACCACGAGGTGGTCGACGAACGAGGCCGACTCGGCCATCAGGTGGCTGGAGACGAAGACCGTGCGCCCCTCGGCGGCGAGGCCGCGCATCAGCTCGCGGATCCAGATGATCCCCTCCGGGTCGAGGCCGTTGGTCGGCTCGTCCAGCAGCAGGACTCCGGGATCCCCCAGCAGGGCGGCGGCTATGCCCAGGCGTTGGCGCATGCCGAGCGAGAAGGTGCCGGTCCGGCGGCGGGCGACCGCCGCGATGCCGGTCTGCTCCAGGACCGCGTCCACCCGGGCGGGCGGGATGCCGTTGCTGACGGCGAGCGCGAGGAGGTGGTCGCGGGCCCTTCGCCCGGAGTGGGCCGCCTGGGGGTCGAGCAGGGCCCCCACCTGGTGCAGCGGGCTCCGCAGGTCGGTGAACCGGCTCCCGGCGATGGTGGCGGTGCCCGACGTCGGCCGGTCCAGGCCCAGGATCAGGCGCATGGTGGTGGACTTGCCGGCCCCGTTGGGCCCCAGGAATCCGGTGACCCTGCCCGGCAGGACGTCGAAGGAGAGGTGGTCCACGACCCGGTGGGTGCCGTGGTCCTTGGTCAGTTCGCGGATCTCGATGCGGTTCATGGCTCAAGATTCGCCGTCCGGCCCCATCCCCTCCCTCCCCCGTGCGAGGGTGCCGTCTCCCCCACGTGGGGGAGACGGCACCGGCCCGCCCCCTGCCACGATGGGGCCATGATCCGACTTCTCCGTGCCCCGTTCCGGCCGGTGACGTACTCGCGCTGGCTGCACTTGTGCGTCCCACTCCTGCTGCTGGCCCTGTGGATGTTCATCAACCCCCGCTGGCCGTGGATGCCGCTGCTGATCGTCATACCGTTCGGCTTCGTGCCGTGGGTGCGGCTGGCCGAGGGGCTCCAGGCCCAGTTCCTGCTCAGTCCGCAGGACCGGGACAGCGAGGACAACCTCATCAGCACCGCCCCGTCGGCGGGCTGGGCGGACCGGTGGCGGACCCTGGTGTGGCTGGAGATACGGCTGCTCGTGGCCGGGGCCGCCATGTTCGCGACCGTGTGGCTCCCAGTGGTGACCGTCGAGCTGGTCGCGATCGCGCTCGGGCATCCCCTGAACGGCGACCCTGCGGTGCCCTTCGTCCCGGTGCGCTGGGCCGCGGCCCTGCTCGCGCCGGTGCCGCTGGTCCTGCTGATCATCGTCGTGGTCCTGCTCGGCGAGCTGATCACCGCGATCGCCCGGCGGCTGCTGGGGCCGTCGGCCGCCGAGCGGCTGACGGCGTTGGAGGCGCGTACGGAACAGCTGTTGGAGCGGACCCGGATCGCGCGCGAGCTGCACGACTCCATCGGGCACGCCCTGACGGTCGCGGTGGTTCAGGCGGGTGCGGCGCGGGCGGCCGGCAATCCCGAGTTCACCGACCGCGCGCTGAGCGCGATCGAGGAGACGGGCCGGGCCGCGCTGGAGGATCTGGAACGGGTCCTGCTGGTCCTGCGGGAGTCCGCGCAGCCGCCGTCGCAGCGGCCGACCCTGGTCGAGGCGGACCGGCTGCTGGAGTCGGCGCGCGCCTCGGGCGCGGCGGTGGACGCGCAACTGACGGGCCGGCTGGAGAAGTTGCCCGGCCCGGTCACCCGGGAGGGGTACCGGATCCTTCAGGAGGCGCTCACCAATGTGCTGCGCCACTGCGGGCCCGTGCCCATCCGCGTGCGGGTGGAGATGGCCGTGGGCCGGCTGGATCTGGAGGTGACGAACCCTCTGCCGACGCGTCCCGCCGTCACGACGGGTGGCGGGAGCGGGCTGCGCGGGATGCGGGAGCGGGCCGCGCTGCTCGGCGGCGAGGCCGAAACGGGCCCCCACGAAGGGAGTTGGCGGGTGCGCGCGAGGCTTCCGCTGGAGCGAATATCCTGACCGGATGCCGGTTACCGTACTGCTCGTCGACGACGAACCCCTGGTGCGCGCGGGTCTGCGCGCCGTCCTGGAGGCCCAGCCCGACATCGAGGTGGTGGGTGAGGCCGCGGACGGAGCGTCGGTGATCCCGCTGGTGCGGAGCCTGCGGCCGGATGTGGTGGCGATGGACGTGCGGATGCCGCTGCTCGACGGGATCGAGGCGACCCGAGCGGTCCTGCGGTCGGTGGACTCCCCGCCGAAGATCCTCGTGGTCACGACCTTCGAGAACGACGAGTACGTCTACCAGGCCCTGCGTGCCGGAGCCGACGGTTTCCTGCTGAAGCGGTCCCGCCCCTCGGAGATCGTGCACGCGGTGCGGCTCGTGGCGGAGGGCGAGACCCTGCTCTTCCCCGCAGCGGTACGGGCCCTCGCCGCCGAGTACGGGAACCGGAAGGCGCGCGCGGTCCTGGAGCGGGCCGCGCTGACCGAGCGCGAGGAGGCCGTGCTGCGGCTCATGGCGCGGGGGCTGACCAATGTGGAGATCGCCCGCGAGATGATCGTCGGCACGGAGACCGTGAAGTCTCACGTCAGCGCAATCCTCGGCAAGCTGGGGGCGCGCGACCGGACCCAGGCGGTGATCGCGGCGTACGAGTCCGGATTCGTCTCCCCGGCCTGAGGGGGCGGGCCGGCTCCGGCCGATGGGGGCCCGCTTCTCGCCGCCGCGGCGGGGGCGCAGTACGATCCGGCTGACAGGGTCGCTAGCTGGGAGGACACACGTTGGGGCAGCTGACCGGCGGGGATCCCTCTCTGCTCCGGCGTATCAATTCGGCCGTGGTGCTTCGGGCACTGCGGGCGGCCGAATCGCCGACCCTCACCGACCTCACCCGGGTGACCGGGCTCTCCCGGCCGACGGTCGAGGGAGTCGTCGAGGGGCTGATCGGCGCCGGGCTGGTGGTCGAGGCGGGCGCCGAGGAAGGCGCGCGGCGGCAGGGGCGGCCCGCGAGGAGGTTCCGTTTCCGCGCCGAGGCGGGGCATCTGCTCGGCATCGAGATCGGCTCGCACCGGATCGCGGTGCTGTTGTCCGGGCTGGACGGCCGGGTGATCGGAGCCGGTACCAAGGACGTCGCCGAGACGGCTTCGGCCGACGAGCGGCTGGAACGGGTCAGGGCGGCGGTCGCCGATCTGCTGCGCCGGGCTGGGATCCCCCGCGACTCGCTGCGGGCGGTCGGGGTCGGCAGCCCGGGCATCGTCGAGGCCGACGGCACGGTCCGCCTCGGGACGGCCCTGCCCGGCTGGACGGGACTGCCGCTCGGGGAGCGGTTGCGGCGCTCGTTCCGCTGTCCGGTCCAGGTGGAGAACGACGCCAACGCGGCCGCGGTCGCCGAGCACTGGAAGGGCGCGGCGCGGGACACCGACGACATGGTGTTCGTGATGGCCGGGCTCAGCCCCGGCGCGGGCTCCCTGATCGGCGGCAGACTGCACCGGGGCTTCGGCGGCGCGGCCGGCGAGATCGGCGCGCTGCACCTGCTGGGGCGGGAAGCCACCCCGGAGCGGCTGCTGTCGACGACGGGCGAACCCCTGCACCCCCTGGACGAGCCGGCGGTCACCGAGGTGTTCGCGATGGCCAAGCGGGGCGACGAGCGGGCGGTGGCCGCGGTGGAACGGTTCCTCCAGCGGCTCGTGCACGACGTGGCGGCGCTGGTGCTGGCGATGGATCCGGAGCTGGTGGTGGTCGGCGGCTGGGCGGCCGGCCTGGACGGAGTCCTGGACCCCCTGCGCCGGGAACTGGAGCGGTACTGCCTGCGCCCGCCGAGGGTGGCGCAGTCCATGCTCGGTGAGGCCGCCGTGGCCACGGGCGCGCTGCGGCTCGCGCTGGACCACGTGGAGGAAGAGCTGTTCGCGGTGGAGAAGACGGTCACCGCCCGCCGGTGACTCCGCCCGCCGGTAACGCCGCCTGCCGGCAGGAAGCGGGAGCCTGCGCGCCCGCTGTCCCGGGACGGGACAGCGGGCATCCCGGAATCCCGGCTGCCGCGCCCCGTCCGGCCGGCCGCCGCGCCGCCCCCGCCCCCGGCAGGTACGGGAACACCCCGGGCACCGAAGGGTGCCCGGGGTGTTCGCGGCTGGTGTCAGGAGGCGGCGCGGGCGTCCGTGATCTCGACGCCGGAGTCACCGAAGGTGAGGCGGCAGGTGTCGGCGCGGTAGGTGGCCACCGAGACGGCGGCGGTGCCGGCGGCGGTGAAGTAGCGGGTGGTCACCAGGAGCACGGGCGCGCCGGGCAGCCGGTCCAGCTCCTTGGCGTCGTCGGCGCGGGCGGAGCCCAGCTCGACCGAGCGGTCCTGCCCCTCCAGCTCGAGCCGCTGGAGCTCCCGCAGGACCGCCCGCGCCCGCGCGGGCCCGGTGGGAGCGTCGATGGCGGAGAGCCCGGGCACCGAGGCGGCGGGCACGTAGAGCAGCTCGGCGGCGACGGCCTGGCCCTGCGTGACGCGGGTCCGGCGCACGGTGTGCACGGGCTGGCCGGCGGCGGTTCCGAGGAGCCCCAGGACCGCGGCGGCGGGGACGGCCTCGACCGCGTCCACGGCCTCCCAGCCGTCGACGCTCTCGCCGGGCCAGCTGTGGCCCGTACTGCCGACGGCGACGCCCACGCGCGGCGGGGCGACGGTGGTGCCGACTCCGCGGCGGCGCTGCAGGCGCCCTTCGAGCTCGAGCTGCTCCAGGGCCTGCCGCAGGGTGGCGCGGGCGACTCCGAAGCGCGCGGCGAGCTCACGCTCGTTCGGCAGGACCTCACCGACCGCGAAGTCCTGGTCCAGCGCGTCGCTGAGCACGGTCTTCAGGTGCCAGTACTTCGGCTCCGGCACCGATTCGAGCTGCGTCGTCCCCACCCTGACTCCTCCTGCAATCGCCGCTGTCACCGTGTCCGGCATCGCCGTGTTCCAGCGGCGCTCTTCGCGCCGCAGTTCTGCGCCCTTGTTTATTAAAGGTTCCTGCACTATCCGTGACCATAGGACGGTGCCACCCCTTGGTCAAGACCAATCCTGGCCGCTTTGCCGGGCAGATCGGGCATATGTAGCAAGCCGTTCACAGGATGTTCGTGCTGTGCGCCCCCGCTCCACGGAGGCTCCGCGAAGGCCCGGCGAAAGCCCGGCGAAAGCCCGGCGAAGGCTTCGCGAAGGCTTGTAGCCGGGGGCTACCCGGCGGTAATCATGGACGCAGTCGTTACTGACGACCTGTCTCGTACGCGTCCACCCGACGAGGAGCAGCATGACCGCCACGGTCTCCTTCACGATCGATTCGCCGCTGGGCCCCCGCACCGCGACCGTCGCCTACGAACGCAAGGGCGCCGGCGAACCTCTTCTCCTCTTGCACGGCATCGGCCACCACCTCCAGGCCTGGCACCCGGTGACCGGCATCCTGGCCGCCGAGTACGACGTCATCGCCGTCGACCTGCCCGGCTTCGGCGCCTCCGAGCCCCTCCCCGCCGGTGTCCCCTATGACCTCGGCACCGTCGCCCCGGCCCTCGGAGCGCTCTGCGCCGCGCTCGGTGCCCCGCGCCCGCACGTCGTGGGCAACTCACTGGGCGGACTCCTCGCCCTGGAGATGGGGCGCAGGGGTCTCGCCCGCTCGGTCACCGCCCTCTCCCCCGCCGGGTTCTGGTCGGAGGGCGAGCGGCGCTACGCCTTCACCGTGCTGCGCGCCATGCGCGCCGGGGCGAGGGCGCTGCCCCTGCCGGCCCTGGAGCGGCTCTCGCGCAGCGGCCCCGGCCGGGCCGCGCTCACCGGCACCATCTACGCCCGCCCGGCCCACCGCGCCCCGGAGGCAGTGGTCGCCGAGACCCTCGCCCTGAGGGAGGCCACCGGCTTCGAGCAGACCCTGGCCGCGGGCGGCTCCGTACGGTTCACCGAGGACCTGCCCGGGCTCCCCGTCACGATCGCCTGGGGCACCCGTGACCGGCTGCTGCTCCGCCGCCAGGGGATCCGCGCCAAGCACACCGTCCCGGGGGCGCGGCTGGTCCGGCTCCCGGGCTGCGGCCACGTCCCGATGAACGACGACCCGGCACTGGTGGCGCGCGTCATCCTGGACACGGCGACGGCCGCAGCGACGGCGACGGCCGCGACCGGCAACCAGCCCCCGGCCATGAGCGGCTGACGGCTGTTCATCCACGGTTCGCGTGAGCGACGCGGTCGGTCCCGTGTGCGAAGGCACACTGGTCCGGCCCGCCCCCGCCGGCCCCTGGAGAAGCACCCATGACACCGATGCCGCACACCCGAAGGTCGCTGCTCGGCGGCTCACTGGCCGTCCCTCTGGGCCTGGCACTGTCCACGGCGTTGGCCTCACCCGCCCTGGCCGCCACCGGCCGGGCCCCCGCCTTCACCCGCTCCGGCCGCCCGGCCGCGCTCTGGGGCGCGCAGTCCGGAGAGATCACCTCCCACTCGGCCACCGTATGGACGCGCTCCGACCGTCCCGCCCTGATGTACGTCGAAACCTCCCCGAGCGAGTCGTTCCGCTACGGCGTCCGCCGCCACGGCGGCCCCTTCCTGGGCCCGGCCACCGACCACACCGGCACCGCCACCCTGCGCGACCTGCCGCCCGGCCGGCAGATCCACTACCGGGTCGTCCTCGCCGACCCCGACGACCCCCGCCGTTGCGGCGAGCCGGTGCGCGGCAGCTTCCGCACCACGCCCGTGTCCCGCCGGCACGACGTGCGCTTCCTGTGGTCCGGGGACCTCGCGGGCCAGGGCTGGGGCATCAACCCCGAACTGGGCGGGTACCGCGTCTTCGACGAGATGCGGCTGCGCGACCCCGACTTCTTCCTCTTCAGCGGCGACACGATCTACGCCGACGGGCCGATCAAGGCCGCCGTGCCGCTGCCCGACGGCCGCGTGTGGCACAACGTCACCACCGAGGAGAAGTCCAAGGTCGCCGAGACCCTGGCCGAGTTCCGCGGGAACTTCCGCTACAACCTGCTCGATCGCAACCTGCGCGACTTCTACGCCCAGGTCCCCGTCCTCGCCCAGTGGGACGACCACGAGGTGCGCAACAACTGGTACCCGGGCCAGCTGCTCGACGACCCCCGCTACACCGTCAAGGACGTCGACACCCTCGCCGCCCGGGCCCGCCAGGCCTTCGGCGAGTACTTCCCGGTCACGGACCTGCGGGGCGGGCGTGCCGAGGGCCGGATGTACCGGGTGCTGCGGCACGGCCCGCTGCTCGACGTGTTCGTGCTGGACATGCGCACCCACCGCGACGCCAACTCGCCCGGCCGCCAGACCGAGGACCCGGTCGGCATCCTCGGCGCCGAACAACTGGCCTGGCTGAAGCGGGAACTCTCGCGCTCCCGGGCCACCTGGAAGGTCATCGCCGCCGACATGCCGCTCGGCATCGTCATCCCCGACGGGGCCGTGAACTTCGAGGCAGTGGCCCAGGGCGACCCGGGGGCCCCGCTGGGACGCGAGCTCCAGATCGCCGAACTCCTGCGCCACATCAAGCACCAGCACATCACCGGCACCCTCTGGCTCACCGCCGACGTCCACTACACCGCCGCCAACCACTACGCCCCCGAGCGCGCGGCCTTCTCCGACTTCGCGCCGTTCTGGGAGTTCGTGTCCGGGCCCATCGGCGCGGGCGGTTTCCCGGCCGGCCGGCTCGACGCGACCTTCGGACCGCGGACGGAGTACGTCCAGTCGGCGCCGGTGGCCAACATGTCCCCGGCCGAGAACCCCCCGTACTACGGGGAGGTCGAGATCGACGGCGGCAGCGGGGAGCTGACCGTCCGGCTGCGCCGGCAGGGAGGCGGCGTACTCTTCACGAAGGTCCTCCAGCCGGGCCGCGTCGGACAGGGGTGACGACGGGGCGGCGCGGAATCCGGCGGCGAACCACAGGCGGACCACCCGGCGGGCCTCAGGCGGGCAGCAGGCGGGCCACGGGCAAGGCAGGCAGGCAGGCAGGCAGGCAGGGGAAATCTGCCGGAAAAACCGGCGAAACCGGCCAGATCGACGCTTAACCAGTCGGTCACAGATCGTTCGTGATCACGCAACACCCCTGCGCCACAGTGGTCTGCATGACTGACCGTAGCCCTGCCTCCCACGCCCCGCGTCCCCACCGCCACCACTGGCGCCGGGACCTCGTCGAACTCGCCGCCCTCTTCTGCGCCGTCGCGGTCGCCGACGGCATCGCCAATCTGGTCGCGCACGGCCCGGGCGGCCCGGTGCTGCTGGTCGCCTCGGCCGTCGCCCTGCTGGTCACGGCGGCCTTCCACACCTGGTGGGCGCGCCGCCACAGCCATGCGCCGCCCCCGGTGAGCACGGCCCCGTCCGATCCGCCCCCGGCCGCGACGACCACCCAGACCACCGGCGCGCTCTGGCGGATGCGGACGACCGTACGCGACCAGCCCGGCAGCCTGGCCGCGCTGTGCACCGCGCTCGCCCGCGACGGCGTCGACATCCTGACCCTCCAGACCCACCCCCTCCCCGAGGGCGGCACCGTCGACGAGTTCCTGCTGCGCGCCCCGCGGGAGCTGCCCTCCGCCGGCCTGGCCCGGACCGTCGCCCAGGCCGGCGGCCGCAGCACCTGGATCGAGCGCGCCGACGCCCACGACCTGGTGGACACTCCCACCCGGGTCCTGGGCCTGGCCACCCGCACCGCCCTGGACGCCGCCGAACTCCCGCTCGCGCTGCGCCAGCTGCTCGGCCGCTGCACCATCCAGTCGATCCCCGCCACCACCCTCTCGGGCCGCCCCAACGCGGGCGCCGACGCCCCCGTCGAGGGGGTCCTGGAGTCCACGGTGATGCGCCTGCGCGACCCCTCGGGCGGCGCGATCACCGTGGAGCGGCCCTACCTGCCCTTCACCCCGACCGAGTTCGCCCGCGCCCGGGCCCTGGTCGAGCTCGACGCCCGCCTCGGGCCCCGTGTCCCCCGGAGCCAGGACGTGCTGACCCTGCCCGAGGGCAACGAGATCACCGTGCGCCGGGCCGACGGCTCCGACCTCGAGGCCGCCCGCGCCATGCACGACCGTTGCAGCGAGCGCACCCTCGGCCTGCGCTACCACGGCCCGGTCGCCGACGCCGACCGCTACCTCGGCCACCTGCTGAGCCCCCGCTTCGGCCGCACCCTCGCCGCCACCACCGCCTCCGGCAAGCTCGTCGCCCTCGGCCACCTGCTGTGGGACGGCGACGAGACCGAGGTGGCGCTGCTCATCGAGGACGACTGGCAGCGCCGCGGCATCGGCTCCCAGCTGCTGCGCCGCCTCATCTCCATGGCCGTCGAGGCCGGGTGCGACAGCGTGTACGCCGTCACCCAGGCCTCCAACACCGGCATGGTCGCGGCGATGCGCGGCCTCGGCCTCCCCCTCGACTACCAGATCGAGGAGGGCACCCTGGTGATCACGGCTCGCCTCGACGCGACCCCGGTCGTCTCCCGCCTGCCGTACGAAGTCCCGCGCGCGCAGGCCCCGTACGGGACCCGGCGCGACCCCCGGCACTGACGCACGGGCGGCATCCCCCAGGAATCCCCCAGGAATCCGTCAGGGATCCGCCATGGATCCGTCATCACCATGACCGCGCAGCCGTCCGACAGGAGGCTGAGCGGTTATGGTGATGACGCGGGGGCCCCTGACATACGAAGATGTCCGCATGTCAGACACCCTCCACACCGACAGCGCAGCGCGTCTGCCCCGCCAGGTCGCCGACGCCTACGTCGACGACCTCATCGCCCTCGACCCGATCCAGGGCACCTACCTCGGTATCGCCGCCAGTTCGAGCCGGCTGCCGGACTTCTCCCCCGCCGGCCGCGCCGCGGTCGGCGAGCTGCTGCGCACCACCCTCGCCCGGCTGGACGCCGCCGAGCTGCTGCCCGGCGCCGACACCGACGCCGAGCGCCGCTGCGGCCGGCTGCTGCGCGAGCGGCTGAACGCCGAACTCGCGGTCCACGAGGCCGACGAGGACCTGCGGGCCGTCAGCAACATCCACTCCCCGGCGCACGCCGTCCGCGAGGTCTTCACCCTCACCCCGGCCGACACCGAGCAGGACTGGGCCGCGATCGCCGAACGGCTGCGCGCCGTACCGGGCTGCCTGGCCGGCTACCGGGAGAGCCTCGAGCTCGGCCTGGAACGCGGGCTGCTCGGCGGCCCCCGCCCCACCGCCACCTTCGTCGGGCAGCTCACCACCTGGGCCGGCCAGGACGACGACGGTTCCCGGGACTTCTTCGGCGAGTTCGCCGCCGCCGGCCCGGAGTCCCTGCGCACGGAGCTGGACGAGGCTGCCGCGGGCGCGACGGCGGCCGTGGCCACACTGCGCGACTGGATGCGCGACGTGTACGCCCCGGCCGTCGCCGGCGCGCCGGACCCGGTGGGCCGCGAGCGCTACGCCCGCTGGTCGCGCTACTTCAACGGCACGGACCTGGACCTGGACGAGGCGTACGCCTACGGCTGGTCCGAGTACCACCGGCTGCTCGCCGAGATGAAGAGCGAGGCGGCCAAGATCCTGCCGGACGGCGGCGACCCGTGGGACGCGCTGCGGCACCTGGACGAGCACGGCACCCACATCGAGGGGGTCGAGGAGGTCCAGGCCTGGCTCCAGGGCCTGATGGACGAGGCCATCGAGAACCTCGACGGCACCCACTTCGAACTCGCCGAGCGGGTCAAGCGGGTCGAGTCCATGATCGCCCCCTCGGGCGGCGCCGCGGCCCCGTACTACACCAACCCCTCGGAGGACTTCTCCCGCCCGGGGCGGACCTGGCTGCCGACCATGGGCCAGACCCGCTTCCCCGTGTACGACCTGGTCTCCACCTGGTACCACGAGGGCGTTCCGGGGCACCACCTCCAGCTCGCGCAGTGGACGCACGTCGCGGACCGGCTCTCCCGCTACCAGGCGAGCGTCGGCCTGGTCAGCGCGAACGCCGAGGGCTGGGCCCTGTACGCGGAGCGGCTGATGGACGAGCTGGGCTACCTCAAGGACGCCGAGCAGCGCCTGGGTTACCTGGACTGCCAGATGATGCGCGCCGCGCGGGTGATCGTGGACATCGGCATGCACCTGGGGCTGGAGATCCCGGCGGACTCGCCGTTCCACCCGGGCGAGCGCTGGACGGTCGACCTGGCGCAGGAGTTCTTCGGCCTGCACAGCGGCCGGCCGCAGGACTTCATCGAGAGCGAGCTGACCCGCTACCTGTCGATGCCCGGGCAGGCCATCGGGTACAAGCTGGGTGAGCGCGCCTGGCTGATGGGCCGGGACAACGCCCGCGCCGCGCACGGCGATGCCTTCAACCTGAAGGCGTGGCACATGGCGGCGCTGTCGCAGGGTTCGCTGGGCCTGGACGACCTGGTGGACGAGCTCTCGCGGCTCTGACCCCGCACCGCGACGGGCCGTGCGCCGCCTCCGGGGGGGGGCGGGCGGCCCGTCGTTCTCGCCGGGGCGGTTCAGCAGCCGCAGTCGTCCGAGTCGGTGGGGGCGGTCAGCGGGTCGGCCTCGGCGCGCTGCTGCGAGCCCTGCCAGGTCTCGACCTCGAAGCCCTCGCGGATCCAGTACTCGATGCCGCCGAGCATCTCCTTGACCTGGAAGCCGAGTTCGGCCAGGGCGAGGGCGGAGCGGGTGCCGCCGTTGCAGCCCGGACCCCAGCAGTAGGTGACCACGGGGACGTTCTTGTCGAGGAGCTTCTCGGCCTGCTCGGGGATCAGCGCGGTGGGCAGGTGGATCGCGCCGGGCACGTGGGCCTGGTCCCAGGAGGGGGTGGAGCGGGAGTCGATCAGCTGGAAGCCGAGGTCGGCGCCCTGCTCGCGGTGGGCCTTGAAGGCGGCGGCCACATCCGACACGTCCGCGTGGAAGGCCAGGCTCGCGGCGAAGTACGCGGCGGCGGCGGCCGGGCTGGCCGGGGGGACCCGGAGCACGGGGTTGGCGGTGGCGGGGGTGCTGGTCTGGGGCTGCGTCGTCGTCATGGCTGAAAATCTACGAACTGTTGATCAAACTTGGAAGTGGATTTCCCCGGCCTTTCTCTTGATGCTCCGGGGAATCCCCTGCTAGACCTGCGCCATGACCGGTTATTCCCCCGACGCCACCGACTGGCGGATCCTGGCGGCCCTCCAGCAGGACGGCCGCGCCAGTTTCACCGAGCTCGCCCGTACCGTGTCGATGTCGGCGAGCGCCGTCACCGAGCGGGTCCGCCGCCTGGAGGAGGCCGGGATCATCACCGGCTACACGGCGGTGGTCGACCACGAGAAGCTGGGCAAGACCATCCTGGCGCTGGTGCGGCTGCGCTATCCGCACGGCAACTACAAGCCGTTCCACGAGTTCCTGGACGCCACCTCCGAGATCCTGGAGGCCCACCACGTCACCGGTGACGACTGCTTCGTCCTCAAGGTGGCCGCCCGTTCGATGGCCCACCTGGAGGAGGTCACGGGCCGGATCTCCGGGCTCGGCGCGGTGACCACCAGCATCGTCTACTCCTCCCCGCTCGCCCGGCGTCCGCTCAGTCCGTGACGCCCGCCGTGCGGTGGCGCACCACGGAGCCGCCGCGCTGTTTGACGATCTCCAGCTGGGCCTGGACGCGGGTGCGCAGGTCGCCGACGTGGCTGACGATGCCGACGCTGCGGTCCCGTTCGCGCAGCGAGTCCAGTACGTCGAGCACCTCGTCCAGGGCCTGGTCGTCGAGGCTGCCGAAGCCCTCGTCGATGAAGAGGGTGTCCAGGCGCATGCCGCCGGCCTCGTCGGTGACCACGTCGGCCAGGCCCAGGGCCAGCGCGAGGGAGGCGAAGAAGGTCTCGCCGCCCGAGAGGGTGGCGGTGTCCCGCTCGCGGCCGGTCCAGGCGTCCACCACGTGCAGCCCGAGGCCGGAGCGCCCGCGTCCGCTCGCCCGGGCGTCGGAGTGGACCAGGGTGTAGCGGCCGCCGGACATCCGCAGGAGCCGTACGGTCGCGGCGGCGGCGACCTGCTCCAGCCGCGCGGCCAGGACGTACGCCTCCAGCCGCATCTTGCGCTCGTTGTCGGCGGAGGTGCCCGCGGTCAGCCCGGCGAGGCGGGCCACGCGCTCGTACGCCGCGCGCAGCGGGCCCAGGGCTCGCAGCTCCTGCTCGGCCTGGCGGGAGAGCCGGTCCAGCTCGGTACAGCGCACCCGGGCGGCATCGACGGCCGAGCCGGCGGTGCGCAGCCGGGCGGCGGCCCGTTCCTCGGCGGCGCCCGCGGCGGCCGGGTCGGCGGGGGGCAGGGCGGCCGCCTCGGCGGTGTCCCGCTCGGCGCGCCGGTCGGCCAGCATCGCCTCCTCGGCCTGCCAGGCGTCCAGGCGGTGCTGGAGCGCGGTGCGTTCGTACTCGGGGAGCACGGCGTCGGCCGCCGCCTCGGTGGTGTCGAAGCCGGCCTTGAAGGCGGCGTCGGCGAGCTGGTCGTCGGCCTCCTTCAGCCGGGCGGCGGTGACCTCGGCCCGGCGCAGCGCGGCGGCGGCGGTGGTGACCATCCGGATCCGGTCCTCGAGGGTGCGGGCGCGGGCGGCGACGCTGGGCGAGTCGGCCCGTACGAGGACCAGTTCGGCCTCCAGCGAGGCCTGCTCCTGGTCGAGGGCCTCGCGCCGGGAGGCCCGGGCCGCGGTGCGGCGTTCGGCTTCGAGCCGGTCGGAGCTGCGCGCCCCGTGCTCCCGCTCGGCGCGGGCGAGGCGCTCGCGGGCGGTGTGCAGTCCGGCGGCGTCCGCGTGGGCGGCGGCGTGACGGGCGCTCAGATCCCCGGTGAGGGCGAGGAGTTCGGCGGTGGTGGCGTCCCCGGCGGCGGAGGCGGCCTCGACCTCGGCCTCCCGGACGGCGGCGAGCCGGCGCTCGACGGCGGCGCGGCGCTCCTCGGCCTGCTCGAAGCGGGCGTGGGCGGCGTCCTCCGCGGCGCGGTCCACGTGCCCGGGGGCGGGGCGGGCCGGTGCGGGGTGCTCGGCGGATCCGCACACCGTGCAGGGCTCCCCGGCGGTCAGGGCGGCGGCCAGTTCGGCGGCGATGCCGCGCAGCCGGGCCTCCTTCAGCTCCAGCCAGCGTTCCCGGGCGGCGGACGACTCCTCGCGCGCGCGGAGCAGTTCGCCGGCGGCGGCTTCGGCGTCGGCGGCGAGGGCGTCGCGGCGCCGGGCGGCGGTCAGCTGCATCCGGGCCGGCTCCAGCCGGCCCGCGAGCTGCTCGGCGAGGGTGAGGGCCTGCTGGGCGGAGTCGACCCGCTCCTGGAGGGCGGCCCGGGTGGCCTCCCAGCGGGCGAGCCACTGGGCGGACTCCTGGCACTGCTCGTCGGCGTCCCGGGATTCGCGCTCCAGGGTGGCCCGCTCGCGGCCGATCTCGGCGCTGCGCTGTTCCGCGCGCTGGGCGGCGCCGGCCGCGCCGAGGTCCTCGCGCAGGCGCTGCTCGACGGCGGCGAGCTGCTCGGTGCCGGCCTCGGCGAGGGCGGGGGGCAGTTCGGCCCGGGCGAGGGCTTCGGCGTGCGCGGCGGTGAGGTGGGCGGCGGCCGCGGCCCCGCGCAGTTCCAGGGCGGGGGCGACGAGGGCGCCCCGGCGGGCCCGGTCCAGCAGGGCCCGTACGCGTTCGCGCTCGGGCGTAGCCCCGTCCAGCAGGGCGGCCCGGCGGGCGGTCTCGGCGTGGCGGTGCTGGAGCCGGTCGAGTTCCCGCGCCTCCTCGGCATCGCGCCGGGCGGCGGCGTGGCGTCCCTCGACGGCGGCCAGCGCGTACTCGGCGACGGTGAGCCGCTCCCGGGCGGAGCACCGGGCGACGGCCGCCCAGGCCCGGACGGCCTCGGCCAGGCCGGGGTCGCCCGGCTGGTGGCCGGGCAGCGGCCAGGCCCGCAGGTCGGCGCTGTCCCCGGCGGCCTGCGCGAGCCGCTGGGCGGCGGCGAGCACCTTCTCGTCGCCGGCCCGCACCTTGGCCTCGGCGGCGCGGCGGCGGTCGGCGAGCAGGGTCTCGACGGCGGCGAAGCGGCGGGTGTCGAAGAGCCGGCCGAGGAGCCGGCCGCGGGCTTCGGCTCCGGCCCGCAGGAACTGGGCGAACTCCCCCTGGGGCAGGAGGACCACCTGGCAGAACTGCTCGCGGCTCATGCCGAGGAGCTGTTCGATCTCCTCGCCGATCTCCTGGTGGGAGCGGCTCAGGGCGCTCCAGCCGTCCCCGGTGTGCTCGCGGAGCCAGCTCTGGGCCTTGTCCTTGGTGGTGCCGGTGCCGCGTTTCTTGGGGCGGTCCTGTTCGGGGCGCCGGGTGATCTCCAGGCGGCGTCCGCCCGCGGTGAGTTCGAGGGTGACCTCGGTCGGGGTGTCCGGGGCGGCGTGGTCGCTGCGCAGGGTGGTGCCGGGGGCCTGGCGCGAGCCGGGCACGGATCCGTAGAGGGCGTAGCAGACGGCGTCGAGGACGGAGGTCTTGCCGGCGCCGGTGGGGCCGTGCAGCAGGAAGATCCCGGCGCCGGAGAGGGTGTCGAAGTCGATCGTCTGGGGTTCGGCGAAGGGGCCGAAGGCGGTGATCTCGAGCCGGTGCAGCCTCATCGGCCGGCCTCCTGACGGCCGTCCTCGGTGCGTACGAGCTCGGTGCGTACGTCCTCGAAGGCGCCCCGCAGCACGGCCCGCTCGGCCTCGTCGGCGCCGCCGCCGCGCACGTGGGCGATGAAGTCCTCGGCGATCTCCTGGTCGCTGCGGCCCTTGAGGCGCTGGGCGTAGGAGGCCGTGCCGTCCTCGTCGCGGCCCTCGGGGTCGAAGGCGAGGCTGAGGGTGTGGGGGAAGCGGGCGGCGAGGCGGGCCATGGGGTCCTCCGGCCGGAGGGGGTCGGTGAGGGTGGCCTCGATCCAGGAGTCCTCGTACGCGGTGTGCGCGGGGTCCTCGAGGAGTTCCTCCAGCCGTCCCCGCAGCCGGGCGAGCGGGCGGGGCACGGGGGTGTCGATCCGCTCGGCGGTGATCTCCCCGCCCGGGCCGAGGTCGACCAGCCACATGCTCTTGCGGTGGCCGGCCTCGGAGAAGGAGTAGGCGAGCGGGGAACCGGAGTAGCGGACCCGTTCGTTGATCGTCTGGCAGCCGTGGAGGTGGCCGAGGGCGGCGTAGTCCACCCCGTCGAAGACGGCGGCGGGTACGGCCTCGACCCCGCCGACGGCGATGTCGCGTTCGCTGTCGCTGGCCTGCCCGCCGGTGACGAAGGCGTGGGCGAGGACCACGGAGCGGGTGCCGGGGGCCCGGCCGGCCAGGTCGGCGCGGATCCGGTCCATGGCCGCGCCCAGTACCGCCTCGTGGCTGACCTTCCCGGTGGCGAAGGTGTCCTTGACCAGTGCCGGTTCCAGGTACGGCAGCCCGTACAGGGCCACCTCGCCGTGTACGTCGGCCAGCACCACGGGGTCGGCGCAGCCCGCGGGGTCGGTCCTGAGGTGGATCCCGGCCCGGCCGATCAGCCCGGCGCCGACACCGAGGCGGCGGGCCGAGTCGTGGTTCCCGGAGATCATCACCGTGGGCACCCCGAGGTCGGCGAGCCTGTGCAGGGCCCGGTCGTAGAGCTCGACGGCGGGCAGCGGGGGCACGGCACGGTCGTACACGTCCCCGGCGACGAGGACGGCGTCGGCTCCGTGCTCCTGGACGGCCTCGACGAGGTGGTCGATGAAGGCGGCCTGGGCGTCGAGCATGTTCACGCGGTGGAAGGACCGGCCCAGGTGCCAGTCGGAGGTGTGCAGGAACTTCACTCGACCGCTCCGACCCGCACGCTTGCTCTCCTCCGTGGCTCCGCACCGACCCTCCAGGCTAACCCCTCCCCGGGTCCGCCCCGGCCCCGCCGGGAATTCCGCCCTCCGCCGGGCCCGGGCGGCGCGGCCGGGCCGCGGCGAGCGGGCGGCGCATTGCGGGACCGTGACGGCGGTGCGAAACCTCCGTGGCCGAACTCCGCTGGCGGCTTTGGGTACTTGTACGCGCTCTCGGCTGCTGGCTAGCTTCGCGGCATGCCGCTCTCCGGACCTCTGCGCCTTCGTCCCGCGCTGCTCGCCGCCGGCTCCGCCGCGCTCCTCGCCCTGACCGCCGCCGTACCCTCGGCCGCCTCGCCTTCGGCCGCCGTGCCCCCGCCGCCGGATCCGGCCGCCGCCGGTTCGGTGGTGCTCGACTGGTACGACACCACCGCGCGGACCGTCGCCGCCTCGGCCGCCCCCACCCAGATCACCAACAGCCGCACCTGGGCGATCAGCTGGATCGCCGCCGCCCGCGCCGCCCGCGAGGCCCCCGGTGGGCCCGGCCGGGGCCGGTTCCAGGACGCCGCCGTCGCCTCCGCCGTCCACGACGTGCTGGCCGCGCTGACCCCCTCCCGCAAGGCCGACCTCGACACGGCCCTGGCCGCCACCCTCGGCCGGATCCCGGACGGGGCCGCCGAGGACCGGGGCGTGGCCGCCGGGGCCCGGCAGGCCGCGGCCCTGCTCGCCGACCGCGCCGGGGACGGCCTCGACCCGGCCTCCTCCAACGCGCCCTTCACCGTGCCGGCCGCCGCTCCCGGGGTGTGGCAGCCCACCCCGAACGGCTACGCGCCGGCCGCGCAGTACGGCAACCGCCTCGCCCGGCCCTTCCTCCTCGAGCGCCCCGACCAGTACCGGCTCGGCCCGCCGCCCGCGCTGGACTCCCGGCGCTACCGCGGCGACCTCGCGGAGGTGCGGGCGTACGGGGCGGCCGACAGCAGCGTGCGCACCCCGCGCCAGACCGAGACGGCGCAGTTCTGGTACGGGGGCTCGCTGACCCTGTACACGGAGCCGGTGCGGGTGGCGGTGGCCCGCGCGCACGGCTCCTCCGCCGACCGGGCGGCGCTGCTCGCGCTCTTCCACGCGGCCTCGGTCGACACCCAGATCGCGACCTCCGACAGCAAGTACACGTACCTGCGCTGGCGGCCGGTGACGGCGATCCGCACCGGGTCCCTCCACACCGACCCCGCGTGGCGGCCCCTGCACGAGACCCCGGCCCACCCCGACTACCCCAGCGGCCACGCCACGTACGCCGGCGCGGCCCAGACCGTGCTGGACGCGCTCGTCGGACCGGTGACGGCGCCCTTCGGCCTCACCAGCCCGACCGCGCCCGGGGTGCGCCGCACCTACACCGCCTGGAGCGGGCTCACCCGGGACAACGTGGACGCCCGGGTCTACTCCGGGATCCACACCCGCACCGCCGACGAGGCGGGCGTCCGGCTCGGCGAGGCCGTCGCACGGCACGCCCTGAGCAACGCCGACCGCCTCCTGGGCCGGCCCTGAGGGCTCAGGCCTCGCTGTAGGCCTCGCCGCCGAGCTCGAAGCCGGCGGTCCCGGCCGTGGCGTCGGCGAGCCAGGCCCGGAAGGCCTCGACCTCCGCCTCGGGGAGGCCGATCTCGATCGAGACGGCCTCCCCGTAGCGCACGTCCAGCACGGCCCGGCCGGTGGAGCGCAGGTCGTTCTGGGTCTTGCCGGCCCGCTGGTGGTCGACGGTGACGGTGGCCAGCCGGTAGCGGTGGCGGGTGACGGTGCCCAGCGCGTCGAGCGCCTCGCCGACGACCCCTCCGTAGGCCCGGATGAGCCCGCCGGCCCCGAGCTTCACGCCGCCGTAGTACCGGGTGACCACGGCGACGGCGTAGCGGATGTCGCGCCGGGTCAGCATCTGGAGCATGGGCACCCCGGCGGTCCCGCCGGGCTCGCCGTCGTCGCTGGCCTTCTGGACGGAGGCATCGGCGCCGATCACGTAGGCGAAGCAGTTGTGCGTGGCGGTGGGGTGCTCCTTGCGGACGCGCGCGATGAACTCCTGCGCCTCCTGCTCGGTCGCGGCGGGCGCGAGCGAGCACAGGAACCGCGAGCGGTTGATCTCGGCCTCGTGCATCCCCTCACGGGCCACCGTCACGTACTGGTCTGCCTTCACCGCTCCACCCTACGGGGAATCGGACAGCCGTCCGTGCCGTTGAGCCAGCGGAACGATCCGACGGAACGACCCCAGCAGGAGGCGGCGCACGTGTACGGCGACCAGGCGACCATCCGCAAGATCCTCACCGAGCTCGGAGACACCTGGGCCGTGGTGGGCCTGTCGAACAACGAGGACCGGGCCGCCTACGGGGTGGCGCGGGTGCTCCAGGGGTTCGGCAAGCGGGTGGTGCCCGTGCATCCGAAGGCGGAGACGGTGCACGGCGAGCCGGGGTACCCGTCGCTGGAGGCGATCCCGTTCAAGGTCGACGTGGTGGACGTCTTCGTGAACAGCACGCTGGCCGGCCAGGTCGCCGACGACGCGGTCGCCGCCGGCGCCGGGGCCGTCTGGTTCCAGCTCGACGTGGTCGACGAGGACGCCTTCGCGCGGACCCGTGAGGCCGGTGTGGAGATGGTCATGAATCGCTGCCCCGCCATCGAGATCCCCGCCCTCTAGATCCACCGGATCTACCAGATCTACCAGATCTACCAGATCTACCGGCCGTTGACGCCCTGGACCGGCGGGATCGACACCGCCATGGTCATCTCCATCGGGCCGGGGCCCTCGTTGCGGTAGGCGTGCGGGAGGTTCGCCTCGAAGGAGACGGCCCCGCCCGCCGGGACCACGTAGCGGTCGTCGGCGATGTCGAGCGTCAGTTCCCCGGCCGTGACGTGCAGCATCTCGAAGGTCCCGGCCGGGTGCGGGTCCGAGGCCGTGCCGTCCCCGGGCTCCAGGCGGTAGATCCACATCTCCACGGGCCCGCGCCGGTCGTCGCCGAGCAGCATGCGTGCCTCGCTGCCCGCCTCGCTCGACCACATCCGCACCCCCTGCCCCGGCAGCACCACGTGCGCCTGCGGGCTGCGCTCGTAGTCCAGCAGGGTGGTGATGCTCACCCCGAGGGCGTCGGCCAGTTTGACCGTGGTGCCCACGCTGGGGTTCGTACGCGCCTGCTCGATCTGGATGATCATGCCGCGGCTCACGCCCGCGCGGGCGGCCAGCGCCTCCAGGGTGAATCCGCGTTCGCCGCGCCACCGCTTGAGGTTCCGGGCGAGCGCCTGGGTGAGCTGTTCGAGATCCGACACCATTCCGTCCAATATTTTGGATGACACAGTTCAACAGACTGAACTAACCTGCGGTGTATTCGATGCTGCACTCCACCGTTCACCGAACTGTACTGCGAGGTCCTGCCATGACCGCCCTCTTCGCCCTGGCCACAGCCGTGCTGTGGGGCCTCGCCGACTTCGGCGGCGGGCTGCTGACGCGCAGGATCCCGGCGCTCACGGTGCTCGTGGTCTCGCAGGCCGCCGCCGTGCTCGTGCTCGGCGCGCTCGTGCTCGGCACCGGCGCCTGGCGCGAGGCGGGGCCGCAGCTGTGGTTCGCGGTGGCCGCGGGCCTGGTCGGGCCGGCCGCGATGCTCGCCTTCTACAAGGCGCTGGCCCTCGGCCCGATGGGGGTCGTCTCCCCGCTCGGCTCGATCGGCGTGGTCGTGCCGGTCGGGGTGGGGCTGGCGCTGGGCGAGCGGCCCGGCCTCGGCCAGTTCGCGGGCATCGCGGTGGCCGTCGCCGGCATCGTCCTGGCCGGCGGGCCCGAGCTGCGCGGCGCCCCGGTGCAGCGGCAGGCGGTGGTACTGACCCTCGTCGCGGCCTTCGGCTTCGGCGCGGTCATGGCCCTGATCTCCGAGGCCTCCACCACCCTGACCGGGCTCTTCCTCGCCCTGTTCGTCCAGCGGGTCACGAACGTCGCCGTCGGCGGCGCGGCCCTGTGGGCGCAGACCCGGCGCGGCGTCCCCGCCCTGCCCGAGGGCACCGGCCCGCGCGTCCTGTGGAGCATGCTGCCGGCGCTGGCCTTCGTCGGGCTCGCGGACGTCGCGGCCAACGGCACCTACTCCGTCGCCGCCCAGAACGGCCCCGTCACCGTCGCCGCCGTGCTGTCCTCGCTCTACCCGGTGATCACCGCGATCGCCGCCTTCGCCGTGCTCAAGGAGCGGCTGCGCAGCGTCCAGGCGGCCGGCGCGGGCCTCGCCCTGGCGGGCACGGTCCTGCTCGCGGCGGGGTGAGCCGGCCCAGGCCGGCTCAGGACTGTTCGGCCTCCGCCAGCCGCGCCAGCCCGCGCAGCTGCTCCGAGGTCAGCCCGTCGGGGATCGGCACCGGCGCGGGGGTGCGCAGCGGGGGCTGCCAGCCCGTCTCCGGCTCCCAGCGCCGCACGATCTTGGCCGGGGCCCCCGCCACCACGGCGTGGTCGGGCACCTCGCCCCGTACGACGGCCCCCGCGGCCACCACGACGTTGCGGCCCAGCTTCGCCCCGGGGAGGATCACCGCCCCCGTGCCCAGCCAGCAGCCCGGCCCGATCTCCACCGGGGCACTGCGGGGCCACTGCCTGCCGACGGGCTCGTGCGGGTCGTCGTAGCTGTGGTTGGTGGAGGTGATGTACACCCCGGGCCCGCAGAAGGTGTCGGCGCCGATGGTGATCCGGGTGTCGGCGATGACGTGGCTGCCCCGGCCGAGGACCACTCCGTTGCCCAGCACCAGGACCGGGTCCGGGCCGAGGTCGAGGTCCGGCATCATCCCGGCCGTCAGGGTGACCTGCTCGGCGATGATGCAGTGCTCGCCGAGCCGGATCCAGGGCTCCCCGAAGACGGTGCCCTGGGGGAAGGCGAGCCGGGTGCCCTCGCCGATCGCGCCGAAGCGCAGCCGGCCCGGGTGCTGCGCGGTGACCGCCCCGGCCTGCTGCATCCAGCGCCAGCCGGCGTGCACCGCACGGCTGGCGATCCGGCGGCGCAGGGCCGCCAGAGATGAGAACGTGTTCTGGTTCTTCGGCACCCGGCCACGGTAGTGCGCCCCGCGCCGGACGTCGGGACCGGGCTCCTGTGATCTTCACCCCATCGCGGGCCGGGGCGGCGCGTGCCCTACGGTGCCGGTAGCGCGGCATCCGCAAAGCAGAGGGAAGTGACCATGACGTATCAGGAGAACCAGGCGCACCAGGGGGCGCTCATCGCGGGCGTCGGCGACAGGAAGCCGTCGGTGGACCCGACGGCCTTCGCCGCTCCGACCTCCGTCGTGGTCGGCGACGTCACCCTGGCCCCCGGCGCGAGCATCTGGTACTCGGCGGTGCTGCGCGGCGACTGCGGCCCGATCACGCTGGGCGCGGACAGCAACGTGCAGGACAACTGCACGGTCCACGTGGACCCCGGCTTCCCGGTGTCCATCGGCGAGCGCGTCTCCATCGGGCACAACGCGGTGGTGCACGGCTGCACCGTGGAGGACGACTGCCTCATCGGGATGGGCGCGACCGTGCTGAACGGCGCCGTGATCGGCGCGGGTTCGCTGGTGGCCGCGCAGGCCCTCGTACCGCAGGGCATGGTGGTCCCGCCCGGCTCCCTGGTCGCGGGCGTGCCGGCCAAGGTGCGGCGGGAGCTCACCGAGGAGGAGCGCGAGGGGATCAGGGTGAACGCCGCGATGTACACGGAGCTGGCGAAGCAGCACCGCGCCTCGGTGACCCCCGGGGCCTGATCCCCCTGGCCGGCGGAGGGCCTCGGAGCCGGAGTCAGTCCGAGGCGCCCGCCGGGGCCGTGACCGGCGCCGGCTCCGCCTCGCGGGCCTCGGCCGCCGCCTTCTTCATCCGGCCGCGCAGCACCAGGGTCACCGTGAGCCCGATCAGCACGGCCAGCAGCAGCGCCAGCCAGGAGAACCGCTTCAGCCACGGCTCCGCGACGATCCCGACGGAGTAGATGACGGCGGTGGTGCCGCCGGCCCAGAGGATGCCGCCGAGGACGTTCGCGACCAGGAACCGCCAGTACGGCATGTGCAGTACGCCCGCCAGCGGCCCGGCGAAGATCCGCAGCAGGGCCACGAAGCGCCCGAAGAAGACGGCCCACATGCCCCAGCGGTCGAAGGAGCGCTCGGCCAGGGCCACGTGCTCCGGGCCGAAGTGCTTGGGGAAGCGCCGGCCGAGCTTCTCCAGCAGCGGCTTGCCCCCGCGGCGCCCGATCGCGTACCCGATGGAGTCGCCGATGATCGCCCCCGCGATGGCGCACAGGCCGAGGACCACCGGGTCGATCTCCCCGTGCTGCGAGGCCAGCAGGGCCGAGCTGACGAGGATGATCTCGCCCGGGAGCGGGATGCCCAGGCTCTCCAGTCCGATGACCAGCCCCACCAGGAGATAGACACTGATCGCCGGAATCGTCTCCAGCCATTCCTGGACGTGCACCGGTAGGTCCTCCCTCGTCGTTGCCGGCGCGCCCCCGAGACACGCCGAACGGGCAGCCTATCCGCTCCTCACCACACACTCCGCCCGGAGCGGGAGTTCCCGGGACGAACGACCGGCGAACACCTCCCGGCGGCCTGATCCCGGCGGCCTGATCCGGCCCCGGACAGCGCTGCGGGAGCGGCCCGCGCCGGACCGCTCCCGCCCCCACTGTGCCCCTCCCGCGGCCCGTTCGCGCCGTGACGCGCCCCGGCGCCGCCGGAATTCAGCCCTGCGGCGGCTGCGGCACGGCGTCGGTCACGCGTTGGGGCGCAGGGTCCAGACGACGGTCATCTCACCCGTGACGGCCTCATCCTCGCGCTGGATGGCGATGGTGACGGGGAACTCGGGGCGGCCGCCCGCGTCGAGTTCGGCCACGACGTCGGCGGCCGGGCGGCCGAGGGTGGCGGTGGCCGTCACGACGCCCTTGGCGAGCTTCTTGTAGCCGATCTCGGCCCTGACGGCCAGCGGTACGGCGCGCGAGAGCTGGTCCCCGAAGGCGGCCAGGACGATCGCGCCGCTCGCGGACTCGGCGAGGGTGAACATCGCGCCGGCGTGCGGTCCGCCGACGTGGTTGTGGAAGTCGGGCTGGTCCGGCAGCCGGACGACGGCGCGCTCCGGGGTGGTCTCCAGGAACTCGAGGTTCAGGGTGCGGGCCATCGGCACGGTCTGGGCGAGCAGTTCGCCCACGTTCATCTGTTCTGCGCTCATGGCACGCGATGTTACCCACGAGTAGATGGGGTTGGCCAGAGCCGGCGAGGGGGTGGGCGTGGCTCCCGGCGGCCGGGCCCACTATGGTTACCGGCCATGTGGCCAGGACAGCAGCAGCCGCCCGGGGGAGAGAACAACCCCCAGGACGCGCATCAGAACCCGTACCAGCAGCAGCCGGGACAGCCGAACCCGTACCAGCAGCAGCCGCAGCCGGGATTCGGTGAGCAGCAGCCCGGCTACGGCTACCCGCAGGCGGGCTACCAGACCCCGCCCCCGGTCCAGCCTTGGGGCCAGACCACCCAACAGCAGCCGCCGCTGCCGCCGCAGTCCGGCGGGAGCTCCTTCTCCACCCGGACCGTGGCCATCGTCGCCGCCTCCGCGGTCGTCGTGACGGCGGCCGCCACCGGCGCCTTCGTCCTGACCCGGGACGACCAGGGCGCCAACCGGGCCGACGACAAGCCGGCCGCCTCCTCCCCCGCGCCCTCCACCTCGACCCCGCCGCCCCCCGCCCCGAGCGGCAACCCGCGGGCCGGCGGCGACGTCAAGCCGGTCATCCCGGGCTGGAAGGTGGTCATCAACCCGAAGCACGGCACCGCCTTCGACGTCCCGCCGGAGTGGAACGTGCTGAGCTCGGGCATGGCCTCCGGCTTCGAGGACGAGTCGAAGAAGGACGGCTCGCCGCTGATCATGTTCTCCGCGCCCGCCTTCCTCAAGGAGGACTGGTGCAAGGTGGACTCCAACAAGGACGGCCGTGAGGAGACCACCTCCCTGGCCGGCACCGGGACCAAGGGGGGCCAGGGCTACAAGGACACCGCCCAGGCCTCGCGCAGCGAGGCGGGCACCTGGGTGTTCGCCGCGTACTCGCAGAAGCTCCCGCAGGAGAACGTCAAGATCTCCGAGCCCAAGGAGTACACCACCTCCTCCGGGCTCAAGGGGCACTTCGCGACGGCGACCACGAGCAACGTCCCGAAGGAGAACAAGTGCTCCTCGGACGGCAAGAGCATCGCCTTCAGCTTCAAGAACGCCAAGGGTGACTTCGCCAGCTGGGTGCTCTACGGCGCCGCGGGCGTCCCCGGCGAGGTGGACCAGGCGACCTACGAGAAGATCCTCAGCTCGGTCCGCCTCAGCAGCGGCTGACGGCTCGTAGTCCGACCGCCCCCGCACCACCACCGCACCACCCGGCACCGCCCCCGCACCACCCCCGGGCCGATTATCCGTTTTCCGCTTATTCGTTTGGATTCTCGGCCCGGGGCAGGGGATAGTCCCGGGGTGAACCCCCGTAGCGTCCTCAGGACCTCCCGCCGCCGGCCCGCCTGGGCCGGCCGCAACTACACCCTCCTGACGGGCGCCGCGGTCGTCACCAACCTCGGCAGCCACGGCGCGCTCATCGCCGCCGCCTTCGCGGTGCTCGAAGCGGGCGGCAGCGGCGGGGACGTCGGCCTCGTCGCCGCCGCCCGCACCCTGCCCCTCGTGCTCTTCCTGCTGGTCGGCGGCGCCCTCGCCGACCGGCTGCCGCGGCACCGCGTGATGGTCGCGGCCAACGCCCTCAACTGCGTCTCGCAGGCCGCCTTCGCCCTGCTCGTACTGGCCGGCGACCCCCAGCTGTGGCAGATGATGCTGCTCACCGCGCTGTGCGGCACCGGTACGGCCTTCTTCAACCCCGCCGCCGAGGGCATGCTGCTCTCCAGCGTCTCGGGCGAGCACGCCAACCGGGCCTTCGCCCTCTTCCGGATGGCCATGAACGGCGCCGGCATCGGCGGCGCGGCCATCGGCGGCGCGCTGATCGCCGCGATCGGCCCCGGCTGGGTGCTGGCGGTGGACGCGGTGGCCTTCGCGGTGGCGGGCGCCCTGCGCGCCTTCCTGGACGTCGGGCACGTCGCCGACCGGGCTCCGGGCGGGGGCCTGCTGGCCGACCTGCGCGAGGGCTGGGTGGAGTTCCGCAGCCGGCCCTGGCTGTGGAGCATCGTGCTCCAGTTCTCCGTGGTCGTCGCCGTCGTCGGCGCGGCGGAGGCGGTGTACGGGCCCCTCGTCGCCCGCGACCGGCTGGGCGGGCCCGCCCCCTGGGGCGTGGCCCTGGCCTTCTTCGGCGCGGGCACCATCGCCGGAGCCGTCCTGATGATGGTGTGGAAGCCGCGCCGCCTGCTGCTGGTCGGCACCCTGTGCGTGTTCCCGCTGGCGCTGCCCTCGGCGGGGCTGGCGGTGCCGCTGCCCGCGTGGGGGCTGTGCGCGGTGATGTTCGTCAGCGGCGCCGCGATCGAGGTGTTCGGCGTGAACTGGATGACCACGATGCACCAGGAGATCCCGGAGGAGAAGTTCTCCCGGGTCTCCGCCTACGACTGGTTCGGGTCGGTGTCCATGCTCCCGCTCGCCACCGCCCTGGCCGGCCCGGCCGAGACCGCCTTCGGCCGCACCCAGGCCCTGTGGGGCTGCGCGGCGCTGGTGGTCGCCGCCACCGCGCTGGTCCTGCTCGTCCCGGAGGTACGCCGGATCACCCGCAAGCCCCCGCCCGTGAAGGCCTCCGCCGCCCCGGCCCCCTCCACTAGGCCGTCTCTTCCGGATCTTGCCTGACCCGCGCCTCCCCCAGCTACCGCTGGGGGAGGTGCGGGCTCAACCGGCAAAATCCGGAAGAGACGGCCCAGCCCCACCGAACTCACCCCAGGCTGAACGCCCCTTCGGGCGGAGCCGGCGAGGACACCGCGTCCGCGTCGGCCACCGGCCGGGCCCCCCGCATGAACCGGGCGAGCCCGTCCCCCGACTCCACCCGGGCGGGAAAGGCGTCCGCGGCGCACCGCCGGGCCAGCGCGGCGAGCGGCAGCGGAGCGTCCGAGGCCAGCAGCACCGCGTTGCCGAAGCGCCGCCCCCGCAGCACCCCCGGCTCGGCGATCAGCGCCAGCTCCGCGAAGGCGGCCCCGAAGTTGGCCAGCTGGGCCTTCAGGAAGCCGAACGGCGCCCCGTCGGCCAGGTTCGCCGCGTACAGCCCGCCGGGCCTGAGCACCCGCGCCGCCTGCCGCGCGTACTCCACCGAGGTCAGCTGGGCCGGCACCCGCGAGCCGCCGAACACGTCGGCGACCAGTACGTCCGCGCTGGCCCCGGGAGCGGCCTCCAGCCAGGCCCGGGCATCGGCGGTGTGCACCCTCACCCGCGCCCCGGCGGCCAGCGGCAGGTGCCGCTCCACCAGCTCCACCAGAGCGCCGTCGAACTCCACCACGCTCTGCCGGGACCCGGGCCGCACGGCCGCGGCGTAGCGCGGCAGGGTCAGCGCTCCGCCGCCGAGGTGCAGGAGGTCCAGGGCGGCCCCCGGCTCGGCCGCGCAGTCCAGTACGTGCGCGAGGCGGCGTACGTACTCGAATTCCAGGTGCTCGGGCTCGTCGAGGTCGACGTACGACTGGGGAGCCCCGTCCACGGTGAGCAGCCAGGCCCGCTCCCGGTCCACGTCCGGCATCAGCTTGGCGGTGCCCTGGCCCACTTCCCGGATCACCGGGATCTGTTCGTCGCTCACCCCACCATTGTCAGGCCGCCCAGACGGCCGCCGCGTCGGCGGCGTGCTCGGCGGCCTGCGCGAGGCCGGCGCGGGCGGCCGGGTCCCGCCGTGCGGGGTCCAGGACGTTGCGCCCGAAGGCCTTGCGGGCCTGCGGGGACGGGGTGATGAGCAGCACCCTGGCGCCTGCCGCCCGCAGCCGGGCGGCCTGGGCCGCGGGCGAGGGGACCAGCGCGGAGCCCAGCGCGATGGGCGCGAGGATCACCACCCGGGCGTACCCGGCGGCGAGGTCGGCGTTGGTCGCCGAGCGGACCCCGCCGTCGATGAAGCGGCGGCCCGCGACGGTCACCGGCGGCCACACGCCCGGTACGGCGCAGCTCGCCGAGACGGCGTCGACCAGTCCGGCCCCGCTCTCCCGGTCGAAATCGGCCGGCTCGCCGCTGACGGCGTCGACGGCGGTGACGACGAACCTGCGCTCGGGCCACTCGTGCGAGACGAGCCGGGCCTCCAGCACCTTGCGCCGCTCGGCCTCCGCGCCCGTGTCGGCGGCCAGCGCGAAGGCGCCGACGCGCCGGCGGTAGGCGGCGGCGTCGCGGGAGCGCAGCATCGCGAGGGCGTAGCGGGCGAAGACCCCCGCGCCGAGCCGGGCCGCGCGCTCCCCGTCCGGGTCGCCGAGCTGGCGCTCGTACAGCTCCTGGGCGCTGATGCCCGAGGTGAGCTGGGCGCCGACCACGGAGCCAGCGGAGGTGCCGACGACCAGGTCGGCGGTGGTGAGGTCCACGCCGGCCCGGGAGAGCCCGTACAGCATCCCGGACTCCCAGCCGACGCCGGTGAGGCCTCCGCCGCCGAGCACCAGTGCCGTGTCGCCGCCCATGCCGTCCGCCTCTTCCCGCACGCTCTTCCCGCGCGCTCTTCCCGAACGCCGGTGGTGACGGCAGTCTGGCGCAACCGGACCGCCGTCACCAGGGCGGGGTGGAGCTCAGCCGAGGACGGTGGTCACCGTCCCCGCGCCGACGGTGCGCCCGCCCTCGCGGATGGCGAAGCCGAGACCCGCCTCCAGGGGGACGTCGCGGCCCAGCTCGACGGTCATGGTGACCGTCTCCCCGGGCCGGGCCACGCCGGCCTCGCCCAGGTCCACGTCCCCGACCACGTCGGCGGTACGGACGTAGAACTGCGGCCGGTACCCGGAGGAGAAGGCGGTCGTGCGCCCGCCCTCCCGCGCGGAGAGCACGTACACCCGCGCGGTGAACCGCCGGCTCGGCCGCACGCTCCCGGGGGCGGCCACCACGTCCCCGCGGCGCACCATTTCCCGGTGCACCCCGCGCAGCAGCAGGGCGACGTTGTCCCCGGCCTCGGCGGACTCCATCGGCTTGCCGAAGGTCTCCACCCCGGTGACGACCACGTGCTCCAGCGGCCCGTCCTCGCCCCCGAGCACGCTCACCCGGTCGCCGAACCGGACGGTGCCGCGCTCGACGGCGCCCGTCACGACGGTGCCCCGGCCGGTGATGGTCAGGACGTTCTCGACCGGCATCAGGAACGGCGCGTCCGTGTACCGCACCGGCATCGGCACGTACGTGTCCACGGCGTCCAGCAGCGCCTCGATCGCCCCGGTCCATTGCGGGTCGCCCTCCAGCGCGCGAAGCCCGGAGACCCGTACGACCGGCGCGGCGTCCCCGCCGTAGCCGTGCGCGGAGAGCAGGTCGCGGACCTCGAGCTCGACCAGGTCGGTCAGCTCGGGGTCGCCCGCGTCGGCCTTGTTGAGGGCCACCACGATGTGGTCCACCCCGACCTGGCGGGCGAGCAGGACGTGCTCGGCGGTCTGGGGCATGACCCCGTCGAGCGCGGAGACGACGAGGATCGCCCCGTCGAGCTGGGCCGCGCCCGTGACCATGTTCTTGATGTAGTCGGCGTGCCCGGGCATGTCGACGTGGGCGTAGTGCCGGGTGTCGGTCTCGTACTCGACGTGCGTGAGGTTGATGGTGATGCCGCGGCGGGCCTCCTCGGGGGCCCGGTCGATGCGGTCGAACGGCACGTAGGAGGCGCCGCCGCGCTCGGCGAGGACCTTGGTGATGGCAGCGGTGAGGGTGGTCTTGCCGTGGTCGACGTGGCCCATGGTGCCGATGTTGAGGTGCGGCTTGGTGCGGGTGAAGGCCGTCTTGGCCATGATCTCTTTCCCGTGGCTCGAAGCTGGAACGGGACCCCTGGAGCGAGCCGACCCTCCCCCTGCGGGGTCCGCCGGACGATCCGGGAAGGGTCAGCTTCGTGCGCCGTCGGATGCGGCGAAGGCGAATGCCTCGAATGCCTCGAGCGCCTCGGTGGCCTCGAATGCCTCGATGGCCTTGAACGCCTCGATGGCGGGAACGGCAGCCTTCGGCGCGTCCGCGACTGCGGACGGCGCTGCGGGGAAGGCGTACCGGGACATGCCCCTGATCCTGCCGGAGGGGCCGGACCGCGTCGAACGATTTACCGCCGCGGTACGCCGGGATGAGGCGCGGATTACGGCGGGGCGTCATATGTGTCGGTTAGTCTCCCGGGATGTCCCTCCTCCTCGCGCCGTGGACCCGGCTGTCGCTGCTCGTCGTGCTGCTGGTCGCGGCCGGGGTGTGCGTGCTGCTCTACGAGCCCCAGCGGCTGCTGTCGCAGGGCTGGTCCCCGGCGCTCCCGGTGGGTACGGCGGTGCTGCTGTTCGCGGGCGCGTACGGCGTGTGCACCGCCGCGTTCGTGCCCCGTCCGCTGCTGAACCTCGCCGCGGGGGCGGTCTTCGGTACCCAGTTCGGGCTGGTGGCGGCCGTCGGAGGCACCGTGGTCGGCGCGGGGATCGCCTTCGGCCTGGGCCGGGCCATGGGGCAGGAGGCGTTGCGTCCGTATCTGCGCGGGCGCTGGCTGAAGGCGGCCGACGCGCAGCTCAGCCGGCACGGCTTCCGTTCGATGCTGGCGGTCCGGATCTTCCCCGGGGTGCCCTTCGCCGCGGCCAACTACCTCGCCGCCGTATCCCGTTGCGGATGGCTCCCCTTCCTCCTCGCGACGGCACTCGGTACGGTGCCCAACACGGCCGCGTACGTGATCGCCGGAGCCAGCGCCTCCTCCCCCGGATCGCCCGCGTTCCTCGTCTCGTTCGGTTTCATCGCCGTCTCCGGGGCGGTCGCGGCCGTGGTCGCCTGGCGCAAGCGGCACCGGCTGGCGCCCTCCGCCGAGCACGAGCAGACGCCCTTGCACCCCCCTGTGGTCACGGCGGCTCCCCACGGGCCCTAGCATCGGACCCGAACTGCCCGACGATCACAAGGACGAGCGCACCCCGACATGAGCTGGTTCGAATCCCTAATCCTCGGTCTCGTCCAGGGGCTTACGGAGTTCCTCCCGATCTCCTCCAGCGCGCACCTGCGGCTGACCGCGGCTTTCGCCGGCTGGCACGATCCGGGCGCGGCCTTCACCGCCATCACCCAGATCGGCACCGAGGCTGCCGTGCTGATCTATTTCCGCAAGGACATCGCGAGGATCATCTCCACCTGGTTCCGCTCGCTGTTCACCAAGGAGCTGCGCTCCGAACAGGACGCGAAGATGGGCTGGCTGGTCATCGTCGGCTCGATCCCGATCGGTGTCCTGGGCGTCGCCTTCAAGGACCAGATCACCGGCCCGGCCCGCGATCTGCGGCTGACCGCCACCACCCTGATCGCGATGGGCATCGTCCTCGGCTTCGCCGACTGGCTGGCCTCGCGCGACGAGGAGGGCGGCCGGCACCGGGTGGTCAAGGAGCGCAAGACGCTCGGGGAACTGGGCGTCAAGGACGGTCTGATCTTCGGTCTGTGCCAGGCGATGGCCCTGATCCCGGGTGTCTCCCGCTCCGGTGCGACGATCTCCGGCGGTCTGCTGCTGGGCTTCACCCGTGAGGCCGCGGCCCGGTACTCCTTCCTCCTGGCCATCCCGGCCGTGCTGGCCTCCGGCGCGTTCGAGATCAAGGACGTGGTCGAGAACCCCGGGCACATCTCCTGGGGACCGACGGTCTTCGCCACGGTGCTCGCCTTCTTCGTGGGCTACGCGGTCATCGCGTGGTTCATGAAGTTCATCTCCAGCAAGAGCTTCATGCCCTTCGTGATCTACCGGATCCTGCTCGGCATCGCGCTGTTCGTACTGATCGGCATGGACGTGCTCAGCCCGCACGCGGGCGAGTCGGGCTCCTAGGGGGCCTTGGCCTGAAGTGGACCGAGGGCCGCCCGGGAACGTTCCCGGGCGGCCCTCGCGTCGTTGTGCCCGGAAAGACCGAGAGGCCTGAAGGTGAACAGCAGGGGGTGTCCCATGGGTCGCGTGGTACTGGAACGCTTTCCGGCGGGGAGTCCGCGGGGAAGCTGGCCCGCCGAGGAGTACGCGGCGCAGCGGATGCGCGAGGGCGTGCCGGCGGAGGTGGTGATGGACCTCGCCAGTGACGCGTTCCTGGTCGTGATCCGGCAGCGGGAGGCGCATTCCGGCCACTGATCCGCATTGCGCGGACCAGTGCCCGCACGCCCCTTGGCCTCGCCGCCCCGCAGCCCCACACTGACCCGATGACGCAGCGTGTGGACCTGGCGACGGTGATGGACCGACTGGCCATCGACGAGGTGGTCTCGGGGTACGCGGTGGCCGTCGACGACGGGGACTGGGCCGCCTACCGCGCCCTGTTCACGCCCGCCGGGCGGGCCGACTACACCTCGGCGGGCGGGGTCGAGGGTCCGGCCGGGGAGGTCGCCGACTGGCTCGCGGACACGATGAAGCTGATCCCGGTGCGCCAGCACCTCATCGTCAACCGGCTGATCCGGCTGGAGGACCGGGGCGGCGACCCCGGGGACTCGGCGCAGGTCAGGGCGGACTTCCTGAACCCGATGCGGCTGGCGGGCACCGACGACCGCGGCACGGCCCCCAATGTCGTCGCGGCCGGGCGCTACACCTTCACCCTCGCCCGCACCCCGGACGGCTGGCGGCTCACGGGGGTCACGGTGCACGAGAAGTGGCGTCACGTGTCGGCCTGAGCCGCGCCCGGCGCGGGGCGGTCCCACACTGGAAGCGGAGGCGCGTCATGCTGCTCGCGAAGCGGACCCGGTGGTGGCGTGCGGCGGCCGCGACGGCCGCCGGGGCGCTGCCCTGCCTCGCCTTCCCCGCACCGGGGCTGTGGTGGTTCGCGTACGTCGCCCTCGTGCCCTGGATGCTGCTGCTGCGCTCCGCCCCCACCGGGCGGCGCGCCGCGCTGGAGGGCTGGCTCGGCGGGGCGGGCTTCATCGTGGCGGTGCACCACTGGCTGCTGCCTAGCCTGGGCGTGTTCCTCATCCCGCTGGCCGCGCTGCTGGGGCTGCTCTGGATCCCCTGGGCCCTGCTGGTACGGAAGTTGCTCGGCGGGGCTCCGGGCGCGGGGCGGACGGTGGCCGGGCTGGTCCTCGTACCGGCGGGGTGGCTGCTGTCGGAGCTGGCCCGGTCCTGGCAGGGGCTGGGCGGGCCGTGGGGGCTGCTGGGGGCAAGTCAGTGGGAGGTGCCGCCGGCGCTGCGGCTGGCCTCGGTGGGCGGGGTGTGGCTGGTGAGCCTGCTGGTGGTGGCGGTGAACTGCGCGCTGGTGCTGCTGGTGGCGGTGCCCCGGGCGCGGGTTCCGGCGGTGGCCTCGGTGGCGGGGTGTGCGGTGCTGACGGGGGTGGTGTGGCTGTGGCTGCCGCGCCCCGAGGTGTCGGGCGGGCTGCGCGTGGCCGTCGTACAGCCGGGTCCGGTGGCCGGGGCGGAGAGTGTGGAGCGGCGGTTCGAGACCGGGGAGCGGCTGACGCGGACCCTGGCGGGGGCCCGTCCGGAGCTGGTGGTGTGGGGGGAGAGCAGCGTCGGCGCGGACCTGGCGGCGCGGCCCGACCTGTCCCGGCGGCTGGCGGCGCTGTCCGCGGAGCTGGGCGCCCCGCTGCTGGTCAATGTGGACGCGCGGCGTTCGGACCGGCCGGGGATCTACAAGAGTTCGGTGCTGATCGGCCCCGAGGGCCCCATGGGCGACCGGTACGACAAGATGCGGCTGGTGCCCTTCGGCGAGTACGTACCGGCCCGCGCGGTGCTGGGCTGGGCCACCTCGGTCGGCAAGGCGGCGGGCGAGGACCGGATGCGCGGGGAGGCCCCGGTGGTCATGACCCTGCCCGGCGGGGTGCGGCTCGGCCCGCTGGTGTGCTTCGAGTCGGCGTTCCCCGACATGAGCCGCCACCTGGCCCGCGAGGGGGCCGGGGTGCTCGTCGCGCAGTCGGCGACCTCGACCTTCCAGGACAGCTGGGCCCCGGCCCAGCACGCCTCCCTGGCAGCCCTGCGCGCCGCCGAGACCGGCCGCCCCGTGGTGCACGCGACCCTGACCGGGGTCAGCGCGGTGTTCGGGCCGTCGGGCGGGCGGATCGGGCCCGCCCTGCCCACCTCGGCGAGCACGGCGGCCGTGTACGAGGTGCCGCTCGCCCGGGGCTCCACCACCCTTTTCGTCCGCTTCGGGAACTGGCCCGGCGGCCTCTCCCTGGCCACGCTGGGGCTGTACTGCGCGGCCAGGGGCGTACGGGCGGTCAGGCTCGGGAGGCCTGCTCCAGAGCCGTCAGGACCACCCGCTCGCACAGCTCGTGGGTGAGCAGGGCGTCCCGGGCGCCGAGCACCTTGCCGGCCGCGACGGCCTCGAGGAAGGTGTCCACGACCTGCTCGATGCCGCGCTGGCGGGCCACGGAGACCCAGTCCCCGCGCCGTCGGACGGTGGGCTGGCCCCGGTGGTCGATGACCTCGGCGAGGTTGACGACCTGGCGCTTGGAATCCTGGCCGGACACCTCCAGGACCTCCTCGGTGGAACCGGACAGCCGGTTCATGATCCCGAGGGCGGTGAAACCGTCGCCGGACATCTGGAGCACCACCTGGCTCATCAGCCCCTCGCGCACCACGGCCCGGACGTCGACGTGGTCGGCCTCGCCGGGCAGCAGGAAGCGCAGGGTGTCGACGACGTGGATGAAGTCGTCGAGGACCAGGGTGCGGGGGTCCTCGGGGAGCCCGACCCGGTTCTTCTGCATGACGATCAGGTCGCGCGGATGGTCGGCGCACTGCGTGTAGCCGGGCGCGTGGCGGCGGTTGAAGCCGACGAAGAGGCTGACCCCGCGCTCCTCGGCGAGTTCCACCAGGCGCGTCGAGTCCGCCAACTCGTAGGCCAGCGGCTTGTCCACGTAGGTCGCGACGCCCGCCTCCAGCAGCCGCCCCACGATCTCGGGGTGGGCCGCGGTCGGGGCGTGCACGAAGGCGGCGTCGAGGCCCTGCGCGAGCAGCGCGTCCAGCGTGCCGTGGCGGCGCTCCAGCGGGATGCGGTGGATCTCGCCGAGCCGCTCGAGGGTGGCCGGAGTACGGGTCTGCAGGTGCAGCTCGACCCCGGGACGGGTGGTGAGGACGGGCAGGTACGCCTTCTGGGCGATGTCGCCGAGTCCGATGACGCCGACCTTCACCGGGAGCCTCCTGGTACGTGCCGAAAAGCGGACACCCGGCAGCTTAATCCCTGGTGGGAGGTGGCGGGTTCGACCAGGATGTGGACCATGACTTCCACCGGATCGCACCGCCTCGAGCCCGCCACCACCGCCGACGAGCGGGAGATGCTCGACGGCTGGCTCGACTACCACCGCTCCACCCTCGTCTGGAAATGCGAGGGGCTCTCGGAGGAGCAGCTGCGCAGCACCCCGCTCCGGCCGTCCGGCTTGAGTCTGCTGGGCCTCGTACGGCACATGGCGGAGGTGGAGCGGTACTGGTTCCGGGAGGTCAGCCTGGGCGAGGACCTGCCCGAGCTGTTCAGCACGAGCGAAAACCTGGACGGGGACTTCCAGTTCACCGACCAGGACACCTGGGTGTCGGCCGAGCGGGTCTGGCAGACCGAGGTCGAGCTGGCGCGGCAGGCGGCCTCGGGCCGCTCCCTGGACGCGGTGTCGGACGCGGCCAGTCACCACCGCGGCGAGGTGTTCAGCCTGCGCTGGATCTACACCCACATGATCGAGGAGTACGCCCGCCACAACGGGCACGCGGACCTGCTGCGCGAGCACATCGACGGCGCGACCGGCGACTAGGACACCGCTTCCGGGCCCCGTCCGGTGTCCTCCGGACATCCCCTCCCCGTCACCCGTGCGGGGTGAATATCGGCTCAGGGTTTTCGCAACGGGGTCCTCGCACAGCAGAGTTGCGCGGGTGCACCCAACCCGAACCTCGACGAAACTGCTCCTCGGAGCCGCCTGTGCCGTCTCGGCCGTCTCCGGCTGCGTGAACGTGAGCCCCCCGCAGATGGGGCCGGCGGCGGCCCCCTCCGAGGGGCTGGCACCCCGGCACGAGCCGCGCGGGGGGCCGGGGGCCCTGCCCGTGGTCGTCCAGGCGCCCGCTCTGGAGGCGCTGAAGGCGGTCCCCCGGGAGGCCGGGCGTCCGACGGCCCCGACGACCGCGGGCCGGGGCGCGGCACGCACCGTACCCGGGCCGCGCGTGGAGGCCGGGGAGGCGGTGCAGGCCCCGCCGGAGGTCCCGGACATCCCCGGGCCCGCGGAGCCGGCCGGGCGCGCCGAGGGGGGCTCCCAGGGCGGCCCCCGCCACGCGGGGCCCGACGCCCAGCTGCCGCCCGGGCTGGCGCGGGAGCTGCCGGTCAGGCCGGCCGACGTGTGCGCGCTGGGCCGCCGGCACGGGAACTGGGACCCGCAGAGCCCGGAGGCCCGGATCTGCGCGGGCGTCGAGGGCGGCTGAGGCGGGCTGAGGGCGGGCGGGCCCGGGCGGGATCCCCTACGGCGACTGCTCCGGGAACGGCCCGGGCCCCGGGCCCGCCTCCGCGACGAGTCTGCGCTCCAGGCGGGCGATGGCGGCCCGCACCCCGTTCCCGTACCCGTCGTCGGACAGCGCGGCGGTGGCCGCCCGGGCCCGCGCGAGGTGGATCCGGGCCGCCTCGGGCCGGCGCAGTTTGACGTAGTCGGCGGCGAGGCTGAGGTGGAGCGACGGGTAGAACACCCGCACCGCCGGGTGCGGCTCCGCCCGCCCGGGAAGGGCCTTCCCCAACCGTTCCCCGAGCCCCTCGGCGGCGGTCAGGGCCCGCAGGTCCCAGGCCAGTTCGTCGGCGGGGTCGTCCTGGGCGTCGGCCAGGTAGTGCGCGAGCGTGCAGCGGTGGAGGGATTCCCCCTGCTCGCCGATCTCCGACCAGATCTCGCCGAGCCGGTTGCGGGCCTCCTCGCGGTCACCGGCGTGCAGCAGGATGACGGCCTGGCCGATCCTGGTCATGACGGCGTCCTCCGACGCCTCCTGCTGCTGCTCCGTCAACGGGGCCTCCGGCTTGCTCTGCCGGACCTGAACGGTCCGATCATCAAGAAGCTAACCGGAGGCACCGGCTCTGGCGCCGAGGCGCGGGGTGGTGTCAGCCCAGGTCCGGGATCCGCCAGTCGATCGGCTCATGGCCCTGGGCGGCCACGGCCTCGTTGATCTGCGTGAAGGGCCGGGAGCCGAAGAACTTCTTGGCCGACAGCGGCGAGGGGTGGGCGCCCTTGACGATGACGTGCCGCTCCTCGTCGATCAGCGGGATCTTCTTCTGGGCGTAGGCGCCCCAGAGCACGAAGACGACCGGGTCGGGGCGCTCGGACACGGCGCGGATCACCGCGTCGGTGAACTTCTCCCAGCCCTTGCCCTTGTGCGAGTTGGGCTCGCCCTCGCGGACGGTGAGGACGGCGTTGAGCAGCAGGACGCCCTGCTCGGCCCACGGCATCAGGTACCCGTTGTCCGGGACCGGCAGGCCGAGCTCCTCCTTCATCTCCTTGTAGATGTTGCGCAGCGAGGGCGGGGTCTTGACCCCGGGCTGCACGGAGAAGCACAGGCCGTGGCCCTGGCCGGCGCCGTGGTAGGGGTCCTGGCCGAGGACCAGGACCTTCACCTTGTCGAACGGCGTGGCCTCCAGGGCCGCGAAGACCTGCTCGCGGGGCGGGTAGACCGGCCCGTTCGCCCGCTCCTTCTCGACGAACTCGGTGAGCTCTTTGAAGTAGGGCTGGTCCAGCTCCCCGCCGACAGCGGGGAGCCAGGACTCGGGCAGCATCTGGGTCACGTCGACAACCTCCGGTACAAGTTCGTGCAACTGCTCTGAACCTACCGGGGACCACTGACAACGCCGCGACCCGGGCGCCCCGTCGGCGTCACCAGCTGGTCTTGCGGTACAGCTCCCACATCTGCATGGCGGTCTGCGGGTCCAGGGCCCGCTCGGCGCCGGCGATGTCCTCGCGCGCGCCTACGTACAGCTTGCCCTGCCACAGCGGCAGCAGCCGGACGTCCTGGGCGAAGATCTGCTGGGCCGCCTCGAACTCCCTGACGCCCGCCGCCCGGTCGCCTTCGCGGCGGGACTTGGGGAGCAGGTCGTTCATGATCTGCGGCGGCTCGTACGGGGTGCCGACCGCGTTCTCCTTGCCGACGAACGGCGCGATGAAGTTGTCGGGGTCCGGGAAGTCCGGGAACCAGCCTCGGCCGAAGACGGGGTACTGGCCGCTCTTGTAGCCGTCCTGGAAGGTCTTCCAGGGCTGGCCGCGCAGGGTGATCTTGAAGAGGTCGCTCTCGTCGAGCTGGCGCTTGATCTCGGTGAACTCGTCCGCGGTGGAGGCGCCGTAGCGGTCGGTGGTGTACCAGAAGGTCAGCTCCACCTTCTGGGTGATCCCGGCGGCGGTGAGGATCTTCTTGGCCTTGGCCACGTCGGGGTTGCCGTAGATGTCGTAGAAGGGCGTCTTGTGGCCGACGACGCCCTTGGGGACCATCGAGTAGAGCGGTTCGGCGGTGCCCTGGTAGACCTTGGAGACGATGGCGCCGCGGTCGATGACCTGGGCGATCGCCTGGCGCACCGCCGGCTTGTTGACCTGCGGGTCGTTCGGGTTGAAGACCAGGTAGCGGATCTCGGCGCCGACGTTCTCCACGACCTGCACGCCCAGGGCGTGCGAGGCGGGGGTCTGGAGGTCCTTGATCTCCGCGGCGGAGAGACCGCGGTAGGTCGCGTCGATCTCCTTGTCCTTGAGGGCCGCGACCATCTGCTTGGAGTCGGCGAAGTAGCGGATCGTCACACCGTCGTTGCGGCGGTTGGCGAAGCCGGTGTAGCTCTCGTTGCGGCCGAGGACGGCCTCGCTGCCATCCTCGTACGAGGTGAGGACGTAGGGGCCCGAGCCGGTGACCTTGCCGTCGTTGCGGATCTTGTTGGCGGGGTAGTCCTTCGGCGCGACCAGGGAGGCGGCCGGCGAGCCCAGCACGTACGGGAAGGTCGCGTCGGGGGTCTTCAGGTGGAAGACGACCGTCAGCGGGTCCGGAGCCTCGATCTTGTCCAGGGTGTTGAAGAGACCGGCCGGACCGACCTTGTGGTTGATCGTCTTGATCCGGTCGAGGGAGTGCTTGACCGCCTTGGAGTCCAGCGGCTCGCCGTTGGAGAACTTCAGGCCCTTGCGCAGGGTGCAGCGGTAGGCCGCGTTCGCCGAGTCGGTGAACTCACAGCTCTGCGCGGCGTCCGGCTGGGGCTTGGTGCTGCCCGTCGGGAAGGCCAGGAGCGTCTGGTAGACGTTGCGGTACAGCTCCCAGGAGCCGTCCCAGGCCGCGGCGGGGTCGAGGGTGCTCGGCGCGCTCGTGGTGCCGACGGTGATCCTCTTCGCGCTGTCGCCACCGTCGTCCGAGAACAGACCGCATCCGGCGAGCAGGGATATGGACGCAACGGCCGCAGCGATCTGCAGGCATCTGGTCCGGTTGAACACGTGCACGCTCCTCGATCAGCCAGGGGTGCGGCAGACCCTACCGCAGTGCCTCACAAATCCAATGGGTATGTTTCGTGAGGCACTTGACCGATTACGTCCGCATTGGATACGCATTTGCCTCCCCCTGGGAGGCAAATGCGTCCGGTTATCGGTCAGTGCACACCGGCATTGAGGAACATTCCCCCGTCCACCACGAGGGTTTGTCCCGTGATCCATTCCGCTTGTGCAGATGTCAGGAATGCGGCGGCGCCCCCGATGTCCTGCGGGACCCCGAGCCGCCCCAGCGGGTAGGCCGCCGCGGCCTCCTGCTCCCGGCCCTCGTAGAGCGCCTGCGCGAACCTCGTCTTGACCACCGCCGGGGCGATCGCGTTGACCCGCACCCCGGGCGCCATCTCGTGCGCGAGCTGGAGGGTCAGGTTGATCATCGCGGCCTTGCTCATCCCGTACGCCCCGATGAAGGGCGAGGCGGAGACCCCGGCGATGGAGGCGATGTTCACGATCGCCCCGCCGTGGTCCTTCTGCCAGGCGTGCCAGGTCCGCTGGGCGAAGCCCAGCGCCGAGATCACGTTGGTCTCGAAGACCTTGCGCGCCACCCCGAGGTCCAGGTCCGCGATCGGGCCGAAGACCGGATTGGTGCCCGCGTTGTTCACCAGGAAGTCGACGCGGCCGAAGGCCTCCATCGCGCGCTCCACGGCGACGGCCTGGTGGGCCTCGTCGTGCGCCTTCCCGGCCACGCCGATCACCCGGTCCGCGCCGAGCCGCTCCACGGCCTCCTTGAGCGCGTCCTCGTTGCGCCCGGTGATCACGACCCGGTCGCCCCGGGCGACGAGCGCCTCGGCGATCCCGTAGCCGATGCCCCTGCTCGCTCCGGTGACCAGCGCGACCTTGCCGCTGTCGATACCGCTGTCGATGCCGTTGTCCGTCATGACGTACGCCCCGCCTCTCGTGGAACCGTCAGTTGAGCGGGCCGCCGGCCACGTACAGGACCTGGCCGGAGACGAATCCGGCGTCCTCGCCCGTGAAGAAGGCGATGGCGCCGGCGATGTCGTCCGGACGGCCCACCCGCTGCACCGGGATCTGGGAGGCGGCGGCCAGCTGGAACTCCTCGAAGCCCATGCCGACGCGGGCGGCCGTCTGCGCGGTCATCTCGGTGACGATGAAGCCGGGGGCCACGGCGTTGGCGGTGACGCCGAACTTGCCGAGCTCGATGGCCAGGGTCTTGGTGAAGCCCTGCAGACCGGCCTTGGCGGCGGCGTAGTTGGCCTGGCCCCGGTTGCCGAGCGCCGAGCTGCTGGAGAGGTTCACGATGCGGCCGAACTTGGCCGCCACCATGTGCTTCTGACAGGCCCTCGCCATCAGGAACGCGCCGCGCAGGTGCACGTTCATGACGGTGTCCCAGTCGGTGTCGCTCATCTTGAAGAGCAGGTTGTCGCGGAGCACGCCCGCGTTGTTGACGAGCACCGTCGGGGCGCCGAGCGTGCTCGCGACCCGCTCGACGGCCGCCTCCACCTGGGCGGCGTCGGAGACGTCGCAGCCGACCGCCAGGGCCTTGCCGCCGGCGGCGGTGATCGCCTCGACGGTGTCCTTGCAGGCCGCCTCGTCGAGGTCGAGTACGGCGACCGCCCGGCCCTCGGCCGCCAGACGGATGGCGGTGGCCGCGCCGATGCCCCGGGCCGCCCCGGTGACGATCGCGACGCGCTGCTCGGTGGTGGACATGCTGGTTCTCCTCGCCCTTGAGAGACGGCCGCCCGAAGGTGAGCAACCGCTTAGTAGCTTCAGCTGAGGAGACGCTAGGAGCCCTGGCACCCCGTGTCAACGGCCCTCGGCCGCAGGGGGGAGAACCGGCCCCCGCCTGCGCGTGGGGCACCGGGAGGCACCCCCACCCGGACCGGGTCCGGGCGGGGAGGGCCGTCAGCGGACCAGGAGGTCCAGCAGGCGTTCCAGCTCGGCGGCGGGATCGGCCGTCAGACCGGTGTGCACCGGCCCCGGCTGCACCACCGTGCTGCGCGGGGCGATCAGCCAGCGGAACCTGCGCCCCGCGTCGTCGCCCGCCGCCTGTCCGGCCCGCTCACCGCCGGCGCACAGCCCCTCGACCCCGCGCAGCGCGGCCCGGACCCCGGCCACGTCGGCCCCGGGGTCCAGCGCGAGGAGCTTCGCCTCGTCGAGGTGGGTGCGCGCGGCGACGTAGGAGTGCGCCCGGCAGTAGACGATGACACCGGCGTTGAAGCACTCGCCGCGCTCCATCCGGGGCACCACGCGCACCAGCGCGTATTCGAACACGTCCCGCTTGGTCACTCGTTGCCGCTCTTCTGCTTGTTCTTGTCCGACTGAGGGGGGAGGCGCTCGGCGAGCCAGCCCGGCGGACCGGACTGCGGCTTGACCTCGGCCTCCAGGGTGATCCTCTCGTGGATCGTGGCCGCGCGCGGCAGCAGCGCCTCCACGTAGGCGCGGCGCACCGCGTCGGTGGAGTCGAAGCCGGGCTCGTCGACCAGCCACTCGTCGGGGACGTCGGCGGTGACCTCGGTGAGCAGTTCCTCGGTCACCAGGGGGGCGAGCTCGGCGGCGGCCGCCGCGATGTCCGGGCCGACGGGTGCCAGGACGTGGTCGGAGGCGTTGTACGGCTTGGCGGCGGCGGTCAGGGCGGTGGGCCAGTTGTGGTGCCAGATCATCGTGGCGCCGTGGTCGATGAGCCACAGGTCCCCGTGCCAGACCAGCATGTTCGGGTTGCGCCAGGACCGGTCGACGTTGTTGATCAGCGCGTCGAACCAGACCACGCGCCCCGCCTCGGCCGGGTCGGCCCGGTACGCGAGCGGGTCGAAGCCGATCGAGCCGGGCAGGTAGTCCATGCCGAGGTTGAGCCCCCCGCTGGCCTTGAGCAGCTCCTGGACCTCCTGGTCGGGCTCGGCGAGCCCGATGACGGGGTCGAGCTGCATCTGCACCAGGCGTGGGACCCGCAGTCCCAGCCGCTGGGCGAGCCGCCCGCAGACGACTTCGGCGACCAGGGTCTTGCGGCCCTGGCCGGCTCCGGTGAACTTCATGACGTAGGTACCGAGGTCGTCGGCCTCGACGATTCCCGGGAGCGAGCCGCCCTCACGCAGGGGCGTGACGTAGCGGGTCGCGATCACTTCGGACAGCATCCGCCCAGGTTACGGGGGTCAGCGCGGCAGAGCCCACTGCTTAAGCAGCGCTTCGGCCGTGGTGACGGCCGCCACCAGTGCGAGGGAGTTGCGGATCACCTCGGTGGTGCAGGCGGCGGGCACCCCGGCGATGGCGTCGGCCGGGACCACGACCTCGTAGCCGAGGTTGACGGCGTCGAAGACGGTGCTCGGGATCGCGATGTTGGAGGAGACCCCGGTGACGACGAGGGTGCGGACGCCGAGGTTGCGCAGCAGGGCGTCCAGGTCGGTCCCCGCCATCGGAGAGAGTCCGTGCAGCCGGCGGACCACGAGGTCCCGCTCGGCCACGGTGATCGGGGCGGCGACCCGTACCGCGTCGGTTCCGGTCAGCTGCCGCACGGGAAGCTTCCCAGCGGCCCGGAAGAGCCGCGCGTTGGTGTTGGCCGCGAGGCCGTCCGGCCGCCGCTCGGCGACGGCGTGCACCACCTGTACGCCGGCCCCGCGCGCGGCGTCGACGAGCGCGGCCACCCGCCCCAGCATCCCGGAGTCGCGGGCCTCCCGCGCCAGCTCGGGCAGGGCGCTCTCCTCGCCGACGACACCGTTCTGGCACTCGACGGTGAGCAGCGCGGTGGTGGCGGGATCGAGTTCCGGCATGACTCCCCCTGGTGCGGCGACGGAAGAGCACGCATGATTCCTGACACACAGTCAGATGTGAAGGGGTGCGGGACGGATGGACGGTACACAGCGGCGGGGCCGGCGCATCATGATGACCGACGGGGAAGTGGACGCCTTCCTGCGCGAACGGCGCACCTGCCGGGTGGCGACCGTCTCCCCGGACGGCCGCCCGCACGTGGGCGCCCTGTGGTTCGCCTGGGACGGCACCTCCCTGTGGCTGTACTCGATCACGCGCAGCCGCCGCTGGGCCGACCTGCGCGAGGACCCCCGGATCTCGGTGGTGGTGGACGCCGGGGAGGCGTACGACGAACTGCGCGGGGTCGAGCTGTCCGGCCGCGCGGTCTTCGTGGGCGAGGCCCCGCGCACCGGCGAGCCCTGCCCGGAGCTGCTGGAGCCGGAGCGGATCTTCCCGGTCAAGAACTTCGGCATCGAGGAGATGCCGCACGACGGCCGGCACGCCTGGATCCGGCTCACTCCGGAGTCGGTCGTGTCCTGGGACTTCCGCAAGATCTAGTGCTGCGGCCGGCAAGGTTTGCCGGCCACAGCACTAGCGACGCCTACACGGCCGCCGCCGCTACCTTGAGCGCCTCGACGGCGGCCCGGATGGAGGGCCGCCGGCCGGCGTCCGCGCGCCAGGCGACGTACACGTGGCGGCGTACGGTGTCACGCACCGGCAGCAGCCGCACCCCCGGCGGCACGGGCCCGCGGCCCAGCCGGGGCGTCACGCACACGCCCAGCCCCGCCTCCACGAAGAGCAGCTGGGTGTGGTGCTCCTCGGCGATGTGCGCGATGCGCGGTTCGACACCGATGCCGCGCAGGGTGAACACCAGCCACTCGTAACAGAACTGCCCCTCGTTCCAGGAGATCCAGTCGTCGTCGGCGAACTCCGCGAGGGAGATCTCGCTGCGCCCGGCCAGCCGGTGCCCCGCCGGGACCGCGATGTCGGCGGAATCGTCCAGGAGATGGGCACGGGTCAGCTCGGCCGGCACCGGCATCCGCTTGTTGTGCCAGTCGATGGCCAGGGCCATGTCGAGGTCCCCGCGCACGACGGCCGCCATGCTCTCCTCGGGCTCCCGCTCCCGCACCATGACCCGCAGTTCGGGATGCCCGGCCCGCAGCGCGGTCAGGGCCCGGGGCAGCAGGCCCCGCATGGCGGTGGGGAAGGCGCCGATCCGCAACTCCCCCACCGCACAGCCCCGCTGGGCCTCGACATCGGCCTGGGCGAGCTCCACCTGGGAGATGATCCGCGCGGCGTGGTCGGCGAGCAGCCGCCCGGCGTCGGTGAGCCGGACCCCGCGGCCGTTCTTGGCGAGCAGGGGCTGGCCAACCTCCCGCTCCAGCTTGGCCATCTGCTGGGAGACCGCCGATGTGGTCACATGGAGGCCGCCGGCCGCGCCGCTGACCGAGCCGTGGCGGGCGAGGGCGTCGAGGGTGCGCAGGCGCTCCAGGTTCAACATGTAAGTGATGCTACGCCGTCACTCGAAGGAACTCTCGCTTGTCCTACGAGGTCCCCGGCAGCAGAGTGAACCTCATGAGCGCACCGACCACCTCCCGCCCCGCCGCACACTCCCCAGCACGGCAGCCGGCCCCCCGCCGGGGCGCCGGCCGGGCCGGCTGCCTGGACTGGCGCCTGCGGTTCGCCCTCCTCTCGGTGGTGTGGGGCTTCAGCTTCCTCCTGATCAAGGTGGGCACCGAGGCGTTCGCCCCGTTCCAGGTCGCCCTCGGCCGGGTGTTCTTCGGCGCGCTCGCCCTGCTGGCGGTCCTGCTGGTGCGCCGTGAGCCGCTCCCCCGCGGCCCGCGCACCTGGGGGCACCTCACCGTGGCGGCGCTCCTGCTGAACACCGTCCCGTTCTCGCTCTTCGCCTACGCCGAGCAGAGCATCCCGTCGAGCCTGGCCGGCATCTGCAACGCCACCTCCCCGCTGTGGGGCATGGCGCTCTCGATGGTGGCCCTGTCCGAGGACCGCCCCACGCGCCGCCGCTTCGCGGGACTGGGCATCGGCTTCCTCGGCGTGCTGACCGTGCTCGGCGTCTGGCAGGGCTTCGCCGGGATCGACGCCAAGGGCACCGCGCTCGCCCTGCTGGCCGCGCTCTGCTACCCGATCGGCTGGATCTACGTCCGCCGCACCCTGGCCGGCACCCCCGGCTCCCCGGTGGCGCTCACGGGGGCGCAGCTCATGGTCTCCACCCTCCAGCTGACCGCCGTGAGCGCCCTGTTCACCTCGGCCCCCGCCGGCTTCCCGCTGTGGCCGACCCTCGCGGTGGTCGCCCTGGGCGCCCTGGGTACGGGGATGGCCCTGCAGATGCAGTACGGCCTGGTGTCGGAGATCGGCCCGACGACCGCGCAGATGGTCACCTACTTCATCCCGGTGATCGCCACCACGGCGGGCGTCCTGGTCCTCGGCGAGCAGCTGCACTGGAACACCCCGGTCGGGGCGGTGATCGTCCTGGCGGGCGCGGCGCTCACCCAGTCCCGCCCGGCCCCCGCCGCGCGGCAGGAGGCGACCCGCGCCGCCCGGCAGGACGCGCAGGAGACGGCCCGGCCCGCCTGAGCACCGGACCGCACGCCCCGGGCCCGGCCCTGCCGCACCACGCGGCGGGGCCGGGCCCGGGGCGTGCGGCGCCTCAGTCGAAGCGTCCGCCCGCCACCGGCCGGACCGCGGCGGCCACGGCGTCGGCCAGGGGGGCCACCTCGTCCTGGGTCAGCGTGGAAACGGTGATCCGCACCCCGGGCCCCGCCTCCACGCGGTAGCCGGCCCCGGCCCGCACCGCCCAGCCCGCCGTCAGCAGCCGGGTGACCACCGCCGTCTCGTCGGCGACGGGCAGCCACACGTTCATCCCGCTGCGCCCGTGCGCCGGCACCCCGCGCTCCGCCAGTGCCGCGATGAGCCCGTCCCGGCGCAGCCCGTACGAGCGCGCCACCGCCGTCGGGTCCACCGCGCCGGAGGTCCACAGCTCCACCACCGCGTACTGGAGCAGCCGGCTGACCCACCCCGGCCCCAGGCGCTGGCGGCCCCGGACCCGGTCCATCGTCACCGCGTCACCCGTGAGCACCGCGAGCCGCAGGTCCGGCCCGTACGCCTTCGCCGTCGAGCGGATCAGCGCCCAGTGCCGGGTCACCCCGCTCAGCGCGCACAGCGGCACGTCGACGATCCCGTGCCCGTGGTCGTCGTCGATGACGAGCACCCCGGGGTGGCCGGCCAGCAGCTCCTTGAGCTCCCGGGCCCGGGGCGCGCTGACGGCGGCCCCGGTCGGGTTCTGCGCCCTGGAGGTCACCACCAGGGCCCTGGCCCCCTCGGCCAGCGCCCGGGCCACCGCCTCCGGCACCGGGCCCTCGTCGTCGACGGCGACCGGGAGCACCCGCAGGCCCAGGGCGGGGGCCAGGTCCAGCACGCTCCCCCAGCCCGGGTCCTCGACCGCCACCGCGTCCCCGGGCCGCAGGTGGGCGGCCAGCACCCGCTCGATGCCGTCGAGCGCCCCCGAGGTCAGCGCCATGGCCCCGGCCGGGACCCCGTCGGCCTCGAAGGCGGCCCGGGCCAGCCGGGCGAGGTCCGGGACGACCGGGTCCTGCCCGTAGAGGGTGGGCTCCTTCGCGTACCGCCGGGCGGCTGCGGCCAGCGCCCCCTCCAAGGAGGGCAGCAGCGCCAGGTCGGGATTGCCCTCCGCGAGGTTCCGTACGCCCGCGGGCACCGCCATCCGCAGCGCGTCGCGCGGCGCGGTCGCGGGGCGGGCCCGCACCCGGCTGCCGCGCCGCCCGTCGGTCTCGATGACCCCGCGCTCGCGCAGGGTGCGGTAGGCGGCGGCCACGGTGTTGGGGTTCACCCCCAGCTCGGCCGCCAGCTCCCGCATGGGCGGCAGCAGCGCGCCCGGCGCGAGTGCGCCCGCTCCGACGCCCGTTTCGATACTGGCCGCGATTTCCGATGCGCGACGCCCGCTGATCAGATAGTCTCCTAGCACAAAACCCAGTATGCACTAGTACAATGGAGTCCGCATCATGACCGCCACCGCCGCCGCCTACGAGCCCACCGACCGCACCGTCCCGAGCCGCGCCCGTGAGCGGGCGCGCTACGACCGCGAGACGGTGCACTCGATACTCGACCAGGCCTACATGTGCCACCTCGGGTTCGTCCGCGACGGCGCGCCGGTGGTCCTGCCGACCCTGTACGGCCGGGTGGGCGAGACGCTGTACGTCCACGGCTCCACCGGCTCGCGCCCGCTCCTGGCCGCCGGAAAGGCCGACCCGGGCCTGGCGGTCTGCCTGACGGTGACGCACGTCGACGGCCTGGTCCTGGCCAAGTCCGCCTTCCACCACTCGATGAACTACCGCTCGGTGGTCGTGCACGGCACCGCCTACCAGGTCACCGACGAGGCGGAGTGCCGGATGGCCCTGGACGCCCTGGTCGACCACGTCGTCCCGGGCCGCTCGGCCGACTCCCGGCCGGCCAACGCCAAGGAACTGGCGGCCACGGCGGTGATCCGCCTGGACCTGAACGAGGTCTCCGCGAAGGTCCGTACGGGCGGCCCGAACGACGACGCCGCGGACCTGGACCTGCCCTACTGGTCGGGCGTGGTCCCGGTCGCGCCGGCGTACGGGACCCCGGTCCCGGCCGCCGACCTGGCCCCCGGCATCGCCGTCCCCGGCTACCTCAGCGCACTCTGAGGCTCCTGGGCGGGCCGGCCCTCCGGCCCGCCCGCCGCCTCGCCCGCCGCCTCGCCCGCCGCCTCGTCCGACGGCCGGCGCGCCTCGGCCGCGATCAGCGCCCCCACCGCCGACAGCAGCAGTACGGTGCCCAGCACCATGGCGCCGCTCAGCCGCTCCCCGAGCACCCCGACGGCGATCACCGCCGCGCTCACCGGCTCGATCAGCATGATCACCGACACCGTCGCGGCGCGCACCGCGGCGGCCCCGGTGAAGTACAGCGCGTACGCCAGCGCCGTCGGCACCACGGCGACGTAGACCAGCAGCCAGAGCACCCGCGCGAGTTCGGCGGTGTGCGGCAGCATCCCCTCCAGCGCCGCGAGCGGCAGCAGGCACACCGTGCCCACCGCCACCGACCACGCGGTGGTGACCAGCGGGTCCCCGCCTTCACCGCGCCGCCCGAGCCACCTCGCCCGCAGCGTCATCGCCGCGTACCCGGCGGCCGACAGCAGCGCCCAGCCGACCCCGAGCGGCCTCACCTCACCGCCCCCGGAGCCCAGCACCAGTACGGCCAGCCCCGCCAGGGCTCCGCCGACGGCGACCACCCCGCCCCGGCCCAGCCGCTCGCCCATCAGGTACCGGCCGCCCAGCGCGATCAGCACGGGCCCCGCCCCCAGGGTGACCACGGTGCCGACGGCCAGGCCGGTCTCCCGCACGGCGGCGAAGTAGGCGGCCTGGAACAGGGTGAACATCAGCCCGGTCCCGATCAGCGAAGCCACCGACGCCCGCGGCATCCGCGCGGGACGGCGTACGGCGAGCACTCCCAGCAGCACCACCAGCCCGCCGGCGCAGCGCCAGAAGGACAGGGCGAGCGGACCGAGGTCACTGGCCAGGAAGAGGAGGGAGGCGGCCGCCCCGGCGGTGCCCCAGGCAACTCCGGCGACGACGAGGTACAGCAGACTGCGCCCGGCGGCGGGCGAATGGTTCGACACGTGTTTCTCCGCGCATGCGTGAAGGATGAAGGAAGCCGGTCATCGCTTCGCGGGCAGCGCGTACCGGCCCGGGAACTCCCCGGGCGGGTCTCTCGTTCTGGTGGCAGCCGCCCGCGCTAGGCGGCGGGCGGCGGAAGCACGGTCGAAAGCATGATCAGCACCCTACGGGGCATCCGCCGCGCGGACCAGCCCCGGCGTCTCCTCGTCGGGCACGGCGGCGGCCGCCGGCGCGCCCTTCCCCGCGGGCGCCGGCCGCGAGGACTGCGCGATGAAGGCTCCGCCGAGCACCAGTGCGCCGCCCAGGATCTGCGGGGTCGAGAGGTGCTCGCCAAGCAGCACCCAGGCCAGCACGGTGGCGACGACCGCCTCCAGGCAGGCCACCACGCCCGCGACCTGCGGCGAGAGCTTGCGGACCGAGACCACACCGGTGAGGTACGCGAACACGGTGGCGACCAGCACCACGAACCCCAGCAGCACCAGGGCCTGGACCCGCAGCCCGCCCATCGACGCGAACCCGCCCAGCACCTGCCAGTCCATCTGCCAGGGGCGGGCGATCGCCGTCATCACCAGGGTGCCGACGATCATGCCGTACGCGATCACGCCGAGCGGGTCGGGCACGTCCTCCCCCTCGGTCCCCTGGTCCGCGAAGACGAAGTAGAAGGCCTGGCAGCAGGCGGCGGCCAGACCGAGCAGCACCCCGAGCAGGTCCAGGCTCAGCCCGGCCCAGATCTCGACCACGCAGGCCAGCCCGACGACGGCCACCGCCGCCCCGGCCGCGGCCGCCCGGGTCACCGGCTTGCGCTGCACGAAGCGTATGTAGCCGAGCAGCAGGGCCGGGCCCAGGTACTCCAGCAGCAGGGCCACGCCGACGGGGATCCGCGACAGCGAGGCGAAGTAGAAGGCCTGCACACCGGCGACGGCGACCAGCCCGAAGCCGGCCAGCAGCAGGGGCTTGCGCCGCACCAGGGCCCGGTGCCGCCAGGCGAGCGGGGACAGCACGAGCGCCGCCCCGGCCACCCTGAGCCACACCATGTGCAGCGGGTCCAGGCCCGCCTCGATCAGCGGCTTCGCCGCGACACCCGAACCACCGAACGCGCACGCCGAGACGAGGGCGAGGCCCAGTCCGGCGTTCTTCCCTGACGCTTGCATCGGGCCATCATGGCAGGGCCGGACAGGAGCGTCACTCGCGAGACACCTGTTGAGACACACCCGAGATCCAGTCTTCGGGAAACCCCCGGACCTGACAGGCCGTCAGTCTTGTATGTTCCGCCCGCCGGGGCTACCTTCCGCCGCACGTACCCGACGAGAAGGGGTGGACGCATGGCTGAAGTCACCGCGGAATCACGCATCGAGGCGCCCGCCGCGAAGCTCTGGGCCCAGCTGACCGACTGGGACGCGTACGGCCAGTGGAGCATGACCCACACCAACTTTCCGAAGGGCGGTCCCGAGACCCTCGCGGTCGGGTCCACCTTCGCCGAGAACATGAAGATGATGGGCTTCCCCGCCGAGGTCCTGTGGACGGTCTCGGAACTGGAGGAGCAGCGCGTCTTCGCCATCACCGGCAAGGGCCCGATGGGCGTCGCCGTGCTCACCCGCTACACCCTGACCTCCGACGGCGGGGCCACGACGGTCCGCATCGACGGGGAGTTCACGGGCGCCGCCGTCTCGCTGATGGCCGGCAAGCTCAAGGACTCGGCGACGGCCGCGCTGAACGAGTCGCTGCGCAAGCTGGCCGGCCTGGTCGCCTGACCTCGCACACGTCGGCGCGCCCCGCGAGATCGCTCGCGGGGCGCGCCGTTCTTTCGGGAGCCGGCCGGCTCAGTGCTCGTCGGCCAGGATCAGGTACAGCTTCTTGCGGGCGTCGTTGATGACCGCGAGGGCCTTCTCCCGCTGCTCGGGCGAGCCGGTCTTGAAGACCTGCCCGAAGGCCTCCATCAGCCCGACGCCGGCGGCACGGATCTCGTGCATCGCCTCGAAGTCGAAGCCGCGTCCGGCATCCGCCCAGGGGGCGTCCGGGCCCGACTCGGCCTCGGCGCGGCCGGTGTCGGTGAGCGTGAACAGCTTCTTGCCGCCCTCGCTCGCGCTGGTGATCAGCCCCTCGTCCTCGAGTAGCTGCAGGGTCGGGTAGACCGAGCCCGGGCTGGGCTTCCAGGCCCCGCCGCTGCGCTCGCCGATCTCCTGGATCATCTCGTAGCCGTGCATCGGCCGGTCGGCGAGCAGCGCCAGGATCGAGGCGCGCACGTCGCCCCGCCGGGCCCGCCCGCGCGGTCCGCCGCGCCCGCCCCGCCCGCCGAAGGGCCCGCCCCCGAAGGGCGGCCCGAACGGGCCGAAGGCCGCGCGCAGCCCCCTGAACTCCTCCCGACGGTCCGGCCCGCAGTGGCCGTGACCCCGTCCGTGGTCATGTCCGTGGTCGTGCTGTCCGCGTGAACGCATCACTGCGCTCCTTTCGTCATCGCTGCCATGGCTGTCATGCCAGTGGTCGTCGTTTCGACTTCTTCACTATCACTGATCCATCGCGATGCGTCAACGATATATCGGAACCTGTCGCCGACTGTTCTCCAACGCGATCGGCACCACACCCGCAGCTCCGCCGGAACAAGGCCAGTCACCCCGGATTGGCCTTTGTCCCCCCTCCAGGGACCGCCCTACGGTCGGCCCATGCGCATCCGAATCGTCGACGCCTTCACCGACCGCCCCTTCCAGGGGAACCCCGCCGGAGTCCTGCTCCTCGACGGCGGATTCCCCCCGGACGCCTGGCTCCAGCAGGTCGCCGCCGAGGTCAACCTCTCCGAGACCGCGTTCGCCCACCCCCTGCCGCCCGGCGGCGACGCCGACTGGGCGCTGCGCTGGTTCACCCCGGCCGCCGAGGTCGACATGTGCGGCCACGCCACCCTCGCCACCGCACACGTCCTCGCCGAGCAGGGCCTCGCCACCGGTCTCGTCCGCTTCGCCGCGCGCTGCGGGATCCTCACGGCCCAGGTCCGCGAGGACGGCACGATCACCATGGACTTCCCCACCTCCTCCCTGACCCCGGTCGAGCCGGTCCCCGAGGTGAGCCGCGCGCTGGGCGCCGAGGTCAAGTCGGTCCACGACACCTCCGCGCACATCGGCGACCTGGTGGTGGAGCTGGCCGACGAGCGGACCGTACGGGAGCTCGCCCCCGATCACGCGGCCCTGCGCGGCTACGCACGCCGCGGGGTGATCGCCACCGCGCCCGCCGAGGACCCCTCCCGCGTGTACGACTTCGTCACGCGCGGCTTCTTCCCCGCCTTCGGCATCGACGAGGACCCGGTGACGGGAAGCGCCCACACCGCCCTCGCCCCGTTCTGGGGCGCGCGCCTGGGCCGCACCGAGATGACCGGCCTGCAGGGCGGCGCCCGCAAGGGCCTGGTCCGGGTCAAGCTCGCCGGCGACCGCACGCTCCTGACGGGCAACGCGGTCACCGTCATCGACGGCGAACTGCTCACCGCCCCGTAGGCCCTACGGGGTCGGCAGCCAGCCCACCTTGCCCGCGAGCAGCGCGTACCCGCCGAAGGCCACGATGTCGAGCAGGGCGTGCGCGACGACCAGCGGTCCGACCCGGCCCCAGCGCCGGTAGGCCAGGACGAAGACGACGCCCATCGCCACGTTGCCGATGAACCCGCCGATGCCCTGGTAGAGGTGGTACGAGCCGCGCAGCACGGAGCTGGCGAGCAGCGCGGCCGTCGGCGACCAGCCCAGCTGGCCCAGCCGGCGCAGCAGGTACGCCAGCACGATGACCTCCTCCACCACGGAGTTCTGCACCGCGGAGAGGATCAGTACCGGGAACTTCCACCACACGTCGGGCAGCGCCTCCGGCACCACCGTCAGGTTGAAGCCGGTGGCCCGGGCCGCCAGGTAGAAGGCCAGCCCGGCGCTGCCGATCCCGGCGGCCACGAGCGCGCCCCGGGCCAGGTCCCGGCCGGGCCGGGTGCGGTCGAAGCCGAGCACCCGCAGCCCGGGCGCGCCCTCGCGGGTGAGCAGGTGCGCGACGAGCAGGACCGGGACCAGCGCCGTGGCGATCCCGAACAGCTGCCAGGCCAGGTCCAGCCAGGGCCGCCCGGGCGCGTAGGAGCCGTTGAGCGTGGCGGCCTGGTCCTTGAGCCCGCCCGGCTTGGTGAGCGAACCGATGAAGCTGATCAGCGCCGAGACCCCGCTCGCGCCCAGCGACAGCGCGAGCACGAGCAGCGTCTCGGTGCGCAGGACGCCCCGCCCGTCCTCGCGCAGATCCACGACCACCGGTTCCGGCTCCGCCCGCACGCCTGACTCCCGTCCCGTTCCGACCACCACCCCATACTGCCTCCTCGGCGGCCGGAAGGGATCACCGGTCAGCGGCGGACCGCCGCCCTGGCATCCACCTCCTGCTCCTCGAGGCCGACGGGCCAGGTGTGCACGGGGTCGCCCTTGTGCATCAGCTCGCTGTAGCGCCGGGTGGTGGCGGCCAGCGCGGCGTCGCGTTCCAGTCCGCCCGCGAGCGCGCGGTGGTACGTCTCCACCTGCCAGGTCGCCCCGTTCACCCGGCGCCGGCACCGCTCCTCGATGATCCCCAGGTAGTGGTCCCGGTCGGCGGGTTCGATGCCCCAGGCGTCGAGCCCGGCCGCCGCCATCGGCAGCAGCTCGTCCAGCACCAGCCGCACCGCGGGCACGCTCACCAGTCCCCCGGCCCGGCCCCGGCGCGGCCAGCGGATCCGCGCGTCGATCCCGTACCGGCAGGCCGCGTCGAAGTTGGCCTCCGCCTCCGCGAACGGCATCCGGGTCCACACCGGACGCTGCTCGTCCGCGAGGGTCCGTACGAGTCCGTAGTAGAAGGCGGCGTTGGCGACGACATCGGCCACGGTGGGCCCGGCCGGCAGCACCCGGTTCTCCACCCTCAGGTGCGGCACCCCGTCGGCGACCCCGTAGACGGGCCGGTTCCACCGGTAGACCGTGCCGTTGTGCAGCACCAGCTCCTGCAGGCTCGGCACCCCGCCCTCGGCGAGCACCCGCAGCGGCTCCTCCTCGTCGCAGATCGGCAGCAGGGACGGGAAGAAGCGGACGTTCTCGGCGAAGAGCTCGTACACCGAGTCCACCCACCGCTCCCCGAACCAGGTCCGCGGCCGCACCCCCTGCGCCTGGAGCTCGGGCGGCCGGGTGTCGGTGGCCTGGGTGAACAGCGGCGGACGCGACTCCCGCCACAGCTCGCGCCCGAACAGGAACGGCGAGTTGGCCCCCACCGCTATCTGTACGGCGGTCACCGCCTGCGCCGCGTTCCACACGTCGGAGAACCGGGCCGGGGTGACCTGGAGGTGCAGCTGTACGGAGGTACAGGCGGCTTCCGGCACGATCGACCCGGTGCTCCAGGTCAGCCGCTCGACCCCGTCGATGTCGAGCCGGAAGTCCTCTCCGCGCATCATCAGGATCTGCTCGTTCAGCAGTGAGTAGCGGTCCACCGCCGAGAGGTTGGCCAGGGCCAGGTCCGCGCGGGAGATGGTGGGCAGGATCCCGATCATCACGACGCCCGCGTCGATCTCCGCGGCCTGCCGGTGGGCGTAGTGCAGGCCCGCGCTCAGTTCCTCGGCGAGCTGGTCGAACACCCTGCCGTCGAGCCGGTGCGGGAGTACGTTCACCTCCAGATTGAACATTCCGAGTTCCGTCTGGAAATCGGGGCTGGCAATCCGCTCCAGTACCTGTGCATTCACCATGCGCGGCAAACCGTCGGCACCCGCGAGATTCAGCTCGATCTCCAGCCCCATCATGTTCTTGGGGCGATCGAACCTCTTCTCCGCCAGAAGCCGCTCCAGTCCCTCCAGGCACTCGTGAAGCTTCCTCCGATACCGATGCCGATCGGACAGGTCGAATCCGCCTGCCACGACCTTCTCCCCCATCGAAGCGTCCCTCCTCGAGTGGGCCTGGCACCCGGTGCACCCGGGCGCGCGTAACGTCGATGATGCCCAGGCCCCGTGATCGATAACGCCGGAGGGAGGGGCTTGGCGGGGAGCGCGCGCCGGTATGGCCAGATGGGCGCTCCGGCACATTCACCTGGCAACGCCCCGGACGCAAATTCCACCTCGCCTTTGCCGATTCCGGATAACCGAAGCTTTCCAGCCGAGCACCCTTCGGGTAACCTCCGAGGTCAGCGCGGCTTGTCCGTGCGAAACCGGCATGAATACCATGACAGCGGGTCCGGAAGGCGCCTTGCCGGCAATAGGCGGGACAGCTAGCCGAAACACTGCGTGAACACATGTCGTATAAACTCCGCAAACGAGGCAGAGAGTTGGCGCGCGGCCATTGCCCCAAAGCCCACCTCTGACCCCAGAATGCGACAGCGCCGTCCGTACCTTCCCCCGTACCACAGGTCTCCCAAGTGAGAGGCGACCCACCATGCCGCTGCATGTTCCCCCGGCTCCCGCGCCCGCCCTGCGCAGCGTCCTCGCGGCACTCGGTTCTCCCACCGCCGTCCACGAGGCACACACCCCGGCCCTGCGCTCCGTCCAGGGTCCGATGACCGCCGAACTCCCGCTTCCGGTCCACGTGCTCGACCGGCTGAGCGTGTCCGGCCACGCGAGCGCCGGCCGCCCGCCCCGCACCCGGCTCACCGGCTGGCGGTTCCTGATCCGCAGCGGCGACCGCTTCGTCGCGGCGGCCGACACCCGCCTCACCCCGGACGGCTGGGCCTTCTCCCACTTCTTCGAGGGCCCCTACGTGGCCGCCACCGAACGCGCCCTGCGCCAGGCGGAGTCCCTCGGCAAGAGCTACCAGCCGCGGCTGCTGTCCGTACCGGAGCTGTACATGCTGACCCTGTGGCTGCACGGGGCGGTCGGCGCCGACGCCTCCTCCGGCCTGCCCGCCGCCGCGGACCTGCTGGTGCCGCTGGCCCCGGCCCCGCCCGGGATCGCCGCGTACCGGCCGCATCCCGTGTCCGAGCTGCTGCCCGTCCTCATCCACCGGCTGACCCCGGCCGCCCCACCGGTCCCGCCCTCCCTGGCGGCCCCGGCTGCTTGACCCGGGTGACCCATTCGGCCTAGTCCGCTCGGGTCAATGCGAACCACCCGAAATGACAGGGGAGTTGGCCTGAACCGCCCGCACGGGTGATGCGTCCTCATTCCTAGAGGACAGCTGCCGGGAAATACCTGCGAAGCAGCCGTCCTGGGGGAACACTGAGGACATCCTCCCCGCAGGTGCGGGGACGACCCAGGGGGACGGCCATGAATCACGCATCGAGCCGTAGCGAACAGACCACACCGCAGCGAAAGAACCCATCCATGTGCCAGCACCAGCCTGCCTGCCCGTCATCAGAATCCGCCGACCGGGAGGCCGCGCGCCCGGTGGCCAACCACCCGGAACAGGGCTGGAGCCTGCTGTGCAACGGCGTCCTGCTCTTCGAGGACACCGGTGAGCTGCTGCCGGACGGACAGATCATCGCTCCGCACCGCCCGCTCGCGGCGGCCTAGGACGCACCGCACGACCCCGACGTACGTACGAAGAAGGGGCCGGCCCCGGAGCGAATGCTCCGGAACCGGCCCCTTCACCGTGTCACCGGCCCGTCAACGCCGGGCCGGCCCGCGTACTCAGTTGTCGTACTCGTCCAGCGGAGGGCAGGAGCAGACCAGGTTCCGGTCGCCGAAGGCGCCGTCGATCCGGCGCACCGGCGGCCAGTACTTCTCGGCCGCGGAGACCCCGGCCGGGAAGACGGCCTCGTCACGGCTGTACGGGTGGTTCCACTCGCCGCCCAGCGCCGCCGCGGTGTGCGGGGAGTTGGCCAGCGGGTTGTCGTCCACCGGCCACTCGCCGCCCGCGACCCGCTCGATCTCGGCGCGGATGGCGATCATCGCGTCGCAGAAACGGTCGATCTCGGCGAGGTCCTCGGACTCCGTCGGCTCGATCATCAGCGTGCCGGCCACCGGGAAGGACATGGTCGGCGCGTGGAAGCCGTAGTCGATCAGGCGCTTGGCGATGTCGTCGATGCTGACGCCCGTCGCCTTCGACAGGGGGCGCATGTCGATGATGCACTCGTGCGCGACCAGGTTGCCCGGGCCGGTGTAGAGCACCGGGTAGTGCGGCTCGAGGCGCTTGGCGATGTAGTTGGCGCCGAGCACGGCCACCTGGGTGGCGCGCTTGAGGCCCTCGCCACCCATCAGGCGGACGTACGACCAGGAGATCGGCAGGATACCGGCCGAACCCCACGGCGCGGCGGAGATCGGGCCGACGCCCGTCTCGGGGCCGGCGGTCGGCTGGAGCGGGTGGTTCGGGAGGTACGGGGCCAGGTGCGCCCGGACACCGACCGGGCCGACGCCCGGGCCGCCGCCGCCGTGCGGGATGCAGAAGGTCTTGTGCAGGTTCAGGTGCGAGACGTCGCCGCCGAAGTGACCCGGCTTGGCGAGGCCCACCAGGGCGTTCAGGTTGGCGCCGTCCACGTAGACCTGGCCGCCGGCCTCGTGCACCTGGGCGCAGATGTCGGCGACGTGCTCCTCGAACACACCGTGCGTCGACGGGTACGTGATCATGAGCACGGCGAGCTCGTCGCGGTACTGCTCGATCTTGGCGCGCAGGTCGTCCGCGTCCACCTCGCCGTCGTCGGCGGTCTTGACGACGACGACCTTCATGCCGGCCATCACGGCGCTGGCGGCGTTGGTGCCGTGTGCGGAGGACGGGATGAGGCAGATGGTGCGCTGCTCGTCGCCGTTCGCACGGTGGTAGGCGCGCACCGCCAGGAGGCCTGCGAGCTCGCCCTGGGAGCCGGCGTTCGGCTGGATGGAGACCTTGTCGTAGCCGGTGACCTCGCAGAGACGTTCCTCCAGCTCGGTGATGAGCGTGAGGTACCCCTCGGCCTGCTCCACCGGGGCGAAGGGGTGCAGCTGGCCGAACTCGGGCCAGGTGACCGGCTCCATCTCGGTGGTCGCGTTGAGCTTCATGGTGCAGGAGCCCAGCGGGATCATGCCGCGGTCCAGCGCGTAGTCCTTGTCCGCGAGCTTGCGCAGGTAGCGCAGCATCGCGGTCTCGGAGCGGTGCTGGTGGAAGACCGGGTGCGTCAGGTACGCGTCCGAGCGCAGCAGGCCCTCGGGCAGCGTGTCGGCGGTGGCCGAGTCCAGGGCCTCGATGTCGGCGCTGACCCCGAAGGCCGCCCAGACGGCGTCGAGGTCGGCGCGCAGGGTGGTCTCGTCGCAGGAGATCGAGACGTGGTCGGCGTCGGCCTGGAAGAGGTTGACCCCGCCCTCGCGGGCGGCGGCGACGACCTCGGCGGCCTTGCCGGGCACCCGGGCGGTGACCGTGTCGAAGAAGGAGCCGTGCTCCAGCTCGACCCCGCCGGCCGTCAGGCCCGCGGCGAGCAGCGCGGCGTAGCGGTGGGTGCGGCGGGCGATCGTCCGCAGGCCGTCCGGGCCGTGGTAGACGGCGTACATGCCGGCCATGACGGCGAGCAGCACCTGCGCGGTACAGATGTTGCTGGTGGCCTTCTCGCGGCGGATGTGCTGCTCGCGGGTCTGCAGGGCCAGGCGGTAGGCCTTGTTGCCGTCCGCGTCCACGGAGACGCCGACGAGGCGGCCGGGCAGCGAGCGGGCGTGCTTGGCCTGGACGGCCATGTAGCCGGCGTGCGGGCCGCCGAAGCCCATCGGGACGCCGAAGCGCTGGGTGGTGCCGACGGCGATGTCCGCGCCCAGCTCGCCCGGGGAGGTCAGCAGGGTCAGCGCGAGCAGGTCGGCGGAGACGGTGACGATCGCACCGAGCTCGTGGGCCTGGTCGATGACCGGCTTGATCTCGCGGACGGCGCCGGAGGCACCCGGGTACTGGAGCAGCACGCCGAAGACGCCGCGCTCGGCGATCTCGGCCGGAATGCCCTCGGACAGGTCCGCGACGACGACCTCGACGCCCGTCGGCTCGGCGCGGGTCTCGATCACGGCGATGGTCTGCGGCAGCGCGTCGGCGTCGATGAGGAAGACCCCGCCCTTGACCTTGCCCACGCGGCGGGCCAGCGACATGGCCTCGGCGGCCGCCGTGCCCTCGTCGAGCAGGGAGGCGCCGGAGGTCGGCAGCCCGGTCAGGTCGGCGACGAGGGTCTGGAAGTTCAGCAGCGCCTCGAGGCGGCCCTGGGAGATCTCCGGCTGGTACGGGGTGTACGCCGTGTACCAGGCCGGGTTCTCCATGACGTTGCGCAGGATCACCGGCGGGGTGAAGGTCCCGTAGTAGCCGAGACCGATCATCGACGACAGCACCTGGTTGCGGTCGGCCAGCGAGCGCAGCTCGGCCAGCACCTCGGCCTCGGTGCGCGCCTCGGGCAGGTTCAGCGCCTCGGCGGTCTTGATCACATCCGGTACCGCGGCGGCGGTGAGCTCGTCCAGGGAGCCGTAGCCCACCTGAGCGAGCATCTTCGCCTGCGCTTCGGCGTCCGGGCCGATGTGGCGCTGCTCGAAGGGGATGCCTCGCTCAAGCTGAGAGAGCGGAATGCGGTTGGCGGTCATAACGGAGGCCTCCTGGTCGTATGACCTGCGAGGGGCACCACGGCGCGGGCACCCGGACGGCCTCCCCCTCTGTCATCTCAACCTGAGAGCTTCACCGGAGTCGCGGGGTTCTCCCGAGAGTTCCGGCTTTCACCGTCGGTGAGGAGAGGTACCGGTACTGCGGAACCGGTGCCTGCCCCTGCTTTCCAGAGTGGCCTCGTCACGTGCGGTACGTATGCCTGAGAGATTCCGGGGAGGATTTGCTCCTTCGGCGCCTCCGTCGAACTCACTCGGAGGACTCTCCCGCACAGGGTCAACAGCCGTCACCCAGCCTACCAGCGAGGATCTCGACCCTCCCTCGAGTGGCCCCCTCTCCAAATATGCACTTCTGTAGTCATTACGGATGAGCTGTGAACCACTGCGACCGTACGGAGGGAACGTGCAGACCGACATCGATCCGCGCAGCCTGATCGGCCGCAAGGCGTTCGACCGCAACGGAGCCAAGATCGGCACCGTGGACGAGGTGTACCTCGACGACGCCACGGGCGTCCCGGAGTGGGCCGCCGTCCGGACCGGCCTCTTCGGGCGCGACGCCTTCGTCCCCCTGGAACCCAGCGAGGTGGTGGACGACGCCCTGCGCGTGCCCTTCGAGCGCTCCCTGATCAAGGAGGCCCCCGACTTCGGGGTCGGCCGCCACCTCTCCCCCGAGCAGGAGCTCCAGCTGTACCACCACTACGGACTGGACGTCACCCTCCCCTCCGACTTCCAGAACCCCCGCCCCCGCCCCCAGGACACCGCCTAGTCACTGCCCACGAGGGGCAGCGGATCGGAGTCCTCCAGCTCGGGGTCGTCCAGCCGGAAGGTGCGGACGCGCCCCGGCGGCGAGCCGGGCCGCTCGAACCGCACGGTGACCCGGCCGACGCCGCTGCCCTGCACCCACCCCGGCCCGTACACCGCGTGCCGTACGTCGCTCCCCGCGGCCCAGTGCCGCACGGGAGCGGCCTCGGCGCCCTCCAGGGCCGCCGCCGCACCCTCCAGGGCCGCCGCCGCACCCTCCAGGGGCCCGCGCTCCCCGGGGGGCGCCCCGGCGGCCTCCTCGGCGCCTGCCGGCCCGGCGGCCTCCGCCTCCGCCCCCGCCTCCCCCTCGGCGGCCAGCGCGAGGGCGAACAGGTCCTCCTGGGTGTAGTCCGCGAGACCCGTCACCCCGACCCCCAGCAGCCGCACCCCGCCGGTGGTGTCCACGCCCTCCAGCAGCCGCGCCGCCGCCTCCCGCACCACCGCCGGATCGTCGGTCGGCCCGCGCAGGGTCTCGGAGCGGGTCAGCGTCGAGAAGTCGTACCGGCGCACCTTCAGGACGATGGTCCGCCCCGAGTGCCCCGAGGCCCGCAGCCGGCCCACGCAGCGGTCGGCGAGCCGCTGCACCTCGTTCCGGATCCGTACCCGGTCGTGCAGGTCCACGTCGAAGGTGTCCTCCACCGACACGGACTTCGCGTCGCGCTCCGCGACCACCGGCCGGTCGTCCAGCCCCAGGGCCATCCGGTAGAGCCCGACCCCGTGCGCCCGGCCCACCATCCGCACCAGCTCGTCCTCACCGGCCTCGGCCAGCTCCCCCACGGTGGTGATACCGGCCCGGCGCAGGTGCTCCCCGGTGGCCGGCCCCACCCCGGGCAGGGTGCGCACCGACATGGGCGCGAGCAGCTCCCGCTCGGTCCCCGGCTCGATCAGCAGCAGTCCGTCGGGCTTGGCCTCCTCGGAGGCCACCTTGGCCAGCATCTTGGACCCGGCCAGCCCCACCGAGCCGCTGAGTCCCGTGGCGGCCCGGATGTCCGCCCGCAGCCGCTCCCCGGTGGCCCGCGCGCCCGCCGCGTCGAAGGCCGCCCCGCCCGCTTCCAGGTCCACGAAGGCCTCGTCCAGGCTGAGCGGCTCCACCAGCGGTGACAGCTCCCGCAGCAGGCCCATGACCAGCTCGCTGACCTCGCGGTAGAGGGTGAAGCGCGGAATCAGGTAGGCGCCGTTCGGGCAGAGCCGGCGGGCCTGCGCGGTCGGCATCGCCGAGTGCACCCCGAAGCGCCGGGCCTCGTAGGAGGCGGTGGCCACCACACCGCGCGGGCCGAGCCCTCCGACGATCACGGCCTTACCGCGCAGGCTGGGCTTCGACGCCTGCTCCACGGAGGCGTAGAAGGCGTCCATGTCCAGATGCAGGATGGTCGGCGCGGCTCTCACAGCACCGATGCTGCCCTATGCCACTGACAACGCGGTGATCCCGATGCGCGTGGGTCAGACGGCCCGGTTCCGGCGGGCCGCCAGCTCGTCGGCCGGGTTGTTGCCCACCAGGGTCTCCCCCGTGTCCACGCGCTCCCCGTGCAGCTGCGACAGCGCGCCCTCCACGTCGCGCCAGACGACGCCCACCGCGATGCCGAAGACGCCCTGACCGCCCTGGAGCAGGCTCACGACCTGGTCCGGCGAGGTGCACTCGTACACGGTCGCGCCGTCGCTCATCAGCGTCATGCGCTCCAGGTCGGAGAAGCCCCGGTCCCGCAGGTGCTGCACCGCGGTGCGGATGTTCTGCAGCGCCACCCCGGTGTCCAGGAAGCGCTTGACGATCTTGAGGACCACCACGTCGCGGAAGCTGTACAGCCGCTGGGTGCCCGACCCGTACGCGGGCCGGACACTGGGCTCCACCAGCCCGGTCCTCGCCCAGTAGTCGAGCTGCCGGTAGGTGATCCCGGCGGCGGCGCACGCCGTCGGTCCGCGGTAGCCGACCTGCTCGGGTGCCGGGTCGTCGCCCACCGGTCCGACCGGCGTCGACGCCGGCTGACGGTGCGCGGCACCGGCCGTGCCGCCGTGCAGCGGGTACGGCCCACCATCGCTCCGCGCGGGGGTGCCCCCGGTCGTACCGTCGCCCGTGATCCTCACGCCGACCCTCCGTCCTTGACCTGCCACCTTGAAGGTAGGCAGTGACCAGGGGTGCGTCAACGATCGCCACACTCGGCACGCCGAGTGATAATCACCCTGAGAGTGGTTTCCCGTACCCCATTGCGGGGAAAGGCTACTCGAATGGGCTGACAGTTCCCGGTGGACGACGCGACCCGCCTGCGGCGACCCTGCCGTCTGCTGCGCCGTTTACTGCGCCGATTACTGTGCCGATTACTGGGGGCCCGTACCGAAGTCCTCGGGAGAGATCTGGTCGAGGAACTCGCGGAACTTCTCCACCTCGTCCTCCTGCTCGTCGGGAATGGCGATTCCGGCGTCGTCCAGCACACCGTCACTGCCGTAGATCGGCGTCCCCGTCCGCAGGGCCAGCGCTATGGCGTCCGACGGCCGCGCGCTCACCTCCACCCCACTGGCGAAGACCAGCTCCGCGTAGAAGACGCCCTCCCGCAGATCCGTGATCCGGACCTCGGTGAGCTCCTCACCGACCGCCTCCAGCACGTCCTTGAACAGGTCGTGCGTCAGCGGCCGGGCAGGGGCCATGCCCTGCTGAGCGAAGGCAATGGCGGTCGCCTCCCCAGGACCGATCCAGATGGGGAGGTACCGGTCGCCTCCCACTTCACGCAGGAGCACGATCGGTTGGTTGGAGGGCATTTCCACCCGGACACCCACAACGTCGAGCTCGTTCACACAGCAACCCTAGGACCTGCCCGGCAGGTTTGGGTAGTCGGGGCTCCCCCGGGACCTGTCCGGTCAGTGCAGACGGACCCCGAGAGCGGTCTGGACCAGGGCCTCGTGGAGCCGTACGGACAGCCCCGCGAGCTCCCTGGTCGTGGCCTCGGCATGCGCCCGGGTCTGCGGGTTGCGGTGGCGGCGCAGCGGGGCGACGAGCTGCTCCACCAGACCGGCCTCCCGGTCCGCCGCCGCCTTCATGCCCCGCAGGTGACGGGGCTCGAGCCCGAATCGACCGAGATCCGCGATCAGCCGGGCCACGGTGACCGTCTCGGCGTCGAATCCACCGCCCGGCGCCTCGGAGATGAGCCCGTACGACTCCCACTCCACGAGCTGCACCTCGTCCACCTCCGCGGCGGCGATCAGCTCGGCCCGGCCCACCCGGGCCACCGTGGGCCGCTCCCCGCCCGCCTCGCCGTACCCGGCGGAAGGACCGGCGGGATCCACGGACTCCCCGTGCGCGGCCGGCGCCGGGATGCGGATCTGCTCGCCTCGGTCGAGCGCGTCGAGCTGCTCCCGGATGACCTTCAGCGGCAGGTAGTGGTCACGCTGCAGCCGCAGGATGCGCCCGAGCCGCTCCACGTCGCCCGTGCTGAACTTGCGGTATCCGGACGGTGTGCGCCTGGGCTCGACGAGCCCCTCCGCCTCCAGGAAGCGGATCTTCGAAATGGTCACTTCGGGGAACTCGTCCCGCAGCATGGTCAGCACCGTTCCGATGCTGACCAGCTGCCCGGCCGAGCCGGCGGTGCCGTTCTTGGGGGCACCGCCCGTCGGGGTACGCAGCATGGAACCTTCCCTGGGGTCCCCCCGGACGGTGTCCGGGGGTGGGGGTCCCCCCGGACGGTGTCCGGGAGAGTCAGATGCCCCGCAGGCTCGCGTAGAAGACCAGCCGGTACTTGCCGATCTGCACCTCGTCGCCGTTGTGCAGGGCGACCGAGTCGATCGGCTCACGGTTCACGTACGTGCCGTTGAGGCTGCCCACGTCGGAGACGGTGAAGCCGCCGTCCTGGCTCCTGCGGAACTCGACATGCAGACGGGAGACGGTGATGTCGTCCAGGAAGATGTCGCTCTGCGGGTGCCGGCCCGCCGTGGTCAGTTCGCCGTCCAGCAGGAAGCGGCTGCCCGAGTTGGGTCCGCGCCGCACGATCAGCAGGGCGGAACCGGGGGGCAGCGCCTCCACCGCGGCCTGGGCCTCGGGGGAGAGCGAGGACGACACGTGCTGTCCCGACGCCTCGGCCTCGTAGGCCTCGAGGCCCGAGATCGAGATCGTGGACGTGGTCTCCGAGGCACGCTCCGGCGTCAGACCCGGCCGCAGCGGCGCCCCGCAGTTGGAGCAGAAACGGCTCGCCGCATCGCTGCGGTGCCCGCACCTGCCACACGTCTGCTCGGCCGACATGGACGGCTCCTCGCGCCGCGGCTGCCCCGCGGAGGCATTGGTGGCATACGGGTCGGGGGTAAACCCTCCACCCGCACTTGAGGTTGATGGTTCACCGAAACCTATGCGTCCGGAACCGGCAGGGTCAACAGCCGACGCGCCGTACGCGCCCGAATTGTCACCCGGGCCGGCCACCTCGTCGCGGAAGAGCGGCCTGTCGCCCTGCCCTTCCGCATCCGGCTGCCCCGCGCGGTGCCGCGCAGCACCGCTTTCCTCGTTCTTCTTCTTGCCGAACAACTTCTCAAACAACTTCACGGGCGATTCCCCTTGACCGAAACAGACCCGCCCGTGGGGCAGGACGAACTCTGCATACACACACCTGCCGACCCGGACATTCTGACAACGTCCGTAACCACCAGACAGTTTCCACCACGCACGGCGACTTCCGTGCGTCGACCCCCCGCAGGCACCGGCCCGCGTGAGCCTGTCCACATTCCACTCCGCATCACGGCGATGACGACCGAGCGTAGTCAGGCTGCTTCGCAGCCCGCAAGGCATCCACAACGATCTTCGCCGACCGTGTGACGGCGACCGTGGCCTGTTCCTTCTCCATGGTCTGCACGACACCACCCGGGATGTTGAGCGCCGGCTCCAGATCCTGCGGTTTGCCGATCACCTTGAACTCATAGGGCTGTGTGATCTTCTTACCGTCGATCCCGATCCCGCCGCCCTCGTCCGAAAAGTACGAGCCCGCCACGATGCGCACGCCGTTGATCTGGATCGCCTCGGCCCCGGCCGCCCGCAGCTCCTGGAGGGTGTCCAGCAACTGGTCGGACCGCACCTGGCCCTTGGTGTCGGTGATCCGCAGCGTGATGCCCGGGCCCTGTGCGGCCACCGTACCGGCCAGGATGCCCAGTTGGCGCTCCTTCTCAACCGTCTGTCTGCGCGCTTCCTCGGCCTGGTTGGAGCTGCTCTGCAGCTCCTTGCGCTGGTCGTCCAGCTGCTGCTTCTCGTCCTCCAGGCGCTGGGTGCGCCCGTCCAGCTCGTCGAGGATCCGTACGAGGTCCTCCTGGCGGGCACCGCGCAGCGGCGCGCTGGAGTCGCTGTTCGAGCGGACCTGGATCGCGAGCCCGAGGCCCAGGACGAACAGCAGCAGCGCGACGATCAGTTGGGCCCGGCTGAACCGCGGCGGCCACAGCCCGGCCGCCAGGCGCTGGCGCCCGGTCTCCTCCGGCACGGCCGGCTCGGGCTGCGGGGAGCGGGATTCGGGCTGCTCGGGTACGTCCGGCTCGCCGGGCGGGGTGTTTTCCGTACTCATCGGCCTCACGCCCGGAAGACGTGCCGGCGGATGGCCGCGGCGTTGGAGAAGATCCGGATGCCGAGGACGACGACCACACCCGTCGACAGCTGCGAGCCGACGCCCAGCTTGTCTCCGAGGAAGACGATCAGCGCGGCCACGACCACGTTCGACAGGAACGACACCACGAAGACCTTGTCGACGAAGATGCCGTCCAGCATCGCGCGCAGACCGCCGAACACCGCGTCGAGCGCGGCCACCACGGCGATCGGCAGATAAGGCTCCACCACGGCCGGCACTTCGGGCCGGACCAGAAGCCCGACCACCACTCCGGCCACGAGGCCCAGTACCGCGATCACGATGCACCCTTCTTCGGCTCTTCTGCTGTGGCTGTGCGGACGGTCAGACTCGACGCCGCCGGCAGCCTCACCTCGTCCATCGGGGACAGGCTGTAGCGAATCCCGTAGCTCTCCTGCAGCACGTGCAGGTACTGACCGTCCACGGAGTCCTGGAACGTGGTCCCGAGCCGCTTCTTGTCACCCACCGCGAGCACCTCGTACGGCGGCACCAGCGGCTTGTTGTCGACCAGTATCGCGTCACCCGCGGCCCGGATCGCCGACAGCGCCGTCAGCCGCTGACCGTTGATCGAGACGGCCTCCGCGCCCGCCTGCCAGAGCCCGTTGACGATCCGCTGCATGTCACGGTCCCTCACCCGGCCGGTGTTCGAGAACCCCGCGCTCTCGCGCGGGCCACCACCGCCGCCCGACGAGGCGCCCTTGGCATCGTCCACCACCAGCTTGACGCCAGGACCACGCACCTCGGTTGCACCCGCCAGCAACTCCACCAGCCTGCCCCGCTCGCCGACCTGCTGCTTCAGCGCCGCGCGCTGCCGGTCCGCGACCTCGGTCCGCAGCCGCTCCATGTCCCGCTCAAGACCGTCCGCGTGATCGTCGGCACGCTGCACCCGGTCGATCAGCTCCTGGCGCTCCTTGGCCAGCACCGGCGCCGCTATCCGCGCCTGCGCGGCACCCAGCGTGACCACCATCGCGGCGACGACGAGCCCGGCCGCGAGCCCCAGCTTGGCCTTGAGGGTACGGGGCAGCCCCGCCGTACCGTCCGCCTCGCGCCGGGCCGCGGCCTCCGCATAGCCCTCGTCGAGGCTGTGGTCCATCACGTGCGTCAGCAGCGACATGGACGCGTCCGGGCGCGCGGGCGGTGTGGCCGAACTCCGGTTGTTGGGAGGCTGCGACATGCCGCACATCGTCGCATGTCGGCACCGCCCACACCGAATGCGCTCGTCCGGCGGGCCGGGCCGGGTGACTCCCCGCACCCGGCCCACCGAAATCGCGTCCGGCACCGGACGCGCGCCGGTCAGTGCTGCCCGGCTCCGTCCACCACCGCGCCCCACTCGTCGAGCAGCGCCTGCGCGGAGGCGTCGTCGGGACCTTCGGCCCACAGGTGGGTGACCGCCTCCGCCGGGTCCGGCAGGACGAGCGCCCACCGCCCGTCGGCCTCCACCACGCGCACCCCGTCGGTGGTGTCCACCTGCCGGTCGCCGGCCGCCTCCACGACCCGCCGCATGACGAGCCCCTTCGCCGCCCACGGCGTGGGCACGTCCCGCTTGAGCACGTGCGCGCGCGGAATGCGGGCGTCGATCTGGCTCAGGGTGAGCTGCGTCCGCGCCACCAGCCCGATCAGCTGCACGAAGGCCGCCGAGCCGTCGAAGACGCTGCTGAACTCCGGGACGATGAAACCGCCCCGGCCGTCCCCGCCGAAGATCGTGGTCTCCTCACGGCCCACCCGGGTCAGGTCGTCGGGCGAGGTCGTCGTCCACTCCACCTGGGTCCCGTGGTACGCCGCCACCTGCTCGGCGACGCGCGTCGTGGTCACCGGCAGGGCCACCTTGCCGCTGCGCTTCTCCGCGGCCACCAGGTCCAGGAGCACGAGCAGCGCCCGGTCGTCCTCGATGATCCGCCCGCGCTCGTCCACCAGGGAGATCCGCTCGCCCACCGGGTCGAACCGCACCCCGAAGGCCGCCCGGGCCGAGGCCACGATCTCCCCGAGCCGCACCAGCCCGGCCCGCCGGGTCTCCCGGGTCTCGGTCGGCCTGGACTCGTCGAGACCGGGGTTGATCGTCAGCGCGTCGACGCCGAGCCGGCCGAGCAGGCTCGGCAGCACGAGGCCGGCGCTGCCGTTCGAGGCGTCCACGACCACCTTGAGCCCGGAATCGGCGATCCCGGTGGTGTCCACCCGCCGCAGCAGCGAGCCCGTGTACGAGTCGAAGACGCTCGACGGGAACTGCAGGTCACCGATCTCCCCGGGGAAGGCACGCCGGTACTCCTGACGTGCGTACACCCGGTCCAGCTTGCGCTGCTGCGCCTGCGAGAGGTCGGCTCCCCGCTCGTCGAGGAACATGATGTCCACCGAGTCCGGCACCCCGGGCGAGGTCCGGATCACGATCCCGCCGGCCGCGCCGCGGGCCGTCTGCTGCCGGGCCACCGGCAGCGGTACGTTCTCCAGGTCGCGCACGTCGATGGCGCTGGCCTGGAGCGCCGAGATCACCGCCCGCTTGAGCGCTCTCGCGCCCCGGGAGTGGTCACGGGCCGTGGTGACGATCGCACCCTTCTTCAGGGTCGTCGCGTAGGCGCCCGCCAGCTTCACCACCAGCTCGGGTGTGATCTCCACGTTCAGGATCCCGGAGACGCCCCGGGCACCGAACAGGTGTGCCTGGCCGCGCGACTCCCAGATCACCGAGGTGTTGACGAAGGCACCGGCCTCGATCGTCTTGAACGGGTAGACCCGTACGTTGCCCTGAACAATGGATTCTTCACCCACCAGGCACTCGTCACCGATGACGGCTCCGTCTTCGATCCGGGCGGCCCGCATGATGTCGGTGTTCTTGCCGATGACGCAGCCGCGCAGGTTGCTGTGCGGCCCGATGTAGACGTTGTCGTGGACGACGGCCTTGTGGAGGAAGGCCCCGCTCTTGACGACGACGTTCGACCCGATGACGGTGTGCTCTCGGATCTCCACCCCGGCCTCGACCTTGGCGTAGTCCCCGATGTACAGCGGCCCGCGCAGCACCGCGTCCGGGCTGACCTCGGCTCCTTCGGCGATCCACACGCCGGGCGAGATCTCGAAGCCGTCCATGTCGACCTGGACCTTGCCCTCGAGCACGTCGGCCTGCGCCTTGACGTAGCTCTCGTGCGTGCCGACGTCCTCCCAGTAGCCCTCGGCCACGTAGCCGTAGATCGGCCGGCCTTCCTTCATCAGCTGCGGGAAGACGTCGCCGGACCAGTCGACCGAGACGTCCGGGTCGACGTAGTTGAAGATCTCCGGCTCCATCACGTAGATGCCGGTGTTGATGGTGTCCGAGAACACCTGTCCCCAGGTGGGCTTCTCGAGGAAGCGCTCGACCTTCCCCTCCTCGTCCACGATGGTGATGCCGAATTCCAGCGGGTTCGGCACCCGGGTCAGGCACACCGTGACCAGTGCGCCCTTCTCCTTGTGGAAATTGATGAGGTCGGTGAGGTCGAAGTCGGTCAGCGCGTCGCCCGAGATGACGAGGAACGTGTCGTCCTTCAAGGCCTCCTCGGCATTCTTCACGCTGCCGGCGGTGCCGAGTGGCTTCTCCTCGTTGGCGTAGGTGAGCTCCATCCCGAGCTCCTCGCCGTCACCGAAGTAGTTCTTGACGAGGGACGCCAGAAACTGCACCGTGACCACGGTCTCGCTGAGCCCATGCCGCTTGAGCAGCCTCAGCACGTGCTCCATGATCGGCCGGTTCGCCACCGGCAGGAGCGGCTTGGGCATGCTTGAGGTCATGGGGCGAAGCCGCGTACCTTCGCCACCGGCCATCACGACGGCCTTCATGTCGGAAGAGTCCTCCTAGAGAGATGACGGTCTAGCCGACCTCACCCGTCTCGGACGGATACTCCGCTACTCCTCCGCGTCAGTACCGGCGCCGAGCGAGCTCAATCGGCCGTGGCATCCGCCCTGACCAGACGGCGGACTTGCACCACGTAAAGGATTCCTGCCCACCAATAGAGCGTTGTACCCCAACCTGCGAACGCCCATCCGAAAACGGACGCCATCCAGGCCAACCAGCCCGTACCGTCACTGAGCAGCAGGAGGGGGAAGGCATACATCAGGTTGAAGGTCGCGGCCTTGCCGAGGAAGTTGACCTGCGGCGGCGGATAGCCGTGCCGGCGCAGGATCCACACCATGACCAGCAGCATTGCCTCACGGGCCAGCAGCGCCGCGGTGAGCCACAGGGGCAGGATCTCCCGCCAGGTCAGGCCAAAGAGCGTGGTCAGGACGTAGAGACGGTCCGCAGCGGGGTCCAGCAGCCGGCCCAGTTTGCTGATCTGATTCCAGCGGCGCGCGAGTTTTCCGTCGAGGTAGTCACTGATCCCGCTGAGCATGAGAACGGCCAGCGCCCATCCGTCGTACCTCTCCAGGATCAGCCAGAGGAACAGCGGCACGCCGACGAGACGAGCCATGCTGAGGATGTTCGGAATGGTGAAAATTCGGTCAGTCTGAACCCGAGTCTCCTGGACCTCCACCCGGGGGCCTCCACTGTGACGCTAGAAATGGTCGAATCGATGCCCCCTGACCCTACAGGAGTCCACGAGCGGGGCCGCTGGCCCGTCAAGGGTCCAGAACGCAGAAAAGCCCCGCACCATGAGGTGCGGGGCTTTCCCACAATGATTGTTCGGCGGCGTCCTACTCTCCCACAGGGTCCCCCCTGCAGTACCATCGGCGCTGAAAGGCTTAGCTTCCGGGTTCGGAATGTAAACCGGGCGTTTCCCTAACGCTATGACCACCGAAACACTATGAAGTTAACCAACCGGGCATAAACACGGTCGTTACTTCAGAACTAACACAGTGGACGCGAGCAACTGAGGACAAGCCCTCGGCCTATTAGTACCAGTCAGCTCCACCCGTTACCGGGCTTCCACATCTGGCCTATCAACCCAGTCGTCTACTGGGAGCCTTACCCTCTCAAGGAGGTGGGAATACTCATCTTGAAGCAGGCTTCCCGCTTAGATGCTTTCAGCGGTTATCCCTCCCGAACGTAGCCAACCAGCCATGCCCTTGGCAGGACAACTGGCACACCAGAGGTTCGTCCGTCCCGGTCCTCTCGTACTAGGGACAGCCCTTCTCAATATTCCTACGCGCACAGCGGATAGGGACCGAACTGTCTCACGACGTTCTAAACCCAGCTCGCGTACCGCTTTAATGGGCGAACAGCCCAACCCTTGGGACCGACTCCAGCCCCAGGATGCGACGAGCCGACATCGAGGTGCCAAACCATCCCGTCGATATGGACTCTTGGGGAAGATCAGCCTGTTATCCCCGGGGTACCTTTTATCCGTTGAGCGACGGCGCTTCCACAAGCCACCGCCGGATCACTAGTCCCGACTTTCGTCCCTGCTCGACCCGTCGGTCTCACAGTCAAGCTCCCTTGTGCACTTACACTCAACACCTGATTGCCAACCAGGCTGAGGGAACCTTTGGGCGCCTCCGTTACCCTTTGGGAGGCAACCGCCCCAGTTAAACTACCCATCAGACACTGTCCCTGATCCGGATCACGGACCGAGGTTAGACATCCAGCACGACCAGAGTGGTATTTCAACGGCGACTCCACCATGACTGGCGTCACGGCTTCAAAGTCTCCCACCTATCCTACACAAGCCGAACCGAACACCAATATCAAACTGTAGTAAAGGTCCCGGGGTCTTTCCGTCCTGCTGCGCGAAACGAGCATCTTTACTCGTAGTGCAATTTCACCGGGCCTATGGTTGAGACAGTCGAGAAGTCGTTACGCCATTCGTGCAGGTCGGAACTTACCCGACAAGGAATTTCGCTACCTTAGGATGGTTATAGTTACCACCGCCGTTTACTGGCGCTTAAGTTCTCAGCTTCGCAACCCCGAAAGGTCACTAACCGGTCCCCTTAACGTTCCAGCACCGGGCAGGCGTCAGTCCGTATACATCGCCTTACGGCTTCGCACGGACCTGTGTTTTTAGTAAACAGTCGCTTCTCGCTGGTCTCTGCGGCCACCCCCAGCTCAGGAAGCAAGTTCCTTCACCAGTGATGGCCCCCTTCTCCCGAAGTTACGGGGGCATTTTGCCGAGTTCCTTAACCATAGTTCACCCGAACGCCTCGGTATTCTCTACCTGACCACCTGAGTCGGTTTAGGGTACGGGCCGCCATGAAACTCGCTAGAGGCTTTTCTCGACAGCATAGGATCATCCACTTCACCACAATCGGCTCGGCATCAGGTCTCAGCCTTATATGAGGGACGGATTTGCCTACCCCTCGGCCTACACCCTTACCCCGGGACAACCACCGCCCGGGCTGGACTACCTTCCTGCGTCACCCCATCGCTTACCTACTACCACCTTGGATCGCCGGCTCCACCACTTTCCTTTCCCCGAAGGGTCCGGAACGGCTTCACGGGCTTAGCATCAGAGGATTCGATATTGGGCGTTTCAAAGCGGGTACCGGAATATCAACCGGTTGTCCATCGACTACGCCTGTCGGCCTCGCCTTAGGTCCCGACTTACCCTGGGCAGATCAGCTTGACCCAGGAACCCTTAGTCAATCGGCGCACACGTTTCTCACGTGTGTATCGCTACTCATGCCTGCATTCTCACTCGTGAACCGTCCACAACTAGCTTCCGCTGCTGCTTCACCCGGCACACGACGCTCCCCTACCCATCACAGCGGGCGTTGGCCCTATTGCTGCAATGACACGACTTCGGCGGTACGCTTGAGCCCCGCTACATTGTCGGCGCGGAATCACTTGACCAGTGAGCTATTACGCACTCTTTCAAGGGTGGCTGCTTCTAAGCCAACCTCCTGGTTGTCTCTGCGACTCCACATCCTTTCCCACTTAGCGTACGCTTAGGGGCCTTAGTCGATGCTCTGGGCTGTTTCCCTCTCGACCATGGAGCTTATCCCCCACAGTCTCACTGCCGTGCTCTCACTTACCGGCATTCGGAGTTTGGCTAAGGTCAGTAACCCGGTAGGGCCCATCGCCTATCCAGTGCTCTACCTCCGGCAAGAAACACACGACGCTGCACCTAAATGCATTTCGGGGAGAACCAGCTATCACGGAGTTTGATTGGCCTTTCACCCCTAACCACAGGTCATCCCCCAGGTTTTCAACCCTGGTGGGTTCGGTCCTCCACGAAGTCTTACCTCCGCTTCAACCTGCCCATGGCTAGATCACTCCGCTTCGGGTCTAGAGCGTGCAACTCAATCGCCCTATTCGGACTCGCTTTCGCTACGGCTTCCCCACACGGGTTAACCTCGCTACACACCGCTAACTCGCAGGCTCATTCTTCAAAAGGCACGCAGTCACGACCGTTGTTCCGAAGAACAACGGCGACGCTCCCACGGCTTGTAGGCACACGGTTTCAGGTACTATTTCACTCCGCTCCCGCGGTACTTTTCACCATTCCCTCACGGTACTATCCGCTATCGGTCACCAGGGAATATTTAGGCTTAGCGGGTGGTCCCGCCAGATTCACACGGGATTTCTCGGGCCCCGTGCTACTTGGGAGATTCTTAAGCAAGCCGCTGATGTTTCGTCTACGGGGGTCTTACCCTCTACGCCGGACCTTTCGCATGTCCTTCGACTACATCAACGGTTTCTGACTCGCCGACCGGCCGGCAGACCGATCAAAAGAATTCCCACAACCCCGCATGCGCAACCCCTGCCGGGTATCACACGCATACGGTTTGGCCTCATCCGGTTTCGCTCGCCACTACTCCCGGAATCACGGTTGTTTTCTCTTCCTGAGGGTACTGAGATGTTTCACTTCCCCTCGTTCCCTCCACATGCCCTATGTGTTCAGGCATGGGTGACAGCCCATGACGACTGCCGGGTTTCCCCATTCGGACACCCCCGGATCAAAGCTCAGTTGGCAGCTCCCCGGGGCCTATCGCGGCCTCTCACGTCCTTCATCGGTTCCTGGTGCCAAGGCATCCACCGTGCGCCCTTAAAAACTTGGCCACAGATGCTCGCGTCCACTGTGTAGTTCTCAAGCAACGACCAGCCACCCATCACCCCACCAGACAAACTGGTGAGTGCACTGGGGCCGGCATCGCGAAGATAAGACCTTACGGCCGTACCCTCAGATACCCAACAACGTGCCAGGCACGACCCTCCATCAGTGAGTCACTTTCCACGCCGAAGCAGTACTCGTGATCCATCTGGAAGACCGTGCCAAATAATCAACGTTCCACCCATGAGCTGACCGTGCAGAACATTTGTCTGCAATCGGTACTATGCTCCTTAGAAAGGAGGTGATCCAGCCGCACCTTCCGGTACGGCTACCTTGTTACGACTTCGTCCCAATCGCCAGTCCCACCTTCGACAGCTCCCTCCCTTACGGGTTGGGCCACCGGCTTCGGGTGTTACCGACTTTCGTGACGTGACGGGCGGTGTGTACAAGGCCCGGGAACGTATTCACCGCAGCAATGCTGATCTGCGATTACTAGCAACTCCAACTTCATGGGGTCGAGTTGCAGACCCCAATCCGAACTGAGACCGGCTTTTTGAGATTCGCTCCACCTCACGGTATCGCAGCTCATTGTACCGGCCATTGTAGCACGTGTGCAGCCCAAGACATAAGGGGCATGATGACTTGACGTCGTCCCCACCTTCCTCCGAGTTGACCCCGGCGGTCTCCTGTGAGTCCCCATCACCCCGAAGGGCATGCTGGCAACACAGGACAAGGGTTGCGCTCGTTGCGGGACTTAACCCAACATCTCACGACACGAGCTGACGACAGCCATGCACCACCTGTATACCGACCACAAGGGGGGCACTATCTCTAATGCTTTCCGGTATATGTCAAGCCTTGGTAAGGTTCTTCGCGTTGCGTCGAATTAAGCCACATGCTCCGCTGCTTGTGCGGGCCCCCGTCAATTCCTTTGAGTTTTAGCCTTGCGGCCGTACTCCCCAGGCGGGGAACTTAATGCGTTAGCTGCGGCACCGACGACGTGGAATGTCGCCAACACCTAGTTCCCAACGTTTACGGCGTGGACTACCAGGGTATCTAATCCTGTTCGCTCCCCACGCTTTCGCTCCTCAGCGTCAGTAATGGCCCAGAGATCCGCCTTCGCCACCGGTGTTCCTCCTGATATCTGCGCATTTCACCGCTACACCAGGAATTCCGATCTCCCCTACCACACTCTAGCTAGCCCGTATCGAATGCAGACCCGAGGTTAAGCCTCGGGCTTTCACATCCGACGTGACAAGCCGCCTACGAGCTCTTTACGCCCAATAATTCCGGACAACGCTTGCGCCCTACGTATTACCGCGGCTGCTGGCACGTAGTTAGCCGGCGCTTCTTCTGCAGGTACCGTCACTTTCGCTTCTTCCCTGCTGAAAGAGGTTTACAACCCGAAGGCCGTCATCCCTCACGCGGCGTCGCTGCATCAGGCTTTCGCCCATTGTGCAATATTCCCCACTGCTGCCTCCCGTAGGAGTCTGGGCCGTGTCTCAGTCCCAGTGTGGCCGGTCGCCCTCTCAGGCCGGCTACCCGTCGTCGCCTTGGTGGGCCATTACCCCACCAACAAGCTGATAGGCCGCGGGCTCATCCTTCACCGCCGGAGCTTTCAACCCCCGCCCATGCAGGCAGGAGTGGTATCCGGTATTAGACCCCGTTTCCAGGGCTTGTCCCAGAGTGAAGGGCAGATTGCCCACGTGTTACTCACCCGTTCGCCACTAATCCACCCCGAAGGGCTTCATCGTTCGACTTGCATGTGTTAAGCACGCCGCCAGCGTTCGTCCTGAGCCAGGATCAAACTCTCCATGAATGTTTACCGGTAATCCGGTGCACACACACGTTGAGCGGGCACGTCATGTCGGAATAAGACCGACGCGCCACAACGTCCTCGCTGTGTTTGTTGCCTACGAGTGCCCGAAGGCCCCGCAGGTCTTTTTCAAAGGAACCTCATCCACCGGAGTGGACGGGGTATCAACTTCTGGCGTTGATTTTTGGCACGCTGTTGAGTTCTCAAGGAACGGACGCTTCCTTTGTACTCACCCTCAGTAACACTTACTGGGGCTTTCCTCCGGGCTTTCGTTCTGTTCTGTTCTTGCGTTTCCGACTCTATCAGACTCTTTCGTGTCCGATTTCCTCGGCGCCTTCGAGGTTTTGCGCTTTCGCGCTTTCCCTTTCCGGCGGTTCCGACTCTATCAGTGCTTTTCCGTCTCTCCGACCACTCTCCGTTTTGCCGAAAGGGCACGCGGAAAGAAGATCAATGGAGATCGAGATCGTCACTGCTTGAGGAGGAGTCCCGGCCATCGACTGTTCGCGAGATGTTCACGCGGCACGTCCTGGCGGGAGTCACGACAGTACAGGCCCCGTGGGACGCAAGCAAATCGATTCACGCGTATGGTCTAGTCCACCGGTCTAGTCCACTAGTCTCCGTGCCAAAGGGCCAGCCCGGATCGGGACCAACATCGGGCGAACCCGCACAACCCGTGACATATCCTTCTGAAGAGTACGCCGTTCGCGACAGGTAGTGACGGCGGAACCAAGAAGCCCCACCCCTGGGAGGCCCCCATGACCATCGTGACGTCCCCACTTGCCGGGCGCGCCATCGGACTCGCGGCAGTGCCCGATCCGGTGTTCTCCGGCGCGATGGTGGGACCGGGCACCGCTATTGACCCCGTGCGCGAGGCCTCGGAGGCGGTGTCCCCCGTCGACGGTGTGGTCGTCTCCCTGCATCCGCACGCGTACGTGGTCGTCGACGGCGAGGGCCACGGTGTGCTCACCCACCTCGGTATCGACACCGTCCAGCTCAACGGCGAGGGCTTCGAGCTGCTCGTCAACAAGGGCGACACCGTCACCCGCGGTCAGGCCGTCATCCGGTGGAACCCGGCTGCGGTCGAGGAAGCAGGAAAGTCCCCGATCTGTCCGGTCGTGGCGCTCGAGGCGACGGCCGACTCCCTCGGCAGCGTGCTGGAGGACGACGACGTCAAGGCCGGAGACCAGCTCTTCAGCTGGCAGTGATGCCTCCGCCCGCTCGGGCGAGTCGGATATCCATCGCGGCGGCTGGACCCGCCGCTCAATCGGAGACGGTGAAATGGAGACAACGCTGCGAGGCGTCGGCGTGAGCCACGGTGTGGCGATCGGCGAGGTTCGGCACATGGGCACGGCTGTGCTCGAGCCCCCGGCGAGGCAGATCACGGCGGATGAGGCGGAGCGCGAACAGGGGCGCGCCCGTCAGGCCGTGAGTGCTGTGGCAGCCGACCTGATCGCGCGTGGCCAGCTGGCCGGTGGCGAGGCCCAGCACGTGCTCGAGGCTCAGGCGATGATCGCCGAGGACCCCGAGCTGATGGCGGACGTCGACCGGCGGATCGCCGTCGGCAGCACCGCCGAGCGCGGTGTCTACGACGCGTTCGCCGCCTACCGCGACCTGCTCGCGGGAGCCGGCGAGTACATGGCCGGGCGGGTGGCCGACCTGGACGACGTACGGAACCGGATCGTGGCGCGCCTGCTGGGCGTGCCGATGCCGGGCGTGCCGGACAGTGACGAGCCGTACGTGCTGATCGCGCGGGACCTGGCTCCCGCCGACACCGCTCTGCTGGACCCGGCGCTCGTGCTCGGCTTCGTGACCGAGGAGGGCGGGCCGACCAGCCACAGCGCGATCCTGGCGCGGGCGCTGGGTGTGCCGGCCATCGTGGCGCTGCCGGGTGCCGGTGAGATCGCCGAGGGCACGGTCATCGCCGTCGACGGCAGCACCGGTGACCTGTTCGTCGAGCCGACCGCGGAGAAGCGGGCCGAGCTGGAGGCCGCGGCTGCCGAGCGGAAGGCGGCGCTGGCGGCGTCCTCCGGTCCGGGTGCGACCTCCGACGGTCACAAGGTGCCGCTGCTGGCCAACGTGGGCGGGCCGGCGGACGTGCCGGCCGCCGTGGAGGCCGGGGCGGAGGGTGTGGGTCTGTTCCGCACCGAGTTCCTCTTCCTGGACGACAGCAAGAAGGCGCCGTCCGAGGAGAAGCAGATCGAGTCGTACCGCAAGGTGCTCGAAGCGTTCCCCGAGGGGCGTGTCGTCGTGCGTGTGCTGGACGCGGGCGCCGACAAGCCGCTGGACTTCCTGACCCCGGGCGACGAGCCGAACCCTGCGCTGGGCGTACGCGGTCTGCGCACGCTGCTGGACCACCCGGAGGTGCTGCGTACGCAGCTGACCGCGCTGGCCAAGGCCGCCGAGGGGCTGCCGGTCTACCTCGAGGTCATGGCTCCGATGGTGGCCGACCGCAAGGACGCCAAGGCGTTCGCGGACGCCTGCCGGGAGGCCGGTCTGCGGGCGAAGTTCGGGGCGATGGTGGAGATCCCCTCCGCCGCGCTGCGGGCGCGCTCGATCCTGCAGGAGGTCGAGTTCCTGTCGCTGGGTACGAACGACCTCGCGCAGTACGCCTTCGCCGCCGACCGGCAGGTCGGTGCGGTGTCGCGGCTCCAGGACCCGTGGCAGCCCGCGCTGCTCGACCTGATCGCGATGTCGGCGGAGGCCGCCAGGGCTGAGGGCAAGAGCTGCGGTGTCTGTGGTGAGGCCGCTTCGGATCCGCTGCTGGCCTGTGTGCTGACCGGTCTGGGGGTCACCTCCCTGTCGATGGGTGCCGCGTCGATCCCGTACGTGCGGGCGACGCTGGCCAAGTACACGCTGGCGCAGTGCGAGCGCGCGGCCGCGGCCGCGCGTGCGGCGGACAGTGCGGAGGAGGCCCGGGTGGCCGCCCAGGCGGTGCTGTCCGGCGAGTAGCGGGCGGTACGCAGTAGGTAGTCCGAGGGGCCTTCGCCGGTGGCGGGGGCCCCTCGGCCATGCGCGGCCTAGCGGTGGGGACCGGGGACGTCGACCTCGTAGCCGGGGCAGTACTCGACGCCCGGTTCCGGGGCCACGGGGTCGCCGGTGTCGGCGTCCGTGCAGTAGGCGTCGAAGACGGCCGCGGCCGTGAGGGTGACCAGGCGGCCGCGGTCCAGGCGCCAGCCGTGGACCCGGTCGCGGAAGCCCTCGGTGGTGCTGCGCAGGACCAGTCCCCCGGCGCCGCCGAGGGCGAGGCCGGCGGCGAGGACGGTCACGAAGTCGAGGCCGGCCCGGCCCTCGATGCGGGGCCGGGCTCCGGGCTCGGGGGCGGCCTCGGCGTGCAGGACCGCGATGAGCTGCTCGTGCTCGGCGGGGATGCTGCACACGAGGTGGTGGTGTCCGGGGCCGGCGCCCTCGACGAGGCGTTCGACCATGTCGGCGGCCCGTTCGAAGGAGGCCTGGCCGATGTCCTCTCCGCAGTCGGCGCAGGCGCCGACGCCGGCGAGCAGGGCGGTGGCGTACTCCCAGGTGGACTGGCGGACGGCTTCGTCGACGAGGAGCGGTACCAGTTCCTCCACGGGCTGGCCGGCGTAGGGCAGGGTCGTGCCGCAGGCGAGCTCGGCGGTGAAGCGCGTACGGGTCCGGGCGCTGTCCGGGTCGAGATCGTGTTCCGCGCAGAAGTCGGCGTACTCCTCGGGGTCGAAGAGGGCGACGACGGTGTGGATGCCCTGGGCGGCCAGCGAGCGCAGCAGGGCGTCGACCTGGCGGAGGTAGTCGGGGTATTCGTCGTGGTGGTCGAATCCGAAGCTGCGGTAGTCCCGCATGGCCGCGAAGTCCCCGGCGTCGGTGAGGAGGCCGACGGTGCTGGGGACCTCGCGGCGCAGTTCACGGCGGCGGGAGGTGCCGGTCCTTCGTGATGCGGTGCGTGGTGTGTCGGGTGTGGCGTTCATGGTTCCCCCTGAGTGATGCGATGGCTTGCTCACTCACAGTAACCAGGGCCACTGACAGTCACCCCCGGGTGCGGGCCAGCTCCTCGTAGAAGCCGAGCAGGTCCGGGTTGTCGACGGAGCCGGGGTTGACGGCCTTGGCCATCGGGGTGCCCTGGAGGAGCCGCTTGACGGGGACCTCGATGCGCTTGCCGGTCAGGGTGTGCGGGACGGCCGGGATCTCGATGATCTCGTCGGGGACGTGGCGCGGGGAGAGCTGCTCCCGGATGGTGGCGGCGATCTTCTTGCGCAGGGCCTCGTCGAGGGTGGCGCCGGGGGCGAGGTGGACGAAGAGGGGCATCCAGTAGCCGCCGTTCGGCTCCTCCAGGCCGATGACCAGGGATTCCTTGATCTCGGGGAGGCGTTCGACGACCTCGTAGATGTCGGCGGAGCCCATCCGGACGCCCTGCCGGTTGAGGGTGGAGTCGGAGCGGCCGTGGATGACGACGGAGCCGTGGTCGGTGAGGGTGATCCAGTCCCCGTGGCGCCAGGCTCCGGGGAACATCTCGAAGTAGCTGTCGCGGTAGCGGCTGCCGTCGGGGTCGTTCCAGAAGTGGATCGGCATGGAGGGCATGGGGGCCGCGACAACGAGCTCGCCGACCTCGCCGGTGACGGGCTTGCCGGCCGGGTCCCAGGCCTGGAGGTCCGTACCGAGGCAGGCGGCCTGGAGTTCGCCGATGTGGACGGGGAGCGTGGGGACGGCTCCGGCGAAGCAGCTGCACACGTCGGTGCCGCCGCTGACGGAGGCGATCCAGAGGTCTTCGGCGACCTCGTCGTGGAGCCAGCGGAAGCCGTCGGGCGGGAGCGGGGAGCCGGTGGTGGCGACGCACTTGACGGCGGAGAGGTCGAAGTCGCGGGCCGGGTGGACCTCGGCCTTGCGGCAGGCCATGACGTAGGCGGCGGAGGTGCCGTAGAGGGTGGCGCGGGTGCGCTCGGCGATCCGCCACTGGGCGCCGGTGTCGGGGTAGCCGGGGCTGCCGTCGTACAGGACGACGGTGGTGCCGGTGAGCAGGCCGGAGACGAGGAAGTTCCACATCATCCAGCCGGTGGAGGTGTACCAGAAGAACCGGTCCTCGGGGCCGAGGTCGCAGTGCAGGCCGAGCTGCTTGAGGTGTTCGAGGAGGATCCCGCCCTGGGACTGGACGATCGCCTTGGGCGCTCCGGTGGTGCCGGAGGAGTACAGGATCCACAGCGGGTGGTCGAAGGGGACCGGCTCGAAGACGGGCTCGGCGGCGGCGGAGGTCAGGTCCGCCCAGGCGAGGGCGCCCTCGGGGGCCGGGGTGCCGAGGAGCGGGATGTGGACGACGGCGCGCAGGGCGGGGAGTTCGGCGCGCAGTTCGGCGGCGGTCTCGCGGCGGTCGTGTTCCTTGCCGCCGTAGCGGTAGCCGTCGATGGTGAACAGGACCACGGGCTCGACCTGCTGGAAGCGGTCGAGGACGCTGCGGGCGCCGAAGTCGGGGGCGCAGGAGGTCCAGACGGCGCCGACTGCGGCGGTGGCGAGGAGGGCGACGACCGCTTCGGGGATGTTGGGGAGGTAGCCGGCGACCCGGTCGCCGGGGCGTACGCCGAGGGCGCGCAGTTCGGCGGCGAGCGAGCCCACCTGGTGGCGGAGGTCCGCCCAGGTGACGGGGGTGGGCTCGTGGGTCTCGTCGACGTGGAGCAGGGCGGCGTCGGCGGCCCGGGCGGGGTCCTCGGCGGCGCGCAGGGCGTGCTCGGCGTAGTTGAGGGTGGAGCCGGTGAACCAGCGTGCGCCCGGCATGGCGCGGTCGGCGAGGACCTCCTCGTAGGGGGTGGTGAAGCGTACGTCGAACCATTCGGCGACGGCCTGCCAGAAGGTGTCGAGTTCGTCGACGGACCAGCGGTGCAGGGCCGGGTAGCCGCCTTCGGCGGGGGCGTCGAAGCGTTCGGCCGCCCAGGCCTGGAAGGCGGTGACGCGGGCCGCGGCGATCCTGTCGGGGCTCGGGGACCAGAGGGGTTCCGGCTGGGTGGCTGAGGTCATGGGTCGGCTCCCGGTCAAGTCTGCGGCTCGCGCTTCGTGTGCGTACGGCGCCGTCGCGGCGTAGGTGTGCGCGCGGCGGCTCACAGGGACCATGCCATGTGATCGACATCCGCACCAGAGCTGTCCTGGGCCGTGCGGGTTGATCGTTTTCCGGGTGAACGGGAGCTGAACGCCACCCGCGCGGCAGGGGGCCGGTGGCAGGGTGATCGGCATGGACGGTCGTGATCTGGTGCGTGCGGTGAAAGAGATCGGTACGGCGCGCGGGCGGCGGGCCTGGCGCTCGGCGTGGCGCCGCCGGCGTACGGACGCGGAGGGGCTCCCGCGCCGGGGCGCGGAGCGGGCGCGGGTGCCGGGGCTGCTGGCGGGTACGGAGGCCCGGCCGGGCGGGGGCGTGCTGCGGTTCGCGCGCAGTGAGCTGCTGGTACGGGTGACCGTGGGCGGTGCGGTGTTCTGGGGCTGGGACGGGGCGGAGCCGCTGCCGTCGTACGCGGTGGCGGGCAGCGGGCCGCAGCCGGATCCGCGGGCGGTGCTGGAGCCGGACACCGGCGGCGGCTGGCGGGTGGTGTCGGAGCGGGTGACGGTGGCGGTGTCCCGGTACGGGGCGGTGGAGGTGCGGACCCCGGGCGGGGCGGTGCTGCGGCGGGAGCTGCCGCCGCGCTGGTGGGATCCGGTGGACGGCGCCGGGGAAGCGGAGCAGGGGCCGGCGCAGGGCGGTTCGCGGTGGCTCCAGCGGTCGGAGGTGCCGGCGGACGCGCGGTTCTTCGGGCTGGGCGGGCGGGCGCGGGGGCCGCGGCTGCGGGACGGGGAGTACCGGTTGTGGAACACGGACCCGAAGGGCGGGTTCGGGCCGGGCACGGACCCGCTGTACATCACGATGCCGGTGCAGGTGGTGGTCGCCGACGCGGGGACGCACCTGGCCTTCTACGACAACCCGTGGGACGGGCGGGTGGTGCTGCGCGAGGGCGAGGAGGGGGCGGGTTCGGGGGCGGACCGGCCCGGGGCGAGCGAGCTGCGGCTGGAGGGCGGGCCGCCGCGGTGCTGGGTGCTGGTGGGAACGCCGGCGCGGGTGTTGCAGGGGTGGGCGGGGCTGACGGGGGCGGCCGCGGTGCCGCCGGAGTGGGCTCTGGGGTACCAGCACGCGCGCTGGGGGTTCGGGAGCGCGGCGGAGGTCCGGCGGGTGGTGGCCGGGTACGCGGAGCGGGGGCTGGCGCTGTCGGCCGTCCATCTGGACATCGACCACTACGACGCGCACCGGGTGTTCACGGTGGACCGGGAGGCCTTTCCGGATCTGCCGGGGCTGGCGCGGGAGGTGGGGGCGCGGGGGGTGCGGCTGGTGTCGATCGTCGACCCGGCGGTGAAGGCGGGGGACGCGGTGCACGCCTCGGGCCTGGCGGTCGGGGAGCGCGGGGCGTTCGTACGGGACGCGCGGGGGCGGGAGGTGCGGGGCGAGGTCTGGCCGGGCGAGTGCGCGTACCCGGACTTCACCGATCCGGCGGCGCGGGAGTGGTGGGGCGGGCTGTACGAGGAGCGCCTCGCGCAGGGCTTCGCCGGTTTCTGGCACGACATGAACGAGCCGGTGTCGTTCGCGCCGTGGGGGGACGCGACGCTGCCCCGGTCGGCGCGGCACGTGCTGGAGGGGGCGGGCGGGGACCACCGGGCCGGGCACAACGTGTACGGGCTGATGATGGCGCGGGCGGGATGGGAGGGGTTGGTGCGGCTGCGGCCGGCCGAGCGGCCGTTCCTGTTCTCCCGGTCGGGGTGGGCGGGGATGCAGCGGTACGGGGGCACGTGGTCCGGTGACGTGGAGAGCAGCTGGGAGGGGCTGCGGGCCTCGCTGGCGCTGGTGCTGGGGCTCGGGCTGTGCGGGGTGCCGTACTCGGGTCCGGACGTGGGGGGTTTCGGGGGGTCGCCGTCGCCGGAGCTGTACCTGCGGTGGTTGCATCTGGGGGCGTACCTGCCGCTGTTCCGGACGCATTCGGCGATCTGGGCGGGGCGGCGGGAGCCGTGGGAGTTCGGTGCGGAGGTGTCGGAGCGGGCTGCGGCGGTGCTGGCGGAGCGGGAGCGGCTGCGGCCGTACTTCGTGACGCTGGCCCATGTGGCGCGGCGGACGGGGGCGCCGTACGTGCGGCCGCTGTGGTGGGGGGCGCCGGAGGACCGGCGGCTGCGGGACTGCGAGGACGCGTTCCTGCTGGGGGACGCGCTGCTGGTGGCACCGGTGCTGGAGTGCGGGGCGGACCGGCGGGCGGTGCGGCTGCCGCGGGGGCGCTGGTACGACACGGCCACGGGGGCGGCGTACGAGGGGCCCGGGCAGGTGCTGTTCGAGGCCCCGCCGGGGCGGATGCCGGTGCTGGCGCGGGCGGGGGCGGTGCTGCCGGTGCGGCGGGGGGACGGGTCGGTGGGCCTGGAGGCGTGGGCTCCGGCGCGGGGGCGGACGGGCGGCGGGGTGGTGGTGCGGGATCCGGGGCCGGGGTTCGAGGCGGGAGAGGTGGAGCGGTACACCGTGCGGTGGGCCGGGGAGGCGGTGGTGGTGGAGGACGAGGCGGGGGGTGTGGTGAGCGGGGTGGAGGTGCGGGGGGTGTAGGGGTTGTAGGGGTTGGGGGGTGTGGGGCTGGGGTGTGGGGCCGGGGGTGTGGGGCTGGGGCGTATGGCGCGCGTGTAGGGGGGCCGGGGACCCTGCGGGGTGGCGGCGGGTCTGCCGCCGGTCCGATCGAAGCGGGGAGTTGTGATGGTCTTGGCGAGCCCGGCGCGGGCGTACGCGCCGTACCGGCTGGTGCTGAGCCGGCGGGTGCTGGGCAGGGTGCGGCAGTGGGACCGGGCGCCGGGTGCCGAGGTCGTGGGGGCGTGGCAGCTGCTCACGGTGTGGGCCCTGCTGCTGGTGACCGGGGCGGTTCCGGCCGGGGCCCCCGTGGAGCTGGGGGTGTCCGCGGTGGCGCTGGCCGCGGCGGGGTACCTGCACGGGCTGCTGCTGGTCAAGCCCCTTGCGGCGCTGGGCCGGTGGACCGCGCGGCTGAGCGCTTGGCCGGGGCCGGTCGCGGTGGGGGTGCTGGTGGCGGCGGGGTCGGTGCCGGCGGCCGTGGTCGTGCGGTGGTGGCTGGAGGCGGGCGTGCCGGGGGGTGTGCCGGGGGCGGGCGTGCCGGGCTTGGGGCCGGTGTGGGCCGGGTGTGCGGCGAGTGTGGTGCTGCCGTTGGTGGTGGGGGCGGTGTTGCGGGCGCGGGCGGTGCGGGTGCCGGTGGGGGCGTTGTGGGTGCGGTGTGCGGGGGTTGCCGGGGCGGCGGTGGGGGTGGTGGCGCTGGCCGCGGTGGTCGTGGAGCTGCCGGTGTAGCCCCGGCGGTGGGGTGGTGGGGGTGGTGCGGCGGGGGTGCCGCTGCGCGGGGCTGGTCCCCTACCCGCCCTTCGCCCGTTCCCCGGGCGCTGCCCGGACCCGCGCCTCAAGCGCCGGCGGGGCTGAAGGACCCTGGGGGCTCCGCCCCCAGACCCCCGCGCCTCAAACGCCGGCGAGGCTGGATTTTCCCGGCGGGGCTGGGAGGTGCCCCCGGGCGAGGCTGGATCTTCCCCGGGCGGGGTTCGTTACTGCTTGTAGTGGCCCTTGAACCAGGCGGCTGTGGCCTGGGTGTGGAGGGGGAAGGCCAGTTCCGTCGGGGTGTGGAGGATGTGCCAGCCCGTCGTCTCGTCCGTGGGGGTGGAGGGCGGGAGGGTGGATGCCTGGCGGGGTGGCAGGAGGCCGAAGACGAGCAGGTGGCCCGCCGGGGAGCTGAGGACGTCGGCGAGGGCCACCTCGGAGGCGGGGGCTTCGATGCCGGTCTCCTCGCGGAGTTCGCGGACCACGGCCGCGCGCCAGTCCTCGCCGAAGTCCACGAACCCGCCGGGCAGGGCGATACCGCCCCGGGCCGGTTCGATGGTCCGGGTGATGACCACCAGGCCCGTGCCGGCGGCGTCCTCGACCGGGAGCAGGGCCACGGCCACCGGGAGCGGATTGCGGTAGGCCACGGCGCCGCACGTGGCGCACGTACGGGGCCAGGAGGCGGTGTCGAACAGAGCTCCGCAGGTGGAGCAGTGCGAGTCCCTCAGCTGTGCCGGCATGCGGCGATGGTATGCCAAGGGGCATGAGGATGCTGGTGGTTGCGGCGGTGCTGGCGGTGTTCCCGGGCGCTTCGGCGTCGACGGCGGCGCCCGGGTTCGTGGCGTTGCGGGATGTGGATCCGAGCATCGTGGAGGACATGCGGTACGCGGGCCCGCGGAACTTCACCGGTGCGGTGGTGGACGGGTACGAGGAGCCGGTCTGCCTGTTGGCCCGGCCGGCGGCGCAGGCGTTGCGGCGGGCGCAGCGGGAGCTGCTGCGGTCGGGGTTCTCGCTGAAGGTGTACGACTGCTACCGGCCGCAGCGTGCCGTGGACCGGTTCGTGCGGTGGGCCGGGGACGCGGGCGACCAGTCGACGAAGGCGGAGTACTACCCGGAGGTCGACAAGGACCGGCTGATCCCGGAGGGCTACATCGCGGCGAAGTCCTCGCACAGCCGCGGGAGCACGGTCGACGTGACCCTGGTGGCGCTGCCCGCGCGGCGGGAGCTGGACATGGGGACCGCGTTCGACTTCTTCGGAACGCGGTCCCATACGGACGATCCGCGGGTGTCGGGGGCCACGCGGGAGAACCGGCTGCTGCTGAGGCGGGTCCTCGGGGCGCAGGGGTTCGTGAACCTGCCCCAGGAGTGGTGGCACTTCACCCTGCGGCCGGAGGCGTTCCCGGACACCGCTTTCGATTTCCCGGTGGCCGTCGCGGTGGGGCGGCCCTCCGTGGGAGACTTCTGACGCTTCGTCAGATCACGCTTCTGGGAGGGGTCTTGGCACTCACACGCATACCCGTGGTGCGCGGGTGGTTCACCGAGGCGGACGCGGAGGGCGGCTTCCGGCTGCTCGGGACCCGGTGTTCCGCCTGCGCAGCGGTGTTCTTCCCGCGCGAGGACGCGTACTGCCGCAATCCGCACTGCCCCGGCGGTGGCGAGCTCGCCGAGGTGCCGCTCTCCCCCCGCGGGCGGGTGTGGTCCTTCACCGACGGGCGGTACCGGCCGCCCGCGCCGTACGTGTCCGACCCGGACCTGCCCTGGGAGCCGTACACCCTGGTCGCGGTGGAGCTGGAGGCCGAGGGGATGGTCGTGCTCGGGCAGGCGGCGCCCGGGGTGACGGTGGCCGACCTGGCGGTCGGCATGGAGGTGGAGGTGGTCGGCGGGGTGCTGGACGAGGACGCGGGAACCATCTGGACCACCTGGCAGTTCAAGCCGGTGGGAGGGACGGCGTGAGCGCGGACGTCGCCGTGCTGGGGGCCGGCATGCACCCGTGGGGCAAGTGGGGCCGCAGCTTCGTCGAGTACGGGCGGGCCGCCGCCCGGGCCGCGCTCGCGGATGCCGGGCTGGAGTGGACCGACGTCCAGTCCGTCGTCGGCGCCGACACCGTGCGCGGCGGTTACCCGGGCTATGTCGCCGGGGCCACCTTCGCGCGGGCGCTGGGCTGGCAGGGCGCCCGGGTGACCAGTGTGTACGCGGCCTGCGCCTCCGGGGCCCAGGCCATCGGGGCGGCCCGGGCGCAGATCCTCGCCGGGCTGGCGGACGTGGTGCTGGTGGTGGGCGCCGACGCCGCGCCGAAGGGGTTCTTCGCCCCGGCCGGGGGCGACCGGCCGGACGATCCCGACTGGCTGCGGTTCCGGATCCTGGGGGCCACCAACCCGGCGTACTTCGCGCTGTACGCCCGCCGCCGGATGGCTCTGCACGGGGACACCGCCGAGGACTTCGCGCTGGTCAAGGTGAAGAACGCGGCGGCCGGGGCGCACAACCCGAACGCCCGCTACCGCAAGGCGGTGACCGCCGAGGAGGTCGCGGCCTCGGCGGTGGTGGCCGATCCGCTGCGGCTGCTGGACATCTGCGCCACCTCCGACGGGGGCGCGGCGCTGGTGCTGAGCAGCATGGACTTCGCGCGGGCGCGCGGGGTGGGCGACCCGGTGCGGATCCGGGCGGTGTCGACGGTGACGCCCACCTATCCGCGTACGGTGCTGGACCTGCCGGACATCGCGACCGACTCGGCGGCCGCCGTACGGCCCGCGGCCGGCTCCTTCCGGGCCTCGATCGCCCGCGCCGCGTACGAGGAGGCGGGGCTGGGGCCGCAGGACCTCTCGCTCGCCGAGGTGTACGACCTGTCCACCGCGCTGGAGCTGGAGTGGTACGAGGACATCGGGCTGTGCGGTGAGGGCGAGGGGGCCAAGCTGGTACGGGAGGGGGCGACGGCGCTCGGCGGGCGGGTGCCGGTCAACGCGAGCGGCGGGCTGGCCTCCTTCGGGGAGGCGGTGCCGGCTCAGGCCATCGCCCAGGTGTGCGAGCTGACCTGGCAGCTGCGGGGTACGGCGGGGGCGCGCCAGGTGCCGGGGGCGCGGGCCGGGATCACCGCGAACCAGGGGCTGTTCGGGCACGGATCGGCCGTGGTGGCGGTGCGGTGATCGCCGCGGACAGGAGCTGTTGTCAGGGCGCTTGACGGCCCCCGGTGGCGGGTTCACACTCTCCCCACAGTCCCGCGCGGCGACCGGGACCCCGTGTCCCCCCATGAGAGCTGCGGCCCGTACCCCAGTCGGCGGGGGTACGGGCCGCCTCCACGTGCTGCCCGCGTCTCGGGTCAGGACGGCGTCCTCAGGACCAGGCGTCCTCAGGACGAGGCGCTCAGGCTCCGGCGGCGGGCCCGCGCGAGCGACATGGCGTGTTCCACGACTCCCACCAGGACGTCCTTGACGGACTCCCGGTCCCGGGCGTCGCAGAGCAGCACGGGCACCTCGGGGTCGAGGTCGAGCGCCTCGCGCACGGTCACCACCGGGTGGCGGTCGGCCCCGTCGAAGCAGTTGACCGCGACGAGGAAGGGGATGCCGCGCCGTTCGAAGTAGTCGATGGCGGCGAAGCAGTCGGCGAGGCGGCGGGTGTCGGCCAGTACGACGGCGCCGAGGGAGCCCTGGGCCAGCTCGTCCCACAGGAACCAGAAGCGGTCCTGTCCGGGCGTGCCGAAGAGGTAGAGCACCAGGTCCTCGCGGAGGGTGATGCGGCCGAAGTCCATGGCCACGGTGGTGGTGCTCTTGCCCTCAACTCCCCCGGTGTCGTCTATGCCGACGCCCGGTTCGGAGAGCTGTTCCTCCGTCCGCAGCGGGCGGATCTCGCTGATCGCACTGACCAGGGTGGTCTTGCCCACCCCGAAACCGCCCGCGACCAGGATCTTCAGGGTCAGCGGCTCGACCGGCGAGACGGCATGCATCGCGCCGGTGCGGCTAGAGCGCCCGAAGGCCATCGATCACCTCACGCAGAATGGATTCATCGGGCAGTTCGGCCGGCGGTACCGGCCTGGTCACGTGGACCAGTTCCCCGTCGACTAGGTCGCCGATCAGGACCCGGACCACGCCGATGGCGAGGTCGAGGTCCGCGGCGAGTTCCGCGACCGACTGGGGGCGCTCCCGGCACAGCCCGAGGATGTGGGCGTGTTCCGGGGACAGGGTCATGTCCCAGACCGGATCGTCGGCCGCCGGTTCGGCGACGACGAGGGCGATCAGGTCGAGGCGGTGCTGGGCGGCGTGGCTGGTCCGGCCACGGGTCATCGCGTAGGGACGTACGACGGGACCCGCGTCGTCGTCGAACCAGTGGCCGGCCTCGGGCGTCGGACGGGCGGTCGGGGGGTGGTCCTGGCCTGGATCGCTCATGCCGTCCGACTCACCCTCCGGCTGGCAGCCCGGTGCGCGGGGCGGTCGCCAGGTGGTCGCCTACGCGCTTGACCATGAGCGTCATCTCGTACGCGACCTGGCCGACGTCGGAGTCGGAGTCGGAGAGCACGGCCAGGCAGCTGCCGTCGCCCGCGGCCATGACGAAGAGGAAGGCCTCGTCGAGTTCGACCACCGTCTGGCGGACCCGGCCGGAGTCGAAGTGGCGGCCGACGCCCTTGGCCAGGCTGTGGAAGCCGGAGGCCACGGCGGCCAGGTGCTCGCTGTCCTCCCGGGTCAGGTCCTTGGAGCTGCCCGTCGGCAGGCCGTCGCCGGAGAGGACCACCGCCTTGCGGATGCTGCCGACCTTGTCGACGAGTTCGTCGAGGAGCCAGTTGAGCGGGCCGGAGCCGCGGCCCCTGGTGTCGTTTGCGGTCTGCGGTGCGGTCATCGACCGTCCCCTTCGTTCTCGTGCGCGGGACCGGCGCCGGAGCGGCCGGCCTCGGTCTCGGACTGCTGCTGTGCGTGCTGGTTGCGGCCCGCCGTCCAGCCTCGCTGGAGGGCGGACATCCGTGTCCGTACGTCCTCCGCGTCCCGGTCGGTCACCGGGTCCGCAGGGGCCTGCGCCGCGGCGGGAGCCGGGGCGTTCTTGAGCTGGGGTGCGAGGCTCGCCTGGCGGACCCGGCGGGGCAGGCCGCCCGGGCCGGGCTCGGGGCGGGGCTCGTCGGGGGCCGTCTGCGGCTGTGCCGGGGCCTTCGCGGCGGCCGGGCGGGGCTCCACGCGGCGGCCGTGCTCGGCGACCAGGGTCGGGGTGGGGCGCCGCCGGGGCAGCGGGACGGCTCCGGGGGCGCGGGGGCCGTCGGGGCGCGGCGCGTCGGGCCGCGGTGCGTCGGGGCGGTGGCGCTCCGCGCGGACCGGGCCGGTGGGGGCCAGGGGCTCCCGTTCGCGGTCCCGGTCGCGCTTCCACGGGCCGCGCTCGGAACTGCGCTCGCCGTGCGGGCGGGCGCCCTGGAGCCGGTCGGCGGGGGCGGTGCCGAGCAGGGCGCTGCGCGGGATGCCGCCGGGCGGGGTCTCGTCGTCGAGGGTGGCCATGGGCGGGCGGCCGCCGACTCCGGTGAGGCCGGCGATGCCGGTGGCCACCTCGTCGAGGCCGGCCTGGTCCTCGAGACCGTCCAGGCCGTCCAGGCCCAGGAGGCCGAGGGGGCCCTCCAGCTCGACCGGGCCGTTCAGTACGCCGGCGGGCAGCGGGCGGGCCGACGGCGCGCGGTCGATGGCGGTGGGTCCGGGACGCGCGGAGCTCTTGGCGCCGGGGGCGGTGACCGCCTTGACCCCCTTCACGCCGTCGAGGCGGATGCCGGCGCCGTTGGTGTCGGGGGCCTCGGTGAGGAGGTCGGCGGGGAGGAAGACCACCGCGGTGGTGCCCCCGTAGGGGCTGGTCTGGAGGACGACCTTGACGCCGTGGCGGCGCGCGAGGCGGCTGACCACGAAGAGGCCGAGGCGGTCGGTGTCGGAGAGCTCGAACTCGGGGGTCTCGGCGAGCCGGAGGTTGGCGTCGAGGAGCGCCTCGGGGTTCATGCCGAGGCCGCGGTCGTGGATCTCCAGGGTGAAGCCGTTGGCGACGCGTTCGCCGAGGACCTGGACGGCGGTGTGCGGGGGCGAGAACACCGTGGCGTTCTCGAGGAGTTCGGCGACGAGGTGGGTGACGTCGGCGACGGCCGGGCCCTCGATGCCGATGCGGGGCAGGCGCCGCACCTCGATGCGCTCGTAGTCCTCGACCTCGGCCACGGCGGCCCGTACGACGTCCATCAGCTGGACGGGCTTGCGCCACTGGCGGGAGGGCGCGGCGCCGGAGAGGATCACCAGGCCTTCGGCGTGGCGGCGCATGCGGGTGGTCATGTGGTCGAGGCGGAACAGGTCGGCGAGTTCCTCGGTGTCCTCGGTGCGCCGTTCCATGGTGTCGAGCAGGGTCAGCTGGCGGTGCAGCAGCACCTGGTTGCGGCGGGCCAGGTTGACGAACACTTCGGAAACACCGCGCCGCAGCTCGGCCTGCTTGACGGCGGCCTCGACGGCGGCGCGCTGGAGGCTGTTGAGGGCCAGGCCGACCTGGCCGACCTCGTCCTTCTCGAACTCCAGGCGGGGCGCCTCGGTCTCCACGTCGACGGTCTCGCCGGCGGCGAGGCGGCGCATCACGCTGGGCAGCCGGACGCCGGAGGCCTCGTGGGCCTCCTTGCGGAGCCGGGACAGGTCGCGGATCAGGTCGCGGCCGATGCGGACGGACATCAGGAGGGAGACGGCGAGGGCGATGAAGCCGAGGACGCCGGCGACGGCGGCCTGGACGAGGACGCCGATCGCGACCGGCTCGACGCGCTTTTGGTAGCGGTCGCCCGCGGCGGTGCCCATGGTGGCGAGGTCGCCGAGGACCTTGTTCGCGGCCTCGTCCCACTGGGCGGCGGTGACGCGCGGGTTCTTGACCGCGCCGCCGGCGACGAATCGTTCCTCCGCGTCGCGCAGCCCCTTGGTCTGGGCGCCGTTCCAGTACTGCTCGAAGAGCTTGCGCTCGTCGGCCGGGAGGATCGCGAGGTTGAGCTCGTACAGCAGGGCGCGGTTGGCGGCGAAGTTGGAGACGTGGCGGACGTCGGCGGCGGCGACGTTGCCGGCGGCGAGGGCGGAGGCGATGACCGCGTCCTCGCGGGAGAGGGTCTCGCGGGCTCGGGTGATGCCGACGAGGGCGCGGCCCTGCTTGTCCATCTCCACGTTCTCGAGGGCGTGGAGGTTCATCAGGAACTCGTAGCAGGGGTCGACGAGCCGGCTGTAGAGGTCCAGGGCCTGGCTGGGGTCGAGGGCGCCCGCGTCGACGGAGCGGCGCAGCGCGGTGATGCCCTGGAGGGCTTCGAGGATCGACCGCAGGCGCTGCCTGGCCTGGGGGCTGAGCTCTTCGACCACCTCGGGGTCGAGGGCGTTCGCCGTGATGGAGCGGACCATCGCGTCGGTGGCGCCGCGGCTGCGGGCGAGTTCGGCGGTTGCGGCGGACTCGCGGGGGTCGCCGAGGACGACCAGGGTCTGGCGGCGTTCCTTCTGGACGACGCGGACCACGTCCTCCATCGGGTAGCCGACCTTCTTGATGACGTACGCGACGTCGAGCAGCTGCACGGCCTGCCGGCCGGTGATCACCGTCGAAAAGCCCCAGAGGGCGGTCAGGGAGACGAGCGGCACCAGGAGCAACGCCACGATCTTCCGGCGGATGGACTTCCCGCGAAAGCGCATGGCCTCCCCAGCCTCCCCCAGCTCAACCCCGTGGTCAGGGGTCGGTGTTCCGTCATTTAAACGGCGTGAGCCTACTACTGCCACGGAGCGGCTTCGCAGGCGTGTCCGGACGTTTTCGGCCTGACCCCTGGACGAAGATCACCAGTTGTCCGATACTTCCGGTCAAGTCCGGCCCGATATGTGGCAGATGACACTTGGTGGGGCGTCAGTTCCGGTGTTCGGATGGATGGCTGGAATTCTGCCTTCCGGGTCCGGTATACGGGAATCTCCGGGCGCTCCCGATCGTCTGACAGGTGGGGCGGTGCGGGGCGTCGGGCGCGGGCTTGGCGGGCCGCGGGGTGGGAAGTGAGCGGACCATGAGGATGTACCAAGAGGACGGCTCGGCGGCCGAGGCTCCGGGGCGGGGGCTGTGGGTGGAGGAGCCCGCCAGGCGGCGGCGCATGCCGGATCCGGTGCGGGCGTCGGCGGTGCGGGCGGTGCTGATCGTGGCGGTGACCCTGACCGAGGCCACGATCACCTTCTTCCTCGCGCTGACCGGGTTCTGGCTGGCGTTCCCGATGGTGCTCGTCGGGATAGCGGGGACGGTGGTGGCCACGTGGGCGGTGCTGGACGTGTGGATCACCCGGCAGATGTGGAACCAGCGGCACGGGGTCCTGTCCGGGCCGAGCAGCGCGGCCCGGGACCCCTGGCCGGGACGGATACCGGGCAACGAGGGCCGCCTCACGGCCCCTCCCCTGGCCGGGGGCGTGCCGGCCAGCCGCCGTACGGCGCGCTGACCGGCGGCCCGCCAGGGCCCGAGCCGTGCGAGGGGCGCGTCAGGAAACGCCGGCGCGGCGGAACATGCGGGTCGCGGTGATCTCGCCGTGGATCGCCTCGCCCTCCGGGGACTGCTGGGGCAGGCCCGGGCGCAGGTGTTCCTCGACGCTGATGTACTTCAGGCCCGCGCGCAGGTCGGCGTCGTTGCGCAGCCGGATGACCAGCGGGAACTCTGCGAGGGCCGTGGTGTCGAAGAGGCCGGTCGTGTAGAGCAGCTGGACGCCGAGGGCGTCGGAGACGGCCCGCTGGAGCTCCAGCAGGTACGTGGCGTTCGCGCGCCCGATCGGGTTGTCGAGGAACAGCGTGCCCGCGTGGCGGTGCTTGTCGCGGCCCCGGTCGTTGCTGCGCAGCGCGGCCATCGTGCAGTAGAGGGCGATGGCGGCGGTGAGCAGCTGGCCGCCGGAGAAGACATCGCCCATCTGGCCGACGGGGACCCGCTCGGCGCGCAGCACGGCGTCGGGCTTGAGGATCTCGACGGAGATGCCCTTGGGCTCGAGGGCGGCCTGGACGCCCCGCAGGAGCAGGGACATGCCGTCGCGGCGGCCCTCGCCGAAGGAGGCGGCGCTGTTCTTCTTCACGGCCGCGCGGGTGGCCTCGTCGATGACCTCGCCGAGCCGCTCGGTGAGGGTGGCCTGGTCCGGTTCCTCGAAGCGGATCCGCAGGAACTCCTGGCCCGACCATTCGCCGAGGCCCTCCGGCAGCTGGGAGAGGCGCTGGGCGGAGCGGAGCGTGGCCAGGGCGGACTCCACGAGGCCGCGCAGCCGGTCGACGATGCTGTCGCGGTTGCGCTCGAGCTGCGCGAGTTCGTCGGTGAGGACGCGCAGCCGGGGGGCGAAGGCGGTGGCCCAGGCGGCGGCGTGCTCGGGCAGGGCGGAGGCGGGCAGTTCGCGGATCTGCTGGCGCGCGGGGGTGCGTACCTGCTCGTAGCGGTTGGCGTTGGCGTGGCGGACCAGGACGTCGCTCGCCTCGCGCACCGCGGACTCGGCGGCGGAGAGGTCGGCGGCGCAGGCGCGCAGGGAGCGGCGGGCCTCGGTTGCGGACTGCCGGGCCTCCTCCAGGCTGCCGGGGTGGGCGACCGGCTCCTGCTCGTCCTCCGGGTGGGTGGGTTCGCGCAGCAGGTCCCGCAGGAGGGCGGCGGTCTCGTCGAAGCCGCCGGCGCCGTCCTCGGCGGCGCGGTGGGCGCGCAGCAGGTCGGCGTGGGCGGCGCGGGCGGACTCCACGGCGGCGGAGTGCGCGGCGAGCTGGGCGGTGGCGGTGCGCAGCAGGCCCTGGGCCTGTTCGACGTCGGCCGGGACCAGCTCCTCGGGCAGCTCGGTGTGCGCCTCGCCCTCGGCGGGGGCGTGCCGTTCGGCCTCGCCGCGCAGCCGGCCGAGCTGTTCGCTCGCGGTGGAGGCGCGGGTTTCCAGCATCTGTACGAGGGCCTCGGCGCGGGCGGCGGCGGCCTGCCGGGAGGGTCCGTCGGCGCCGTCGGTGCCCTCGAGGAGCTGGGCGGCGCGGGTGCGGACCTTGTTGGTGAGCCGGTCGAGTTCGGCGAGGGCGGCGCTCTCGTCGCTCTCGGCGCGGGCCTGTTCGGCGCGCAGGTCGGCGCCGACGCCGACCTTCTCGTAGAGCCGGGAGGCGGCGCGGTAGGACTCGCGGAGGTCCGGCAGCGGGGCCTTGGCCGTGCCGTCGTCCTCGGGGAGGGGGTCGGGGGCTCCGGCGATCTCGGCGCGTTCGGCGCGCAGGGCGCGGGCGGTGCGGCGGGCGTCGTCGGCGGCGCGCTGGGCGGCGCGGCGGTCCTCGTCGGCGGCGCGGGCGCGGTCCAGGCAGACCTCGGCTCGGGCCTCGGACTCGGCGGTCTCCTCGGCGAGTTCGCGGACGCGGGCCTGCCAGCCGGAGCGTTCGCGCAGGCGGTGGGCGAGCCCGGCGAGGGCGTCGGCGGCCCGGCGGGCGCGCTGGGCGGCGTCCTGGCGCTCGTCGCGGACGCGGGCCGCGTCGGCGGCGGCCTCGTCGGCCTCGGCGCGTACGGTACGGGCCTCCGCGAGCTCGGCGTCGGTCTCCTCGGCGAAGGCTCGGGCGGCGGCGGCCTGGCGGGCGAGTTCGGCGAGGCGGCCGGGCGGGCAGCCATTGCGCCAGGAGGCGAGCCGGGCGGCGAGCTCGCGGTCGCCGGAGAGGCGGGCGGCGAGGTCGCGGATCTCGGTGTCGCGGGCGGTGGCCCGGGCGCGCAGCGCCTGGCGCTCCTCGTCGGCGGCGTGCTCGTCGTGCATGGCCGGGTTCGGCGGTACGAGGAAGACCGCGTCGGAGCCGTCGGCCGGAGGTACGGGCGCCAGCAGGGCGGCGGCCGTGCCGACGGCGACGGTGGAGCGGGGCAGCAGGGCTGCCCCGGAGAGGACCTCGCGGGCCCGGGTGTGGGTGTCGGGGTCGGTGATGACGACGCCGTCGACGAGTTCGGGGCGGGCGGCGAGGACGGCGGCGTGGTCGGCGGGGTCCACGGACTGGGCGAGGTAGCGCCAACCGGGCAGGGCGGGGATGCCGTGCTCGCCGAGGTACTCGACGGTGGCGAGGACGTCGGGGCCGGGCGGGAGCAGTCCGCCGTCGCCGAGGGCGCCGAGGATGCGGGCGTCGTCGGCGGCGGCGGTGCGCAGCTCGAACAGGTGGCGTTCGGCCGAGCCGACGGTGTCGGCCAGCAGCTCGCGGAGGCCGTCGGCGTTGCGGTCGAGGTCGTCGGCGGTCAGGCCCCCGGCGGTCGCGGGGTGGTCCGGGGCGGCGGGGCCGGTGCCGCCGCCCGCTGCGGGGACGGCCCCGGCGGCGGTGTGGCCCGCCGGTGCGGCGGATTCGGCGGCCTGGCCGGCCCGCGGGCGCGGAAGGAAGGTGTCGGGGGCCGACGGGAGGCCCAGGAGCTCGGCGAGCCGGGGCGCGGCGGCCAGGGCTTCGGCCGCGCGGTGCTCCGCCGCGTGGGCGGCCTCGGCGGCGTCGGCGGCGTCGGCGGCGCGGGCGGCGGTGAGTTCGGCGCGGGATTCGGCGGAGGCGGCCTCGCGGGCGGCCTCGGTGGCGCTGCGGGCGGCCTCGCGGGACTCGTCCCAGGCGGCCACGGTGGCCTTCTCGGCGTCGCTGGCGGCGAGCGCGGCGCGGGCCGGGTCGGCGTCGGGCGCGGTGTCGTCGAGCCAGCCGGCCCGGACGGCGTCGGCGGTCTCCTGCTCGACCTCGGCGAGGCGGGCGCGCAGGTGCTCGGCCTCGCTGCGGGCACGCTGGGCGGAGGTGGCGGCGGAGGTGGCGTCGCGGTGGGCGCTCTCGCCGACGGACTGGAGTTCGGCGGAACGCTCCTCCTCCTCGTTGGCGACCCGCTCTCCGTCCTCGGCGGCCGCGTGCAGGGCCCGTACGAGGTCGGCGGCGGCGGTGGCGCGGGCGGCCAGGGCCGGGGCGGCGTCGCGCTCGGCCTCGAGGATCGCGGCGGCGACGCGGGCGGAGCGGTCGGCGGCGGCGCGGTGGCGCAGGACGGTTTCGGCGGCCTGCCAGGCGGCGTGCAGGGTGCGGGCCTCGAGGAGTTCGCGGCGCTGGGCGGCGGCGGCCTTGTCGGCGACGGTCAGGGCCAGCGAGGCGTGCCGGTAGGCCAGTTCGGCGGAGACGGCGGCGCTGCGGGCCCGCTGGGACTCGGCGGCGGTGACCTCGTGGGCGGCGCCGGTGACCCGCTGAGCGAGGTCGGCGGCGCGGCCGCGTTCCCCGGTGGCGCGGGCGGACAGCCGCCGGGCGAGGGTGCGGGTGCGGCGCTCGGCGCCGGCGTGGACGTCGCGCAGCCGGGAGCGGGTCCCGGCGGCCTCCACGATCCGGGTGAGCAGGTCCACCGAGCCCGCGGTGAACTCGCGTTCGGCCATCAGCTCGGCGCGGCGGCCGAGTTTGTTGCCGAAGCCGTGGACCAGGTCGGCGAGGCCGTCGGTGTCGCGGGTGTCGGTGACGGCGCGCAGCAGGAGGTCGGTGAAGTCGGAGTCCTTCTTGACCGCGAAGAGGCCGGCGGCCTCGCCCTCGTCGGCGTTCATCTCGCGCTGGTAGCGGAAGAGTTCGGGGTCGAGGCCGACCTCGGTGAGGTGCTCGTTCCAGCGGTCGTGGATCTCCTCCCAGTACACCTCCAGGTGCGGGTACGCCTTGCCGGCCTCGGTGAGGGCGTCGCGGAAGCCCTTCATGGTGCGGCGGCGGCCCTGGGCGCCGGAGGCGCCCTCGACGGGCGGGCGGACGGAGGTGGCTTCGGCGACGGGGAGGTTGTCGAGGCTCAGGCCCGGGCCGGGGCGGAAGGAGTACCAGGCCTCGGCGAACTTGCGGGGGTCGTTGGAGACCTGGCGGCCGCGCCATTCGCTGACCTTGCCGACGACCACGCACTCGCCGGTCTGGGTGTGCTGCCATTCGAGGGCGACGTGGCCGCAGTCGTCGGCGAGCAGGAACTTGCGCAGGACGCCGGAGCTGGCGCCGCCCAGGGTGTTGCGGTGGCCGGGGAGCATCACCGAGAAGATCAGCTTGAGCAGGACGGACTTGCCGCCGCCGTTCTCGAGGAACAGCACGCCCGCGGGCGCGGGGCGGCGCGGCGGGCCGGTGGGCTCCTCCTCGAAGAACTCCGCCTGGGCGGGCGCCGGATGGGGCACCGGCTCACCGACTCCGCGCAGGTCGAGCACGGTGTCGGCGTAGCGTGCGCCGGCGGGCCCGATGGAGTAGAGGCGGATCCGGGACAGCTCGTACATGGCGGCGGACTCTCGTGCTCTTCGTAGGTCGTACGGGGATCAGGACTCAGGCGTGGAACGGCAGGCCGGCATCGGCCGCGAGTTCCAGGTCGTCGCCCTCGGGCGGCGGCAGCAGGGTGGCGGAGCCGTCGCTGACGGGGACCACGCCGAGTTCCAGGAGTTCGGCCATGGCCGCGGTGCCCGCCATGTCGCGGACCTGGAGCTGGTAGCGGGGGGTGGTGCGGTAGGTGCCGCCGGCTTCGTCGCCGGTGCGCTGGAGGAACCCGGACTCGGTGAGGAAGGCGGCGGCCTTGCCGACGATGCCGGTGGTGGAGCCGGCCAGGCGGCGGGCGTCCTTGGTGGCGCCGGTCGCGCTGCGGCGGGCGTAGACCCGCCAGGCGGCTTCCAGGCCGGGGGCGTCGGAGGCGGGGTCGGTGTTCTCGCCGAGCTGCTCGGCGCGCTCCTCCAGGCGGCGGCAGGTCTGGCGGACGAAGGCGTCGACGCCGTTGACGGTGACGCGGCCGATGTAGCCGTCGTCGGCGAGGTCCTCGGGGCGCGGGAAGGCGAGGGCGGCGACGGCCAGGTGGGCGAGGCCGTGCAGGAAGCGGTCGCCGCCGTCGGCGGAGGTACGGCGGGCGTAGTCGCCCATGCGGACGGCGAAGACGGAGTCCTCGCCGGCGGCGACGGCCATGCCGGCGCGCGGGGACACCTCCAGGACGATGAGCCCGAGGCCGGTGGCGACGGCGTCGGCGAGCCGCCCGAAGGCGGGGTCCTCGCGGTAGCGGCGCAGCAGCTCGGCGTACTCGGCGTCGCGGGCGGGGAGCAGCTTGGGCTGGAGCCCGAAGCCGACGAGCCGGGCCGCGTCGGCGGCGTCGGCCGGGGTGACGGCGCCGGTTCCCGGCGTGGGCGCGACGGGAGCCGACGGCGCGTCGGGCTCGCTCCACGCGGGGTGCTCGGCGTGGTGGTCGCTCACGGGTGTCGCCTCTCATGGTGTGCGGTGGTGTGTGCGGCGGGCGGGTTCTCTCCCCCACCCCGCCCCTTCCCGAATGCGGGGGCGAGCCCCCGCGCCCCCGGCCCCTGCGCGGGGCCGGCCTCCGGCCCGGTGGCAGCGGCGGCCGGTACGGCGCGGGGCGGCCCCGGGGTGGGGGCGGGCGCAGGGCCGCGCCCGGGGCAGACGGGACCTGGCCTGGCACCGTCCGGTGCCGGACCGGCCGGGAGCCCGGCGGCGGCCGGGGGCGGGGGGCCGGCCGGGGACGTCGGTCCGGCCGGGGACGTCGGTCCGGCCCCAGGCACGCCGGCTGCGGCCGGGGACGTAGGGCCGGCCGGGTGCGTGGCACCGGCGGCCCGGGGCGCGCCCGGTGTCGCCGGGGTGGGAGCGGGCGAGGTCACGAGGCCTCCGCGCGGTCGGCCGCCATGCCCGCCGCGTCCAGGAGGGCGGTGCCGACGATCAGGTCGGCGCCGCCGAACTCCGGGTCGTCGAGCCGGGTGCCGTCGTCCACCGCGAACAGCAGCCGCTCCTCGCCCTGGCGGTACGCCGTGCCCACCGCCGGGCTCGCCGCGTGGACGGCCAGCAGGGCCACCAGGTAGGGCAGCTCGGGGTCTTCGCGGCGGGCCTCGGCGAGGAGGCCGGACAGCCGGCGCGGGGCGTCGTGCGGCAGGTCCAGGAGCTGGGTCGCCGTGGCGAGCTGCTCCTCGCTGAAGCGGCTGTCGTCCGGGGTGGCGATGAGGTCCGGCTCGGGCATCTCCACGCCCAGGTGCTCGCGCTCCAGCGGCGGGGTGAGCAGGATCTCCACCAGGTCCGCGACCCGCACCGAGACGGGGGTGCGCAGGCCGGTGCCCCCGGCGAAGAAGGCGTCGGTGACCCGGGTGGCCTGCTCCAGCGGCAGCGGCAGCAGGGGCGCGACGAGCTGGCCGTACAGGTCGATCCCGGAGCGCGGGGCGGGCGCGGCGAAGGCCTGGCGGTCCTGCTCGGCGCGGAACAGCGGGCCGGCGTCCAGGAGCCGCGACTGGAGCTGGGTGTGCCGGCGGATGCAGTCCTTGACGATGTCGACCAGTTCGGCGGCGCGCCGCTTGTTGTCCGGGTCCTCGGCCTCGTCGCGGGCCTTGCGGATGTTGGTCAGGATCGCGTTCTCGTGCCGGTACCGGTCGGCGACGTGGTCGAGGGCCTCGGCGATCATGTCGGGGACGGCCTGGAGCCAGTCCACCGCCCGCACGTTGCGCCGGGTCGCGTCCAGCGTTCGGCGCAGGGTCTCGGCGTACTGGACGGTGCGGTAGCGGGCCTGCTCGGCGGCGAGCTGGGCGTCGGCCAGCCGGCCCCGGCTGATCAGCACCTCGAGCTTGACCTCGGCGGCGATCTGCGCGCTGGTGACGTCCGTGTCGAGGGCGCCGACCAGGACGTTCACCGCCTCGTCGGTGGTCCGCAGGTACACCGCGCCGCCGTGGCCGGGCACCTCCTCGATCAGCTTGAAGTCGTAGTCCCTGCGGACGTACACCCCGTCGGGGCCGAAGGTGCCGTAGATCGCGCGGAAACCGCGGTCCACGCTGCCGACGTTGATCAGGTTCTCCAGCACCCAGCGGGCGACCCGCTCGTGCTCGGCGGCCGGCCGGGCGGGGGCCTGGGCGGCGACGCGCGGCAGCAGGCGGGCGACTATCTGCTCGTGGTCGGCGCCAGTGTCGAAGTCCATGTTGAGGGTGACCAGGTCGATCGCGGACAGCGCGACCTCCGCCATCGCGTAGACCCCGTACTCGCCGGCCAGATTGGCCTTGCGTACGTCGAGGTCGTGCAGCGGGGCGGTGCAGGCGAGGGCGCGCAGCCGCCGGGCGAGGCCCTCGTCGGCGGCGGGGCCCGGCGCCGGGGACGGAAGGGATTTCGCCGGGGCTGGGAGAGTCACGACGGAAAGAGTAGGCGGTGACACGGACAACATCCCAAACGGCACGGTTCGGCCGGATCGGTCCCCGGTGGCGGGTGGCGCGGCGCGGCCGCTGTTCTACGCTCACCGCATGGCTTCCATGATCACACCTCTGATCGACCTCAACGCCGACCTGGGCGAGGGCTTCGGACGCTGGACCCTGACCGACGACGCGGCCCTGCTGTCCGTGGTCACCAGTGCCAACGTGGCCTGCGGCTTCCACGCGGGCGACCCGTCGATCATGCGCCGGGTCTGCGAGCTGGCCGCCGAGCGGGGCGTACGGATCGGCGCGCAGGTCTCCTACCGGGACCTGGCCGGCTTCGGGCGGCGGTCGATGGACGTGCCGCCGGGGGAACTGGCGGCCGAGGTGGCCTACCAGATCGGGGCGCTGGAGGTGTTCGCCCGGGCGGCCGGATCCCGGGTGTCGTACGTGAAACCGCACGGCGCGCTCTACAACCGCACGGTGCACGACGCGGACCAGGCCGCCGCGGTGGTGGCCGGGGTCCGGCTGGCCGCCGGGGACGCCGGGCTGCCGGTGCTGGGCCTGCCCGGATCGCTGCTGCTGGCCGCCGCCGGGGACGCCGGGCTCCGGGCCGTGCCGGAGGCCTTCGCCGACCGGGCCTACACGGCGCTGGGCACGCTGGTCCCGCGCGGGGAGCCGGGCGCGGTGCTGCACGATCCGGACGCGGTGGTCGCGCGGGCCGTACGGATGGCCGCCGAGGGGACGGTGACGGCCGCCGACGGGTCCCCGGTGGCGGTGCCGGCCCGCTCGCTGTGCCTGCACGGGGACACCCCGGGGGCGGCGGGGCTGGCCCGGCGGGTGCGGGAGGCGCTGGCCGGGGCCGGGGTGCGGGTGGAGGCCTTCGCGTGAGGACCCTCCTGGTGGGCGCCGAGGCCCTGCTGATCGAGGTGGACTCCGCCGGAGAGGTGGCCGCGCTCCACGCCGAGCTGCTGCGCCGGCGGGAGGCGGGCGAGCTGGGCGGCGTACGGGAGGTCGTGCCGGCCGCGCGGACCGTGCTGCTGGACGGCGTACGGGAGCCGGGCGCGCTGGCGGCGCGGATCGCGCGCTGGGAGGTGGCGCCGCTCGCGGAGGCCGAGGGGCCGCTGGTCACCGTCCCGGTGCGGTACGACGGCCCGGACCTGGCGGAGGTGGCTCGGGCCTGGGGGGTCGCGGAGCGGGAGGTTCCGCGGCTGGTCGGGGGCATCGTCTTCCGGGTGGCGTTCTGCGGGTTCGCGCCGGGCTTCGGCTACCTGACCGGGCTCCCGGAGCACCTGCGCCTGCCCCGCCGCGCCACGCCCCGTACGGCGGTCCCCGCGGGCTCGCTGGCGCTGGCCGGCGAGTACGCCGGGGTCTACCCCCGCTCCTCCCCCGGCGGCTGGCAGCTGATCGGGTCAACCGACGCGGTGCTGTGGGACCCGGCCCGGGAGCCGGCCGCGCTGTTCGCGCCCGGGGTGCGGGTGCGGTTCGAGGAGGCGGCGTGAGCGGGCTGCTGGTGCTGCGGGCGGGGGCGCTGACCACCCTCCAGGACCTGGGCCGCCCCGGGTACGCGCACCTGGGCGTCCCCCGGTCGGGGGCGCTGGACACGGGGGCGCACACCCTGGCCAACCGGCTGCTGGGCAACCGGGCGGACGCCGCCACCCTGGAGACCACCCTGGACGGGGTCCGGCTGCGCGCCCTGGCCCCGGTGACGGTCGCGGTGACGGGCGCGCCCTGTGCGGTACGCGTGTCCGGGCGCCCGGCGGCCTGGTGTGCCCCGGTGTGGCTGCGGGCGGGGGCGGAGCTGGACGTGGGCCGTGCGGAGTCGGGGCTGCGCAGCTATGTCGCGGTGCGGGGCGGTTTCGCCGCGCCGGCGGTGCTGGGCAGCCGCTCGACGGACCTGCTGTCGGGGCTGGGCCCGCCCGTCCTGTCGGCGGGGTCGGTGCTGGCGGTGGGCGCGCCCGGGCCGGATCCGGTGTGCGGGGCGGACGCCGTGGGGGTGCCGGGACCGCCGGCCGAGCTGGTGCTCCCGCTGCGCCCGGGCCCCCGGGCCGACTGGTTCACGGGGGCTTCGCTGGCGGCCCTGCTGTCCTCGGCGTACCGGGTGTCCCCGGCGTCCAACCGGATCGGCCTGCGCACGGAGGCGGGCCCGGCGCTGGCCCGCGCCCGGGGCGGTGAGCTGCCGAGCGAGGGCATGGTGCTGGGCGCGGTGCAGGTCCCCCCGGACGGCCTGCCGGTGGTGTTCCTGGCCGACCACCCGGTCACCGGCGGCTACCCGGTGGTCGGCGTGGTCCCCCGGGGCCCGTCCCTGGACGCGGCCGCCCAGGCCCGCCCGGGCACCCCGCTGCGCTTCGTACGGGTGAGCTAGGGCGTGCCCGCCTGGACGCGGGTGCACATGTGGATGGACATGATGCCGGAGAGGTCCATGTGGCGGATGCGGAGTTCCTTGCCGTTGTAGGCGGCCTCCAGCCTGCCGAACATGTCGTTGGCGCCGAGCGGGTACCAGGGGAAGGTGAGCCCCGGGCCCCGGTCCGGCATGCTCTCGGGGACCTCTTGGGCGAACGAGACGTCGGTGCCCGCTCCGTCCCCCTTGGGGCCGTCGGCCACCTCGACGGTCAGGCGGCCGCCCTGGTGGGTCCAGCGGCCGGTCCAGGTGCCGGCGGGCCCGCCCCCGGAGCCGGACCAGGCGATGGTCCAGGTGCCGTCGGGGCCCACGGTGGCCCTGCCCTCGCTCTTGCGGCCGCCGGGGCCACCGGGGAGGGTCGTGCGGATCGCCCAGGTGCCCTTGACGAACTCGGCGAAGGCGCGGCCCACGACTCCGGTGGCGGCGGGCGTCGGGGACGCCGAGGGAGTGGGGGAGGCCGAGGACGCGGGGGCGGAGGGCGTGGGGGCCGCGCTCGAGGGGCTCCCCGAGGGGGAGGCGGAGGCCTGTGCGGCCGGCCTCTCCTTGCCCGTGCAGGCGGCGAGCAGTGTCGCGCCCGCACCCACCGCCAGGTAGCGCAGGGTGTTGCGCCGGCCGATGAGCCGCGCCGCCGTGCGGATCTCGCGCATCGTCATCAGGTCCCCCGTCCTTCGTTTGGATCTTGAAAACGAAGTCTAGGAGACCTTCTGACATGCTCCGATCACCCAGCGGCCCGCCCGGGCCCTGCGGAGCCCCGGCCCGCAACAGCCCGGCCCCTACACCGCCGACTCCGGGGCGATCCGGCTCCGGACGGCGGACTGGACGTCCTCCTCCTCCGCCGGGTCCGCCGCCAGGCGGCGCAGCCGGGGGGCGACGCGGGCGTCGGCGGTCTCCGCGTGGCGGGCGGCCACCCCGCGGGTGGTCTCCTCGCAGTCCCACAGGCACTCGACGGCGAAGCCGGCCGCGAAGGACGGGTCGGTGGCGGCCAGGGCGCGCGCGGCGCGGCCGCGCAGGTGCGAGGAGGCCGTCTCGCGGTAGATGTGGCGCAGCACCGGGGCCGCGCAGCCGATGGAGAGCCGGCCCGCTCCGTCCACCAGGGCGAAGAGCCGCACGGTGTCGGGGCCCGAGCCGCGGACGGTGGAGCGCAGGGCGCCCAGGACGAGCCCGGCGTCCTCCGCCCCGCCGCGTGCCGCCAGGAGGGCGGCCGCGGCCGCTCCGAGGGCGTCGGGGCGGTGGACCCAGAGCCGGGCCCGGTCGACGGCGGCGGGGCCGCACATGCGCTCGTAGGCGGCCACGGCGGGCTCGTCCCCGGCGGCTTCGATGAGGTCCAGGACGGCCGGGTTCTCCGGTTCGGCGAGGACCAGGTGGTGCAGGGCGGTGGCCCGGGCGGCCTCGCCACAGGCTCCGGCGGCGGCCGCGAGGATGGCGGAGCGGTCCTCGGGGGCCGCCACGGCGGCGAGGCAGCGCGCTGCGGGCACGTGCAGGGGGGTGCCCCGGCGGAGCCCGTCGGCGGCCCAGTCGAAGACGGCCTGGACGCCCCAGCCGGGCTGGGGGCCGCTGGGGTTCATCTGGCGCTGCCAGCGGTCGAAGGAGCCCTGCTGGCGGGCTGCGCGCAGGCGCTCCGCGTAGGCGGGCAACCCCTCCCACAAGGCCCACGGCCGGGGCTCGTAGGCGTCGCGGACGGCGGCGGCCAGCCGCGCCTCGCCCTCGGCGGTGGCGGGGAACCGGGCGAGCACGGGGGCGGCGAGGGACCGCAGCCCCCCGTCGTCGTCGCGCAGGGCGAGCTCGTCGAGGGCCCAGGCCCAGTTGGCTCCGGAGGCGGCGTAGCGGCGCAGCAGCATCAGCGCGTCGTCACGGCCGTAGGAGGCGAGGTGTCCCAGCACGGACAGGGCGAGGCCGGTCCGGTGGTCGTCCTCGTCGACGAGGTCGTCGGCGCTGAAGAGGTGGGCCTCGATCTCGCCGAGGGGGCCGTCGAGATCCAGGTACAGGCGGGCGTAGTACAGGGAGCGGTTCTCGACCTGCCAGTCCTGGCGCGGGTCGCGGAGCACACACTGGTCGAGGGCCGCGAGGGCCTCGGGCCTGGACGCCGCGAGGGCGTGCAGCGTGCCGTCGCCGCGGCCCCGCTGGAGGAGCCCGAGCAGGGTGCCGCTCGGCGCTATGACTGGTTCGAACATGGGAATGGCCTCAAATCAAGCTGGGGACGCGACCGGGAATCGGGATTCACAGAGCCGCGTAACAGCATGTGAGGACGTCCGCCGTCTGGTTCCGCTCGATGTAGACCATTGCCTTCTCACTCTCGTCGGTGCTTCGCGTCCGTGCCGGCCGGTGCGGCAGGGGTGGGTGTGGACACCCGTCGTGTCCAGCCCGCTCCTGCCCGTCCGTCATGTCTGCGAATCGAATCCGACGCCATGATGACCCAGGCGGTTTGTGCGCCGCGACCACATTTAAGGGCGCCGTGACCAAGCCGTGAGGTGGCGGGGCCGTCCGGGCCGGGCGGGGCACGGCAAAAAGCGGACTACTTGGCTCCGAACAGTTCCAGCAGGTCGGCCTTGTTGAACATGCGGGCCGTGTCCACGGCGGAGGGAGTTCCGGCGTTCGGGTCGGCCCCGCCGGCGAGCAGCGCGCGGATGACGGCCTCCTCGCCCTTGAAGACCGCTCCGGCGAGCGGGGTCTGGCCGCGGTCGTTGGCGCGGTCCGCCTCGGCGCCGTGCTCCAGCAGGGCCGTGACGGCGTCGGCGTGGCCGTGGTAGGCGGCGAGCATGACGAGGGTGTCGCCGCGGTCGTTGGTGAGGGTCGCGGGGACCCCGGCGTCCAGGTAGGCGGCCAGCGTCGCGGTCTCACCCTGACGGGCGAGGTCGAAGATCTTGCCGGCCAGTTCGATGACGTCCTCGTCGGGGGCGTCCTGGTGCTCGCTCATGGGTCGTACCGCCTTTCGCTCTCTTCGTTCCCCGGCTCATCGGCGGGAGTCCCACCGCCTCCCGGTATCGGGCCAGGCCGGGAGGGCAGGGGGGTGTACGGCACTGCCTCCGTACGGGTGAATCGCCAGGGTAGCGCCCGGCCCGGGACATGAGGGGGCCGGTCCGAGGCAAGGATGCCTGTCGGCGCCCGCCCCGACATCCTGCGCGCCGGACGCGCCAGTCAGGCGGGGCCGGTCAAGTGAAAAAAGCCAGGATTCACCCGTATGCACCTTTTATCGCATTGATACTTCCTGTGAGCCTGGAACAACTGATGGTGACCGTCCCCACCCACCAGGAGCCCCAACCCACCAGGAGAACGTCCCATGGTCCTGTCCATCTCAGGTGTCGTCCTGCTCGGCATCATCTGCTTCCTGTTCTTCAAGAAGGACGGGATGAAGCTGACGCACGCCTTCGTCTGCGCGCTGTTCGGCTTCTTCCTGGCCGGCTCCGCCATCGCCCCGAGCATCACGGCCAGTACGGCCAGCCTCGCGAGCCTCCTCGGCGGAATCAAGCTCTAAGGGTGTCCGCAGGACACCCCCAGCGGGTGTCCTGAGGATCGGGCCCGCGGCCCGCCCCGGCGCCTGGGCACCGCCCAGGCCCGCAGCGCCCGGGCCCTGACGTCACAGTCCCGCACCACCACGACTCCAGGAGACGACCGTGGCCCGGCGCCCCCTCCCCCGCATCCTCAGCAGCGGCACCGCGTCGCTCACCAGGGGCCGCGACCTCGCCCGCACCGCGGCCGACAGCGCCACGGACGTGCTCCATCCGCTCCTCGTCATCGGACGCGGCCTGCGCGTCCTGGCCGGCGCCGGGCGGCGCAGATGGGCCGCGACCCCCAAGGACAAGCGCGGTCCCGCCCTGTTCCTGGGGGCCGCCTGCGTCCTCGTGGTCGCCCTCGTCCCCTACGGCCCCCTCGCCGCCCTGATCACCCTCATGGCGGCCGCGGCCTGGCACGGGCGCGACCGCTCCCCGGCGAGGTCCGGGCCCAGCGACGCCGAGACCGAACGGCTCCGCTCGCTGTACGAAGCCCTCGTGCCGTACTTCTCCACCCCGGAGGACCCCAGTCCGCTCTTCGCCCACGGCGGGGACTGGGAGGAGGCCTTCAGCGGCTACGCCTTCGACGAGGCGGGCCGCGTGAGCCGGCTGCGCATCCGCTACCCGGCCTACTTCACCGACGGCGAGAGCGCCTCGCGGGCCCGGATCGAGGCCCTGCTGCACGCCAAGTCCGGGCGCGGGCGGGAGTACCTCTTCGACTGGGACGAGGAGGGCAACCTGCTCGACCTGCGGGTGCTGGCGGCGCTGCCCACCGGTATCGCCGCCCAGCCCTTCGTGACCTCCCCGGGCGAGACCGTCCTCGGCTTCACCGACCCCGGCGGCGTGCAGCGCACCCTGCCCGTGATGGAGGGCGACGAGCCGGCCGACGTACCGCCCGTGATCTGGCGGACCGGCCCCCGCGCCGCCGAACCGCACCTGCTGGCCGTCGGCCAGCCCGGCAGCGGCACCTCCACGCTGCTGCGCTCGATCGCCCTCCAGGCCCTGCGGCACGGCGGCGAGGTGATGATCGTGGAGGGCGGCGGCAGCGGCGAGTACGCCTGCCTGACCGGCCGGGCCGGCGTCCTGGCCGTCGAGTGCGGCCCCACCGGGGCGCTGGCCACCGTCGAGTGGGCGGCGAACGAGACCGAGCGGCGCCTGATCGCCACGCACCGGGCCCGTGAGGCGGGCCGCCCCGCGCCCGAGGACGCCCGGCGCCCGCTGTGGATCCTCCTGGACCGGCCCAGCGTGCTCGCGCACCTCGCGGCCGCCGACGGCCGCCCGGACCCCCTGGGCCAGCTCCAGGTGCCGCTGCGGCACGGCCGCGCCGCGCACATCACGGTGGTCGTCGCCGAGCATTTCGACCACCTGGAGCTGCTGGGCGACCCCGTCTGGCAGCACACCCGCGCCCGCGTCGTCCTCGGCCCGGCCCCGGCCCAGCAGGTCGCCGACGTCCTGGGGCTGCCCCCGCACACCACCCCGCCCCCGCAGCTGCCGCCGGGCCGCGGGTACGCGCGGCTGGGCACGGGGCCCGTGCACCGCCTCCAGGTGCCGGCCACACCGGACCCGTACGACGACGCCACGCACCCCGCCCACCGGCAGGCGGTGCTGGAGCTGCTGCCCGAGCGGCAGGCGCCCGGCCAGGGCGGCGGGGGCCCGGCGAGCCCGTCCAGGCCGCTCCAGGTCCAGCCCCAGCCCTCCTCGATCGAAGCCACGGACATCCCGGAGGTCCCGGCGGAGGCCCCCTGAACCCGCCCTCCTACGCCACGAACGTGCGCGGGGGCTCCGCCCCGCTGCCGCCCGCTCCCGTGCCGACCAGGCGGGCCGCCGCCGCCAGGCGCGCGGCGGCCTCGTCGGCCACCGGCCCGCCCACCGTGAAGGGCAGCCGGACGTAGCCCTCGAAGGCCCCGTCGACCCCGAACCGGGGGCCCGAGGGGACGCGTACGCCGACCCGCTCCCCCACCTCTGCCAGCCTCGAGCCGGACAGCCCGCCCGCCCGGGCCCACAGGGTGAGCCCTCCGCGCGGTACCTCGAACTCCCAGTCCGGCAGTTCCCGGCGGACCGCCGTGACGAGCGCGTCCCGGTTCTCCCGGGCCTGGTCGCGGCGCAGCCGAACGGCCTCCGTCCAGCCTCCGGTCCGCATCAGCCAGTTCACCGCGAGCTGCTCCAGCACCGGCGTGCCGAGGTCGGCGTACGCGCGCGCCGCGACCAGGCTGCGGATGATGTCGGGGGCCGCCCGGACCCAGCCGATCCGCATCCCCGCCCAGAAGGCCTTGCTGGCGGAGCCGACGGTGATCACCGTGGAGCCGGCCGGGTCGAAGGAGCAGACCGGGCGCGGCATGGCGAGGTCCGGGTCCAGCCGCAGTTCGGCCATGGTCTCGTCGGCGATCAGCACGGTGCCGGCGGAACGCGCGGCCTCGACCATCGCGCGGCGCTGCTCCTCGGAGGCCAGGGCCCCGGTCGGGTTGTGGAAGTCGGCGACGACGTACGCGAGGCGGGGAGCCGAGTCGCGCAGCACCTGCCGCCAGACGTCCATGTCCCAGCCGCTCAGCCCGGGCGCCATCGCGACGGGCACCAGGCGGGCCTCGGCCGCGCGCATGAGCTGGAGGATGTTGGCGTAGGACGGGGACTCGACGGCGATCCGCTCGCCCCGGCCCGCGAAGAGGCTGCAGATGGCGTCGATGGCGCCCATCGCCCCGGTCGTGACCATGATCTGCTCGGGCATGGTCGGGATTCCGCGCTCGGTGTAGCGGTCGGCGAGCATCCGGCGCAGCGCGGGCAGGCCCGCCGGGTAGTCCCCGTGGGTGTGCGCGTAGGGCGGGAGTTCCTCCAGGGCGCCCTGGACGGCCTTGGTGAGCCAGGGCTCGGGGGCCGGGAGGGCCGCGCAGCCGAGGTCGATCATCGAGCCGAGGGACTCGGGCGGGAGCGGTTCCAGGCCTCGGGCCGGGAGCGGGTTCCCGGCCGGCACGGCGGTCCAGCTGCCCGCGCCCCGGCGGGATTCGAGGAAGCCCTCGCCGCGCAGGGCCTCGTACGCGGCGGCGACGGTGGTGCGACTGAGGGACAGGGCCACGGCCAGCTCCCGCTCGGCGGGCAGCCGGGCGGCGACGGGGACGCGGCCCTCGAGGACGAGCAGCCGGATGCCGTCGGCCAGGGTCCGGTACGCGGGCGCCTTGCGGGCGCCGGGCGGGCCGGGCCGGTCCTGCTGCGAGCCGATGAGCCGGGCGAGCTGGGCGGCACCGACCGCTGAGGTCCACTGAGCCATGAGGTCAGGTCCACCTTCGTCGAATTGGCCTCGGCGGGCGGGGGCCGGGGCCGGTATTGGATTGGCTGCGCGGCCCCCAGACTGTCACGGGGCGGTCCATTCGGGCCAGGGGGGGTGGCACGGGGGCGCACCCGCGGGCCCGGCGTTCACCGTCCCGCCAATCGACCGCTTCCGCGCCGACCCCGCGCCGCTCCCGTCCCACGGGACCCAGCGGGCATACTGCCGCCGTGACTCACGTACGCCTTCGCCACCCCTATCTGGACCACCCGGCCCCGATCCCCTTCGCCCACCGGGGCGGGGCCGCGGACGGGCTGGAGAACACCGCCGCCGCCTTCCACCGGGCGGCCGCCGCGGGCTACCGGTACTTCGAGACCGATGTGCACGCGACGGCCGACGGGAAGCTGGTGGCCTTCCACGACGCGACGCTGGACCGGGTCACGGACGCGCGGGGCCGGATCCGGGAGCTGCCCTGGAGCCGGGTGCGCGAGGCGCGGGTGGCGGGGACCGAGCCGCTGGCGCTGTTCGAGGACCTGCTGGAGGAGTTCCCCGAGGCCCGCTGGAACGTGGACCTCAAGGACGAGTCGGCCCTGCACCCGCTGGTGAACCTGATCGCGCGGGCCGGGGTCTGGGACCGGGTGTGCGTGGGCTCCTTCTCGGAGAGCCGGGTGGCCCGGGCCCAGAAGATCGCCGGGCCCCGGCTGGCGACCTCGTACGGGGTGCGCGGGGTGGTCGGGCTGCGGCTGCGCTCCTTCGCGATCCCGGCGGCCCTGCGCGTGGGCGCGGTGGCGGCGCAGGTTCCGGAGACCCAGGCGGGCATCCGGGTGGTCGACCGGCGCTTCGTACGGACCGCGCACGAGCGGGGCCTCCAGGTGCACGTGTGGACCGTGAACGAACCGGAACGTATGGAGTCTCTCCTCGACCTGGGTGTCGATGGCATCATGACCGACCGGATCGACATCTTGCGCACGGTGCTGGACCGGCGCGGGGACTGGGCCTGACACGGCCGCAGGTGCCCGCGCCGGGTCCGGCGGGCCGTGCGGTACGGGGACCAGCGAGGGGGCACCGATGAGTGCGCAGACCGAAGACGAAGCGGAATCCGGGGCCGAGGACGGCAGACCGGCCGCCGCGGCGAAGGCCGCACGCAGGCGCGAGCAGCGCGGCTGGTACTTCTACGACTTCGCCGTGTCCGTGTACTCGGCGAGCGTGCTCACCGTGTTCCTCGGGCCGTACCTGACCTCGATCGCCAAGGCCGCCGCCGACGCCGAGGGCTTCGTGCACCCGCTGGGCATCCCGGTGCGGGCCGGGTCCTTCTTCGCCTACTCGGTCTCGGCCTCGGTGATCCTGGCCGTCCTGCTGATGCCGCTGGCCGGCGCGGTCGCGGACCGGACCGGCCGGAAGAAGCCGCTGCTGGCGGTGGCCGCGTACACGGGCGCCGCGGCGACGGCCGGAATGTTCTTCCTGGGCGGTGAGCGCTACCTGCTGGGCGGGCTGCTGCTGATCGTGGCGAACGCCTCGCTGTCCGTCTCGATGGTGCTCTACAACGCGTACCTGCCGCAGATCTCCACTCCGGACGAGCGGGACACGGTCTCCTCGCGGGGCTGGGCCTTCGGCTACACCGCGGGCTCGCTGATGCTCGTGGTGAACCTGGTGCTCTACACGGGCCACGACTCCTTCGGCCTCTCCGAGGGCGAGGCCGTACGGATCTGCCTGGCCTCGGCGGGCCTGTGGTGGGGGGCCTTCGCCCTGATCCCGCTGCGCCGGCTGCGGGACCGGGCGGTGGTCCGGGAGGCGGGCACGGCACCGGCCGTCAGCGGCTGGAAGCAGCTGGTGGCCACCTTCAAGGACATGCGGCGCTACCCGCTGACCCTGTCGTTCCTGCTCGCCTACCTGATCTACAACGACGGCGTGCAGACCGTGATCTCCCAGGCCTCCATCTACGGCTCGGAGGAGCTGGAGCTGGAGCAGTCCACGCTGATCGGCGCGGTGCTGCTGGTGCAGGTGCTGGCGGTCGTCGGCGCGCTGGCGATGGGCCGGCTGGCCCGCGTGTACGGGGCGAAGCGGACGATCCTCGGTTCGCTGGCCGCGTGGGCGCTGACGCTGGCGGCCGGGTACTTCCTGCCGGCCAGGACCCCGATGTGGTTCTTCGCACTCGCCGCGATGATCGGGCTGGTCCTGGGCGGCAGCCAGGCGCTGTCGCGATCGCTGTTCTCGCACCTGGTGCCGGCGGGCAAGGAGGCCGAGTACTTCTCGGCGTACGAGATGAGCGACCGGGGGCTCAGCTGGGTCGGGCCGCTCGTGTTCGGGCTCACCTACCAGCTCACGGGCAGCTACCGGGACGCGATCATCTCGTTGGTGGTCTTCTTCGCACTGGGTTTCGTGCTCCTCGCGCGGGTGCCGGTGCGGCGCGCGGTGGAGGCGGCGGGGAATCCTGTTCCCGTACGCGTCTGAAGCGCGGATCCGGGCCCGCCCGGGCCCGGATCCGGCCCGTCCGCCGCCCGTCCCCACCCGGACTCACGAACGAATTCCGAACGAATTTCGACGTTGCGGCAAAGGGCCGGTAGTGTACGCCTTTGGCCTGCCAGGCGGACCGTTACTGCGCGCTTAAGAAGTGTAGACGTTGGGTGACATCTGCTGCCAGATGTGACAAAACGGGCACTGGTGGGTACAACAAGGGGCGGCACGACGGGCGACGCATGACCCGGAGCGGGAATCTATACCGCCGACCGGACGTTGACCGGATGACGACGACAGCGACACCTGTCCTGTGGGCGACAAGCCCGGGAGGCACGATTCATGAGTGAGCGAGCTCTCCGCGGTACGCGGCTCGTGGTTACCAGCTACGAGACGGACCGCGGCATCGATCTGGCCCCGCGCCAGGCGGTGGAGTACGCATGCCAGAACGGACATCGATTTGAGATGCCGTTCTCGGTTGAGGCAGAAATTCCGCCGGAGTGGGAGTGCAAGGCGTGCGGCGCCATGGCACTCCTGGTGGACGGGGACGGGCCCGAAGAGAAGAAGGGCAAGCCTGCGCGAACGCACTGGGACATGCTCATGGAGCGGCGCACCCGCGAGGAGCTGGAGGAAGTGCTGGCCGAGAGGCTGGCGGTCCTGCGTTCCGGCGCCATGAACATTGCCGTGCATCCGCGGGACAGCCGCAAGTCCGCCTGACCGCGGACACCGAAAAAGCCGAGGGGCCCCGCCACACCAGTGGCGGGGCCCCTCGGCTTTTCCGTTCTGCGGTTATGGCTCGTCTCTGCGGTTATGCCTCGTCGGGTGGCGCTACGGGGTCAGCGGGGGCCGGTGGCCGCCGTCCGGGCCCGGGCCCGGCTGCCGGGCCGGGCCGTCCTCCCGGATGACCTCGCCCTGGACGACCTTGCCGTCGGGGTGGTGGATACGCGCCTGCGTGAAGGCGTCACCGAAGCCGCCCGGGGCGCCCGCGGCCATCTTCCGCTCCAGCGTGCGCTCGGCCCGGCGGCCCACGAAGGCCCGCACGGGCGGCAGCAGCAGGAGCAGGCCGGCCAGGTCGGAGAGCAGCCCGGGCATGATCAGCAGCAGCCCGGCCAGCATGGTCATGGCATTGCCGGAGCCCTTCGGGGGCTGCGGGGCGGCCGGTATCCCGCCCGCCATCGCCTGCTCCTGGGCCTGCTGGAAGCTGCGCGTGAGGTTCTTGAAGGCACGCCGCCCGGCACGCTTGATGACCACCACGCCGAGTACCAGCCCGCCCGCGAGCAGCGCCGCGACGGTGAACCCGCCGGCCGCTCCGGCGACCAGGCTGAGCAGCCAGATCTCCAGGATCAGCCAGGCGGCGACCGCCAGGGGGAGGAAGGTACGGGCGGGCGAGCGCCGCCGGGGGGCCGTCGAAGTGCCCTTCCCTGGTGATCCAGTGCCGGTCGTCATACCCCCCAGTGTGCCTGGGCCCGCCCGAAAGCGGGCTCGGCCGGAGGTACCGGACATCCCCTAGGGGATGTCAGGCGGGGCGCTTCCCGGCCAGCTTGGCGGCGCGCTCCTTCAGACCCCACTGGGTGACCCGCCACAGGGCCTCGACGACGATGTCCTTGCTCATCTTGCTGTCGCCGAGTTCGCGCTCGACGAAGGTGATGGGCACCTCCACCACCCGGAAGCCCTTGCGGACGGCGCGGCGGGCCAGGTCCACCTGGAAGCAGTAGCCCGCCGAGGCGACCTCGTCCAGGCCGAGCCCCTCCAGGGTCTCCCGCCGGAAGGCGCGGTAGCCGCCGGTGACGTCGCGGATCGGGACGTCCAGCATCAGCCGGGAGTAGGTTGATCCGCCGCGGGAGAGGAACTCGCGGCTCTTGGGCCAGTTGACGACCCGGCCGCCCGGCACCCAGCGGGAGCCGAGCACGAGGTCGGCGCCGCCCAGCGCGGTCAGCAGCCGGGGCAGCTCCTCCGGCTGGTGGGAGCCGTCGGCGTCCATCTCGACGATGACCCCGTAGCCGTGTTCCAGACCCCAGGCGAAGCCCGCCAGGTAGGCGGCGCCGAGGCCTTCCTTGCCCTTGCGGTGCATCACGTGGATGTGGTCGTCGGCGGCCGCCAGCTCGTCGGCGAGCTTGCCGGTGCCGTCGGGGCTGTTGTCGTCCGCCACCAGGATGTGCGCCTCGGGGACCGCTGCGCGCACCCGGCCGGTGATCAGCCCGATGTTCTCGGCTTCGTTGTACGTCGGAATGATCACCAGGGTGGTGCCGAGCGGCCCGTAGGTCCGCTGTCCGCCGTCGCTCACTGGGTCCCCTTGTGTGTTCTTCGTACATCCCGTCACAACAGGACGATTTTAGAACAGCGACCGGGACCGGCGGTCCTTCGGGCCGGACCGGCTCCCGCTGGCTGCGGGCCGCCGTGACCGTTGTCTACTGGGCCGCCGGGCCCGATCCGGGGCCACCCTCCCCCGGCCGCGGCCGGGAGTGCCCCCACCGGCGAAACCTTCCCTCGCCCCCGAGGCGCGGGCGCGCGGAGCGGACGGATCCGTCCGGTAAGGACGTCCTGTGGTGGACCCGGCCGAACCTATCCGGGTCGGACCGCCCGTACCGCACCGAGGCCCGGTGGATCACCCCTGTGGGCGTACGAATACCTCCCGGCCGCCGACCACCGTCGCCAGGCACACCGGCAGGGCCCCGCCGGGGCTCAGATCGGGCAGTCCCGGAGTGCCGGAGCGGGGGTCGGTGGACCAGCGGGCGACCCGGTCGTCGGGGGCCTGGACCACCAGTTCGCCGGTCTGCCAGACCGCGTAGTCGGCCGGGGCGCCGGGCACCAGGACGCCCGCGTCGTCGCGGCCCAGGGCCCGCCAGCCGCCCCGGGTGTGGGCGGCGAAGGCGGCCCGTACGGAGATCCGGTGCTCGGCGGTCCGGTGGAAGGCGGCGGCGCGCACGGTGCCCCACGGGTCGAGCGGGGTGACGGGCGCGTCCGAGCCGAAGGCCAGCGGGACCCCGGCCTTGAGCATGGCCGCGTACGGGTTCAGGGTCCGGGCCCGGTCGACGCCGAGGCGGTCCGCGTACATCCCCTCGTCCCCGCCCCAGGCGGCGTCGAAGGCGGGCTGCACGGAGGCGGTGAGGCCGAGTTCCGCGAAGGCGGCGATGGTGGCCGGGGTCATCATCTCGGCGTGCTCGACCCGGTGCCGGGCGGCCCGGATCCGGGCCGTGCCGACCTTCTCTGCGGCCGCGCGGACGCCCTCCACGACGGCGGTGACCGCGGCGTCCCCGATGGCGTGGAATCCGGCCTGGAGGCCCGCCTCGGTGCAGGCGGCGACGTGCTCGGCGACCGCGCCGGCGTCCAGGTAGCCGGTCCCGGTGTGCGGGGCGTCGGCGTACGGGGCGTGCAGGCAGGCGGTGTGCGAGCCGAGCGCCCCGTCCACGAAGAGGTCGCCCGCGGCGCCGACCGCGCCGAGTTCCTGCGCCAGGGCGAGGTCCCGGTCGGCCCAGTACCCGAAGACGCGCGGCCCCGGCCGCTCCCCGGCCAGGCCCAGCAGGCCGGCGAAGTCCTCGGCGGAGGAGATGTCGGGCCCGCCGCACTCGTGCACGGAGCCGATGCCGAGGGAGGCCGCCCGGTCCAGGGCGGCCCGCTGCGCCTCGGCGCGCTGGGCGGGGGTGACGGCGGCCAGCGCGGCGCGCCGTACGGCGTGGTGGTCGTCGCGGGTCAGCGGCTCGTCGCCGTGCGGGTGCACGCCGGGGACGAGGTCGAGCAGGGCGGTGGTGACCACGGCCGAGTGCACGTCGATCCGGCTCAGGTACAGCGGGCGGCCCCCGGCGGCCTCGTCGAGCTCGGCCCGGCGCGGGGCGCGGCGCTCGGGCCACCGGGCGGCGTCCCAGCCGTGGCCGAGGAGCACCCGGTCGGCGGGCCGCCGGGCGGCGTACGCCCGTACGAGGTCCAGCGCCTGCGCCAGCGAGCGGGCGCCCGTCAGGTCGAGGCCGGTGAGGGCGAGGCCGGCGGAGGTGGCGTGCACGTGGGCGTCGGTGAAGGCGGGCGTGACGAGCGCCCCGCCGAGGTCGACGACCTCGTCCACGCCCTGCGCGAAGGCGTCGGCGGCGCCCTCGGAGCCGACCCAGGCGACACGGCCGCGCTCGACGACCATCGCGGTGGCGAAGGGGTCGGCGGGGCTGTGTACCTCGCCTCCGCGGAGGAGGACGGTGCGGGTGGGGGCGGTGGCGGCGGCTCCGGCGGCGTCGGCGGAGGGGGTGCGGTCGGTCATGGGGACCAGTCTCGCCCCTCCGCCGGCCGCGGTTTTCCCCGGGTGGGCGGGTGTGCCCTGCGGAGCTGTCCCCTGCCCGCCCTTCCACCGTTCCCCGGGCTCTGCCCGGACCCGCGCCTCAAACGCCGGCGGGGCTCGAAGGATCGAGGCTCCGCCCCGGCCCGACGGCCGGAGGACGGCGCAGCGGCGCGAAGCCGGGGAGGCCGCCTGCGGCCGAGCCGCGCGAGCGGCGCGTGAAGAAGGCGTGGCCCGCCAGGGCCGAGCCGCGCGAGCGGCGCCGAAAAGATCAGACTCGGGGTGGGCGGGCTTCGTAGGGGGTGGAGAGGACCACTGTGGTGCGGGTGGAGACGTGGGCCAGGGCGCGGAGGCGGCCGAGGAGGTCCTCGAGTTCCAGGGGGGTGGCCACGCGGACCTTGAGGATGTAGTTCTCGTCGCCCGCGACGCTGTGGCAGGCCTCGATCTCGGGTACGCCCGCCAGCCGGTCGGCGATGTCGTCGGGCGCGCTCGGGTCGAACGGCTTGACCGAGATGAAGGCGGTCAGCGGCAGGCCCACCGCCTCCGGGTCGACCACGGCCGCGTAGCCGCGGATCACTCCGCGCTGCTCCAGCCGGCGTACTCGCTGGTGGACCGCCGACGTGGACAGTCCGGTGGCCTTGCCCAGGTCCGTGTAGCTCATCCGCCCGTCCCGCACGAGCAGATCCACGATCTGGCGGTCCAGCTCCTCCATTGCGCTCATAGCCGCTCAACCTATTGCCCAGAGCGGCTCCAGGCACAGCGGTGTCCACGCAGAAGTGGCACCTGCGCCGGGCATGTGACCAAGGCCACAGGCGTGTACGGGCGTACATCCCGCTCTGGTGGTTACTCGTGCCGCGCGGCGGGAAGTGCTTGGTGTGGCCGTGGCCGAAGAACCTGCCCGCCCGGCCCACCCAAGGGGGAGTACATCCATGCTGAACACCAAGCGCGCCGGTCGCACCGAACCGGAGCCCCTGGAATCCGTCGAGACCGAGTACGCGGACGACGGGGACTACCTCGAACCCGGCGACGCCGAGGACTTCGAGATCCGCCACGCCGTCTGCCCCGACTGCGGGCAGTCCGTCGCCCTCGTCGCGGAGGAGGAGCACCTCCCGCAGCACGCGCTGTGCCTGACCCCGTGGAACCCCTTCGGGCTCACGGTGTGCGCGGGCACCGGCCGGCCGGTCTCGGACGCGCTGCCGACGGTGGGCCTGCTCCTGCCGGAGCAGCAGGAGCTCGAGGCCGTCGTGCACCTCGACCTGCCGCAGGGGCTGGACTGGCGGACGCAGCCCTTCTCGCACGTGGGCGGTCCGGGGTCGCGTCCCGTGCGTCCCGCCGAGGTCCCGCTGCCGCGGATGAGCCAGCACGCACAGGCCGCCTGATCCGCGGGCGTCGCCCGGTCTACCAGTACGTGCCCTGCACCATGCCGGCCAGGCTGGCGTGGTGCAGGATCAGGCCGTCCGGATCGGCGGGGATCTCCACCTCGCCGAAGTACGCCTGCCGGTAGGCGATGCGCAGCATCACGATCCCGTGCCGCAGGGCTGCGTACAGGGTGTGGAACTCCATGTCCCGCGGGGCGTGCCCGGTGAGCTCGGCGTACCGGCGCTCGAGGTCCTCGCGGCGCAGGAAGTCCGGCAGGCCGGGCTGGCCGAAGCCCACGGTCAGGTCCTGGAAGAAGCGGTGCAGGTAGACCGTCCAGCCGAGGTCGACCTCGCGCGGGGCGTAGGCCGCCATCTCCCAGTCGAGGACCGCCGCCGGCTGGAAGCCGTCGTAGATGACGTTGCCGATGCGGGCGTCCCCCCAGTTGAGGACCGGATCGCCCTCGTCGGCCGGCCAGAGTTCCTCCAGCCGGTCGAAGGCCCGCTCCAGGAGCGGTGAGCGAGCCAGGCCCGAGACCACCCACTCGTAGTAGGCGCGCTGCGCGTCGACGTGGCGGCGCAGCGGGCTGCCCTCGCCCGCCGCCAGCAGGAACTCGGCCTCCTTCGCGGGGAACCGGTCGTGCAGCCGGGCCAGCAGGGAGATGCTCGCCTCCTGGAGTTCGGCGCGCTCGGCGTCGCTGGCGGAGTGCAGCCAGTTCCCCTCGTAGGTGTAGGGCATGACGTCGGGCGGTACGCGGCCCTCGGCGCGGGCCATCACGAAGAAGGGCGCCCCGAGCGGGGCCTGGTCCTCCTCCAGCCACAGCACGCGCGGGACGGGGAGGTCGGTGTGCTCGGCCACCAGGCTCATCACGCGGTGCTGGCGCGGCATGTCGTAGGTGGGGAAGACGGTGTAGGCGGCCGGGTCGGCGGCCAGCCGCAGGGCGCAGGCGCGGACGGGGGCGTCGGGGTGCTCGATGTCGAAGAGCAGGGTCTCGCTGGACATGCCGTTGGAGCCGGGGACGGAGGTGTTGGTGACCTTCGCGCCGGGGAGCCGGCCGTCGAGCCAGGCCGCGAGGCGGCGGCCGAGTTCCTCGGGCTCGCGGGTGGAGGTGCGGGGACGTGGAGCCGTGGCCATGGATGAGCCCCTTTCCTACTGTGCGAATTTCCTACTGCGCGACGGAGGAGTAGTCGGTGAAGCCGCTCGGGTCGTGCCGGCCGAAGCTGCCGTGCTCGAAGATCCCGAAGCCGGTCCGGCCGTCGAGGGTGAAGCGGGCCGAGTGGTCGGTGACCCCGAAGGCGGCCATGGGGTGGGCGGCCGGGTCGGAGAGGTCGTAGGTGCGGCGGTCGGTCCAGCCCCGGCCCTGCCAGGTGCCGTGCTGCCAGTCGGTGGCGGGCGGGTAGCCGGCGCCGACGGCGAGCGGGGAGGAGTTCAGGATCCGCACGCCGAGTTCGAGGGGTTTGCGGGAGGGGTCGGCGAGGTGGACGACGGCGCTTTCGGGGTGGCGGGTGCCGGGCCGGTAGCGGATCTCGGTCTGCGGCCAGCCGAGCTGGACGTCGTGGCGGCCGCTGTCCTCGGGGAAGACCTGGACCGCCTCGTTCAGGGTGCGGTGGCCGTCGGCGTCCTCCTGGGCGATGACCATCAGGAAGCGGTCCTCGAAGCGGACGGGGATCCAGAGCCAGTGGAACCCTTCGGGGCGGTGCTCCTCGGCGGCCCGGCCGCCGTCCTCGCCGGGTATCGGGCGCACGCCCCAGCTGCGGTCGCGGGTGCCGGTCCACTCCCCCGGGGTGAGGGTGTGCTCCTCGCCCCGGGCGCGGATGGTGCCGGTGACGTTGCCCGCCTGGACGAAGCGGCGGCCTTCGAGCATGAGGCGGTCGCCGCGGCGCTGGACGTGGTGGGGCTCCCAGACGGCGGGGAACTCGGCGGTCCAGGTGATGTCGTACGAGAGCCCGTGCGGGTCCGCCGGGTCCGGGTCGCAGCGCAGGGTGAGCCGCTTGAGCGGTACGTCGACGGTGATCGACAGGGGGCCGACCGAGAGGTTCATCCGGTCGTCGGTGAGGGCGTCGGAGGCGCGGACGGCGAGGAGCTCGTCGCCCAGGCGCAGGGTCGCGTAGGCGTCGATGACCCCGGCGTTGGGGTAGACGCCGAGGCCGAGGATGAGGACGGCGCGGCCGGCGTGGTCGAAGACGTGGAAGATGCAGCGGTCGTAGGCGTTGCGGTCGCCGCTGACGAGGTGCTTCATCGACAGCGGGGCCTGGTGGACGGGGTATTCGTCGAGGGGGACGGGGCGGTCCGCGGGCATGGCAAACCTCCTGGGCACGGGGGTGGGCTGCGGCTCGGCGGATATGACGGTACGTCAGACACCGTGCCCGGGGCCAGAGTTCCGGCACACCCTGACAGCGCGGCACGGCGGGCCACCGCACAGGGCCCCGACATGCCTTCGCCCCCACCCCCGCACCGGGGGGTCAGGGGCAGGTCTCGCCGAACCTGACGACGTTCAGCTCCACCGGCTGGCCGTTGAACGGATTGCCGGACTTCGGGAGCTGGGCGCACACCTGCCAGTTCGTCTCCTGGAGCACCACCCGGTCCAGCCGCGCGTCCTTGATGGTGAAGCTCGTGCTGGACGGCAGGGACTCGCGGGCGGCCCGCACGGACTTGGCGAAGAAGTCCGGCATCGTGCCGGGCGCCGCCGACGGCAGGGCGGGGTCCGAGGCGGGGCAGGTCTCTTCGAGCCGCACCGCGCCGAGGTCGATCCTGGCATTGGTGGCCGCGGCGCCCGGGCCGGGGCTCTGGAAGCAGACCTTCCAGTTCCGGTCGAGGGCCTGGGCCCGGCCACGGCCCAGGCCGTCGTGCGAGGTCAGGTCGTAGAAGCCGGCCGCCTGCGCCTGGTCCTGCGCGGCCTGGAGGCCCTTGCCGACGAGGTCGGGGAGGTTGCCCTGCTTCGCGGGGTCGGGCGCCTTGGCCGTCGCCGGGGCCGAGGCGGCGGCGGAGGCCGCCGGTCTAGCGGGGGCGGAGCCGGCGGAATCGGCCGCGCCCTCGCCGGAGGGCTCCGCGTCCTGGCAGCCGGTGAGGGCGAGGAGCGCGGTGACGGCCAGGGCGGCCGGTACGACGTGGTGTGTACGCATCGGGCCATGATCTCCGACCCGGGATCCACGGGGGGTGGGAAGCGTCGAACGGATGGGCGCGAGCGACGAGGGGTTACCCGTGCGTCCGGTCCCGCGTTGGCCGTGCATGACCACACTCGAATCGGCCACGCCGAGAGCGGGGCGTCGACGCCGCCCCACCCCGCCCGGTTACGAAGAATCGGTTCAGCAACCGGCTCAGCAGCCGGTGCAGCCGTCGACGCAGCAGGCGGTGCGGCATCGGCATCCCGATCCGCCCATCTACGGCGCCCTGCTCGCCCGCTGGGCCGCCGACGGCCGGACGCTGCCGGGACGGCGCGACCCGGAGTGGTCCCGGATCGCGTCGTCCCCGATCTGGCCGAGCGGGCCCCTCTTCGGCGGACCCGACGGACCGTGACGCCGCGCCCGGGGCCTCAGGGCCCGGTCAGCGGGTCTCGGGACCGGCCAGGTGGCGGGCGATGACCATGCGCTGGATCTGGTTGGTGCCCTCCACGATCTGGAGCACCTTCGCCTCGCGCATCAGCCGCTCCACGGGGAAGTCCGCGGTGTAGCCGTAGCCGCCGAGGATCTGCACCGCGTCGGTGGTGACGGCCATGGCCGCGTCCGTGCAGAACAGCTTGGCCATCGCCGCCTGCCGGGAGAAGGGCTTGCCCGCGTCGCGCAGCCGCGCGGCCGCGAGGTAGAGCGCCCGGCCCGCCTCGATCTTGGTGGCCATGTCGGCGAGCATGAAGCGCAGCCCCTGGAAGTCCGCGATCGGGTGCCCGAACTGCTTGCGGCCGAGCGCGTAAGCCAGGGCCTCGTCCAGGGCGGCCTGGGCGACGCCGATGGCGCAGGCGGCGATCCCGAGCCGGCCCGCGTCGAGGGCGGCCAGGGCGATGGTGAAGCCCTGCCCCTCCTCGCCGAGCCGCCGGGCGTCGGACACGCGGACGCCGTCGAAGTGCAGCTGGGCGGTGGGCGAGCCCTTCATGCCCATCTTCTTCTCCGGGACAGCCGCCGTCAGGCCGGGGGCGTCGCCGGGCACGAGGAAGGCCGTGATGCCCTTGGCTCCCGGGGCTCCGGTGCGCGCGAGGACGGTGTAGAAGTCGGCGACCCCGCCGTGCGTGATCCAGGCCTTGGTGCCGGTGATCACCCAGTCGTCGCCGTCGCGCACCGCCTTGGTGGTGAGCGAGGCGGCGTCCGAGCCGGCGGCCGGCTCGGAGAGGCAGTACGCGCCGAGCAGCCCGCCGCCGAGCATGTCGGGCAGGTGCGCGGCCCGCTGCTCCTTGGTGCCGTATCCGGCGAGGCCGTGGCAGGCCAGGGAGTGCACGCTGACGCCGAGGCCGACGGTCAGGCGGGCGGCCGCGAGCTCCTCCAGCACCTGGAGGTAGACCTCGTACGGCTGCTCCCCGCCGCCGAACTCGCCGGCGTACGGAAGTCCGAGCAGCCCGGCCTCGGAGAGCAGGGTGAAGACCTCCCGGGGGAACCGGCCGGTCTCCTCCTCCTCGGCGGCCTGCGGGCGGATCTCCCGCTGGGCGATCTCGCGTACGAGCGCGAGGAGGTCCCGGGACTCCTCGGTGGGCAGCTGACGGTCCACCGGCTGCGGGGCGCGGTCTGTCATGGCGGCGCTCTCCTCCCTCGTCGGGCACGGCGGCGACGCGTGAGGTGTGGGACGCGCCGCCGGGTCTCGGTACTCACAGCCGATGCTGCCCTTCCGGGTTACGAAAGGGTTCGAACAGTGGCTGCGGCGGGTTGAGTATGCCCGATCAGGCGCTTTACGTCACCGGTACATGGTTGTCATGATCATCCGGGCTGCTCGGGATCTTCTCGAGAGCCGCTGGAGGACCCGGACACTCGGGGACGAACCCCTCGATCACGGCGAGCGTCGCGCGCAGCCGTCGTACCGGCAGGGCGACCCCGGACCGGCAAGGGTCCGGGGCGGGGGTCACAGCCAGCCGAGCTGGGTGACGAACATGGCCACGACGACGACCAGGGTCCAGCCGAGCACGTGCTCCAGCCAGGCGGAGTCTTCCTTGGGGCCCCCGGTGCCGACGAGGCGGCGGGCGCGGGCGGTGAGGGCGGCGGTGTGTGCGGTCATGCCGTCCAATGTGCCAGCGTTCGCGGCTTTCGCGGTAGAGACGAGGCTCACGGGTGGCACGCGTCACGCCGCCGGGCCCCGGCCGCCTCCGGATCGGAGGCACCGCCGGGGCCCGGCGCCGGGATGCGGCTCCCGGTCAGGTCGTCGTCGCGCTCTGACGCCCGCCCATGGCCACCATGGCCAGGCCGAGGCACAGGGCGATCGCGCCGGTGATGACGTTGCTGACGACACTGCGGGTCGTGTCCATCTCACCGGCCATGACCCAGGGGGCCACGATCGTCCAGGCGCCGATCGCGACCGCCGTCCAGGCCATCGCGTGCGTGCGCTCGTACGCCGACCCCAGCCCGCCCATGCACAGGCAGAAGGCCAGACCGGCGATGAGGTTGTTGATGGCCAGCGGGCTCAGCGCGCTGAACCCGGCGATCCACGGCGAAGCCGCCAGGTACAGGCCCGTGATCAGAGCCAGTGCCTCCACGGCCTGCGCGGCGGGGGTGCTCGTCACCCGCTCGAACCGAGTCCGCATCTCGGCAAGGTCCGGGTGATGTTCGATGCTCGAATGGGTGGTCATGGTGGGCTGCCTCCTATGAGAAGCCTTACACGCCCTTTATGCCCGAATTTTGCCCGTTAAGCCATTCGAGCCGGTGGACCTTTCCCGGAATGCCGCCGCGCCGGCTCCTGACCTGCGCACTCACAGCACCCCGACCTCCCGCAGGGCCCTGATCTGGTCCGCGTTCGGCCGGCACGGGGCGTAGAGGTAGCAGACGCCGCCGCTGCCGGAGACGGTCTTCCCGGCCGCGTTCCGGCGCTTCGTGCGCAGCCAGACGTTCTCCCACTCCCGGCGCCGGTAGACGCGGCGGACGGCGGCGTTGTCCGCCGAGTTGGGGTCGTTGGCGATCACGTCCCCGGCGGCGGTGAAGCCGATCACGGTCATGAGGTGGCCCGCGGTGCCGTAGCCGGCCCCGGTGAGCTCCCCCGCCAGGAAGGACTGGGAGGTGATGGCCGGGATGCCGGCCCGGACCAGGGTCTCCAGGTCGGTGAGGGAGGTCAGCCGGGTGACGACCCCGGCCAGGCCGGGGTAGGTGGCGGCGTAGGCGGCGTTGAAGGGCCAGTTCCCGCAGCCCTTGTAGGCGGCGTCGTAGGTGGAGCGGGCCGCGTGGCAGACCTGGGGGTCGGCGTAGCCCGGATGCACCCAGGCCAGGGAGGAGGCGCTGGGTTTGCGGCCCCAGTATTCGATGATCATCTGGGAGGAGGTGGGGCTGCACCAGGCCTCGCCGCCGTTGTCGTACTCGGGGTACTGGCCGGCGTGGACCTCCTGCGAGTAGCGCGGGACCTTCAGCTCGTGGGCCGCGCCGGAGGGGGCGGCTGCCGGGACGGTGAACCGGTCCGGGACGCCGGAGACCATCGCCCCGGCCAGCCAGACCGTGGGGCCCCGGCCGGCGCCGGGCTTGCGGTGGAGGGTGAGGCGCAGCTGCCAGCCGGTGATGCGCAGCCCGGCGGCCGCGACCGGGGCGTCCACGGCCAGGGTGTCGGTCCAGACGGTGGTCCTGCCGTCGGTCTGGCCGTCGACGGATGTGCGGCGGATGTCCCCGTCCCCGGCGGCCCAGCGGCCCATCACGTACCAGGGGCCGAGGGCGCCGTCGGAGTAGGCGGGGCGCAGCTCGGTCTGGATCCAGGTGCCGGCCGGGGTGCCGGCGTTCCAGGAGGCGATGGCCTCGGTGGCGGGGACGGTGGAGCGGTGCACCGGGGAGGTCCAGGTGGCGTACTCCCAGGTGGTCTTCCTGGCCGTGTGGGGGTCGGTGTACTCGGTGCGGCCCGCCGGGGTCGCGATCTCCAGGCCGGGGCGGGCGCCGGCTACGGCGGCGGTGCCGCGGTGGGTGCCGGCCTGCCAGTGGGCGTGGGCGTACCAGAACCGGTTGTCCACCGTCCGGGCCGCGGCGCCGCCGCCGTCGGGGGCGGGCCCGGGGGCGGCGTCCCGGCCGGGGGTGGCGGGCTCGGGGGCGGCCGGCTCGGCGGCGTCCTGGCCGGAGGCGGCCGAGGCCCGGCCGCCGGGGACGGTGGCCGCGGTGGCGGCGGCGAGGGCGACGGCCAGCAGGGCCCTGCGTGGCGTGGGTGCGGTCATCGGCGTGATCCCCCCAGGGGGTCGGTCTGGTGGTTCGGCTGCTCCACCCTTCCAGTTCCCGGCGGTGGGACGGCGAAGCCCGGGGCCCGTGTCGGGGGGTAGCTAGGCCGTCTCTTTCGGATCTTGCCGGTTAAGCCCGCGTCGTCCGGTGCCGTGCATCGCAAGGCGGAGAGGCTCCCGATTACTGGACGTCCTCGGGAGCCTCGACAACGCAGCGAGGTGCGGTGCCGGGCGACGCGGGTCAGGCAAGATCCGGAAGAGACGGCCTGGGGCCGTACGCTGGCCGGGTGGAGCCACAGCAGTCACTCGAGTCACTCGCGCGGGAGCTCGCCGCCCTGCCGCCCTCACTCGGTCCCGTCCGGCTGATCGGCATCGACGGGCACGCCGGTTCGGGGAAGAGCACCTTCGCCCAGCGGCTCGCCGGAGCCCTGGGGGGCGCGCCGGTGATGCACCTGGACGACGTGGCCACCCATGAGGAGCTGTTCGCCTGGTGGGGGCGGCTGCGGGCGCAGGTGCTGGAGCCGCTGGCCGCCGGACGGGCCGCGCACTGGGCCCCGTACGACTGGACGGAACGCCGCTTCGGGGCGGAGCGGGTACTGGAGCCGGCCCCGGTGCTGCTCGTCGAGGGCGTGGGGGCCGGGCGGCGGGTGCTGCGCCCCCATCTGGCGCGGCTGCTGTGGATGGAGACCCCTCGCGAGATGTCCTGGGGGCGTGGGCGAAACCGGGACGGGCACGAACTTTCCGACTTCTGGGACGGATGGGAGCGCGCGGAGCGCGCGCACTTCTCGGACGACCCTTCGCGCCCCTTCGCGGACACCTTGGTACACCAGAGTGGTACGGGATACGAGTGGACTTCCGGGGCCCCTGCGACCTCGGGAACCGCCGCTTCAGTCACCGAACGTCACGGACTCCCCCAGGCCTGAGCGGCCTCGGGCAACCGGCCGGACGGGGCTTCCCCGACCCGCTTGACCCGGGCCCGGGAAGCGCCGTACGTTCTGAATGCGCGGTCTGCGAAGGCCGCCGCGGACGCGAAGCCCCCGATTGTTCCCCCGTGATCGGGGGCTTCGTTCTGCCCCGGAGCGGCCCCGGGCGGGTGGGACGCGCGTCGAGCGGCCCACCGATCTTCACCCTGAGTTACCCTGCGCTTCCGGGGCACGCCCACGACCCGTGCCCGCCGCACCCTGGGTAAGGTGCGTCACCGCAGGTACGATGCAGCCCTGATTTCATCGGCGGGGTCGACAACTCGCGTGCGCGACGCGGAGTTTGCCGCGCACCACGGGGCATGCTTGTGGGGGATGTGATGGACTTCGGCATGCCGGGCAGCGCACAAGCCCCGGCCGAACTCGCCTGGCTGCGCGGGGTCGACGCCTGCACGATGGGCGCCTACCCGCAGGCCGAGGAGGAGTTCCGCGCGGCCGTCGGGCTGGATCCCGCCATGGCCGACGCCTGGCTGGGACTGCACGCGCTGCGGGTGGACACCACCAACGCCTTACTGCGGATGTACGCCCACCGGGACCGCTTCGGGGAGCAGCGCGCCCGGCACCGGCGGACGCTCAACTCCTGGTACTGGCTGGGCTGGTGGGTGCAGCCGGTGCTGGAGAGCCGGCGGGACCTGCTGCTGGCCCACGCCTCGCACTGGCTGGACGGCCGCCACGTGCCCGAGCTGGACCAGGCCCTCGCCGCGCTGCCGCCGGTGGACACCGATCCCCAGGTGCGGTTCCTGCACGCCTGCCGGGCCTATCTGGTCAAGGACTGGGAGCAGCTCGTACGGCACACCGAGCCGCTGGTGCTCGATCCGCTGCTGGGCATCGAGGCGGGGCTCTTCGGCGGGATGGCCCGGGTCCGCCTCGAGATGTACGGGCAGGCGGAGCCGATGCTGTCGGCGGCGCTGATGCGGTGCCGCAGCGAGCAGCCCCAGCGCAAGGAGCTGCGGTACTGGCTGGCGCGGGCGCGCGAGGGCACCGGGCGCAGTGCGGCGGCGCTGCCGCTGTACCGGGCGGTGCACCGGGTGGACCCGGCGTTCATGGACACCGCGGCGCGGCTGACGGCCATCGAGGACAGCACCGACCCCGACGACATGGCCGGCCTGGCCGACGCCTTCGGGTACGGCGGCTACGGCGGCCACCTCACGGAGGGCTTCGCCGGACACCACGCGGCGCTGGTGCTGGGCGGCGGGGGCGGGGGCGGCGGTGGTCCGGTCCAGGACATCGCGGCGGACGGGCAGGTGGACGCCGATCCGCCGACACCCGGGGAACCGCCGGGAACGGGCCGGCTGGAGGGCGTACGGCACCGGCTGCCCGTCCCCCCGCAGGGCGCCCCGACCGGGCTGCCGGCCGGGCCCGCCGATCCGGCGCTGCTCGCCGACGCGCTGGCGGAGCTGGAGCGGATGGTGGGCCTGGAGCCGGTGAAACGGCAGGTGAAGGCCCTGTCCGCGCAGCTGCACATGGCCCGCCTGCGGGCGGCCCAGGGGCTTCCCGTACAGCCGCCGAAGCGGCACTTCGTCTTCTCGGGCCCCTCGGGCACCGGCAAGACCACGGTGGCCCGGATCCTGGGGCGGGTCTTCTACGCGCTCGGGCTGCTGGGCGGGGACCACCTGGTGGAGGCGCAACGGGCCGATCTGGTCGGGGAGTTCCTCGGGCAGACCGCGGTCAAGGCGAACGAGCTGATCGACTCGGCGATCGGCGGGGTGCTGTTCGTGGACGAGGCGTACAGCCTGTCCAACTCGGGCTACAGCAAGGGCGACGCGTACGGGGACGAGGCCCTGCAGGTGCTACTGAAGCGGGCCGAGGACAACCGGGACCACCTGGTGGTGATCCTGGCCGGCTACCCGGCGGGGATGGACCGGCTGCTGGCCGCCAATCCGGGGCTGTCCTCGCGGTTCACCACCCGGGTGGACTTCCCGAGCTACCGGCCGCCGGAACTGACCTCGATCGGCGGGGTCCTGGCGGAGGCGAACGGGGACTGCTGGGACGAGGAGGCGCGGGAGGAACTGCGCAGCATCAGCGGGCACGTGGTGGAGCAGGGCTGGATCGACGAGCTGGGCAACGGCCGGTTCCTGCGGACCCTGTACGAGAAGAGCTGCGCCTACCGGGACCTGCGGCTGGCGGGCTTCGCGGGCGAGCCCTCCAGGGAGGACCTGGCCACGCTGCGCCTGCCGGACCTGATGCAGGCGTACGGCGAGGTCCTCTCGGGCCGCGGCCCCACCGATACCCCTTCTTGACGCGCCGCACCCTTTCCCGACGCGCCGCTCGCGCGGCTCGGCCGCAGGCGGCCTCCCCGGCTTCGCGCCGCTGCGCCGGACTCCGTCCGCCGGAGCCGGGGCGGGGCCCCGGGGCTGGGCTGGGGTCCGGCGGCCGCCTGCGGGTCGTGGGCCGCTGCGCGGAGCAAGTCCCCTACCCGCCCTTCCACCGTTCCCCGGGCTCTGCCCGGACCCGCGCCTCAAACGCCGGCGAGGCTCGAAGGATCGAGGCACCGCCCCCCGGCCCGCCGGACGGAGTCCGGCGCAGCGCCGCGAAGCCGGAGAGGCGCTCCGGCGCCGAGCCGTGCGAGCGGCGCGTCTAGAAGGGCTCAGGTGCGGGCGAAGGGGCGGTGGGAGGGGTCGCGGACTTCGCCGACCAGCATTTCGAGGACGTCCTCCAGGGCGACCAGGCCCAGGATGCGGCCGGAGAGGTCGGCGACCTGGGCCAGGTGGGTGGCGTCGCGGCGCATGACGCTGAGGGCGTCGTCCAGCGGGAGGGTGGCGCACAGCGTGGTCATCCGGCGCCACACCCGCTGCGGTACGGCCCGCTCGCGGTCCTCCAGGTCGAGGACGTCCTTGACGTGGAGGTACCCCATGAACGCCCCGGTGTCGGAGCGGACGGGGAAGCGGGAGTAGCCCGTGCGGACCGTCAGCTGCTCGATCTGCCGCGGGGTGACGGCGGGGCCCACCGTGACGAGGCGCTCCCGCTTGAGGAGGACGTCGGTGACCGGGCGGCTGCCCAGTTCCAGGGCGTCCTCCAGGCGTTCCTGCTCGACCGGTTCGAGGAGCCCGGCCTGCCGTGAGTCCTTGACGAGCCGGCCGAGCTGCGCGCTGGTGTAGACGGCCTCGACCTCGTCCTTGGGTTCGACCTTGAAGAGCCGCAGGACGAGGGCCGCGCAGGAGCCGAGGGCCGTGGTGACCGGACCGCAGAGGCGGGCGAAGGCGACCAGGCCGGGGCTGAACCACAGCGAGGTCTTCTCCGGGGCGGCCATGGCGAGGTTCTTCGGGACCATCTCGCCGATGACCAGGTGGAGGAAGACCACCGCGGACAGGGCGAACACGTAGCCGAGGGGGTGGATCAGGCCCTCGGGCACGTGGGCGGCGTGGAAGACGGGTTCCAGCAGCCGGGCCACGGTGGGCTCGGCGACCGCGCCGAGGGTGAGCGAGCACATGGTGATGCCGAACTGGGCGGCGGCCATCATGCGCGGCAGGTTCTCCAGTCCGTACAGGACCTGGCGGGCCCGCTTGGAGCCGGCGGCCAGGGGCTCGATCTGGCTGCGCCGTACGGAGACGAGCGCGAACTCGGCGCCGACGAAGAAACCGTTGGCCAGGACCAGGAGCAGGGCGAAGAGCAGCTGGAGCGCGTTCACCGGGCGGCGCCTTCCAGCTGGGGCGAGTGCGCGGCCGCGGGGGCGGGCACCGCCGTCAGCCGGACCAGCCGCACCCGCTCCGCGCGGTTGCGGCGGACCTGGCGGACGGACAGCTTCCAGCCGGGCAGCTCGGCGCGGTCCCCGGGGGCGGGGATCCGGCCGAGGAGGTCGGCGACGAGCCCGGCGACGGTCTCGTAGGGCCCCTCGGGGACTTCGAGGCCTATGCGGCGCAGGGTGTGCACGCGGCAGCTGCCGTCGGCCTCCCAGGAGGGGCGGCCGTCCTCGCCGGGTACGGCGGCCAGCTCGGGGGTGTCGTCCTGTGCGGGGTCGTGCTCGTCGCGGACCTCGCCGACGAGTTCCTCCACGATGTCCTCCAGGGTGACCACGCCGGCGGTGCCGCCGTATTCGTCGACGACGACGGCCATCGGCTGTTCGCTGCGCAGCCGCTCCAGCAGCGGCTGTACGGGCAGGGAGCCGGGCACCAGCAGCGGGGCGAGGCAGATCCGGCCGACGGTGGTGCGGGCGCGCTCGGACTCGGGCACGGCGAGGGCGTCCTTGAGGTGGACGACGCCGGTGATCTCGTCGATGCGCTCGCGGTAGACCGGGAAGCGGGACAGGCCGGTGGCGCGGGTCAGGTTCAGTACGTCGGCCGCGGTGGCCGTGTGCTGGAGGGCGCTGACCTTCACGCGGGGGGTCATGACGTGCTGGGCGGTGAGCTCGCCGAGCGAGAGGGTCCGTACGAAGAGGTCGGCGGTGTCCTGTTCGAGGGCGCCGGCCTGGGCCGAATGGCGGACCAGGGAGACCAGTTCGCCGGGGGTGCGGGCGGAGGCCATCTCCTCGGCGGGTTCGACGCCGAGGGCGCGCACGAGGCGGTTGGCGACGGAGTTGAGGCCCGCGATGACGGGCCGGAAGGCCCGGGAGAAGGCCTGCTGCGGGCCGGCCACGAACCTGGCCACCTGGAGCGGCCGGGAGATCGCCCAGTTCTTCGGGACGAGCTCGCCGACGACCATCTGGACGGCGGAGGCGAGCAGCATGCCTATGAAGACGGCGACGCCGGAGACGGCGCCCGCGGGCAGACCGGTGGCGGCGATCGGACCCGAGAGCAGGGCCGCGAGGGCCGGTTCGGCGAGCATGCCGACCACGAGGGAGGTGATGGTGATGCCGAGCTGGGTGCCGGAGAGCTGGAAGGACAGCTCCCGCAGGGCCTCGACCACGGTGCGGGCACGGCGGTCGCCGTCGGCGGCGGCGCGTTCGGCCTCGGGCTTCTCGACGGTGACGAGGCCGAATTCGGCCGCCACGAAGAAACCGTTGGCGAGGATCAGTGCGAATGCCGCCAGGAGCAGCAGTAGCGGGATGGTCATGCCGCCGGCTCCGGGGGGAGGGCGGCGCGGGTACTACCGGACGATCCGTCCATTGCTGGAGGGAGTCACTCCTCTGGTCGCAGGTGCCCACGGGCCACGGGGTCCCGGGGCGGATGGGAGGGCGCGCTGTTGCGCCCCGCCACCAGGGTAGTCATTGAGGTCGCCGCCGCAATGGGACGCAGCGACGAGGCTCGGCGGGGTCAGTGGTCGTTTGTGCCGGTTCCACGGGATTCGGCGAGGGCGCGCAGGGCGCGGGCGTCGCCGATGGCGCGGGCCTTGGCGACGCCGGGCTGGATGCCGAGGACGGGCAGGCTGGTGCCGTCGCTGAGGTCGAGGAAGACCCACGGGTCGCCGGGGCGGAGGTTGACGCGCAGGATCTGCGCCCACTCCAGGCGGCGGGTGGTGGTGAGGTTGACCACGGTGACCCCGGCCTCGTCCGCGACCACCTTGGGGCGGCTGAGCAGGACGAGGACGGAGCTCAGCAGGACGGCGGTGAAGACGAAGCTGATCCGCTCGCCGGGGCTGAGGTTCTCCAGCAGCACCGCGATCGCCGTGATGGTGGCGAACATGGCGAGCCCGACGCTCAGCAGTACCGCCCGGGTGCGGTTCGGCCGGAAGGTGACCGGCAGGGCGGGCAGTGCGGGCTGGGCGGCGGACTCGCTCATGGTGCTGGGTGTGCCTTCTGGAGGTGGCGTACGGGTCGGGGCGGCGTACGGGTCAGAGACGGCAGGCGTGGATCGAGGTGGTGAGGATCGCGCGCGCGCCGAGCTCGTACAGGTCGTCCATGATCCGCTGGGCTTCCTTGGCGGGGACCATCGCGCGGACCGCGACCCAGCCCTCGTTGTGGAGCGGGGAGATCGTCGGCGACTCCAGGCCCGGGGTGAGGGCGACCGCGCGCTCGAGGTGCTCGGCGCGGCAGTCGTAGTCCATCATCACGTAGCTGCGGGCCACCAGGACGCCCTGGAGGCGGCGCAGGAACTGCTGGGCCTGCGCGTTCTCGGCGCCGGCGCCGTTGCCGCGGATGACCACGGCCTCGGAGGTCAGGATCGGCTCGCCGATGACCTCCAGGCCCGCGTTGCGCAGGCTGGTGCCGGTCTCGACGACGTCGGCGATGACCTGCGCGACGCCGAGCTCGATGGCGGTCTCGACGGCGCCGTCCAGGTGGACGACGGCGGCGTCGATGCCGAGGTCGGCGAGGTGCTTGCCGACGATTCCCTCGTACGAGGTCGCGATGGTCATGCCGCCGAAGTCCTCGGGGCCCTTCGCGGTGCCGGGCTTGGTGGCGTAGCGGAAGGTGGAGCGGCCGAAGTTCAGCGGCAGGATCTCCTCGGCGTTGGCGCCGGAGTCCAGCAGCAGGTCGCGGCCGGTGATGCCGATGTCCAGCTTGCCCGAGGCGACGTAGATCGCGATGTCCTTCGGGCGGAGGTAGAAGAACTCGACCTCGTTGTCGGGGTCGACCGTGACGAGTTCCTTGGACTCCTTGCGCTGGCGGTAGCCGGCCTCATGGAGCATCGCCGACGCCGGTCCGGAGAGTGAACCCTTGTTGGGGACGGCGATGCGCAGCATGGGCTTCCTTTGGTGCGTAGGTTGCGAAAGGTGGGTGCGGGGCGGGGGCCCCGGGGGCGGAGCTCCGGCCTAGAGGTGCGCGTAGACGTCCTCGAGGGAGATCCCGCGCGCCACCATCATCACCTGGACGTGGTAGAGCAGCTGGGAGATCTCCTCGGCGGCGGCTTCCTTGCCCTCGTACTCGGCGGCCATCCAGACCTCGGCGGCCTCCTCGACGACCTTCTTGCCGATGGCATGGACGCCCTTGCCCACGAGCTCGGCGGTGCGGGAGGAACTGGGGTCGCCGTTGGCGGCCTTGAGCTGGAGCTCGGTGAAGAGCTCTTCGAAACTCTTGGTGGGTTTGTTCGCCATGATGTCCCTAGAGTAAGGGCTCAGCCCCGTGACCCAGTGTCGGGGTTCACTCCTTGGACTAGCGCCAGGGTTCGCTGACGGTCCGCAGGGTCATGGCGGTGGAGACGGCGGCGGTGACCGCTTCGTGCCCCTTGTCCTCGTTCGACCCCTCGAGTCCGGCGCGGTCCAGCGCCTGCTCGTCGTTGTCGCAGGTCAGGACGCCGAAGCCGACGGGGACTCCGGTGTCGATCGACACCTGCACCAGGCCCTGGGTGACGCCCTGGCAGACGTAGTCGAAGTGCGGGGTGCCGCCGCGGATGACCACGCCGAGGGCGACGATGGCATCGTAACCGCGACCGGCCAGTACCTTCGCCACGACCGGGAGCTCGAAGCTGCCGGGGACGCGCAGCAGGGTGGGCTCGTCGATGCCCAGCTCGTGCAGGGCCCGCAGGGCGCCGTCGACCAGCCCGTCCATGACCTTCTCGTGCCACTGGGCCGCGATCACGGCCACCCGGAGGTTGCCGCAGTTCTTCACGCTCAGTTCGGGTGCGCCCTTGCCGCTCACAGCTCTGCTCCTCGGTGTGTCTGGGTGTGGTGGGTGTACGTGGTCACTGGTTGCCGCAGGCGGAGGTGGGCACGGCCCCCTCCAGCCAGGGCAGGTCGTGGCCCATCCGGTCCCGCTTGGTGCGCAGGTACCGCAGGTTGTGCTCGCCGGCCTCGACGGGCATCGGCTCCCGGCCGGCGACGGCGATGCCGTGCTGGACGAGGGCGTCGGCCTTGTCGGGGTTGTTGGTGAGCAGCCGGACGCTGCGGACGCCGAGGTCGGCGAGGATCTGGGCGCCGGCCCCGTAGTCCCGGGCGTCGGCGGGCAGGCCGAGTTCCAGGTTGGCGTCCAGGGTGTCGCGGCCGCGCTCCTGGAGTTCGTAGGCGCGCAGCTTGGACAGCAGTCCGATGCCGCGGCCCTCGTGGCCGCGCAGGTAGACGACCACGCCGCGGCCCTCGGCCTTGATGCGCTCCATGGAGGCGTGCAGCTGGGGGCCGCAGTCGCAGCGCTGGGAGGCGAAGATGTCGCCGGTCAGGCATTCGGAGTGCATCCGGACCAGGACGTCCTTGCCGTCGCCGACCTCTCCGTGGACGAGCGCGACGTGCTCGACCCCGTCGGCGGTGGAGCGGTAGCCGTACGCCGTGAACGCGCCGAAGGCGGTCGGCAGGCTGACCTCGGCCTCGCGGCGCACGGTGGGCTCGGCGGAGCGGCGGTAGGCGATCAGGTCCTCGATGGAGATGATCGTCAGGCCGTGCTTGCGGGCGAAGGGGATCAGCTCGGGCAGCCGCAGCATGACCCCGTCCTCGCCGGCGATCTCCACGATGGCGCCGGCGGGGCGCAGGCCCGCGAGGCGGGCGAGGTCGACGGCGGCCTCGGTGTGGCCGTTGCGGACCAGTACGCCGCCGGGCTTGGCGCGCAGCGGGAAGATGTGGCCGGGGCGGACGAAGTCGCCGGCCCCGGAGGTGCCGTTGGCCAGGAGGCGCAGGGTGGTGGCGCGGTCGGCGGCGGAGATGCCGGTGGTGACGCCGTGCTCGGCGCTCGCGTCGACGGAGACGGTGAAGGCGGTCTTCATCGACTCGGTGTTGTTCTGGACCATCTGCGGGAGCTCCAGGCGCTCCAGCTCGGGGCCCTCCATCGGGGCGCAGATCAGGCCGCGGCACTCGCTCATCATGAACGCGACGATCTCGGGGGTGGCCTTCTCGGCGGCGATGACGAGGTCGCCCTCGTTCTCGCGGTCCTCGTCGTCGACGACGACCACGGGGCGGCCCGCGGCGATGTCGCGGATGGCCTGCTCGACGGGGTCGAGGCGGAAGGTCTCCTGCGCGGCGGGCTCGGCCGGGTCCGGCACGGGCTTGAGGATGGTGGTCATGCCGTTGCTCCTTCGAGGGCCGTGGCGGGGGTGGTGCGCGAGCGCTGGTACCAGTCGTAGGCGCCCCACAGGACGAGCGCGAAGTAGACGACGTAGACGAGGCCGGAGAAGGCCAGGCCGCTGTTGAAGGCGAGGGGGACGCCGACGAGGTCGACGAGGAGCCAGGCGAACCAGAACTCGACGAGGCCCCGGGCCTGGGCCACCATCGCCACGATCGTGCCGACGAAGATGTAGGCGTCGGCCCACGGGCTCCAGGACAGGTTCGGGTAGACGGTGAACAGGCCGCCGACGGCGAGGGTGCCGGCCGCCGCTCCGGCGAGGAGCAGTCCGCGTTCCTTCCAGGTGGCGGTGCGCACGGCGATGGAGCCGTCCTGGGCGCTGCGGCGGCCGAGCTGCCAGGCGCGCCAGCCCCAGACGGCGACGGAGATCACGAGGAGCTGCTTGCCGATGCCGCCCGCGAGGTGGGCGGAGGCGTAGGCGGCGACCAGGATCAGGCCGGAGAGGAGCTGGGCGGGCCAGGTCCATATGGAGCGGCGCCAGCCGAGGGCGAGGGCGGCCAGGCCCATCAGGTTGCCGATCATGTCGGACCAGATGACCTTCTGGCCGAAGACCTCGAAGGCCTCGGCGTTGAGCCAGGTCAGGGCGGTCACTGGTCGGTCTCCTTCGCGTGGAGGGGGTTCACACCGGCGGCCAGCAGGCGCTCGACGTACTTCGCGAGGACGTCGACCTCGAGGTTGACCGGGTCGCCGCTCTGCTTGATGCCGAGGGTGGTTAGCGCGAGGGTGGTGGGGATGAGGCTGATGGTGAAGTAGTCGGCGGCGGCCTCGACCACGGTGAGGCTGACGCCGTCCACCGTGATGGAGCCCTTCTCCACGACGTACCGTGCGAGGTTCTCCGGGAGCGAGACCTTGACGATCTCCCAGTGCTCCGAGGGGGTGCGCGAGAGGATCCGGCCGGTGCCGTCCACGTGTCCCTGCACCAGGTGGCCGCCGAGCCGTCCGCCGAGGGCCATGGGGCGCTCCAGGTTGACCCGGGAGCCCTCGGCCAGTGCGCCGAGGCTGGAGCGGTTGAGGGTCTCCTGCATGACGTCGGCGGTGAACTCGCCGTCGGCGGTCTCCACCACGGTCAGGCAGACGCCGTTGACGGCGATCGAGTCGCCGTGCTTGGCGCCTTCGGTCACGACGGGGCCGCGCAGGCGGAAGCGGGAGGCCTCGGCGAGCTGCTCGACGGCGGTGACCTCGCCCAGTTCTTCGACGATTCCGGTGAACACTCAGTGCTCCTTGGGGGCGTTGGCGGGGACGGCGTGGACGGGTACGGCGGTGATGCGCAGATCGGTGCCGGTGCGGACGGCCTCGGTGATCTCGAGGCGGACCGCGTGGGCGATGTTCGTGATGCCGGCGCCCGCGAGGGCGGCGGGTCCGGCGCCGAGGAGGGCCGGGGCGATGTAGCCGACGACGCGGTCGACCGCCCCGGCCTCCAGGAAGGACCCGGCGAGGGTGGGGCCGCCTTCGAGGAGGACGGAGCGCACGCCGCGGGCGTACAGCTGCTCGAGGAGTTCGCCGACGGCGACGCGGCCGTCGTGCAGGGGCAGCCGGAGCACGTCGGTGCCGGGCAGGTGCCGGGTGTCGGCGTCCTCGCCGGTGACGAGCAGGGTGGGCGCGGCGTCGTCGAGGATGCGGGCGGCCGGCGGGAGGCCGGCGCGGGTGTCGAGGGCGACGCGCAGCGGCTGGACGGCCCCATCGATGCCGCGGACGGCCAGGTGGGGGTCGTCGGCGCGCAGGGTGCCGCCGCCGACGAGGACGGCGTCGGCCTCGGCGCGCAGCCGGTGGACGTCGGCGCGGGACTCGGGGGAGGTGATCCAGCGGCTGCTGCCGTCCTCGGCGGCGCTGCGGCCGTCGAGGGTGGCGGCGTACTTCCAGGTGACGTGCGGGCGGCCCAGGCGTACGGAGGTCAGCCAGGCGGCGTTGCCCTGTTCGGCCTCGTCGGCGAGGAGTCCGGCCTCGGTGGCGATCCCGGCGGCGCGCAGGGTGGCTCCGCCGCCGCTGGCCTGCGGGTTCGGGTCGGAGACGGCGTAGACCACGCGGGTGATGCCGGCCTCGATGAGGGCGCGGGCGCAGGGGCCCGTACGGCCCGTGTGGTTGCAGGGTTCGAGGGTGACGTAGGCGGTGCCGCCGCGGGCGGCCTCGCCTGCCGCGCGCAGGGCGTGGACCTCGGCGTGGGGGCCGCCGGCCCGCTGGTGCCAGCCTTCGCCGACGACGGCGCCCGTGGGGTCGGTGATGACGCAGCCGACGACGGGGTTGGGGCTGGTGGAGCCGAGTCCGCGGGCGGCGAGCTCGATGGCCCGGCGCATGGCGGTGGCGCTCGGGTCGGATGCTGCGTGCGCGGCGTGTGTCGCCACCGGGTCCTCCTGCCTCATCGGGCACGGACTCCGGGGCCTGTCGGGATACGACAGATGAAGCGGGTGAGCACACGCGGGGACGCCGAGGCCGGAGATACGGTCCGTCCGACACGTATCCGCTGGGGATACGCCGATGGACCGCCGACGGCGGCGTACCGGTGACTGGCCCGCCGCGCACTGCCTCCCATCCGGACTTTAACCGTCGGTCCAGGAATTTCACCTGGTCAACCGGCCGCTGGCTGCGGACGGGTCGCGGACTATACCGCCGGTTCGGAATTACACCGACCCCGGAGTGCGCTGCTACTGGTACTAGGGCCAGTGTGCCACGGGTGATCGGCGGCCATGCGAGTGAAGCGCTGTGGCCTGGCTCACAGACCGGCCGTTCTTGAGCGCCCCTATTGCGCCAACGGTGTCGCGATCCCTCCCCGCCCGGCTTTGGTCCAGACCTATTGACGGTTTGGTCTAGTCCTCTTAACGTTCCCTTCATCTTCCCCGGGAGCCGGCCTGCCGACGTGCGCACGTCACGGGCCAACCAGCGCCACTCTTCCGCCTGTTGCCGCACGTTGGCCCTGCCATCCTCCCCTCCCCAGGAGGCACCATGCCGTCCCCCACACGTATGAGAGCGATGCTCCTGGCATCCGGCGCCGCAATCGCCGGAATGCTGGTCGGCGGGCTCTCCACCGGCGTCTCCCATGCCGCCGACAACGAAAGCTGTCGCCCCGACGGGCTGTACAAGACGACCGGTGTCGACGTCCCGTACTGCTCGGTCTACGACTCCGAAGGCCGCGAGAAGATGGGCGCCGACCACCAGCGCCGCGTCATCGGCTACTTCACCGGCTGGCGCACCGGCAAGGACGGCACCCCCGCCTACCTCGCCAACAACGTCCCGTGGTCCAAGGTCACGCACCTGAACTACGCCTTCGCCCACGTCGGCGCCGACAACAAGATCTCGGTCGGGGCGGACAACGCGAACAACGCCGCCACCGGGATGACCTGGCCAGGAGTCGCGGGCGCCGAGATGGACCCGGCCCTCCCGTACAAGGGCCACTTCAACCTGCTGAACAAATTCAAGAAGCAGTACCCGAACGTCAAGACGCTCGTCTCGGTCGGCGGCTGGGCCGAGACCGGCGGCTACTTCGGCGACGACGGCAACCGGGTCGCCTCCGGCGGGTTCTACTCGATGGCCACCAACGCCGACGGCTCGGTCAACCAGGCCGGCATCGACACCTTCGCGGACTCCTCGGTGGAGTTCGTCCGCAAGTACGGCTTCAACGGCGTCGACATCGACTACGAGTACCCGACCACCATGAAGGACGCGGGCAACCCGCTGGACTGGCAGCTGTCCAACGCCCGCCGCGCCGGACTGGTCAAGGGCTACGACGTCCTGATGAGGACGCTGCGCGAGAAGCTCGACCGCGCCGGCGCCGCCGACGGCAAGCACTACCTGCTCTCCGTCGCCGCCCCCTCCTCCGGCTACCTGCTGCGGGGCATGGAGACGTTCCAGATGCAGAAGTACCTGGACTACGTCAACATCATGTCCTACGACCTGCACGGCGCCTGGAACGAGTACGTCGGCCCCAACGCCTCCCTCTTCGACGACGGCAAGGACGCCGAACTGGCGGCCGCGGGCGTCTACTCCACCTCCCAGTACGGCGGTGTCGGCTACCTCAACACCGACTGGGCGTACCACTACTTCCGCGGTTCGATGCCCTCGGGCCGGATCAACATCGGCCTGCCGTACTACACCCGCGGCTTCAAGAACGTGCAGGGCGGCACGGACGGCCTGTGGGGCAAGGCCCCCGCCACCAGCTGCCCGGCGGGCGCCGGTCTGACCAAGTGCGGTGACGGTGCGGTCGGCATCGACAACCTGTGGCACGACCTGGACACCAACGGCGTCGAGTCCCCGGCGGGCTCGAACCCGATGTGGCACGCGAAGAACCTGGAGAAGGGTGTCGTCGGCGACTACGTCACCAAGTACGGCTTCCCCGCGAACACCACGCTGACCGGCAGCTACGCCCGCAAGTACGACTCCACGCTGGTGGCGCCGTGGCTGTGGAACGCGCAGAAGAAGGTCTTCCTGTCGACGGAGGACGAGCAGTCGGTGGCCGCCAAGGCCGACTACGTGGTGAACAAGGGCATCGGCGGCACGATGGTGTGGGAGCTGGCCGGCGACTACTCCTACAACGCGGCCAAGGGCCAGTACGAGATGGGCGACACGCTCACCTCGCTGATGTACGACAAGTTCAAGGCGGCCTCCCCGTACGGCGCGAAGAAGGCGGGCGCCGCCCTGCCCGCGCAGGCCGTGGACATCAAGACGGAGTTCACCGAGTTCAAGCTGGGCGACTCCAACTACCCGATCACCCCGAAGCTCAAGATCACCAACAACACGAAGACGACGCTGCCCGGCGGCACCGAGTTCCAGTTCGACTACGGCACCTCGGCCCCGGCCAACGCCTCGGACCAGTCCGGCTTCGGCACGAAGGTGATCGCCACCGGCCACACCGGCAACAACATCGGTGGCCTGAAGGGCGACTTCCAGCGGGTCTCCCTGAAGCTCCCGGCCTGGCAGACGCTGGCCCCGGGCGCCTCGGTCGACCTGGCCTTCAACTACTACCTGCCGGTGTCCACGCCCTCCAACTGGACGGTGAACGTCTCCGGCACCACCTACGCCCTCGCCGGGGACCTGGCGCGCGGCACCACGGTGACGGAGCCCGGCGGCACCCAGCCCCCGACCACTCCCCCCACCACGCCCCCGACCACGCCCCCGACGACGCCGCCGACCACGCCTCCGGGCGGGACCTGCACCAACCCGGCGTACGTGGCGGGCACGGTCTACAACAGCGGGAACGTGGTCTCGCACAAGGGCCGCAACTGGAAGGCCCAGTGGTGGACGCAGAACGAGGAGCCCGGCACCACCGGCGAGTGGGGCGTCTGGAAGGACCAGGGCGCCTGCTGACCTGCCCTGAACGGATGTCCTGAACGGATGTCCTGAACGGATGTGAGGACCCGGTGGCCCGGCGGCCACCGGGTCCTCGCGCGTTTCCTCACGAGGGCCGTCACATTCCGGCGGGCTGTTCTGTCTCCTGGGAGTAGGCACTCCGGCAAGGAAGGACCCCCACCATGAGCACGATCCTCGTCACCGGCGGCACCGGCAATCTCGGGGCGCTGGTCGTCACCCGGCTGCGCGACCAGGGCCACGAGGTCCGGGTGCTGAGCCGGCACTCCCCCGAATTCCCCGTCGACCTGCGGGACGGCAGCGGACTGGACGCGGCCATGGCGGGCGCGGAGGTGGTGGTGCACTGCGCGAGCTCGCCGCGCGGCGGTGACGAACAGGCCGCCGGGCACCTGATCCGCGCGGCCCGCCGCAGCGGGACCGTCGCGCATGTCGTCTACATCTCGATCGTCGGGGTGGACGTGGTGCCGCTGGGCTACTACGAGACGAAGCTGCGGGTGGAGCGACTGCTGGAGGGGTCGGGGCTCGGGTTCACGATCCTGCGGACCACCCAGTTCCACGACCTGGTGGCCGAGGTGGTGGACAGGGTCGCCAAGCTGCCGGTGGCGCTGCTGCCGAAGGGCGTACGGGTACAGCCGATCGCCGTCGAGGAGGTGGCGGACCGGCTGGCGGAGCTCGCGGTCGCGGCCCCGGCGGGCCGGGTCGCGGACATGGGCGGCCCGGAGATCCGCACGCTGGAGGAGTGGGGCCGCAGCTACCTCGCGGCGAGGGGGCGCGGGCGCCGCGTGGTCCCGGTACCGCTCGCGGGCAAGGCGTACGGGGGCTTCCGCCGCGGCGGCAACCTGACGCCCTCCCGCGCGGTGGGCCGGACGACCTTCGCCGAGTTCCTGGAGCGGCGGGGCTGAGCGGGCCCCGTCAGCCCCCGAACAGGTCGGCCTGGGCGGCCTCGCGGGCGGCCAGGCGGGCGCCCTCCAGGACGGCCGGGCCGCCCAGGGCGGTGGCGCGGACCGCGGTCGGGACGGGGGTCAGGGTGGTGAGGCGGCGGGCGACGCGGGCGGCCAGGGCGGGACCGCCCGCGCGGCCCAGTTCCCCGCCGAGGACCACGCAGCCCGGGTCCAGGACGGCTGCGACGGCCGCCGCGCCGAGGGCGAGCCGCTCCGCGAGGGCGTCCAGGAAGGGTTCCCCGGCGGCGCCGGCGACGGCCTCCTCCACGGGCCCGGTGAAACCGTGCCCGGCCGCCAGGGCGGCCACCGCCGCGCGGCCGGCCAGGGCGTGGAAGCCGCCGCCGCAGTCGGTGGCGGAGGGCAGCCCGGCGGTGCCGGGTACCGGCAGGAAGCCGATCTCGCCGGCCCCGCCGGAGGCGCCCCGGCGCAGCCGCCCGTCCAGGACCACGGCGGCGCCGACCCCCGCGCCGAGCCAGAGCAGTACGAAGGAGTCCAGGTCCCGGGCGGCGCCGACGCGCTGCTCGGCCAGGGCCGCCAGGTTGGTCTCGTTCTCCACCACCACCCTGGCCGGCAGCCGCCGCTGGAGGGCGGCCACGAGGTCCCGGTGCCAGGCGGGCAGGCCGCCGGTGTTCCCCAGTTCCCCGCTGGCCGGGGCGACCAGGCCCGGCGCGCCGACGACCACGGTGTGCAGCGCGTCCGCGCCCGCCTCGCGGGTCAGCTCCTCCAGCCGGTCCACCGCCTCGCCCACGGCGTCGACGGGCAGGGCCGCCCGTGCCAGGGGCCGCCCGAGCAGGTCGGTGACGACGGCGGTCGCGCTGTCGGTGCGTACGTCCAGGGCGGCCAGGTGGGCCCGCCGGGCGACGATCCCGTAGAGGCGGGCGTTCGGGCCGCGCCGCTGCTCGCCGGACTCCCCCACGACCTCGATCAGCCCGGCCTCGCCGAGCCGTTCGACGAGGTCGGCGACGGAGGGGCGGGACAGCCCGGTGAGCCGCTTGAGCTGGGCCGCCGTCAGGGGACCCTCCTCCTGGAGGAGTTCGAGCGCGAGGCGGTCGTTGATGGCCCGCGCCGTGCTCGGCGAGGCGGGGGACGGCGCGGCCGACGCGGCGGCGGGGGTCAGCACCTTGGCAGGGGTCACGGCGCCCATCTTAGGGGGAAAGACCATTAACTATCAGGCAGGCTCCCTGATAGTTTACCGTCCATGACCCGGGAACCCGACCTCAGCCCGGCGCGCCTGCGCCATGCCCGCTTCGCGATCGCCGCCGTCTTCTGCGTCCACGGCGCGGTCACCGGCTCCTTCGCCACCCGCATCCCCTGGATCCAGGAGCACGCCCAGCTCGGCGCGGGCACCCTGGGCCTGGCCCTCGCCTTTCCCGCCCTGGGCGCGGCCCTCGCGATGCCGCTGGCCGGGCGGATCAGCCACCGCTACGGCGCCCGCGCCGCCCTGCGCGGCCTGCTCGCCCTGTGGACCCTGTCCCTGATCCTGCCGGGTCTCGCCCCGAACCTGCCGGCGCTGTGCTGCGCGCTCCTCGTCTACGGAGCCACCGCCGGCATGTCGGACGTGGCGATGAACGCCCTCGGGGTGGAGACCGAGAACCGGCTCGGCCGTTCCGTCATGTCCTCGCTGCACGGCATGTGGAGCGTGGGCGCGCTGCTCGGCTCGGCCGCCGGTACGGCCGCCGCGCACGCGGGCGCCGACGCCCGGCTGCACCACCTGATCGCCGCTGCGGCCCTGACGGCGGCCGGGCTGCTCGCCGTACGCGGGGTGCTGGACCTGCGGGGCGGGCGCGAGGAGCCGGCTCCCCCGCGCTTCGCCCGGCCCCCGAGGACGGCCCTGCTGATCGGCGGGGTGGGCTTCTGCGCGGTCTTCGCCGAGGGCGCGAGCCTGGACTGGTCGGGGGTGTTCCTGCGGGACGTGCTGGGCACGGGCGCGGGCCCGGCGGCCGCCTCCACGACCGCCTTCGCGCTGACCATGGCCCTGGCACGGCTGGCCGGGGACCGGGTGGTCGACCGGTTCGGGGCGGTGCGCACGGTGCGGGCGGGCGGGGTGCTGGCCGTCGCGGGCGGGCTGGTGGTGGTCGGCGTGCGGCATCCGGCCGCGGCCATGGCGGGCTTCGCGATGATCGGGCTCGGCATCGCGGTGGTGGTGCCCCTGGCCTTCGCGGCGGCGGCGCGCAGCGGTCCGGCTCCGGCGCAGGCCATCGCCGGGGTGGCGACGATCACGTACACCTCGGGGCTGATCGCCCCGTCGGCGATCGGCGCGGTGGCGGACGCGAGCTCGCTGGTGGCATCGTTCGGGCTGGTGACCCTGCTGGCCTGCGTACTGACCGCGGCGGCGGGCGTCCTGCGGCCGGAGCCGGTGCCGGGCGCGGGGGATCCCGCCAATCGGGACGAACCTGCCCCTATCCGGCCGTAATATAACCGCTGGCCCGCTGCGGTGATCGACCGGCAGGCGGCCAGGATCCTGGATCGGCCGACGGAACGGAAGTGGTGGGACATGGGCTTCGGCGTGCGCTGGACCCTGCACGGAGACGGGCGGACCCCCGCCCCCGGCGCGGTGGTACGGCCGGACGAGCGGCTGTCGTGGCCGCGCACCGCCGGGCTCGGCGCCCAGCACGTCGTGGCGATGTTCGGGGCGAGCTTCGTGGCTCCGGTCCTCATGGGCCTGGACCCGAACCTGGCGATCATGATGTCGGGCATCGCGACGGCCGTCTTCCTGCTCGCGACGCGCGGCCGGGTCCCCTCCTACCTGGGCTGCTCGCTCTCCTTCGTGGGCGTCGCGGCCGCGATCCGGGCGGGCGGCGGGGACAGCGGGGTGGTCACGGGCGCCGTGTTCGTGGTCGGCGCGGCGCTGTTCCTGGCGGGTCTGGCCGTCCAGCGGTTCGGGGCGCGGATCATCCACGCGGCGATGCCGCCGGTGGTGACGGGCGCGGTCGTGATGCTGATCGGCTTCAACCTGGCGCCGGTGACGGCCTCGACGTACTGGCCGCAGGACCAGTGGACGGCGCTGCTGACCATGCTGTTCACCGGGCTGGCCGTGGTGTGCCTGCGCGGCTTCTGGTCGCGCATCGCGATCTTCCTGGGCCTGGTCTTCGGGTACGCGATCTCCGGGGTGTTCGACCTGGTCTTCGGCAAGATCCACTCCACGGTGGGCGGGCCCGAGGCCGTGGACCACTGGCGGCTGGACCTCTCCGGCGTGGCCAAGGCCGACTGGATCGGGCTGCCGTCCTTCCACGCGCCGTCCTTCGAGTGGTCGGCGATCCTGATCGCGCTGCCGGTGGTGATCGCGCTGATCGCCGAGAACGCCGGGCACATCAAGGCCGTCGGCGAGATGACCGGCGACCCGCTCGACGACAAGCTCGGCACCGCCATCGCCGCCGACGGAGCGGCGTCCATGCTGTCCACGGCGGTCGGCGGCCCGCCGAACACCACGTACTCCGAGAACATCGGGGTCATGGCCGCCACCCGGGTCTACTCCACGGCGGCCTACTGGGCGGCGGCCGGTTTCGCGCTGCTCTTCGGCCTGTGCCCGAAGTTCGGCGCCGTCGTCGCCGCGATCCCCGGCGGGGTGCTGGGCGGCATCACCGTGATCCTGTACGGCATGATCGGCCTGCTCGGCGCGCAGATCTGGCTGAACGGCCGGGTGGACCTGCGCAATCCGCTGAACCTGGTGCCGGCCGCGGCGGGCATCATCATCGGTGTCGGCGGGGTGAAGCTGCAGTTCACCGACAGCTTCGAACTGGGCGGCATCGCGCTCGGCACGATCGTGGTGATCACCGGGTACCACGCGCTGCGCTACTTCGCCCCCGCGCACCTGAAGCAGCAGGAGCCCCTGCTCGACGCCGGCACCTCGGCCTACGACGCCGAGGGCGACAAGCGGGGTTGACGGGGTTTCGCCCGAACCGGCGAAGCGCACGGCCAAGTTCCCCACGCGGGCCGTCCCGGCTGGGACGCTGCCTGTCATGGAAGCGGTACTCGCGCGGATGCGCGCCCTGGACGAGCGGCTCCCCGCGCAGGACGGTGTGGCCGTCTTCAACCGCGTGTACATGACCGTGACGCAGACCCTGCACGGGCGGATCGGGCACGGGGAGTTCCCGGCGCCGCGACGGGCCGAGACGCTGGCCGTCCGGTTCGCGGAGCGCTACCTGACGGCGGTGGAGGCGGAGCGGGCCCCGGCCTGCTGGCGTCCGCTGCTCCAGTACCGCCGCCACCCGGGCGTGCGCCCGCTCCAGCACGCGCTGGCCGGGATCAACGCCCACATCGGGCACGACCTGGCCCTGGCGGTGGTGTCCACCTGCCGCGTGCTGAACTGCCCTCCGGCGGCCCTCGAAGCCGACTTCCACCAGGTCGGCGACACCCTGGTCTCCCTGGAGGAACGCATCCGGGAGGACCTGATGCCGGGCCCGGACCTGCTGGAGATCGCCGATCCGCTGACCCACCTGCTCGGCTCCTGGAGCCTGGAGCGCGCCCGCGCGGGCGCCTGGGCCTCGGCCCGCCTGCTCTGGACCCTGCGCCGCTCCCCCGACCTGGCGGAGGAGTTCGCGGAGTCCCTCGACGCGGGCGTGGGCCTGGTGGGCCGCTGCCTGCTGACCCCGACGGGCCGGAGGCCCACCGGGCGGGGCTGCGCGGCCGTCTGGTGACGCCGGCGCGGCCGGTGCGCTGCGCGGGGCGAGGTCCCCTACCCGCCCTTCGCCCGTTCCCCGGGGCGTTTGCCCCGGACCCCGCGCCTCAATCGCCGGCGAGGCTGAAAGATCCAGCCTCGCCGGCGATTGAGGCGCGGGCGCGGAGCGCCGTGTAGTGAGCCGCGCCCCGCGCAGCGGCCACCACCCGCAGACGGACAACCGACCCCAGCCCGGCCCGCGGCCCCGCCCGGCAACCGATGGCCGGAGGCCGACGCAGCGGCGCGAAGCCGGAGAGGCGCCCCGGCGCCGAGCCGCGCGAGCGGCGCGTGAAAAATCAGTCCTCGGGGAGTTCCACCGGGGCGATCTCGTCGTAGACGTCGCCCGGGCCGGGGTTGGTGGCGTCCGTGGAGCCGCCGAGGTGGTGCATGACGCCCCAGACCGCGTTCAGGGCGGTCTGGACGGCACCCTCGGCCCAGCCGGCCGTCCAGGAGATGTCGTCGCCCGCGAGGAAGATGCCGCGCTTGTCCTCGGGGAGGCGGTCCTGCATGAAGTGGGTGAACAGGCGCCGCTGGTAGCGGTAGTGACCCGGCAGGTTGGCCTTGAACGCGCCCATGAAGTAGGGCTCGTTCTCCCAGGACACGGTCACCGGGTTGCCGATGATGTGGCGGCGGATGTCGACCTTCGGGTAGATCTCGCCGAGGGACTTCAGCATGACCTCCATCCGCTCGTTCGCGGACAGCGGCAGCCACTTCAGGCTGTCGTCGCACCAGGTGTACGAGAGGCAGATGACGGCCGGCTGGTCCGGGCCGTTGTCCAGCAGGTAGGTGCCGCGGGTCATGCGGTCCGTGAGGGTCATCGACATGACGTCGCGGCCCGTCTCCTCGTCCTTGTCGAGCCAGAACGGCCGGTCGACGGGGATGAAGAGCTTGGACGACTCCATGTAGTGGGTGCGCTCGATCGCCGTCCAGTGGTCGATCGGGAAGAGCGTGTCGTCGCACTCGATCTTGGAGAGGAGCATCCAGGACTGCGCGGTGAAGATCGCGGCGCGGTACGTGCGGATGTCGCCGGAGGCGTCGGTGACGGTGATCCGGTTGCCCGCGGTGCGGTGCAGGCGGGTCACGGCCGGGCGCGGGGTGCCCTCGTGCAGGGTGGACAGCGAGGTGCCCTGGGCCCAGTGGACGATCTTCTCGGGCTCGCGCTCCCACAGGCGCAGCGGCAGCTGCTGCGAGCCGCCGACGATGCCGCGGTGGTGGTCGTCCGCCTCGGTGTAGACGACGCGCAGGATCTCCAGGATGGAGTTCGGGAAGTCGGTGTCCCAGCCGCCGGTGCCGAAGCCGACCTGGCCGAAGATCTCGCGCTTGCGGAAGGACTGGAAGGCCTCGGACTTGCAGAGGAAGCCGTAGAAGGTCTCGTCGTCGAGCTTCTCGACGAGCTTGGCCCAGATCTCGCGGATGCGCGGGACGTCCCGCTCGCGCATCGCGGTGTTCATGTCGGAGAAGTCGGCGCCCTCGTCGAGGCAGGCGTTCCAGGCGGAGGCCACGTCGCGGTAGATCTGCGGGAGGTCCGCGATGGTCTCCGCGTAGTGCGTCTCGCCCTTGAGGTCCACGACCGTGGAGGGGGTGGACTCGGCGAGCGGGTTCGGGAAGGGCTCCGTGACCAGGCCGACGAGGTCGATGTAGTGCTGGAGGGCCGTGGAGGACGGCGGGAAGCGCATGGCGCCCATCTCCGCGGTCAGGCCCTCGGTGCCGGCGCCCTCGAAGCCGACGGTCCGCAGCCGGCCGCCGATCTGGTCCGCCTCGTACACGACGGGCTTGAGGCCCATCTTCATCAGCTCGTAGGCGGAGATGATGCCGGACAGACCGCCGCCGATGACGGCGACCTCGGTGCCGTGCTCGGTCGCCGGTATCTGGCCCAGGCCCGCCGGGTTGGCGAGGAAGTCGTCGTAGGCGTACGGGAAGTCCGGCCCGAACATGGTGATCGGGGGCTGGCCGTCGCTGTGCGGGACGGCGGTGGTGGGCACCGTGGACGTCATGGGGGTACGTCTCCTTGCGGCTGAGCAGGCGGGGCGGGGAGGGCGGAGCGGGAGGGGCTTAGACGAGGGAGGCGTAGAGCCCCGGGCGGCGGTCGCGCAGGTACGGATTGGTCTCGCGCGAGGCCTTGAGCAGCTCGGGGTCGACCTCGCCGTACACCAGTTCCTCGGCGCGGCCGGCGCGGGTGCGGGTGACCCCGTCCGGGCTGGCGAGGCAGCTGAGGCCGACGAACTCGAACTCACCCTCGGGGCCGGTCCGGTTGACGTACGCGATGTACATCTGGTTCTCGAAGGCCCGTACGGGTACCAGCTGTTCGGCGACGAACTGGAACGGGTGCATCTGCGCGGTCGGGACCAGGAGGAGGTCGGTCCCGGCGAGCGCGTGGGCCCGGACGTTCTCGGGGAACTCCACGTCGTAGCAGATCATGATGCCGACGCGGAGACCGTTCAGGTCGGCCTGGACCACCGGGGTGTCCCCGGGGGTGAAGGCCTCCTGCTCGAAGCAGCCGAAGAGGTGGGTCTTGCGGTAGTTCGCCAGCCGGGTGCCGTCGGGGCCGATCAGCTGCGCCGAGTTGTAGACGGCGTCGCCGTCCCGCTCGGGGTAGCCGTACAGGACGGCGATCCCGTGGCGGCGGGCGATCCCGCCGATGGCGTGGGCGGACTCGCCGTCGGCCGGTTCGGCGAGCCCCGCGATGTCCTCGACCTCCAGCGCGTAGCCGGTCAGGAACATCTCCGAGGTCACGAGGAGCCCGGCCCCGCCCTGTGCGGCGCGCGCCGCGGCCTCGTCGAGCCGCTTCAGGTTCTCGGCGGTGTCGCCGAGCCGTCCGGAGCTCTGGAGGAGTGCGGTGCGCAGCGGGGGCATGGGCGTACCTCTGTGACAGGTGGGGTGGGGGTCGTAAAACGGTACGTTCGCGCGTTCGACCGGGACAAGCCGTGAGCGTTGCGCTGGGCGCATCGATTCGTTGCGCGTTCTGACCGATGTACGGCGAATCGTTGCGCGGGGCCCTTTCCCCGGCCGGGGCGTCCCCTGGGGGTGGCCTCGTCGGTGTCGGCGAAAACCAGCTGCTTCCCGGGGCCGGCGGGGCATAGCCTGCCGCCGTTCCCCCATGGAAGGACCCCGCACCGCATGTCCACCGAGAACCCCGCCGCCCAGCTGGACAACCCGGTGTGGGCGGCCCTGAATGGCCCGCACCGCGCCTTCGCCGAGTACTCCGGGCGCGGGGCCGCCCGCTACGTCCCGGACGCGAACCCCTTCGCCGCCCTCGCCGACCCGGCCGACCCCGCCGCCTGGGCGGACCTGGCCGCGCTGGCCGGGCCCGGCCAGGAGGTGTGGCTGACCGGCCTGCCCACCCCGCCGCCCGACTGGAAGACGGTGCTGTCCATCCCCGGGGTCCAGCTGGACGGCCGGGCGGTACGGGCCGAGGCCGCGCCGGAGGCGGTCCGGCTCGGCCCCGCCGACGTCGCGGAGATGACGGCGCTGGTGGAGCTGACCGAGCCGGGCCCCTTCCTGCCCCGCACCGTCGAACTGGGCACGTACCTCGGGATCCGGCACGAGGGCCGGCTCGTGGCGATGGCCGGGGAGCGGATCCGGCCGCCGGGCTGGACCGAGATCAGCGCGGTGTGCACCCACCCGGACCACCGCGGCCAGGGCCTGGCGGCGCGGCTGATCCGCGCGGTGGCCGCCGTGATCCGGGAGCGCGGCGACCTCCCCTTCCTGCACGCGGCGGCGGACAACACCAACGCCATCCGGCTGTACGAGTCGATGGGCTTCACCCTGCGCCGCGAGCCGGTGTTCATCGGCCTGCGGGTCCCCGAGGCCGATGATCACTCGTAACACGGTTTAACACGGGGTTCATTGAGTGCCACGGGCCTCTCCCGTAGCGTCGGCGGAACGGGAGCCGGGGCGGAGGCAGACGGCCGTGGCGATGAACACGCAGCAGATCAGCGGTCGTCGGGCCTGCGCCCCGCTCCCGTTCTACCGCCCGGTCGCCGCCCAGGCCCGGGCGAACAGTTCGTGCGGCGGCAGCGGTGCGAGCAGGCGCAGGAGCGGCGCGTGCAGCGTCGTACCGGAGGCCGACGCCAGATGGGCGGCCAGCTTGGCGTGCTCCACCGGGAGGTGCGGGGCCTTCAGCTCCGTCCACTGGTCCGGGAGGAAGAGCGTGCGTCCCGCGCGGGCCCGCTTGTCGCTCTCCACGGCGCCGGAGGCGAGCAGCTGCGCCTGGGCGGCCTTGTGCCGGGCCGCCGTCCAGCCGTTCCAGCGGCGGACGGACCGGTCCGTCGGGCGGGCCAGGGCCAGCAGCTGGAGGTACAGGGCCGCGGCGTCCGCGCCCACGCCCAGGGCCTCCGCGACCTCCGCGACCAGTTCGGGAGCGCTCAGCGCCGGGTTCGCCTCGTAGCCGCCCTCGGGCACGGGGGTGTCGGCGGCGCGGGCGGCGAGCCGGGCGAGGCCGTCGAGGAGGTCCCGGTGCCGGCGCAGGACGGTCAGCAGATAGCCCTCGCGCACCGTGGCGGCCACCCGCTCGGCCCGCTCCATCCGCTCCGGGTCGGCGAAGGCGGCCGGCCGCAGGAAGCTGTCCCCGCTGGGCACCGCCACCACGAACAGCCCGTCGTCATGGACCGTGGAGGTCCCGGCGGCCCCCTCCCACAGCGGCTGCGGGCAGGGCAGGACGGTCCCCTCGTACGGGGTGAACGCCGGGTCGGTCTCCGCGACGCCGGCCAGCTCCTCGAAGAAGCCGCCCAGGGGGACGAGCGCGCCGGGGCCGTCCAGCTGGGCCCGCAGCCTCCCGTACAGGCCGAGGGCGCCCCGGGCCGCCGGATCCCCGACGGGCCGCTCGGTCAGCGCCCAGGCGATCACCGAGGCGGCCTGGTGGTGCGCGGGCCACCGGGAGTCCACCCAGTCCCCGGCGGCGCCGTCCGGCCCCGCGTGGTGGAGGTGGATCCCGCCCGTGCGGGTGCCGGCGAGGACCAGGCCGTCCTCCCCGAAGGGCGCCTCGGCGGGGGCGCGGCCGGCGGGCAGGGCCCGGGCCCAGGGCAGGGGCAGGCCCAGGTCGGCCTCCAGGGCGGCGGCCAGCTCCTCGTCCACGTACTCCTCGGCGCCCAGCAGCCCCGTCCAGACGGCGGCCATCCGCTCGGCGGCCCGGATCGTCCCGTCCGGCTCCCACAGCTCGGCCACGTCCTGCGGCAGGCCGGCGGCGAGGACCGCCCGCCGGCCCGCGTCGCCGAGCCGCCGCGAGAGCTCTCCGTACTCCTCGGCGAGGGTCTTGTTCGCCTTGAACGGGGCGGAGGCGAGCAGTTTGAGGTGCTCGCGGTGGTTGTCCCGGCCCGGGAACCCGGCGAGGATCAGGGCCGCGACGGGGCCCCGGACCCCGGTCAGCCGTGCGAAGGCCTCCCGCGCGGCGGGCGCCACCGCCAGCGGGCCCCGCTCGGCGAGCAGTTCCAGCAGCCGGGGCAGGCGTACGGCGTCATCCTCCTCGACGGTGGAGGTCACGCAGTCCTCGGCGCCCTCGGGGGCGGGGTCGGCGGCCCGCTGGAGGAACCGGGCGAGGCCGTCGCGGACGGCGCCGGAGGCCAGGGTGTGCCCGGCGGCCCGGCAGGCGGCCAGCGCGTCCTCCCGGGCCCGGCCGGTACGCCAGCTCCCACCCGCCTCGGCGAAGGGCTGCCCGCTCCAGGTCTCCAGCAGCGCGGCCAGCGCCGTCCGCTCCTCGTCGGGGGTGGTCGCGACGGCGGCCCGCCAGGCGACGGCGCCGATTCCGCCGACCAGCGGCTCCCAGGTCTCGGGGGCGGCGGGCCGGGCCAGGACGCGGGCCTCGTCGCCGATCTCGCCGCGCAGGTGGCGCCCGTCGGCGGCGACGGCGGTGAGCAGCGCGGGCTGCGGGGCGAGCGCGGGCTCGTCGTAGCGGCGGTGGCGGTAGGGGACGAGGTGGTACAGGGCGGGGGCGAGCACGGAGTCGGTCACTTCGGTGCGCAGGGAGACGACCGGCGCGGCCCGCATCACGGCTACCCGCCGGGCGAGTTCGCGCAGCCGGCGCAGGACGTCGGCGGCGAGCCGGGCGGCCCGGTCGACTCCGTCGGCGATGCGCGGTTCGAGGCGGCCGGGCAGGGCGGGGGCCGGGTCTCCGCCGACGGCGGCTTCGAGCAGGGCCCGTACGGCGGTGTCGTCCACGGCGCGCAGGGCCTTGGAGGAGGTCTCGCAGCGCGGGGTGAGGAAGTGCCAGAAGGCGGGCGGCGGGACGGGGCCGGCGCCCTCGCCGAAGCCGGGGGTGCGGCGCCGGTCGGAGCCGGGGAAACCGTGCACCTGCCACAGGAGGGAGTTGTCCTCGGCGGCGTGGCAGCGGACGGCCTCCTGGCCGACGAGCACCGCCTCCTCGCCGCCCTGGGGCATGCGGATGACGGCCCAGGGCTTGCGGCCCAGGCGCCGGCTGCGGTAGGTGGCGCGGCGGCCGTCGACACCCTCCAGCGTGAACTCGGTGGGCGAGGGGCCCTTGTAGGGGGTGCGGTTGAGGACCCGGAAGCCGGTGAGGCGGCCGTCCTGGCCGAGCGGGGAGGCGGGGGCGTCCGCGGGCAGGGCGGCGAGGGTCTGGCAGGAGTACTCGAAGCGCTCCGTGCCGGGCGGGAGTCCGGTCAGGGTGTGGAACTCCGGCGGGGTGGTGTCGGTGCCGGCCCGGCCGGTGTGCGGGTCGACGCGGGTGAGCACTTCGCGGGAGCCGAGGCCGCCGGTGCTCCAGTGGTGCCGGCCGTCGGTCATCTGGAAGTCGTAGGAGCCGACTCCCTCGCGGCCGCCGGGCCGCAGGACGAATCCGCCCTCGTGGCGTCCGCCGCCGTCCGGGGTCTCGAAGTGGTAGCCGAGGCCGCCCTGGATCATGCCGCCGTAGCGGCGCAGGCCGAGCTTCTGCTCGGGCTCGAAGACCTCGTCGGGGCGGTCGGACCAGAAGGCGAGCTCGCCGAAGGAGCCGTTGGACCTGTCGGTCCAGGCGACGAGGAACTGTCCGCCGACGTAGTGCACGGTGTGCCCGCCGGCGCCCTCGGGCAGCCGGAAGGCACAGGAGGCGCGCGGTCCCGCGTGGTCGACGGTGACGGCCCGGTCGGGCCCGTAGACGGTCAGGAGGGGCCAGGTGCAGGTCACGCCGGTGACCTCGGCGGGGCCGCCGAGGCCGGCGACGGCGTCTTCGAGGGCGGGCCAGCCGTATTCCTCCGGCAGTCCGGCGCGCAGGGCGCGGCCGAGCGGGCCGGTCAGGTCGGGTTCGGCGAGGGCCTCGTCGATGCCGTCCAGGGCGCGGGCCGTGGGCCGGTCCAGGAGGGTGCGGAGCTCGTCGACGGCCTCGTCTGCCGCGGCGAGGCCGCCGCCGCGCAGGGCGGCGAGGAGGCTCTCGACGCGGCCGTGCACCTCGGCGGTGATGCCGGCGTTGCGCGGGAGGCGGCTGATGGCGGTGCCGCCGCCGCGCAGGGCGGAGTGGACGGTGCCCTCCAGACGGGGGCCGAAGACCGGGTCGGCGGCCAGGGCCTTGAGGTCGCGCCGGGAACGGCCGTCCCAGAACACCAGCCCGACGGCGACCCCGGGGTCCGCGACGGCGATGCCTTCGGCGAGGCAGGCGTCGAGGAGGTCGGCGTCCAGGCCCCGGTAGCGGTAGCGGTCCTCGTGCAGCCGCAGCGGGGCCTCGCAGGCGCGTAGCCGGGGGGCGAAGAGGGCTAGCAGGCCGAAGAGTTCGGCGGGCATGGGCTGGCGCATGACGCCGCCGCCGTGGCGGCCGTGCGCGTAGCGGCCGGCGTAGCGGGAGAACCATTCGGTGAGGCCGCCCTCGGGGACGATCCGCCCGGCCGCGGCGGCGTCGGCCGCCCCGCAGCCGAGGAGCAGGCGCAGCCAGGAGGAGGCGTCGCCGCGGCTCTCGGGGAACAGGTCGAGGAGCAGGGCCGCGACCTCCTGCGCCGGAGGGTGGGCGGCCAGCAGGGGCGCGGCGGCGTCCAGCAGCCGGTCGGGGACCTCCTTGCCCCGCGCGGCGCCGAGTACGAGGCCCAGTACGCGGGCCTCCTCGGCGGTGTCCAGGCCGGCGGCGCGCGCCGAGAGCCGGACGCGGCGGGCCAGGTCGGCGGGGAGTTCCCCGGGGGACGCGGCCCAGGCGTGCAGGACGCGTACGTACTCCTCGTGCGCCGGGCCGGGCTCCAGGGCGGTGGCCAGCCAGGCCTGGTGCCCGCTGAGCTCGGTGGCGGGCAGGGCCCCGGCGCGGGCGAACAGCAGCACGTTGGCCCGGTGCCAGTCGGGGTCCACGGGGAGGCGGTGGGTGCGCTCGGCCTTGCGGGCCAGGGCGTAGGCGCGGGCGGCGGAGCGCAGGTGCCAGCCGATGAGCTTGTGGCCGACGGTGTCCCAGAACCAGGGCAGATGGGCCGGTTCCAGCTCCCGTACCCGCCGCTCGAGGCCGTCGACGAAGCGGCCGGGCTTCTCGTAGGCCCGGTGGATCGTGCCGCAGACCTCGTCGAACAGCGCGACGGCCGCCGGCTCGGCGCCGGGGTCGTGGGCGCGGGCCCAGTCGGTGTAGACGGTCGAGGTGTGCGGGTCGGCCGGCAGCGGGATCTGGATCTTCATGCGCCCGATCCTGACACGGCCGTCTGACAGGCCCGTCTGACGAGCCCCGGATCAGGCGGGCGCGCCGGAGGTGAAGCGGCGCAGGAGGGGGGAGAGGACGAGTACGGACTTCGTGCGCTCCACGAAGGGTTCGCCCGCGATGCGCTCCAGGACGCGCTCGAAGTGCCTCATGTCGGAGGCGAAGACCTGGACGAGGGCGTCCGCGTCGCCGGTGACGGTCGACGCGGACACCACCTCGGGGTACCGCTCCAGCCCTCGCCGGATGTCGTCCGGCGAGGTGTTGTGGCGGCAGTAGATCTCGATGAAGCCCTCGGTCTCCCAGCCCATCGCGGCGGGGTCCACGCGGACGGTGAAGCCGGTGATGGCGCCTTCGGCGCGCAGCCGGTCCACGCGCCGCTTCACGGCGGGGGCGGAGAGCCCTACCTCGGAGCCGATGTCCGCGTAGGAGCGGCGGGCGTCCTCGGCGAGGGCGTGCACGATGCGTTCGTCGAGATCGTTCAGTCGCACTGCGGGCGGATCACTTCTCTGCTGTGGCCACTTCTTCCGTGGCCAGTCGGGAGCGGCGGATGCCGTACAGGAAGTAGAACACGAGGCCCGCGGCCATCCAGCCACCGAAGACCATCCACGTGGCCATATCGAGGCTGAACATCATGTAGCCGCAGGCGATGACGCCCAGGATCGGGGTGACGGGGAAGAGCGCCACCTTGAAGGTGCGCGGCATGTCCGGGCGGGTCCGGCGCAGGATGACGACGGCGACGTTGACGAGGCCGAAGGCGAAGAGGGTGCCGATGCTGGTGGCGTCGGCGAGCTTGCCCAGCGGAATGAAGGCCGCGAGGACGCCGCAGAAGAGGGAGACGATCACCACGTTGGCGCGGGGGGCGCCGGTCTTCTCGTCGACCTTGGCGAAGACCTTGGGGACGAGGCCGTCGCGGGACATCGCGAAGAGGATGCGGGTCTGGCCGTAGAGGACGGCGAAGACGACGGAGAAGATCGCGACGACGGCGCCGGCGGCGAGGACCACGCCCCAGACGCTGGTGCCGGTGACGTCGGTCATGATCTGGGCGAGCGCGGCCTCGGTGCCCTCGAAGTCCTGCCACGGCATGGCGCCGACGGCGACGAAGGCGACGAGCACGTAGAGGACGGTGACGATGGCCAGCGAGAGCATGATCGCGCGCGGCAGGTCCTTCTTCGGGTTCTTGGCCTCCTCACCGGCGGTGGAGGCGGCGTCGAAGCCGATGTAGGAGAAGAAGAGGGTGGAGGCGGCGGCGCTGATGCCGGTGATGCCGAGCGGGGCCAGCGGGGTGTAGTTGCCGGCCTTGATGCCCATGACGCCGATGCCGATGAAGAGCAGCAGGGTGACGATCTTCACCGCGACCATGATCGAGTTGACCCTGGCGCTCTCCTTGGCGCCGCGCATCAGGAAGACCATCGAGAGCAGGACGACGACCAGGGCCGGCAGGTTGATGAACCCGCCCTCGCCCAGCGGTGCGGAGACCGACTCGGGGATGGTGACGCCGATGGTCCCGTCGAGGAACTCGTTGACGTACTGGCCCCAGCCGACGGCGACGGCCGCGACGGAGACGGCGTACTCCAGGACCAGGCACCAGCCGCAGATCCAGGCTATGAGCTCGCCCATGGTGGCGTACGCGTACGAGTACGAGGAGCCGGAGACCGGCACGGAGCCGGCCAGCTCGGCGTAGGACAGGGCCGAGAACAGGGCGGTCAGGCCCGCGATCACGAAGGAGATCGTCACGGCGGGGCCGGCCTTGGGGGCGGCGGTGCCGAGGACGACGAAGATGCCGGTGCCCAGGGTGGCGCCGATGCTGATCATCGTCAGCTGCCACATGGTGAGCGAGCGGCGCAGCGAGCCGCCCTCGCCCTGGCCGCCCTCGGCGACGAGCCGCTCGACCGGCTTGCGCCGCATCAGCGGGTTCACGGGCTTGCGCGTCTCCTTGGAGAGCGCGGGTGCCTGGCCCTGATCGAGCACGAGGGGACTCCTTTGACACTGCGGATGGGGACGGTTCGGGCGTCGACCGCAGCGGTCCGGAGCAGTTGGCAGACAGGGGTGAGCCCGTCTGGGCATGAGGGGACCGCCGAGCAGGCGGTCCGCGCCACTCCACGTACAGGGGGTGAGCCTACGAGCTGAGTGATACCGCCCGTAATGCACCATCCTTGCACATTGGCGGACGATCGTTGCGCGGATCTGCTCGAGGTGGTCGTTTGTTGCGCACGGATGATCGATCGCTGCATAAGTCCCCCGGACCCCACCCTTGACACTGCGTCAGAACTGTCGCAGCGTGCCGCCATGGATCCGCACCCGCTGCGACGAGCCGGAGGCGAAGAGTGACCCCACCCGTGGCACCACCACCCGGCCCCGACGGGCGGTGGCAGGACCCCGGACCCTTCCTGCGCGGGGTCTCCTGGCTGGACGGGGGCCGCCCGGTGCGCGCCGACCCGGCCGACACCATGCGGCTGCCCTGGGACACCGGCGAGCGCGCCACCCTCCCCATAGGGGTGCGGCTGGAGTTCACCACCCGGGCGGCGCACGCGGTGGAGATCCGCTACCGGGCCACCGTGCCCGGCCCCACCGACGCGCTGCGCGACCTCTCGCACGGCTTCGCCCTGTGGAACCGGCACGGGCTGCTCACCGAGGTGTTCACCGAACCCGCCGCGGAGTCCGTCGTACGCCTCGAACTGCCCCGGCAGAGCGGGCCGTTCACCCTGCACCCGCCCGAGGGGCAGTCCCCGCGGATCCTGGGGCTGCGCGGCATCGGCGGGGAGCTCGCCCCCGCCCCCGGGGCTCCCCGCTGGGTGGTGCACGGGGACTCCATCACCGAGGGCTGGTGGTCCACCCGCCCCGCCCACGGCTGGCCCTCGGTCGTCGGCCGGGCCCTGGGCTGGGACACGGTCAACCTCGGCTACGCCGGCGCCGCCCGCGGGGAGCTGGCCACCGCCGAACAGCTCGCCGCGCTCCCCGCCGACGTCCTCACCCTCGCCTTCGGCACCAACTGCTGGTCCCGCGTGCCCTTCACCGCCCCGCTGCTGTACGAGACCACGCGCGTGTTCCTCGACCTGGTCCGCCAGGGCCACCCGCGCACCCCCCTGCTGCTCCTGTCCCCCGTACTGCGCCCCGACGCCGAACGCACCCCCAACCGCCTCGGCGCCACCCTGGGCGCGCTGCGGGACGCGATGGAGCGGGCCGCCCGGGACCGGATCGCCGCCGGGGACGGCCGGCTCGCCCTGCTGCCGGGCCGGGACCTGCTCGGACCCGAGCACCTCGCGGACGGACTGCACCCCAACGACGCCGGACACCAGGTCCTCGGCCTCGCTGTGGTCACGGCCCTGCGCCGGGCCGGGTTCGACGGAAGGTGAGTGAAACACGCCATACCAGTCCCGCTGAACGGTTCGCTCCCGTGCCGCCGTGTCCTCCACACGTTGCCGAGGTTCCGGCGACGGGCACGGCAGACACCACACGGGAGAGAACACCATGGACATCAAGCGCGGAACTTCCCTGGCTGCGGTCGCGGTCGTCGTCGCTCTCGCGGCGACGGCCTGCGGCGGGAACGACAAGGCCGACGCGACCAAGCCGGCCGGAGCCGCCTCCGTCCAGGCTCCCGCCGCGGACAACTACGGCAGCGAGAAGCCCGCCCAGCAGGCCGGCGACGCCAAGCCGGCCGGGCAGCTGGCGATCGCCGCCACCGACCAGCTGGGCTCGGTGCTCACCGACAGCGCCGGTTTCACCCTGTACCGCTTCGACAAGGACACCGCCAAGCCGCCCACCTCGAACTGCGACGGGGACTGCGCCAAGGCCTGGCCGGTGGTCGCGGCCGGCGAGGTCACGGCCGCCGCGGGCATGGACCCGGCGCTGCTGGGCGAGGTGGTCCGCAAGGACGGCAGCAAGCAGCTGACGGTGGCGGGCTGGCCCGCGTACCGCTTCGCCAAGGACACCAAGGCGGGCGACCTGAACGGGCAGGGCGTCGGCGGCACCTGGTTCGCCTTCGCCCCCGACGGCAAGAAGGCCGCGAAGGCGGCCCCCGCCCCCGCCGGAGCGGGCCAGACCTCGGGCGCCCTGACGGTGGCCAAGGACCCCAAGCTCGGCGACCACATCGTCGACGGCAACGGCATGACCGTCTACCGCTTCAAGCCGGACACCGCCTGGCCCATGGTCTCCAAGTGCGAGGGCGACTGCGTGGCCAAGTGGCCGGTCGTACCGCCGGTGGACAAGGCCAACGCCAAGGGGATCATCGAGAAGAACTACCTGGTCCTGGACCGCCCGGACGGCAAGAAGCAGCAGACGGTGAACTGCTGGCCCGTGTACACCTTCACCGGCGACAAGAAGGCCGGCGACACCAACGGCCAGGGCGTCGGCGGCACCTGGTACGCCGTCGCCCCCGACGGCACCCTCATCACCAAGTAACCCCCCACAACCGGAACCGCGCGGTCCCTGCCCTCCTCCCCCCTGGGCGGGGGCCGCGCTCCGTTTGCGGGGGCCCGGGCCTTCCCTAGACTCGCCCCATGCTGCGCGTACTGGCCGTCGACGACGAGAAGCCGCTCCTGGAGGAACTCCTCTACCTGCTGCGCTCCGATCCCCGGGTGCTCAGCGCCGAGGGCGCCTCCGACGCCACCGAGGCGCTGCGCCGGATCACCCGGGCCCTGGAGAGCGGACCGGACGGGCCCGACGGGATCGACGTGGTCTTCCTGGACATCCAGATGGCCGGGCTGACCGGGCTGGACATCGCCCGGCTGCTGGCCGGGTTCGCCCGGCCGCCGCTGATCGTGTTCGTCACCGCGCACGAGGGCTTCGCCGTGCAGGCCTTCGACCTCAAGGCGGTGGACTACGTACTCAAGCCCGTGCGGCCGGAGCGGCTGGCCGAGGCCGTCCGCCGGGCCCGCGCGCTGCTCGGCCGGCCCGGCCAGCCGCAGACGCAGGAGGCGCAGCCGGGCGGGCCGGCGCCGCGCCGCCCGGCCGCCGAGCCGGCCACCGTCGGCGCCGCCGACCGGGCCCCGGAGCAGATCGCGGTCGAACTGGGCGGGGTCACCCGGTTCGTGGCGATCGCGGACATCGCGTACGTGGAGGCCCAGGGGGACTACGCCCGGCTGCACACCGACGAGGGCAGCCACCTCGTACGGATCCCGCTGTCCACGCTGGAGGAGCGCTGGGCGGCGCGCGGGTTCGTCCGGATCCACCGCCGCCACCTGGTGGCGCTGGCCCGGATCGACGAACTGCGCCTGGACGCGGGCACCACCAGCGTCCGCGTGGGCTCGGCGGAACTCCAGGTCAGCCGCCGCCACGCCCGCCAGCTCCGGGACCTCCTGATGCGCCAGGCCACCGGCTAGAGAGTGCACCTTGTGCCGGAATGCGGTATATGCCTGATCCGCCCATACTGAAGAGGGGCGTCGAAGGACTGATCCCGTGGCCATCACCGGCATGAGGCCCGACAGCGGCCGCTCATCGCAACTGCTCTCCAACGTCGCCCAGGTCCTCGGGCCGGACGGCGAGGTGGCCGGAGCGGGCTTCCTGCTCTCCGAGGACGTCCTGGTCACCTGTGCGCACGTCCTGCGCGGGGCCGGATCGAGGCCGGGCGGCGAAGTACGGCTGGCCTTCCCCCACCTGGCCGGGGCGCCCCGGATCGAGGGACGCGTCCTGGAGGAGGCGTGGCGCGCCCCCGAGGACGCGGACGTGGCCGTCGTGCGCCTGCGCGGTACCTCGGAGGGCATGGCGGGGTTGCCGGTGGGCAGCGCGGCAGGCTGCCGGGGCCACCCGGTGCGCTCGTTCGGCTTCCCCGCACAGGCCCCGCCCGGCGGGCACTTCGGCTTCGGGGTGGCCGGCGATCTGCTGCCGGCGACCGAGGACAGGGGTGTGTACCTGCAGTTGACCTCCGCCAACGACCTGACCACCGGCTTCAGCGGCGGTCCGGTCGTCGACGAGGTGACGGGCCTGGTCATCGGCATGCTCACCGAGATCGCCGCACCGGACGAGCACGAGCGGGGGCAGGAGATCGCCTACGTCACGCCCACCCAGGTGCTGCGGGAGGTGTGGCCCGAACTGACCGAGCAGGAGGTGTGCCCCTACCGGGGGCTGGAGCCGTTCACCGCCGAGCAGGCCCAGTGGTTCGAAGGCCGTGCGGAGGCCGTGCGGCAGGTACTGGCGAACCTGGCCCGCCAGCAGCGGCTCACGCTGCTGCTCGGGCCCTCCGGTTCGGGCAAGTCCTCCCTGGTCGAGGCGGGCGTGCTGCCCGCACTGGCGGCGGGTGAACTACCGCAGAGCGACCGCTGGTTGCCCGTGGTCGCCCGGCCGAGGCAGGACCTGCTGGCCGAGCTCGAGCGGGCCGGACTGCCCGGGGTCACCACCGACGGGATCCCCGCGGCCGTCACGCGCAGGCTCGCCGCCGAACCCTCCTACCGGCGCGTCGTCCTGGTCATCGACCAGTTCGAGGAGCTGCTCGCCCAGTCCGCGAGCGGCCCCCAGCACGAGCGTCGGCTGGCGGCCACGAACGAGATCACCGCGGCGGTCAAGTCGGGGGCCGAACTCAGCGTGATCCTGATCATGCGCGACGACTTCTACCCCCAGCTGGCAGCCCTGGCCCGGATGTTCGAGGCCGCGATGCCGGGACTGCTCAACGTGCCGAGCGCCCTGAGCCAGCAGGACCTGCACGACATCATCACCCTGCCGGCCGCGCGCACGGGAGCGCGCTTCCAGCCCGGACTGCCCGAGCAGATCATCAGCGACGTCCTGGCCACCACCCCCGAGGGCACCGCGTCCCGCGAGGCACCTGTGACCGTACTGCCCCTGCTGGAGCTGACGCTCAGCCAGCTGTGGGAGAGGCGCCAGGACGGCTTCCTCACGCACGAGGCGTACCGGCGCATCGGCGGGGTCACCGGCAGCCTGACCACGTGGTGCGACACGGCCATGGACCAGCTGCCCCCCGAACACCGGCCCATCGCACAGCGGATCCTGACCTCCCTGGTGCGGCCGGCCGATCTGGCCCACCACATCCCGGCCATCCGCGCGCAGGTCCCCCTGCACGAACTGCGCGAACTGGCGGCCGACCCCGGCGCCGGGCCCGACGGCGACGACGCGTTCAACGCGGTGCTGGCCGCCCTCACCCGCCACCGCATCATCACCACGCACACCCCCCTCGTTCCCGGGCACCCGGACGCCCCTGCGGGGCCGCCGGTCGCCGAGCTGATCCACGACGCGCTCATCCAGGACTGGGGCATGCTGCGCGAGTGGGTCAGCCAGGACCACCGCTTCCAGGAGTGGTTCGACCACACCCGCGACCGGCGGGCCCGCTGGGCCGCGGGCAACGACCCCGGGGACCTGCTCGGCGGAACGGCCCTCGCGGAGGGCCTGGACTGGTCGCGGCAGCGGCGCCTGCCCAGTGACATCTCGGCCTTCCTGACCGCGAGCCACGAGCGCCAGCAGGCGGTCATCCGGCGCAGCAGACGCCTCAACATGGTCCTGGCCACCCTGCTGGTCCTCGCGCTGATCGCGGTGGGAGGCGCTGTCTGGCAGTGGCGGACGGCCGTCACCCAGCGCCAGGAGGCCCTGTCCCGGCAGCTCGCCGCCCAGTCCAACACGTTCATGGGCGCGAACCCCGACCTCGCCGCGCTGCTGGCCGTCCAGGCGTACCGCACCCACCGCACTCCCGAGGCCGTCGACAGCCTGGGGTACAACGCCTCCGGCCCGCTGCGGCAGCGCTTGCCCGGCCATACGGACGAGGTGTGGTCGGTGGCGTTCAGCCCCGACGGGCGCACCCTGGCGAGCGCCAGCGCCGACAAGACGGTCCGGCTGTGGGACGCGGCCACCGGAACGACCCGCACCACGCTCACCGGCCACACGGAGGGAGTGGAATCGGTGGCCTTCAGCCCGGACGGAAAGACCCTCGCCACCGGCAGCGACGACAAGACCGTCAGGCTGTGGGACGCGGCCACCGGCAAGCCCCGCTCCACCCTCACCGGCCACACGGACGACGTGTACGCGGTGGCGTTCAGCCCCGACGGACGCACCCTCTCCACCGCCAGCGCCGACGACACGGTGTGGCTGTGGGACCTGCCCGCCGGCACCGCCCGCTCCACCCTCACCGGCCACAAGGACGACGTGTACGCGGTGGCCTTCAGCCCCGACGGACGCACCCTCGCCAGCAGCAGCGCCGACGGGACCGCACGGCTGTGGGACCCGGCCACCGGAGCGACCCGCACCACCCTCAGGGGCCATACGGACAGCGTGGGGGCGGTGGCGTTCAGTCCCAACGGGCGCGTCCTCGCCACCGGCAGCGCCGACCACACCGTACGGTCGTGGGACGTGGCCACGGGCAAAGCCCGTGCCACGCTCGCCGGGCACGCCGACGAGGTGATGTCGGTGGCGTTCAGCCCCGACGGACGCACCCTAGCCAGCGGCAGCGTCGACCACACCGTGTGGCTGTGGGACACCGCTACCCGCACGACCCGCGGCACGCTGACCGGGCACACCGACGCGGTGGACCTGCTGGCGTTCAGCCCCGACGGGCGCACCCTCGCCACCGCCAGCGCCGACCGCACCGTACGGCTGTGGAACATGACCGTCGGTGCGAACCGCCCCGCGCTGACCGGCCACACCGACTGGGTGAACTCGGTGGCGTTCAGCCCGGACGGAAAGACCCTCGCCACCGGCAGCGGCGACAGGACCATACGGTTGTGGGACGCGGCCACCGGTAAGTACCGCAGCACACTCACCGGCCACACCGACTGGGTGGGCGCGGTGGCCTTCAGCCCGGACGGGCACATCCTCGCCACCGGCGGCGACAAGACCGTCCGGCTGTGGGACGCGGCCACCGGAAAACACCTCAACACACTGACCGGTCACACCGACTGGGTGCAGTCCGTGGTGTTCAGCCCGGACGGAGACACGCTGGCCACCGCGAGCGACGACAAGACGGTGCGGCTCTGGGTGACGGCCACGGGCACGGGCAGCATCGCGAACACCGGCTCCACGGACTGGGTGGACGCGGTGGTGTTCAGCCCCGACGGGCGCACCCTCGCCATCGCCGGCAGCGACGACACCGGCCGCGACAACGTCGTGCGGCTGTGGGACACGGCCACCCGCACCACCCGGGCCGAGCTGACCGGCCACACCGCTCCGGTCGAGGCGGTGGCGTTCAGCCCCGACGGAAGCACCGTCGCCACCGGCAGCAACGACCACACCGTGCGGTTGTGGAACGCGGCGACCGGCAAGCCCCGCGACACGATGTACGGCCACTTCTACGCGGTGAACGCTGTGGCGTTCAGCCCCGACGGGCGCATGCTCGCCACCGGCAGCGCCGACTGGACCGTCTGGTTGTGGGACGCGGCCACCGGCAACGCCCGCGCGAAGTTCGCCGGCCACAAGAACGCGGTGCTGTCGGTCGCGTTCAGCCCCGACGGGCACACCCTCGCCACGGGCAGCGCCGACGGCACCGCGCGGTTGTGGGACGTGCTCTTCCAGCCCGAAGCGGCGATCGAGAAGATCTGCCACGCCGTCGACCGCGACCTCACCGCGCAGGAACGGGCCGGGTACCTTCCCGACAACGTCGGCGGCGCGGTCTGCCCCTCCCACTGACCCCGGGAGCCCGACCGTCCGGCGTACCAACGCGCCGTTCGTCGCGCGGGGACGGGCGTACGGCGATCCGACGGGGCCGTCGGCCGCAGGGGGCCGCTCGGCGGCCCGACGCCGGGCCGGGCCGTACGTATCGTGGATCATCCGGCCCGGGAGGAGCGAGATGTCCGAGATCCAGGCGCTGCTGGACGCGCTGAGCGGACTGCCCCGGACCCGGGCCTCGGGCCCCGCCGAGGCCGAGGCGCTGCTGGCCCGGCTGCGCAGCGCGGCCGCCCGGTGGGCCGATGTCCTGTACGAGGCCCAGGAGGGCACCCGCTGCCAGCTGCCGCCGCGCGCGGAGGCGGCGCTGACCCTCGCCTTCCGGCGCGCGGAGGAGTCGTACGTGGAGCTGGAGATCGCCCTGCGCGACTGCGCGGAACACCGCGACCCGGCCCTCTGACGGCTCCGGGCAGGGCAGGGGCGCGGGCCGGATCGTGCCTGTTGTGCGGTCGGAGGGGCTGCGTAGACTCCCAGCACCCCCTCCCCCGTCGAAGGACCCCCGGTGAACCAGACGTACGCGCTGACCGCGGTCACCGTCGTCGTCCTGGTGACGGTGCTGGTCGGCGCGCTGGGTCTGCGGATATCCCGGACCACCTCCGACTTCTACGTGGCCTCGCGCACCGTCGGCCCCCGGCTGAACGCGGCGGCCATCAGCGGGGAGTACCTCTCCGCCGCCTCCTTCCTCGGGGTGGCCGGGCTGGTGCTGCTCCAGGGGCCGGAGATGCTCTGGTACCCCGTCGGCTACACGGCCGGGTACCTGGTGCTGCTGGTGCTGGTCGCGGCCCCGCTGCGGCGCTCGGGCGCGTACACGCTGCCCGACTTCGCGGAGGCCCGGCTCCAGTCGCAGGCGGTGCGGCGGATCGCGGTGCTGTTCGTGCTCGGGGTGGGCTGGCTGTACCTGCTGCCGCAGTTGCAGGGGGCCGGGCTGACCCTGACGGTGCTGACGGGGGCCCCGCACTGGGCGGGCGGGGTGGTCGTCGCCTTCGTGGTGACGGCGGCCGTCGCGGCGGGCGGGATGCGGAGCATCACCTTCGTCCAGGCCTTCCAGTACTGGCTCAAGCTCTGCGCCCTGCTGGTGCCCGCCTGCTTCCTGCTCGCGGCCTGGGCCGGGGACGGCGCGCCGCGCGCCTCCTTCGACGCCCCGGCGGTCTTCCGCGAGCACACCGCCGTCACCCTCGGGCAGGACGTCCGGCTGTCGGTGGACGCCCCGCTGACGCTGACGGTGACGGGCCGGGTGGACGGGCGGACCTACGCGGGCGCCCCGCTGACCCTGACGGCCGGCCGGCACTCCGTGGCGGCCCGCACCCGGCTGGAGTTCACCCCCGGCACCGCCGTCCCGGAGTCCCGCGCGGGCCGCGACCCGGACTCGCCCGGCTGGTCGAAGCCGCTGTCCGGGGGCGAGCGCGAGCACCGGCTGTACGCCACGTACGGGCTGATCCTGGCCACCTTCCTCGGCACGATGGGCCTGCCGCACGTCGCGGTGCGCTTCTACACCAGCCCCGACGGCCGGGCCGCCCGGCGCACCACCCTGGTGGTGCTGGGGCTGCTCGGGGTCTTCTACCTGCTGCCGCAGGTGTACGGGGCGCTGGGCCGGATCTACGCACCCGAGCTGGCGCTGGCGGGGAACGCGGACGCGGCGGTGCTGGTGCTGCCGGAGCGGATGCTGGGCGGGCTGCTCGGGGAGCTGCTGGGGGCGCTGCTGGCCGGCGGGGCGTTCGCGGCGTTCCTGTCGACGGCCTCGGGGCTGACGATGGCGGTGGCCGGGGTGCTGCACCAGGACGTGCTGCCGCGGCGCGGGGTGGGGAGTTTCCGCCTGGCGGTGGTGGTGGCGATGGCGGTGCCGCTGGCGGGCGGGGTGGTGGCCACCCAGGTGCCGGTCGCGGACGCGGTCGGGCTGGCCTTCGCGGTGTCGGCGTCCTCGTTCTGCCCGCTGCTGGTGCTCGGGATCTGGTGGCGGGGTCTGACCCCGCCGGGCGCCGTGGCCGGGCTGCTCACCGGCGGCGGGGCGGCGCTGGGCGCGGTGCTGGCCACCCGCAGCGGGCTGGCCCCGCAGGGCTGGGCGCACGCGCTGCTGGCCTGGCCGGCGGTGTGGTCGGTGCCGCTGGGGTTCCTGACGATGGTGCTGGTGTCGCTGGCCACCCGGTCCCGGATCCCGGCGGGGACGGCGGCCGCGCTGGCGCGGCTGCACCTGCCCGAGGACGTGGCCGGGGAGCGGGCCGCGGGGGGCGCCTGGTGACCGGGGCGGCGCCGGCGGTGCTGGCGGTACTGGGTGCGGCGCTGCTGCTGGGGCTGGGCTGGGCCGGGGGGCGGTGGCAGGCGCGGCGCGGGGAGCGGGCGGCGGGGCTGGACCTGGGCACCCCGGTCGAGCGGGCCACCTTCCACACCCTGCACACCGCTTCGCTGGCCGCTCCCCCGCTGCGCGCGGGCCTGACGGAGGACGCCGCCCGCAAGGCCGCGCGGCGGCTGCGTTCGCTGCTCGGGACGGAGGCCCTGTGCCTGACGGACCGGGAGGCGGTGCTGGCCTGGGACGGGCCGGGCGCCGATCACCACCAGCGGCGGGCGATGGCCCGGGTGGCGGTGATGCTGGAGTCGGGGCGCAGCCTGAGCGTGCGTACGGAGTGCCAGCGTCCCGGCTGCCCCCTGAAGTGGGCGGTGTTCGCGCCGCTGACCGGTGAGGACGGGGTGCTGGGGGCGCTGGTCGCGTACGGGTCGCGCGAGTCGGCGGTGCTGGTGCGGGCCGCGACGGAGGTGGCGCGGTGGGTCTCCGTACAGCTGGAGCTGTCGGAGCTGGACCGGGCGCGGACCCGGCTGATGGAGGCGGAGATCAAGGCGCTGCGGGCGCAGATCTCCCCGCACTTCATCTTCAACTCCCTCGCGGCGATCGCCTCGTTCGTGCGGACCGATCCGGAGCGGGCGCGGGAGCTGCTGCTGGAGTTCGCCGATTTCACGCGCTACTCCTTCCGGCGGCACGGGGAGTTCACCACCCTCGCCGAGGAGCTGCGTTCCATCGAGCGGTACCTGGCGCTGGCCGGGGCCCGGTTCGGGGACCGGCTGAAGGTGACCTTGCAGGTGGCGCCGGAGGTGCTGCCGGTGGCGCTGCCGTTCCTGTGTCTGCAGCCGCTGGTGGAGAACGCCGTCAAGCACGGGGTGGAGGACTCCACCGAGGAGTGCCGGATCACCATCGCGGCGCGGGACGCGGGCTCGGAGGCGGTGCTGACCATCGAGGACAACGGCGTGGGGATGGATCCTGCGCGGCTGCGGCGGATCCTGGCCGGGGAGCGGGCGGGGTCCTCTTCGGGGATCGGGCTGCCCAATGTCGACGAGCGGATGCGGCAGGTGTACGGGGACGGCTACGGGCTCGTCGTGGAGACGGGGGTCGGCGCCGGGATGAAGGTCACCGTCCGGATACCCAAGTACCGTGCGGGCGTCCACACCTCGACGCGCCAGCCCGGCTCCTGACCGGGCGCGGGACCCGCGGACACGCCCGTGGCCCCGCCCCGGCCCGAGAGGGCAGGGACGGGGCCACGGGGACGGCTGGGGACTAGCTCCAGCTGGCGTGCAGCGGCTTGCCCTCGGCGTAGCCGGCGGCGGACTGGATGCCGACCACGGCCTTCTCCTCGAACTCGGCCAGCGAGCCGGCTCCGGCGTAGGTGCAGGAGGAGCGGACGCCCGCGATGATCGAGTCGATCAGGTCCTCGACGCCCGGGCGGGACGGGTCGAGGAACATCCGCGAGGTGGAGATGCCCTCCTCGAAGAGGCCCTTGCGGGCGCGGTCGTAGGCCGACTCCTCCGAGGTGCGGTTCTGCACGGCACGCGCCGAGGCCATGCCGAAGGACTCCTTGTACAGCCGGCCCTCGGCCGACTGCTGGAGGTCGCCCGGGGACTCGTACGTACCGGCGAACCAGGAGCCGATCATGACGTTGGAGGCGCCGGCGGCCAGCGCCATCGCCACGTCACGCGGGTGGCGGACGCCGCCGTCGGCCCAGACGTGCTTGCCGTACTTCTTGGCCTCGGCCGCGCACTCCAGGACCGCGGAGAACTGCGGGCGGCCCACGCCGGTCATCATGCGGGTGGTGCACATGGCGCCGGGGCCCACACCGACCTTGATGATGTCGGCGCCGGCGTCGATGAGGTCCTTGACGCCCTCGGCGGCGACGATGTTGCCGGCGACGATCGGGACCTGCGGGTCCAGGGCGCGCACGGCCTTGATCGCGCTGATCATCGACTCCTGGTGGCCGTGGGCCGTGTCGATGACGAGCGTGTCCACGCCGGCGTCGAGCAGCTGCTTGGCCTTGCCCACGAAGTCGCCGTTGATGCCGACGGCGGCCGCGATGCGCAGCTTGCCGTTCGCGTCGGTGGCCGGCGTGTACAGGGTCGCGCGCAGGGCGCCCTTGCGGGTCAGGATGCCGACGAGCCGGCCGTCCTTGTCGACGGCCGGGGCCAGCTTGCGGTGGCCCGCGTCGAGCTGGTTGAAGGCGTCGCGGGGGTCCATGTCGGCGTCGATGAGCAGGAGCTCCTTCGACATGACCTCGGAGAGCTGGGTGAAGCGGTCCACGCCGGTGAGGTCGTGGTCCGTGACGACGCCGACCGGGCGGTTGTCCGCGTCGACGACCACGCCGGCACCGTGGGCGCGCTTGGGCAGCAGCGACAGCGCGTCGGCGACGGTCTGGGTGGGCGCCAGCGTGATCGGGGTGTCGAGCACGAGGTGGCGGGTCTTGACCCAGGAGATGACGTCGGTGACGACCTCGATCGGAATGTCCTGGGGGATGACGACGATCCCACCGCGGCGGGCGACGGTCTCGGCCATCCGGCGGCCCGCGATGGCGGTCATGTTCGCCACGACGAGGGGAATGGTGGTGCCGGTGCCGTCGGGCGAAGAGAGGTCCACGCTCTGACGGGAGCCGACCGCGGAGCGGCTCGGCACCATGAACACATCGTCGTACGTCAGGTCGTACGGCGGCTTCAGGTCATTGAGGAAACGCACGTGCTGAACATCCCAGTCGATCGAAGGATCTTTCTACGGCCTCGACGGGGCAGCCAGCCGAGGAAACGCACGTACTTCATTCTCCCACGCCCTGGCGTTTACACCGCCCGGGCTGATCGTCCAGGACATTCCGGGCCGCCTGGTCCTTTCCTACGGGACTTTGGTCCCGCAGGGCGGGAACGACCCGCCGGGCGGACAGTGGAAGGAGGGGAAAAGCACCGACCGGCCGGGAGGAGCCATGACGAAGACGACGTGGGAACAGGCGACCGTCGAGGTGAAGGGCGGCGATCTCGAGTTCCGGGTCGAGGAGATCGGCGGGGGCCTCAGCGTGGGGTTCTTCCACCTCCCCGAGGGGACCGACATGACCGGGCCGGTGCAGGGACTGCCGGGAGACATGTGCCCGTGCCCGCACTGGGGCTACGTCACCAAGGGCCGCCTCAGGATGCACACCGCGGACGGGGACGAGGAGTACGCGGAGGGCGACGCCTTCTACTGGGCCCCCGGCCACATCCCCGTGGCACTGGCCGACACCGAGTTCCTCGACTTCTCCCCGACCGATGAGCTGCGCCGGGTCATCGACCACGTGAAGGCCCAGGCCGGCTAGCGGCGGCCGGGCCGCGGCGGTGGATCGGTGACCGGCCGCCGGTCAGCGGGGTCGCCGGGGCCGCGTGCCGGGCGGCGGTGAACTCGGCGGCGATCGACAGGGCCGTCTCCTCCGGGGTGCGGCCGCCCAGGTCCAGGCCGATCGGCGATCTGAGCCGGGCCAGCTCGGCCTCGGTCACCCCCTCGGCGCGCAGCCGGGCCGTCCGCTCCGCGTGGGTACGGCGCGATCCCATGGCCCCGATGTAGGCCAGCGGCAGCCGCAGTGCCAGCGCGAGGACCGGTACGTCGAACTTGGCGTCGTGGGTCAGGACGCACACGGCGGTACGGGTGTCCAGGCGCCCGGCGCCGGCCTCCGCGGCCAGGTGCCGGTGCGGCCAGTCCACGAGCACCTCGTCGGCGCCGGGGAAGCGGGCGGGGGTCGCGAAGACGGGCCGGGCGTCGCAGACGGTGACCCGGTGCCCGAGGAAGGCCCCCACCCGGGCCAGGGCGGAGGCGAAGTCGATCGCTCCGTAGACGATGAGCCGGGGCGGTTCGGCGGCGGACTCCACCAGCAGGGTCAGCGGCTCCCCGCAGAGCCCGCCGGCGGTGCCCAGCTCGGCGGTGCCGGTCCGACCGGCCAGCAGCAGGGCCCGGACCCGCTCGGCGGCGGCCCGGTCCAGGGCGGCCCCACCGCTGAGGCCGCCCTCCCAGGAGCCGTCGGCGTGCACGGCCAGGGCGCGGCCGAGCTGGCCGGGCGGGCCGGAGACCACCCGGGCCAGCGCGGCCCGCGCCCCGCCGGCGGCGGCGTCGAGCACCGAGCCGAGCACGGGCCGTACGGGGTCCTGGCCGCGCACCGGGGTGACCAGCACGTCCAGGATCCCGCCGCAGGTCAGCCCCACCGCGAAGGCGTCGTCGTCGCTGTAGCCGAAGCGGTGTACGCCGCCCACCCCGGAGGCGATGGCCTCCAGGCACAGCTCGTGCACGGCGGATTCCACGCAGCCACCGGAGAGGGAGCCGAGCGCGGTGCCCCCGGCGTCGACGGCGAGCGAGGCCCCGGGTCCGCGGGGCGCGCTGCCGCTGACGGCGACGACGGTGGCAAGGGCGAACTCGCGGCGCTCGGCGCACCAGGCCCGCAGGGCCCCGGCGATGTCGAGCATCAGCGGGTGAAGGCGCGGCGGGCGGACTGCCCGGGGATCAGCGGCCGGGGCGGCAGTACGGCCGCCGGCGGCCGGGCGGCGCCGGGGCCCGGGTAACGGGCGGGGGCGCTGCGGGGCACCGGGTCGGGGGTCCGCCCGCCGGTACCGAGGAGGCGGGCCGCGTGGGCCACGCTGGCGAGGGTGGCGTGGTGGTGCCAGCCGCGGAAGGAGCGGCCCTCGAAGTCACGGATGCCGACCGGTTCGCAGGTCTCGGTGAAGTCCAGCGAGACCCGGTCGGTGAGTTTGGCCAGCAGGAAGAGCTGGGCGAGCGGCCGGTCGCCGATGTTGGTGATCCAGAACTCGGAGGGCAGCAGGGAGGTTTCGGTCCAGGCGCCGACCAGGAGCAGCGGGGTGGGCGGGGCGGGCGCGGGGCGGTCCTCGCCGGGGGTGGCGAGGATGGCGGCCGAGGTGAGCAGGGTCACCGCTCCCTCGGTGCGGCCGTGCCGGGTCCATTCGACGACCCGGCGCTGGGAGCGCAGCGAGTCGATCAGCTCGCGGGCGGGCGCGGTGTACGGCCCCGGTTTGTGGCGGCCGGTGCCGCCGAAGGAGACGGGCAGGGAGCCGTCGACCTTGAGGACGAAGGGGATGTCCTGGAGGGCGAAGGCCTCGATGGTCTGCGGGAGGTCGCTGTTGGAGACCTCCATCACGACCGGGCGGCGCTGGAGCTGCCAGGTCGCGGCCATGCGCTGTACGGCGTGCACGGCGTCCTGTGCGGGGGTCAGGGAGCGTGCGGTGTCGGGGATCCCGGCCCGGCGGCGGCGCAGCAGTTCGCTGGTCCAGGGGCCGGGGAGGGTGAGGGTCCATTCGACCGGAAAGCTGGCCTCGCTGGAGGCGAGCCAGATCCCGCCGGCCTGCTGGCAGTTGGCGGTGCGGCCGAGCTGGGGTACGAACTGCCGGCCGACGCCCACGGAGCGGTCGCCGGCCTTCTCTATGACCATGGGCTGAACCACCCAGGCCAGCGGGCGCTGCGCGGTGCGTTCCAGGTGCTGGGCGAGGGACCGGCGTACGGGGGTCCAGTCCCACGGGGATTTACTGATGAACTGCTGGAGGCTCTGTTCGACGGAACTGGCCCCTGTTCCGGCGATGTTTCGGATTGTTTTCTTACCGGTGGTGCGGACGAGCCCGTTCAGATAAACGCGGGCCCAGTTTCGCTGGTCCCGCCGAGGTAAGGACTCGAAGAAAAGCGAGATCAGTACCTCGATCAATTCGGAGATATCCCTGGTGGAATCCTCCGGCAGCACTACGCGAGCCATCTGGGCCTCCCCCGCGACCAGACTAGATCCTTGACCCTACTGGACCGCGGAGAACGGCCGTAGGCCCGGGCGGCTACTTCCTGAGGTCGCTGGCAGATTCGAGCCGCTCTTCCTCTACCACGAGCGGGATCGGGATTTGGTTCGCCGCATAGTAGATGGCGATCAGGAAGTGTGCGACGAGAGTGAGAGGTGCCGAGAAGAAGGACAGAACCACGGTCAAGGGGTAGGCGACCGCGCCGAGGCCGAATCGGAGGCGGGTGGCCCGGGCCCCTTCTTTGTCCACCGTTTCGTGGAAGAGGTGTCCGACCCGGGTGACGTACCACCAGAAGGCCAGGAAGGCGAGAGCGTACACGACGGTCCACGCGCTGTAGAGGATGGCGGCCACGTTGGCCGATTCCCCGTCGGTGAGGTGCTCGGCGAGCACGTTGGTGGTGTAGGGAATCACCGATACCACCATCAGCACCAGGAGATTCAGGAACAACAGCGGCCGGTCGACCCGCTTGAGGTGACTGAAGATCGTGTGGTGGTTCACCCACATCACGCCGATGATGAGGAAACTCACGATATAGGCGGCGTAGTGCGGCCACTGTTCCCAGAGTCCGTGCCACAACGCCGACCCCTGCTCTTCCGGAACCTTCAATTCCAGCACCAGAATGGTGATCACGATGGCGAATACGCCGTCGCTGAACGCCTCCACCCGGTTGGTTTCCTGCTCCATGGCCTCCCCTTCACGAAAATCATTCACGTGTGCGGGGAGGGCGTCGTCCGCCCTCCCCGCACACGCTACCCACGAAAGGGCCGTCAGCTGCCGAAGCCGGCCGTCTGGCGCCAGATCCGGCCATCGCGGACGACGAGTGTCCCGAACGCGTGCTCCGGCTCGCCGTTCAGGTTCATGATCGCCCGGTAGAAGATGGTGTCCTCCGTCTCGATGTACTCCTGGAGTTCGACCAGCGTGGGCTTCACGGTGAGATATCCGGTGAAGGTCTCGCGAACGGCGTCGATGCCCACCGACACGCCCTCGAAGCGCAACAGCACGGCGTCCTCGGTGTAGTTCTTCATCACCGCCTCGATGTCCAGGGCGGCCAGCGCCTCCATCTGGCGGACGAAGACCGGGTGCAGCGTGGCGATGTCGTACTTGGCCATGTTCGACTCCCTTTCAGTGAGCGGCGGTTGGTTCGGCCGCTGGTTCGGCGCAGGCGGCGGCCCCGGTGAGCGGCAGCCGCACGATCATCCGGGTCTCTCCCGGGCGGGACCGGGCCGTGATCGACCCGCGGTGGCGCTGGGTCACGATGCGGTAGCTGAGGTGCAGTCCGAGGCCGGTTCCCTTGCCGACGTCCTTGGTGGTGTAGAAGGGCTCGAAGATCCGCGGCAGGGAGTCCGCGGGGATCCCGCGTCCGGTGTCGGCGATCTCCACGACCAGGCAGACGCCCTCGGCCCGCACCCGCAGGGTGAGGGTGCCGGCGCCCTCCATGGCCTCGGCCGCGTTGTCGACCAGGTTGGTCCACACCTGGTTCAACTCGCTCGGATAGCCGGTCAGTTCGGGCAGCCCCGGCTCGTACTCCCGCACGATGGTGATGCCGGGGAGCTTGGAGCGCAGCACGACCAGGGTGTTCTCCAGCCCGTCGGGCACGGCGAACCGCTGCTCGGGGGCCCGGTCGAGGTTGGCGTAGTCCCGGGTGGCCGCGACCAGCTGGGAGATCCTGGGCCCGGCGGCCCGCAGCTCGGCGGCCAGCGAGCGGGCCTCCAGCAGCGCCGCCAGGTGGTCCAGGGCGGCGGGCAGGGAGTCCTCGCCGATCCCCTCCAGCCGCTCCAGCAGCCAGCGCAGTTCCAGTCCGAGGTCGGCCGCCCCGGAGCCGAGCAGCCCGGGCCGCTCCGCGCCCGCGCCCTCGGCCCAGTCGGCGATCTCCTCCTCGGCGTCCGCCTGGGCGAGCGGGTCGGTGGTCTCGGGCGGCGGGAGCTTGTCCAGCTCCTCGGCGCAGCGGTCCAGTACGGCCCGCTCCGCGCCGGTGGCGGCGGCGCCCCACGCGTGGGCGGTGGCGGTCAGCCGCTCCAGGGCGGGCGCCAGCTCCTGCGCGGCGCGGGCGACGGCCGCGGCCGGGTTGTTCAGCTCGTGCGCCAGGCCGGCGGCCAGGGTGCCGAGGGCCTCGACGGTGGCCCGTTTGCGGGCCTGGACCTCGGAGGACTTGATCCGCCAGGCCAGCACGGGGATCAGTACGGCGGCCACCCCGTGGCAGCGGGTCAGCATCTCGAAGAACACCGGCTTCGGGTAGGCGACGACGGTGGTCGCCGGCCCGCTCGCGGCCGCGGTGGCCACGTAGGAGCCGTCCGTCAGCAGGGGCAGCTCCCCGGTGAAGCGGTGGGCGGCCGGGGGCTTGCCGTCGTGGTCCTCGGCCGCCGCGCCCTCCTCCTCGGTGGAATGCCGGGTGAGGACCTCCTCCCGGCCGTCGACGACCTTGGTGACGACGAGTCCCCCGGAGAGCAGGACGTGGAAGCCGGTGGCCTCCTCACCGTCGCGGAAGAGGACCTCCCCGTCGGCCAGGACGCGCGGATCGGAGACGGAGACCAGCCAGTCCAGCTGGTCCTCGGTGATCCCGGCGAAGATCTCCAGCCCGTGGAGGGCCTCCCGCAGCTCCTCGGTGTTCACACGCTGCTCCCCTCGGCCCTGGTGCGCGCGGCCAGCCGCAGGGTCGTCAGCAGGGCCAGCGCGCACACCCCGGCGACGGCGGCCATGAAGCCGACCGAGGTGCGCTGCAGCCCGTGGATGTTGGTCAGGAGTCCGGCGAGGACCGCCGGGACGCTCATGGCGAGGTACGCGAAGACGTATACGGCGGCGGTGAGTTCGCCGCGGTGCGCCGGCTCGGCGAGCGAGCTGAGGGCGCGGAAGGAGCCGAGGAAGGCGGCCCCCCAGCCGCCGCCGAGCACGGCGGTGGCGGCGAGGAACAGGGGCGCCGAGCCGATGCCCAGGGAGAGCAGCACCAGGGCGAGCCCGGCGAGCAGCCCGAACAGGCCCAGGACGGCGGTGCGCAGGGCCTCGGTGCGGCCGAGGAGCAGCTGGGCGGCGGTGGCGGCGCCCGCGAGCAGCGCCACGGTGGCCCCGCCCACCAGGTAGTTGGTGCTGTTGAGCAGGGACAGGGCCAGGTGCGGGCCGAGCGAGAGGTAGAAGCCGCCGACGGTCCAGACGGCCACGATGGTCAGCACGAGCACGGCGAACCGCCGCCGGGCGGCGGCCGGCACCCGGATCCGGTGCGGGACCACGCGCAGCCGGCCGCCCGCCACCGGAGCGCTCTCCCCCATCCGGGCCACCCCGGCCAGCGCGAGGGCGAAGGCCCCGGCCAGCAGCAGGTAGCTCAGCACGGTCGGCGCGGGCGCGTACTGCACGAGCAGTCCCGCCCCGAGCCCTCCCAGGCCGATGCCCACGGTCGGGCCCGCGCTGTTGACCTGGGCGCCGAGCGCGGGCCGCGAGCGCGGGCTGAGTTCCAGCAGGGCGGCGCCCATCGCCCCGGTGGCCAGGCCCACCGCCAGCCCCTGCACGGCGCGGGCGGCGAGCAGCAGGCCGAGCCCCTGGGCCCCGGCGAACAGGCCCATGGAGACGATCGCCAGGACCAGTGCGGCGCCGAGCACGGGCCGGCGCCCCAGGGTGTCCGAGAGGGACCCGAACAGCAGGAGCCCGGCGAGCACGGTGACGGCGTACAGGGCGAAGACCACCGTGACCATGCCGGAGGACAGCCCCCATTCCTCCTGGTAGAGCACGTACAGCGCCGAGGGCACGGAGGAGGAGAGCATCAGCAGGACGAGGACCGCTCCCACCACCCAGAAGCCGGACGGTCTCGGCGTGCCTGCCGCGCGGGCGGCTGGGTGCACGGTGTCTCCCGTGGTCGTCGTCTCGGTCGGTTCGGCCACTGTCGTCAACTCCCCTCCTCCCGGCGGCCCCTGGGGGCGGTCAGGGGGTGGTCAGGGCCGCCCTGGCCAGCGCGCGGGCGGTGAGCACGCCCGCGAGATGGCCGAGGTATTCGGCCGAGGTGCCGCGCCCGGGGACGAAGAGCTCCCGGGGCTCGGCGCGGAAGGCCGCGAGTACGGCGTCGGTCGGGTACGGGCCCCCGCGCAGCCGGTCCTCGACCCCGCGCAGGCGCAGGGGGCCGGGGGTGGCTCCGGTGACCGCGATCCGCGGCCCGTCGGCGGTGATCCGTACGGCGACGGCGCACAGCGGGTAGCGGGTGGCCCGGTCGGCGGTCTTCTCGAAGGCGGCGGCCGGGCCGGCGGCGGGCACCAGCAGGGCGGTGACCACCGATCCGGCGGGCACCCCGGAGGCGGTGAACTCCTCGGCGGTGACCGTGGAGCGCCCGCCGGGTCCGGCGAGTTCCACCAGGGCTTCTGCGACGAGGGCGGCCACGGGCAGGTCGGTGGCCGGCCCGGCGGCGGCCAGGTTCCCCCCGGCGGTGCCGAGGTTGCGGACCTGGGGGTCGCCGTTGGCGCGGGCCGCGGCGGCCAGCTCCGGGGCCTCGGCGAGCACCAGCGGGTGCGCGGCGAGTTCGGCGAGGGTGGTCAGGGCCCCGATCCGCAGGGTCCCGGCGCTGCGGGCGATCCCCCGCAGCTCCTCCAGGTGGCGTACGTCGACCAGCAGGCGGGCCCGCTCCGCGCCGGTGCGCAGGCCGGGCAGCAGGCTCTGGCCGCCGGCCAGCACCCGGGCTCCGGGGGCGGTGGCGAGCAGGCCGAGGGCCTCCTCCAGGCCGGCGGGCCGGGCGTAGTCGAACTCGGCGAGGATCACGGGGTTTCCCCTCTCAGGCGGCGCCAGACCTTCTCGGGGGTGAGCGGCATGTCGATGTGCCGGACGCCCAGGTCGGACAGGGCGTCCACGACGGCGTTGACGACAGCGGCGGCGGGCGGCACGGTGGCGATCTCCCCGGCGCCCTTGGCGCCCAGCGGGTTGTGCGGGGAGGGGGTGACGGTCCTGTCGAGGGTGAAGAAGGGCGCGTCGGCGGCGCGGGGCAGGGCGTAGTGGCCCAGGTCGCGGCTGAGGAGGATGCCGTTCTCGTCGTACTCGGCGGCCTCCATCAGGGCCTGGCCCAGGCCGTGGACGATGCTGCCCTCGATCTGGCCGCGGACGATCTTCGGGTTGCCGACGTTGCCGGCGTCGTCCACGGCGGTGTAGTCCACCACCTCGGTCTCGCCGGTGAGTTCGTCGACCTCGACGACCGCGATGTGCGTGCCGAAGGGGTAGTTGAAGTCCGGCGGGTCGAAGTGGGTGGTCTCGTCCAGGGCCGGCTCGATCTCGGGGGGCAGCCCCCAGCCGTACCACATGGCCATGGCCAGCTCGGCGAAGGTCTTGGCGTTCTGCGGGTTGCCCTCCTCGTGCACCCCGCCGCCCTGGTAGACGACCTTGTCCTCGGGGACGCCCAGGAAGACCGCCCCGGCCTTGACCAGCTTGCTCTTGATCTTGCGGGCGGTGAGCGCGATGGCGGGCGCGGCCATGCTGTACGAGCGGGAGCCGTAGGTGCCCTGCCCGTACGGGGCCTTGAGGGTGTCGCCCTCGTACACCTGGACCTGCTCCGGGTCGATGCCCAGCTCGTCGGCGGCGACCTGCGCGAAGACGGTGCCGTGGCTCTGGCCGGTGGAGGCCGAGCCGACGGTGACCGTGACCTCGCCGGTCGGGTGGACGCGGATGTTGGCGCTCTCCCAGGTACCGCCGAGCATGCCCTCCTTGGACATCCGGGTGGAGGGTCCGACCCCGCAGACGGCCACGTAGGTGGCGATGCCGACGCCGAGGCGCTTGCCGCGGGCGCGGGCCTCGGCCTTGCGGGCGGCCATGCCGGCGTAGCCGGACAGCTCGACGGCCCGGTCGAAGTTCCGCTCGTAGTCCCCGGAGTCGTAGGTCCAGCCGAGGCCGTTGTCGTACGGGAACTTCTCCTTCGGCACCAGGTTCTTGCGCCGCACCGCCGCCGGGTCCATGCCGATCTCCGTGGCGTACCGGTCGACGAGCCGTTCCATCAGGAAGGCGGCCTCGGCGCGCCCGCTGCCGCGCTGGGCGCCGAGCGGGACGGTGTTGGTGAAGGCGGCGTACACCTCGCAGAAGGCGGCGGGGATGTCGTACATGCCGCTGATGGAGCGTCCCATCAGGGCGGTGGCGACTCCGGGGCCGATGGTGGAGGGGTAGGCGCCGAGGTTGGCGTAACTGGTGCAGCGCAAGGCGGTGATGCGGCCGTCGCGGGTGCCGGCGAGGGTGACGTGCTGGCGGTGGTCGCGGCCCTGGACGGTGGAGTTCATCAGCCCGGTGCGGGTGTCCACCCATTTCACGGGCCGGCCGAGCGCCTTGGACAGCAGCAGGACCAGCGCCATGTCGGAGTACAGGTAGCCCTTGGTGCCGAAGCTGCCGCCGACGGTCGGGGCGACCACGCGGAGCTTGTTGAAGGGGATGCCGAGGACCAGCGCGGCCAGCAGGAAGCGGTGGTTGTGCGGGCCCTGGGTGGAGGCGTGGAGGGTGTACTCCCCGGTGGACGGGTCGTGGACGCCGACGGCCCCGCGCGGCTCGATGGGGCTGTTGATGGTGCGCTGGTTCACCAGGTCCAGCTCGACGGTGACCTCGGCCTCGGCGAGGGCGGCGTCGGTGCGCTCCTGGTCGCCGCAGGTCCAGTACGCGTTCAGGTTGCCGGGGACGGCCTCGTGCAGCTGCGGCGCGCCCTCGGCGAGGGCCGCGTCGGCCCGGGTGACCACGGGCAGCGGCTCGTACTCGACGGAGATGGCGGCGAGCGCGGCGGCGGCCTGGCGCGGGGTCTCGGCGACGACGGCGGCGATCGGGTCGCCGACGTGGCGGACGGTGTCGCCCGTGAGCACCGGGCGGGCGCCGGGAAGTCCGTAGGGGTGGGGCGGGAAGTGGCTCTCGACCCCGCCGGGTATCCAGATGCAGGGCAGCGGCATCACGTCGGGGAAATCGGCGGCCGTGGCCACCTTCAGTACGCCCGGCAGCTGCTCGGCGGCCTTGGTCTCGATGGAGAGGATCCTCGCGTGGGCCACCGGGCTGCCCAGGATGGCCATGTGGGCCATGCCGGGCAGGTCGATGTCCGCCACGTAGGTGGCCTCGCCGCGCAGCAGCCCGGGGTCCTCGCGGCTGTCCAGCGGCCGGCCGAGGACACCGCCCTGCGGGGCCTGCGGGGAGGCGGCGGTCTGTTCCCGCGGCACGGTGGTCATCCCCCTCACCGCCCCTCGGGTTCGGCGGGGGCGCAGGCGCGCTGCACTCCCCGGACCACGCTGTGGTAGCCGGTGCAGCGGCACAGGTTGCCGGTGAGCCATTCACGGATCTCGGGCTCGGTGGGGGCCTCGCCGCCGGCGGCGTTCTTGACGAGCGCGGTCTCGACCAGCTCGCCGAGCGCCATGACCATGCCGGGCGTGCAGAAGCCGCACTGGGTGCCGTGTTCCTGGCGCAGCGCCTCCTGGAGGCCGGTCAGCTCGCCGCCGGGGGTGGTGACGCCCTCGATGGTGGTGACCTCGGAGCCGGCGGCGGAGGCGGTGAGGATCAGGCAGCTCTTGACGGACCTGCCGTCCAGGCGGACCACGCAGGTTCCGCACTGGCCGGTGTCGCAGCCCACCTTGGTGCCGGTGAGGCCGAGTCCGTCGCGGAGCCGTTCCACGAGGAGTTCGTTCGGCTGGGCCGCGAACTCCTCGGGTCTTCCGTTCACGTGCAGGGTCAGTTCTATGCGCGTCAGATCCATGCGAGCGCCTGCGCTTCCGTGAGCGACCGGTTGAAGAGGGGACCGCCGGGCTGCTGGAGATTTCCTCCGGAGTGCAGCGGGCCGGTGTCGACGGGGGCGAATCCGAGGTCCGTGATGATTCCGGCGACGATTTCCTTCGCCTTCGTGTCGTCGCCCGCCGTGTAATGGGCGAGGCGCTCCGATGCCGTCCGGCCGGAGGCGGTCCCGGCGACGGCGAGGGTTTCGAAATGCATGGTGTTCAGGGATTTCACGACCCGGGCCCCGGGGTACCACTCGGCGACGAGCTCGCTGGAGCCGCGCCCGCCCAGGTCGGCGGGGGTGCCGGGGCCGCCGAACGCGTTGGTGGCGTCCACCAGCACCTTGTCCTGCACGACGTGCGGGGGCAGCAGCCCGCGCACGTCGGCGAAGGGCACCATCAGCACCAGGAGGTCGGCCTGGCCCGCCGCTTCGACGGGGTGCGCCGCCGCGGCCTCGGGGCCGAGTTCGGCCAGGAGCGGGGCGAGGGAGCGCGGCCCTGTGGCGTTGGCGAGGACGACCGGATGGCCGGACGCCACCAGGATCCTCGCGAGGGTCGAGCCGATCCGCCCGGTGCCGATGATGCCTGTCCGCATGAGGGCTCCTCGATGGTGTGGTGTCAGTCCATTCCGATCCAGACCGACTTGGTCTGGGTGTAGCTCTCCAGGGATTCCGGTCCGCACTCGCGCCCGTAGCCGGAGGCCTTGTAGCCGCCGTAGGGCACCGAGGGGTCGTACTGGTTGTAGCAATTGACCCAGACCGTGCCGGCCTTGATCTGGGAGGCGACCCGGTGGGCCCGCCGCAGGTCCTTGGTGTGGACCCCGGCGGCGAGGCCGTACGCGCTGTCGTTGGCGATGCGTACGGCGTCCTCCTCCGTGTCGAAGGGGATGACCGACAGGACGGGGCCGAAGATCTCCTCCTGGGCGATCCGCATCCCGTTGTCGACACCGGTGAAGACGGTGGGAAGGAAGTACAGGCCCTGGCTGGAGGCCCCTTCGGGGGTCCAGCCGGTGCCTCCGGTGCGCAGGATCGCGCCTTCCTTCTCGCCGACCTCGATGTAGGAGCTGACCTTGTCGAACTGGCCGCGGTGGGCGAGCGGCCCGAAGAGGGTCGCGGGGTCGCGGGGGTCCCCGGGCCGCAGGGCGGCGGCCCGGCGGACCAGGCGTTCGACCATCTCGTCGTGGATGGGGCGGTGCAGCAGCAGCCGGGAGCCGGCGGTGCAGATCTCGCCCTTGTTGTAGTAGATGCCGAAGAAGGCGAGTTCCTCGGCGGCGTCGAGGTCGGCGTCGGCGAAGACGATGTTGGCGGACTTGCCGCCGAGTTCCATCGTGACCTTCTTCAGGGTGCCGGCCGACTTCCGGATGATCGACTGGCCGACGGCGGTGGAGCCGGTGAAGGCGATCTTGTCGATGCCGGGGTGGTCCGTGAGGGTCTCTCCCAGTTCCACTCCGGGTCCGGTGATGACGTTGAGCACCCCGTCGGGAATCTCCGCCTCCTGGAAGAGTTCGGCGATCTTCAGGGCGGTGAGCGGGGTGGCCGGTGAGGGCTTGTGGACGACCGTGTTCCCGGCCGCGAGGGCCGGGGCGATCTTGGTCATCGACAGCAGCAGCGGGAAGTTGAAGGGGGTGATGGCGCAGACCACGCCCAGCGGTTCGCGCAGGGTGTAGGCGAGCTGTCCGCCGGCCGGAGCCCTGGAGGAGCCGTCGACCCTGGTGACCGCGCCCGCGTAGTAGTGCATCAGCTGGGCGGCCATGGGGGCGTCGACGGTGCTGGAGAAGGCGAACGGCTTGCCCATGTCCACCGTTTCCAGCAGGGCGATCTCCTCCAGGTCCCGTTCGATGAGTTCACCGACACGGTTCAGCCGCAGCGCGCGCTCCTGGGCGGACAGCCGGCTCCACGGACCTTCCTCGTACGCCGTACGGGCCGCCGTGACGGCGGCGTCCGCGTCGGCCGCGGCGGCCTGGGCCACCGGCACGATCTCCTGGCCGTCGATCGGGCTGACGTCCGGTTCGGTACGGCCGTCCTGGGCGGCGACCCATTTGCCGCCGATGAACAGCTTCCCGGGGTTGGCCAGGGGGTGGTCGCTGAGCACGCGCTTGGTCATGGCTGCACCTTCCGGTGTCGCGGGGGCTAGCCCTGTTCGAGCTGTGTCAGGAACGTCTCGGCGAGGGCCTTGGAGGAGTAGGGGTTCTGGCCGGTGGTGAGCTTGCGGTCCACGACGACGTGCGAGTCCCAGATCGCTTCGGCCTTCTCGTAGCGGGCGCCGAGTCTGGTCAGTTCGGACTCCAGGATCAGCGGCAGCCGGCCGGCCATGTTGGTGACCAGCTCCTCGCTGTGCGAGAAGGCGGTCATCCGGTATCCCTCGAACGGCCAGCGGCCCTCGCTGTCGCGCAGGGCGAGCAGCGCGGTGTGGCCGTGGCAGACGGTGGCCAGCGGCTTCCCCTGGCCGATGGCCCAGCGCAGCAGCTGCGCCAGCTCGTCGGACTTGGGCAGGTCGCCGATGGCCCCGTGGCCGCCGCTGATGTAGACGCCGTCGTATCCGGCGATGTCCTTCTCGCCGAGGGATTCGAGTGCGAGGGGGTTCTTGAGCTGGGGGGTCTGCTCGATGACGCGGACGTACTCGGCCGCGTTGGCCGTGTCCTCGTCCGGGGAGCCCTCGGGGCGGACCCACCGCAGGAAGTCGGGGTCGATGCTGGTGAGGTCGACGGTGGGGGGTTCGCCGCCGATCGTCGCCACGTCGACGGTGTGGCCGGCCTCCTGGAAGAGGGTATAGGGAACCACGAATTCCTCGGCCCAGAAACCCGAGGGGTGTTGTTCCCCGTCCAGCAGATGGAGCGTGGCCTTTGCCGTCAAGACGACGAGAATCCGCATGATTCTCTCCTTGTTCTGATTCGCTGCCGATTCAACACGCCCCTCAGCAAGGGGCGTAAGGGGGTGGCGTCAGGCCCGTGATACTTCGTCACGTGCGTCCAACGCCGTGAGGATCGCGCGGAATTCACCGACCAGGGGGTGGTCGGGAAGGGCTTCCGCGAATATGCGCTCTCCGTAGAGGGCCGCCATTTCCGGCACGTACGGGAGAATTCCGGCCAGGGGGGCGCCGTATACCTCCGCGGCCCGGCGGCTGACCGCTTCGCGGTCCACGCCTTCGGGCGCCATGCTCAGAACCAGGGCCCTGCGACAGGCGAGCCGTCCCGCCAGGGCGATGGTCTCCTCGACCCCGGAGAGGTCGACCCGGTCGGCCCTCGCCATGATCAGGACGACGTCGGCGCTGCCCATGGCGGTCACCGATTCGTTGTTCAGCCCGGCGTGCGTGTCGAGCAGGAGCACGTCGAGCGCGTGGCTCTCGGCCAGCCGGTCGAAGCCCTCCGGGAGCAGTCCCACGTCGTACCCGGTGGTCATCAGCTCCCGCAGGGCCGCCGTCCCGGTCCGGGCCGGTACGACGTACAGCCCGGGCACGGCGGTCCGCCGGGCCGCGGTCTCGATCTCGCAGCGGCCGAGCAGGTAGTCGGCCAGCGAGCCGGTGCCGGGACCCAGCCCGAACAGCAGGTCCAGGGTGGGCGACTGGAGGTCGGTGTCGACCACCCCCACCCGGCGCCCCCCGGCCGCCAGCAGCAGCGCGAGGTTCGCCAGCACCGAGGACTTCCCGGTGCCGCCGCGGTGCGAGTGCACCACGATGGTCCGGGTCATCACGCCACCACCTGGTAGCCGGTGGTGGTCTCCACGTGCGGCCCCCGCGCCGCACGTGGCCGGTGCAGGGCCAGCATCGTGACGTCGTCGTGCTGTTCGGCGGTGCCGGTGTGTTCGCGCACCGCCCGGTCCATCAGGTCGACCACCTCCCTGCCGCTCGCCGGTGGGCCGGCGAGCAGCTCCAGCATCCTGTCGTCACCGAGGAAGCTGCCTTCGGGGCAGCGGGCCTCTGGCACTCCATCGGTGAACACGAAGAGGGTGTCGCCGGGGTTCAACTGGGCGTAGCCGAGTGTGTAGACGCAGTCGGGCAGGACCCCGACGGCGGGTCCCGTGACCTCGAGGGTCCGGGGCAGGGAGCCGTCGCCGGAGAGCAGCAGCGGCGGGTTGTGGCCGCCGTTGATGTAGACGAGGCTGCCGGTCAGCGGGTCCAGGACGCCGAAGAACAGGGTGGCGAAGTAGCCCTGCCTCAGGTGGTTGCGGGTGAGGTAGCCGTTGGTGGCGGTGACCGCGTTGAGCAGCGGGGTGGCGCCGACGACCGGGGTGCGCCGGCTGCCGCCGGTGCGGGCCTCGGCCATCAGGTGCTGGAGTCCGCTGTTCTCGGCAGTGTGGCGCAGCAGGGAACGGATGAGGGCCATGAAGAGGGCCGCGCCGACCCCCTTGTCGCAGACGTCGGCGACGACCACCGCGAGCCGGCGGCCCCGGGAGAGCTCGAAGACGTCGTAGAAGTCCCCGGCGACCTGCCGGGCGGGCCGGAAGCGCACGTCGATCTCCCAGCCCCGCGGGACGGGGAGCGCTTCGGGCAGGAAGCCGGCCTGGATCTCGCGGCCGATCTCCAGCTCCTTCTCGTACCCCATGAGTTCGGCGCGGGCGTCGGCCTCGCGCAGGGTGCGGCCGAGTCCGGCCCGCTCGGTGCAGCTGTGCAGCCGGGCCCCGACCAGGGCGGGCAGGAAGGGCGGGACGAGGTAGTCGTGGCCGAGGCGGACGTGCCGCTCCAGTGCGGCGAACTCCGCGACGGTCCAGACGACCACGATGGGGGCCCCGGCCCAGCGGCGCAGCCGGCGTACGGCGCTGCGCACGGACTCCCCGTCGGCCTCGGCCGGGGCGAGCAGCACGTCCGCGACGGGCAGCACCTCCAGCCCGCCGCGCAGGAGTTCCCCCAGGGTGCGGGTGACGAGTTCGGCGCCCATCAGCCGCAGCGCTTCGAGGAGTTCGGCGGGCGGCGGCGGGTACACGTCCAGGATGATCACGGTCGTGGAGGGCATGCGTCCGTCCCCTCATCGGCCTTCACGGTCAGCGTGCTGATGTTGCGGCCGTCCCGGCGGGCGTAGGCGTACGAGTCCACGCTGGTCAGGGCCAGGTGGATGCCGAGGCCGCCGACCCTGCGCCGTTCCGGGGGAAGCCCGGGGGCGGGGGGCAGGCGGCCTGCGACGGGGTCGAACGCGGGGGCGGTGTCCTCGATGACGATCCGCACCCCGTCGGGACCGGAGCGGCCGCGGACGGTGATCCGTCCGTCGCCGCCCCGGTACCCGTGCATCACGATGTTGGTGGCCAGCTCGTCCACGGCCAGCCGGATCCGGTACGTGGCCCCTTTGCCGAGGCCCGCCCGTCCGGCCAGCCGCAGGACGAACGCGGCGATCTCGCCCAGTGCCCCCACCGTCGCGGGCACCTCCAGTACGGCGGGCTTCCTCGCCAGTTCGACCATCTCATTCACCGGCCCGGGCGTCGTACTCAGTCATCGGAGAGCAGGATGCTGCGGTCGAGCCCGGCCGTACGGATGGTCCGGGCGACGGGCTCGATCGCGCCGGTCACCTTGATGGTGACCCCCGCGCCGACCTTCTGCTGGGCGAAGACCAGGGAGCGCAGGCCGGCGCTGGCCATGTAGCCGACCCCGGCCATCCGGATCTCGACGGTGCCGGTGCCGTGCCCGGCGGCCTTCTCGATGGTCTGGTGGAACTCCGGCGCGGTCTTCGCGTCCAGCTCGCCCGTCAGCTCGATCACGGTGGTGTCGCCCTCGATGCTCAGGGACACGGAAAGCGGCATGTCAGGTCTCCTTCGGTTCAGGGCGTGTCAGTCGTCTCGGGGATCGGGGTCGTTCGCGCGGCCGACCAGGATCACGACGGAGCGCGGGCCGATCAGGTACTTGCCGGCGTTGTCCAGCTCCTGTTCCGTCCCCGGGCTGCGGATGTCGTGCGGCGCCTCGGCGCCGGTGTCGGCGAAGAGGTGCCAGCTGCGGCCGCCGGGCAGGGCGGGCAGTTCCAGGTCGTGCGACTCCCAGTGGGAGTTCATGGCCACGTACACCACGTCCTGGTCACCGGTGCCGCAGCGGGCCACCGCCAGCAGCCGGCTCTCCGCCGACCAGTCGGGCTGCCAGGCCCGCTCCCCGTGCCAGCTGATGTCGGGCAGGCCCAGGCCTTCCCGGAGCCGGCCCGTGGGGTGGGAGGTGGAGCGCAGTTCGCGGTGGTGCCCCCGGAAGGCGATCATCTCCCGGGTGAACCGGAGCAGTTCGGCGTTCTCGTCGACCTGGTCCCAGTCGAACCAGGACAGTTCGTTGTCCTGGCAGTACGTGTTGTTGTTGCCCTGCTGGGTGCGTGCCACCTCGTCCCCGGACAGCAGCATCGGGATGCCCTGGCTGGTGAAGAGGATGGCGAGGGCGTTCTTCATCTGGCGCAGCCGCAGGGCGTTGACCTCGGGGTCGTCGGTCGGCCCCTCGGCCCCGCAGTTCCAGCTGGCGTTGTCGTTGCCGCCGTCGTTGTTGCCCTCGCCGTTGGCCTCGTTGTGCTTGTCGTTGTACGAGACCAGGTCGGCCAGGGTGAAACCGTCGTGCGCCGTCAGGAAGTTGACGGAGGCCGAGGTCCCGCGGCTGGAGTAGAGGTCGGGCGAGCCCGCGATCCGGGTGGCCAGCTCCCCGGTGACCCCGGGGTCGCCCTTGAGGAAGCTGCGGACGGTGTCGCGGTACTTGCCGTTCCACTCCGCCCAGCGTCCGTACGCCGGGAAGTTGCCGACCTCGTAGAGCCCGCCGGCGTCCCAGGCCTCGGCGATGAGCTTGGTGTGCCGCAGGACCGGGTCGAAGGCGAGCAGCTCCAGCAGCGGCGGGTTGGGCAGCGGGGTGCCGTCCAGGTCCCGGCCGAGGATGGCCGCGAGGTCGAAGCGGAAGCCGTCGACGTGGTAGTCGGCGACCCAGTGGCGCAGGCAGTCCAGGACGTAGTTGCGGACCACGGGGTGGTTGCAGTTGACCGTGTTGCCGGTGCCGCTGAAGTTGAAGTAGTACCCCTCGGGCGTGAGCATGTAGTACGTGGCGTTGTCCAGGCCCTTGAAGGAGATGGTCGGGCCCTGCTCGTTGCCCTCGGCGGTGTGGTTGAAGACGACGTCGAGGATGACCTCGATGCCGGCCGCGTGCAGGTCCTTGATCAGGGTGCGGAACTCGTCGCCCTGCATCCCGTAGCGTCCGGTGGCCGCGTAGCCGGCCTTCGGCGCGAAGAAGGAGACGGTGTTGTAGCCCCAGTAGTCGTAGAGCCGCTCGCCGGTCTCGGGGTTGGTGCGCGGGTTGTCGCTCTCGTCGAACTCGAAGACGGGCAGCAGCTCGATGCAGTTGACGCCCAGCTCCTTCAGGTACGGGATCTTCTCCCGCAGCCCCGCGAAGGTGCCGGGGGCGGTGACCTGGGAGGAGGGGTGCCGGGTGAAGCCGCGCACGTGGGCCTCGTACACGACGAGGTCCTCGGCGGGGATCCGCAGCGGGGTGTCGTCGCCCCAGTCGAAGTCCTGGAGGCAGACCCGGGAGCGGTACTGGTAGCCGCGGCTGCGGTCCGGTTCCACGCCCCACACGTCGCGGCCGGCGATCAGCCGGGCGTAGGGGTCGGAGAGGACCTGCCGGGCGTCGAAGCGGTGGCCGATGGCCGGGTCGTAGGGGCCGTCGGCCCGGTACCCGTACTCGATGTTCTCGTGGTCGAGGCCGAAGACCGTCATGGCGAAGACGCTGCCGGTGCGGAACTCCTCGGGGAATTCCAGCTCGGCCATCGGCTCGGGCTCTCCGCGCTTGAAGATGACCAGGGTCATGGAGGTGGCCTGGTCGGAGAAGACGGAGAAACTGACCCCGCCGGGGACCACGTTGGCCCCGAAGGGGAAGGGCTTGCCCGCGCGGACGCGGTACCCGCCCACTTCGTGGGTCGGGTACGCGTCCACGCGCAGCACCTGTTCGGAGCGGGCCTCGCTCATCGCGCGGCCTTGGCCCGGGCGGCGGCGGCCTCGCCGGTCTCGAAGAAGTCGAGGAAGCCGGTGGCCGACATGACGAACCGGACTTCCTCGCTCACCCCGTACAGGGTGACCGCGACCCCGGCGTGCTGCGCCTCGCGGTAGACGACCAGCAGGGTGCGCAGGCCGGCGCTGGAGACGTAGGTGACGGCGGTCAGGTCGATGCGCAGCGGCCGGCCCTCGCGGACCAGCGGCAGCAGGGCCTCCAGCAGGGTGCCGGAGGTCTCGCTGTTGATCTCGCCGGTGGCGACGAGCACGGTGGCCGTCTTGTTCCGGCGTTCCTTCACGTTCAGACTCATGACTTGCTTTCCCCTCTAGTTGGGGCGCCCCCCGTTGGGCACTACTTCTTGGTCACCGGCCGGAGCCGGACCTTGACCTTGACCCGTCCCTGGACGTCGGGGAGGTGGACGGTCAGCTCGTCCGCGTCGAACTCCTCGTACGGCTTCTCGTCGATCTCCACGGACGCGATCCGCACCGAGCCCGCGGGCAGCAGGTCGGGCGAGACGCGCAGGATCCGGTCGGGCAGGTCGCTCGGGTCGGGCTGGAAGTGGAAGTCCATCTCCCGGCCGTTGACGAGCAGGTTGTTGTAGACGGCGGCGAGGAAGCAGAGCTCCGCCGAGTGGTACATGGACATCGAGTGGCTGCCCTTGAGCCGCTCCGTGCCGAGCAGGTACGGCGTACCGCTGGCGAGCACGTTGAAGTAGACCGCTCCCTCGTCGTGGTCGAGGAAGAAGGTGTTGTAGAAGGCCTGGGCCTGCCGGGCCTCGCGCAGGTTCGCCTCGCCGCCGACCGTGCCGTTCAGGATGAGGTAGGCGAGGATCGCCTGCTCCTGCTGCCACCAGGCCTTGCGGTCGTGCCAGGCGAATCGATACGCCTCCTGGTCCCCTTCCTTCACCCGCTCCACGACGTCGTACCAGCCCCCGCGCTGCTGGTCGCTGCCGACGGCCGGCATGATCTCGCCGATCTTGCGGGCGAGCTCCTCGTAGGCGGGCTTGGCCTTCAGCGAGTTCATCCGCATCAGGTTCCAGGCGATCTTCAGGTTGTGCCCGACGACCGCGCGGTTCTGCTGCCAGCTGTGCGCGGTGTCGTGCGACCAGTCGCGGAAGAAGCGCTCCTGGACGAACGGGCTGTTCTTGTAGTCCGGGAACTTGTCCGCGATGGTGTCGAAGGTGTACTCGAGGAAATCGGCGTACTTCTGCTCACCGGTCGCCAGGTACAGGTTGATCAGGTACGCGGGCGCGTGGTCCCCGACCGAGTTCCAGTTCTTGCGCTCGGCGTTCTCGCCCAGCGACTCGTGGTCGGCGCTGAAGAGGATCGGGTCGATGTGCGAGAAGTACCCGCCCTGCTCCTCGTCCTTGAAGAACTTGTCGAAGAGCCGGATGGTGGCGTCGGCGTCGTTCCTGATCCGGACGTCACCGGTGATCCGGTAGGTCTGGATGGGGCCGGCCAGCGCGTAGATCTGCTCGTACATCGGGATCGCGTCGTAGTCGTCGGAGAACTCCGAGGTGAAGAGCTTGCGCTCGCTGTCACCGTCGACGCTGATGCCGTGGTACCAGAAGACCACGTCCTCCTCGCTGTCCACGACCCGCATGTGCTTGCGCAGGTACTCGGTGCCGCGCTCGGCGACCTCCAGGTACTCGTCCTTGCCGGTCAGCAGGTAGGCCGAGGCCATGCCGTAGACCAGGCGGGAGATGGTGTCGGTCTCCTGGACGTGGCTGGCGGTCTTGTCGCCGCCGAGCCGGATCTCGGTGCGGTACTCGGTGAAGTCCACCGGGCCGTCGCCGAACTGGGCCCGCTTGTAGAAGTCGGCCAGCGACTCGATCTGGCGGATCCACCAGCCGGCCTCTTCGAAGCGGTAGTCCTCGGCGCCGCGGCCCAGGAACACCAGGCGCTTGGCCTCGAACCGCCCGCCCTGCTCGGGGTAGTGGACCCCGTAGGCGAAGAGGGGCCGGCCCGGGGAGAGCATCTCGTCGATGTGCCCCGAGGCGTCGATGTACGGCTCGTCCAGGTTGCGCACCAGCTCGGCGCTGGGGTCGCCGGCGAGCGAGACCTCGAACTCCCGCTCGTCGGTGGTCTTCAGCCTCAGCAGCCGTGACGAGGAGTCGAAGCGGACGACGTAGCCCGCGATCGTGTCGGAGAAGGAGAAGCTCAGCGAGCCCGCCATGTCATGCACCGTCCTTGTCGTGTGAGCGGTCGTCCTCGAATCCCTGGCTGACCTCGACGATCACTCCGTCCGGGTCGCGGACCCATACGGTCCGCCAGCCGCAGATGAAGTCGTCGAAGTCCAGCGGCCCCAGGGTCACCTCGGCCGCGTCGCCCAGTTCCGCGAGGAACGCGTCGACGCTGTCGGTCTGGAAGGCCAGGTGGCGTATCCGGCCCGGGGCCTGCGGCCCGTCTCCCCCAGCTACCGCTGGGGGGACCCCCACGTGCGCCGTGCGGGCCGGGTCGGTGCCGGCCGCGAAGAGTTCCAGGTACGCGTCCCCCTTGCGCAGGAACACGATGCTGGCCTCCCCCAGCTCGACCACCCGGGCCCGGGTGAAGCCGAAGTACCGGGTGTAGAACTCCTCGGTGCTCTTCTGGTCCGCGCAGTTCAGGCCCACGTGCGACCAGACCATCGGGCGGTCCCCGGCGCCCGGCATCAGCCGGCCCCCCGGCCCCGCCCCGCCGCGAGCAGTTCGATGATCCGGCGGGCGAAGAGGTGGTGGTGGGCGCCGGTGCGGCCGGTGACCAGGTCCCCGTCGACCACCACGTCCTCGTCCACGTACTGGGCGCCCATGTTGCGGACGTCCCCGATGAGGTTGTTGTGGCAGACCACCTTGCGGCCGCGCACCTTGCCCGGGATCGAGGAGGCCAGCCACATGCCGTGGCAGATGATCCCCTTGAGGACGGTCGGCTCCTCGAAGGCCCGGCGCAGCAGCTCGGTCGCCGGGGCGAGGACGTCCACGTCCTCGGTGTAGCGCAGCCGGTCGGCGACCATGCCCGAGGGCACGATGACCGCGGAGTAGCGGCGCAGCTCCTCGTCGCTCAGCCCCTCCAGGGACCGGCTCGCCGTGAAGGGCGCCCGGTACTCGTGCCCGGAGAAGGTGATGGAGTCGTTGCCCCACAGCCGGGTCAGGAAGTCGACCTCGGCCCCCTCCTCGGCGAACCGGCGCTGGTAGTAGAAGATCTCCGGCTCGTAGAAGTCGCTCTCGACCAGGACCGCGATCCTGGTCCCGGTCAGCGCCCCCTCGCGCAGGACCACGTCAGACACGGGAGGTCCCCCTCAGGAAGTCCGCCGCGCGCTCGGCGATCATCGCGATGGCGGTGTGGCAGTTACCCGACGGGACGGCGGGCATCACGCTGGCGTCGACGACGCGCAGGTTCCGTACGCCGTGCACCCGCAGCTCGGGGTCGACGACCGCGAGGTCGTCGATGCCCATGCGGCAGGAGCCGGCCTGGTGGTGGTAGCTCTCCGACTTCTGCTTCACGAAGGTCCGCAGCTCCTCGTCGGTGGCGAAGCCGGGCCCCGGCTGGAGCTCCTGCTTGTACCAGGGCGAGAAGGCGGAGGTCGCGAAGATCTCCCGGGCGAGCTTGACGCCCTGCACCATCCGCTCCAGGTCCCACCGGTCGCCCAGGTAGTTCGGGTGGATCAGCGGGTGGGCCAGCGGATCGGCGCTCGCGAGCCTGATCCAGCCGCGCGAGACCGGGCGTACGACACCCGGCAGGATGGACACCGTGTTCGGGTGGTCCTTGCCGACGATCACGTCGAACGGGACGTGGACGAAGGCGATCTGGAGGTCCGGGGCGGGCAGCCCGGGCCGGGAGGACAGGAACAGGGCGCTCTCCGACAGGTTCTGCGCCGGCGGCGGGAGTTCCTGGGTGACCTCGGCCATCAGCCCGGTCAGGACGTGGTTGTGGAAGTTCTCGCCGACCCCGGGCAGGGCCGCGGTGACCTCGATGCCGTGCTCGCGCAGCTGCTCGGGGTGCCCGATCCCGGAGAGCAGCAGCAGCTTCGGGGACTCGATCGCCCCGGCCGCCACGATCACCTCGCGCCGGGCCCGTACGGTGTGCGGTCCGGGGGCCGCGGCGGTGCTGTGGCCGTCGCGGACGGTGCGGCCCGGGACGTCTCTGCCCGAAAGCGCGGCCGGGGCCCGGAGCTGGGTGTACTCGACGCCCGTGCAGGTGTCCCCGTCGAAGAGCAGACGGGTGCTCTGCGCGTTGGTGCGCAGGGTCAGGTTGGGCCGGCTCAGCGCCGGCTCCAGGTAGGCGGCCAGGGTGCCCTGGCGGCGGCCGTCGGCGACGTCGATGTGGTGCCAGCCGGTGCCGAAGAGGCCGCGCCGGGGACCGGCGGTGTTGAAGTCGGCGATCTCCTGGTGGCCCAGCTCGACGGCGGCGTCGATGAAGGCGCGGGAGGCCGGGTTGGGGTCGTGCCGCCCGGCGTGGGTGATCCGCTGCGGTCCGGCCGTGCCGGTGGTGGCGGCGGTGGCGTCCTCCTGGCCCTCCAGCAGGGCGAAGTACGGCAGGACGTCCTCGTACGCCCAGCCGGCCGCGCCCTGGTAGGCCCAGTTGTCGAAGTCCGAGGCGTGGCCCCGGATGTGCATCATGATGTAGAGGTTGCTGCTGCCGCCGGGCGCCTTGCCGCGCGGTTCGTACGTACGGCGGCCGCCGAGGCCCGGCTGCGGGACGCTGGTGTACCCCCAGTCGACGGGCCCGCCGAGCAGCTTGTACCAGGAGGACGGGTCGTCCACCTCGGGCGGGATGCGGGAGCCGCCGGCCTCCAGGACCAGGACGGAGACGTCCGGGTCCTCGGAGAGGCGGTTCGCGAGGACACTGCCGGCGGTGCCGGAGCCGACGATCACGTAGTCGTACTGCTCTGTGGCCACGAGTCCGGTCCCCCTCAGCCCTGGCTCAGCACCTGGAAGGGGGCGGTGTCGTGGTAGTTCGCCATGTAGGCGATCCGTCCGTCCACGATCCGGAAGAAGTTCATCACCTCGGCCTCGATGGCCTCGCCGGAGGCGCTGACGGCGGTGAGGTGGGAGACGGCCGCGGCCTTCTCCCCGTCGACCAGGAAGTGCACGGGCTCGTTGCGGAAGACCCGGTACATGGTCCCCATGCCCTTCATCATCGAGCGCAGGGTCTCCAGGCCCTCGATGTGTCCGGCGAGCTGCTCGTCCATGACCTGGTCGTCGGCGAACAGGTCGCACCAGCGGTCCCAGTCGCCCGCGTTGGCGTACTCGTAGTACTTCCGAAGGACTTCGGTCATGCTCTCTCGGGCGTCCATCGCGTCTCTCATCCCCCTATCGGTCCCTGCGGGTTCCGTCCGGCGCGAACGGGGCCCAGAACTGGCTGAAGGCGGCCGCCGTGTCCCCGAAGAGCCCGTCGCGGCCCTCGACGATCCGGCCGTCCCGCCACCGCATGAAGTGGAAGACCGGGTAGTCCATCCGCTCGTACGGGGAGGTGCCCGCCGGGTCCGCGCCGTCCCGGAGGGCGACGTTGCGGCACACGTCGGCGCTGCAGTCCTCCCCGACGAGGACCGCCTCCAGGTCCATCCGGAAGGTGCCGCCCGTGAGCTTGTGGGTCTGGCCCATCAGCTCCAGGAAAGCGTCGAGGCTCTCGTACCAGCCGGCCAGCGGGTGGTTGCCCGGCACCAGCCAGCGCAGGTCCTCGGAGTAGTACTCGAGGATCCGCGCGCGGTCGCCGGAGCCCAGCGCCCGGTAGGCGGCCTCGACCCGCTCGCGTGTCACTTCGGTCATCGCCGCCGCCTTCTCAGAGCGAACCCGAACCGGGCATCGGCGCCAGTTCGTTGACGGTGTACTGCCTGATCAGCGGCCCGTCCGGGCCGGCCACCACGGTCCAGGTCTGGTCGGCGTCGAAGCCCAGCCACTGGCTGCGGGGGGCCGGCGGGTCCCAGATCTTGGCCTGCCAGTTGACGAGGACCCGGACGATCGCCCGGTCGCCCTCGATGACCGGCTCCACCTTGGTGACCGTGTGCACCTCGTCGAAGAACCGGCCGGTCACGGCGGCGTACCAGCGGCCGAAGCCCTGGTGTCCGAGGAAGGTGTCCTCGGGGACCTTGAACTCCAGGTCCTCGGTGATGAGGGCGAGGACCTGCTCCAGTGGCAGGTGCCGGTCCAGGGCCACGTACCAGTTCTCGGCGAAAGTGCGGATCGCGTCCTCGGTCAGCCGCTCGGCGGGCATGCGGTCTCCTCCTGTCCGTCGGTGTGTCGCGTCGTGTTCCTCGGCGGTGCGGGCGCTGCTCAGATCTGGACGTCGACCAGGTACGGGCCGGGGTGGGCCAGCATCCGGCCGACGGCGGCGGCGGCCTCGTCGGGCTTCTCCACCCGTGTCCCCTCGGCGCCCAGCGCCCGGGCCAGCCCCGCGAAGTCGATCTCGGGGCGGGAGAGGTCGAAGGAGCCCGGGAAGGGGTGCTCGGCGATGCCCCGCTCCCGCCAGTACTGGGCGATGTTGTCGTCGAGCAGCCGGTACTTGCGGTTGTTGCAGACCACGAACTTGGCGGCGATGCCGTGCCGGACCGCCGTCCACAGCGCCTGGTAGGTGTACATCGACCCGCCGTCGCCCGCGAAGCCGACGACGAGCCGGTCCGGGTGGGCGAGCTTGGCGCCGACCGCCCCGGGGAAGCCGACGCCCAGCGACCCGCCCCGGGTGAGGTGGTAGTCGCCCGGCCGCTCCGGCGGCAGGTACCGGGTGACCAGCGGGGAGGTCGTCAGCGCCTCGTCGAAGACGATCAGGTCCCCGGCGGTGCGCTCGGCCAGCGTCCGCAGGAAGACGGCCATCGGCGTGCCGTCGTCCGGCCGCGCCAGGTCGGCGCGGGCCCGCTCCCGGGTCCGTACGTCCAGCCGCGCGGCCGCCGCCGCCCGCTGCCCCGGGGTGAGCCGCTGTTCCAGTACGCCGGCCAGCGCGCGCAGCGCCTGTCGCGGGTCGGCGGCCAGGCCCAGGTCCACGGGGTGGTTCTTGGCGATCTCATAGGCGTTGAGGTCGATGTGCACGACCTTCGCGCCCGGCCGGAAGGGGCTCTCCAGTTCGGGGAACACCTCGGGGAAGACGTAGGTGCCCACGATCAGCACCCCGTCGGCCCCGCCGACCAGCTCCTTGCTGTGCGGGCCGAACATGTGGCCCGTCTGGCCCCGGCGCAGCGGGTGCGAGGCGGCGATGTTCACCTCGGAGGAGTCGACCTCGTACACGTCGGCGCCCAGCAGCTCGGCGACGGCGGCGAGTTCGGCCTGCGCCCCGGAGAGCGCGACCCCGTCCCCGACGAGGACCACCGGCCGCTCGGCGGCGGCGAGCAGCTCGGCCGCCCGCCCCACCGAGGCCGGCGAGGGCGCCACGTCGGTGAGCGGCACCGTGGCGGGCAGCACGGGCTCGGAGTTGAGCTCGTCCAGCACGTCCATGGGCAGGGCCACGAACACCGGGCCGCGCGGCGGGGTCAGGGCGATCTTGACGGCCCGCCGGATGGTGCGGAGCACGGACCGGGGGTCGGTGACCCGGGTCGCGTACTTGGTGACGGGCTTGGCCATGGCCACCAGGTCACAGGCCATCTGCGCGTCCATGGCGTCGTAGCGCACCCCGGCGTCGCCGGCGACCACGACGAGCGGGGTGTGGCCGCGCAGCGACTGGTAGAGCATGCCTATGCCGTTGCCCAGCCCCACGCCGGAGTGCAGCTGGAGCAGGGCCGCGCCGCCGGTGGCCCTGGCGTAGCCGTCGGCGATGCCGGCGGCCACGGTCTCCTGGAGGGCGAGGACGTACCGGAAGTCCGCCGCCGCGTCCACCGCGTCGAGGAATCCCTGTTCCACCGTTCCCGGATTTCCGAACATGACATTCAGGCCGTCGGCCTTGAACTGCTCGATCAGCCTTTCCCGTCCGGGAGTGGCTTCGGTATTCATCGGACTCCCCCTGTTTCTTTCCTACCACCCGTAGCGGGTGAGACCGTCCTCCAGGACTTCCACGATCTTCTGCCCCGTGAGATAGGAGTCGGGGGTCGAGCGGCCGGTGACGAAGGGGTAGTCGACGACCACCGATACCGGCTTTCCGAAATTGCCGTGATAGGCGCCGCGCGGGCCGGTCGCATCGCGCAGGATGTACTCCAGCGGATACGGGGGCGGACCCATGTTGAAGTCGGTACCGAGGAATCCGGTGCCGTCCTTGTAGTCGTACTCCTTGCAGTGGCCGGTCACGTGCTTGCCCCGGATGATGCTCTGGCGGTCGCTCCAGTCCCGGGCGAAGGCCAGGCAGGCGACCCCGTAGCACTCGGCGGCGACGACCTTGCCGGCCTTGTGGAAGGCCAGGATCAGGGCGTGGACCCGCTCGTTGTTGGCGAGGTCGGCGATCGGACCGCTGCCGCCGACGATGAGGATCGCGTCGTACTCCGCGATATCGGCGTCGATCTTGTCCAGATCTCGGTGGTACTGCTCCAGCTTGCGCAGGTAGCCCTCGTCGCTCGTGTACGGGCGCTCGGGCACCCATGCCTCGATGTCGAGCGGCGAGTCGAGCCGGCTCGACTGCTCGAACTCGCGGCCCAGCCGGGCGTTCTCCTCGGTGGTCACCGAGCGGCCCAGCGGGGGGTCGATGTAGTTCGCGTCGAGGCTCGGCGGAAGTGCGTGCGCACGCTTTCCGGTCGGCGTGGCGAATACGATCTCGTAGCCCCGCTCGTCGAACTTGGAAACGGGACCGATCAGTTCCTCGGCCCAGTATCCGTGTTCGGAGACAATGACCAGAATCTTTCTGCTCACAGATTCCTCCAGGCGCCGCCTGTTGTCGTTTGCGATCCCCACACTGCGTGCGCCCAGGGCCTGCGTCAAAGCGCCCGAATGCGACTTCGTGAGGTAGCGGGCAAGGTGGCGGCGGCACCTCACCTAGTCGTCCGCCGAGGTCAGGAAGTACCCGCCGGACTTCATGACCTCGGCCGGATCGATGAACCATTTCAAGGTCCCCGATTTATGGTCTGGACGCGCCGTGATGGACGGGCGCGACGGGGCGTACGAATGCGCGACGAGAGGGACGGGGACGATGACGATGGAGTTGTTGTGCACACACATCGACCAGATACGTCCGGTGAAGCCATCCGCCGAGGGCTGCGAGGAGTGCCTGCGGCTGGGAGACGGCTGGGTGCACCTGCGGATGTGCCTGAGCTGCGGACACGTCGGATGCTGCGACTCGTCGAAGAACCGCCACGCCACCCGGCACTACAAGGCGACCGACCATCCGATCGCGGCCTCGCACGAGCCCGGTGAGGACTGGGCCTGGTGCTACGCCGACCAGCTGATGCTGGACCCGGCGTGAGCGCCGCCCCGGAGGGCGCAGCCTCTCCCACCGCGGCCCCCGCTCCGGCCTCGAGCCCCACCGGAGCCGCCGCCGAGCGCGCCGAGAGCCGCAAGCCCGTCATCCTGGCCGTGGACGACGACCCGCAGGTGCTGCGCGCCGTCCGCCGCGACCTGCGCAGCGCCTACGGCGACCGCTACCGGGTGCTCGGCGCCTCCTCGGCCGCCGACGCCCTGAAGATCCTGGACTCCCTCGACGAGCGCGGCCACGACCCGGCGCTGTTCCTCGTCGACCAGCGGATGCCCGACGTCACCGGCGTCGAGTTCCTGCTGGAGGCCGTCAGCCGCTTCCCGGACGCCCGCCGGGTCCTGCTGACCGCGTACGCGGAGACCGACGCGGCCATCACCGCCATCAACCGGGTACGGCTGGACTACTACCTGCTCAAGCCCTGGGACCCGCCGCACGAGCGGCTCTTCCCCGTGCTGGACGACCTGCTCTCCGACTGGCTGGCCACCTACCGCCCGGCCTACGACGGGATCATCGTCGCGGGCCACCTCGTCTCCCCCGGCACCCACGCCGTCCGGGACTTCTTCACCCGCAACGGGCAGCCGTTCCGCTTCCTCAACGTCGAGCGGGACCCCGAGGCGCTGACGGTGATCGCCGCCGCGCAGGCCGACGCGGCGCTCCCGCTGGTGCGCTTCCCGGACGGCTCGGTGCTCTCCGCCCCGACCGACACCGAACTCGCGCAGCGCCTGGGCCTGGCCACCACCGCCTCCCGCCCGCACTACGAGTGCGTGATCGTCGGCGCCGGGCCGGCGGGGCTGGCCGCCGGGGTCTACTCGGCCTCCGAGGGCCTGTCCACGCTGATGCTGGACTCCCGCGCCCCGGGCGGCCAGGCCGGCACCTCCAGCCTGATCGAGAACTACCTGGGCTTCCCCTCGGGCCTCTCCGGCGGGGACCTGACCCGGCGGGCCACCATCCAGGCGTCCCGGTTCGGCGCCGAGATCCTGCACCCGGTGGAGGTCATCTCCCTGACCCGGGACGACCCCGCGAAGATCCTGACCCTGGCGGACGGTACGGAGATCAGCGCGGAGACGGTACTGCTGGCGACCGGGGTCTCGTACAACCGCCTCGACGCCCCCGGCGCGGACCGCTTCGAGGGCGCGGGCCTGTACTACGGCGCGGCGACCACGGAGAGCTCGGCCTGCATCTCGCAGCACGTGTTCATCGTGGGCGGCGCCAACTCGGCCGGCCAGGCGGCGGTGCACTTCGCCAAGTACGCGGCCCGGGTGACGATCCTGGTGCGCGCGGCCTCCCTGGACGCGAGCATGTCCCGCTATCTGATCGACGAGATCGAACGCACCCCCAACATCGAGGTGAAGGTCCGTACGACGGTCACCGCCCTGCACGGCGGGGAGCACCTGGAGCGGATCACCCTGCACGACGCCGACACCGGCGAGGACCGGGAGATCCCGGCGCGGTTCATGTTCACCTTCATCGGCGCCCGCCCGCACACCGACTGGCTGGCCGGGGTCGTGGAGCGCGACGAGTACGGCTTCGTCCTCACCGGCTCCGACCTGATCGCCAACGGCGGGGAACTCCCGGCGGAATGGAGCCTGGAGCGCGCCCCGTACCCGCTGGAGACCAGCGTCCCGGGGGTGTTCGCAGCGGGCGACGTGCGCGCCCACTCGGTCAAGCGGGTCGCCTCGGGCGTGGGCGAGGGGGCGATGGCGGTGTCCCTGATCCACCGCTACCGCTCGATGGGCTGAGAGCGAACGGGATTCCCTCCACGAGCCCTTGCGATCAAGAGGAGACCGGATGCAACGTTGATTACATGATTACAGCCGAACAGAGCGAGAAGCTCCGCGCGTGGTTCGCCGAGCGCCTGCCGGTGGACGTCTACGAGTCACTCGTCTCGGTCACCGTCGACCGGGAGGAGATCACGGTCGTCGGCACCGCCCCGGCGTCCGAGTCGGTCAAGGAGTTCCGCGAACGCACCCGCGAGCAGCGCATCGAGGTCGCCCGCGAGGCGGAGGAGCTCTACCGCCGCAAGGTCGCCTGGGGCGTGCGGTCGGGTGAGGAGACGGTCCTCTTCACCCACCTCGCCGTCCCCGTCATGACCCGGCTGCGCCAGTCCGAGCGCCAGGTGCTCGACACCCTGGTCGCCGGCGGTGTGGCCCGCAGCCGGGCGGACGCCCTGGCCTGGTGCGTACGCCTCGTCGGGGACAACACCGACAGCTGGCTCGGCGAGCTGCGGGACTCCCTCGACAAGGTGCGCCAGGTCCGCGACCAGGGCCCCGACATCCAGAAGTCGCAGTCCGACTGACGGAAAACCCCACCGGGTACGCATGATCCCGGAAAGGTAGCCGGGACGACCCGACCCCAGGGAGAGGCACGCAACCCATGACCACCACCGTCGAGTACATCCGCTACCGGATCGCCTCGCAGGACCAGCAGGCGTTCGAGGACGCGTACGCCCGGGCCGCCGAGGCCCTCGCCGCGTCACCCGAGTGCATCGACTACGAGCTGGCCCGCTGCGAGGAGGAGAAGGAGCGCTACATCCTCCGCATCCGCTGGACCTCGATCGACGCCCACCTGAACGGCTTCCGCAAGGGTGAGCACTTCCCGGCGTTCTTCAGCGCGATCCGCCCGTACGTGACGGCCATCGAGGAGATGCAGCACTACCTCGTGACCGGCGTGGTCGGCCCGGGAAAGGCCGCCGGACAGTCATGAGCACGACTCCCACGATCTACGAGTGGATGGGCGGCGCGGAGGCCATGCGACGGCTCACCGACGTCTTCTACGCCCATGCGCTGCGCGACGAGATCCTGGCCCCGGTCTTCGCGGGCATGGACTCGGAGCACCCCCAGCACGTCGCGGTCTGGCTGTCGGAGGTCTTCGGCGGCCCGGCCGACTACTCGGCCCACCACGGCGGCCACCAGCACATGGCCACCAAGCACCTGGGCCGCGCCATCACCGAGGAGCAGCGCCGCCGCTGGGTGGACCTGCTGCTGGACACGGCCGACGAGGTCGGCCTGCCGACGGACCCGGAGTTCCGGGCGGTGTTCGTCTACTACATCGAGTGGGGCACCCGGATGGCCCTGATCTACTCGGGCCCCAACCCGCCGCCGGTGGACGCGGCGAAGATCCCGGTCTGGTCCTGGGGCCAGACCCCGCCCTGGCAGCCGAAGGCCGCGAAGGCGGAGTGACCGGACCCAGCCCCGCCGGCGCTTGAGGCGCTGTGGGTCCCCCGGACGAAGTCCGGGGGACCCACAGGTCTTTTCAGCCCCGCCGGCGTTTGAGGCGCGGGGTCCGGGGCGGCGCCCCGGCCGGCTCCTGCCCGGCGAGCAGAACGGTCAGCGCGGGCGCTCCGTCCTGCTCCCGCCAGAAGTCCACCGCCTCCTCCAGGATCTCCCGCAGCGTGTCCCAGTCGTCGGGCCGCTCGGCGGCGTACCCGCGCCAGGAGGTCACCGCCAGCAGCCGCCCGGGGGCCTGCGGCAGCCAGGACAGGTCGATCAGCGCGTCGGCCAGCGCGTCCCAGTTCCCGCCGAACCACTCCGGCAGCCGCAGGACCTGCGCGCAGCGCCGCATCAGGGCCGCCTTGCTCCGTACGCCGTCCAGGTCCAGCCGTACGACGCTCCAGCCGGCATCCGCCGCGGCGGCCAGGGCGGGGGCGAGCGGCTGCGGATCGAGGCTCATCGGAGAACCGCCTTGAAGGTCTTGTAGTGGTCGTCCGTGTAGTAGAACTCCCCGCCCTCGCCCGTCACGATCCGCCGGGCTCCCCGGTCGCGTTCCCCCGGTGTCCGCACGGTGAACTCGTGGTAGTAGCCGCGCTTCCGCTTCGGCAGGGCCTTCTCGAAGTTCCCGAAGACGGTTCCGTCCTGCCGGTACGCGTACGGCCCGCCCTTGTCGATCAGCGCGAGCACCTCGCGCGCCTGCGACGGCAGCGCGTCGGCCCGTACGGCGGCCATCCCCTTCGCCCACGCGGGAGCGGCCGCGGCAGGGCTGCTCGCGGCAGGGGTACTCGCGGCGGGGCGCGGCGCGGGGGCACCCTGCCCGCCGCAGCCCGCCAGGGCGGCGGACAGCACGGCGCACAGGAACAGCGCCCCCAGCACACGCGTCAACGATCGGGGCACGTTCCCAAGGATCATGCCCCGATCGTGCCAAATATCCGATTCAGTGGCGAATCGCCCGACAGTGTCAGAGCGCGGACATCTTGGTGTAGGGACTCAGGATGCGTTTCTGGACCGAACCGAAGTCGACAAGGACTGCGACCCCCTCCTCCACACCGACGACACGGCCGAGGCCGTGCTCATCGTGACTGACCCGGTCGCCGACGCCGAACTGCCGCAGCGGCGGTTCCACGGGGGCCTTGAACGGGCTGGACGGCAAATGACGGCGAGGTACTGCTGACTTGGTCATCAGGTTCAGTATGCGCCCCCGGAGCCGCCTCGCGGCCCACTGTCCGGGTCTCGATTGCGGCACCATTCGCCCCAGGCGCCGCCGAGGCACCCTCCGGACCCGCCCGGGACACCTCCCGGACACGCCCGGAACACCCTCCGGACCTGCCCGGACCGCCCCGCGGCGTCCCGGTCAGTCGTCCGGGTCGGCCCGCTCCAGCGCCGGCCGCAGCCCCGGGGCGGACTCGGTCAGCAGGTAGTCGGCGACCGCCGTGTCCGTGACGAGACTGGTCACGAGTCCGGAGCGGAGCACCGCACCGATCGCGGAGGCCTTGCGCAGCCCGCCCGCGATCGCCACGACCTCGGGGATCCGGCGCAGCCGGTCGGCCTCGACGGTGATGCAGCGCTCGCCGAGGTCCCGTCCGACCCGGCGGCCCTCCGAGTCGAAGAGGTGGGCGGACATCTCGGCCGCGACACCGAGCGAGGCGTAGTGCGCCCGCTCCTCGTCGGTGAGCATGTCGTGGACGGTCGAGATACCCGGCTCCCAGGAGCCGATCGACACGGCCGCGACGGTCACCTTGTCGAAGTACTCGAAGGCCCGTGCGATCCCGGTCTGGCTGCGCAGCGCGGCCGCGGTGGCCGGATCGGGCAGCAGCATCGGGGCGTAGATCGGGTGCGCGTCCCCACCGGAGACCTGCGCGGCCCTGCGTACGGCCTCCACGGACCCGCGCTCGGCCGTCCCCGCGTCGTACACGCCGGTCAGCTGGACGACGGTGCACGGGGGCAGCCGGTGCAGGGAGGCGGCCATGTGGATGGTCGACCGCCCCCACGCCAGTCCGAGCACGTCGCCCTCGTTGACCAGCTCGCCGAGCAGGTCGGCCGCGACCGCGCCGAGGTTCTCGGGGTCCGGCGCGTCCTCGCTCGCGTCGGCGGGCGACTCCACCACGACGGCGTGCCGCAGCCCGTACCGGGCGCGCAGCGCGTCCGAGCGCTCCGCGTCCAGCTCCGCGGGCACCCGGATCTCGATGCGTACGAGGTCGCGTTCGAGGGCGGTCTCCAGGACCCTGGCCACCTTGAAGCGGCTCACGCCGAACTCCTCGGCGATCTGGATCTTGGACTTGCCCTCCAGGTAGAAGCGGCGGGCCATCGCCGCCGCCTGCACCAGCTCCGCGGGTCCCATCCGCAGGGCTGACCGTCCCGCCGACATTGCAGACACCGCGCTCTCCTCACTGCTGTTCACACTGTCGTGTTCACACTCTCGACTCGCCGTTCATCCTGTCAGATCCAACGGCCATTGATCAGCCTGGACGGCTTCCGTTCACCAAGCCGTCCCCCAACGCCCGGCTCAGTGGTCGCAAGCCCAGGGCGCGGCGGCGATCGCCGCACCCGCCTGCTCGCGCAGGGTCCGGACCGCGGCGGCCGGGTCGACCGCCCCGTAGACCGCGCTGCCCGCCACGAACACGTCGGCGCCGGCCTCGGCCACCCGCTCGATGGTCGTGGCCGAGACCCCGCCGTCGACCTGGACCCAGATGTCGAGCCCGTGCTTGGCGATCAGCTCCCGGGTCCGGCGGACCTTGGGCAGCATGATGTCGAGGAAGGCCTGGCCGCCGAAACCGGGCTCGACCGTCATGATCAGCACCATGTCGAGCTCGGGGAGGATGTCCTCGTACTGCTCGATCGGGGTGCCGGGCTTGAGGGCCATGGCCGCCCTGGCCCCCTGGGCCCGGATCTCCCGCGCGAGGCGCACCGGCGCCGCGGCGGCCTCGGCGTGGAAGGTGACCGAACCGGCCCCGGCCTCCACGTACTGCGGCGCCCAGCGGTCCGGGTCCTCGATCATCAGGTGCAGGTCGAGCGGGATGTCCGTGGCCCGGCTGAGGGACTCCACGATCGGCACACCGAGGGTGAGGTTCGGGACGAAATGGTTGTCCATGACGTCGACATGCAGCCAGTCGGCCCCCTCGACGGCCTTCGCCTCCTCGGCGAGACGGGCGAAGTCGGCGGACAGGATGCTGGGATTGATCTGAACGGCCATGCCCCAAGCCTGCCATGCCTCCGGACACTTCCGGCCACGGCCCCGGAACTCCGGGTTCTCGTAGCAGCGCTTAATTGATCATGGAGCATATGTCGGTTGTTCTGCGAGGTGGGGCTACGCGATGGTTCTGAGCATGACATTGGCCACGCGCCCCGCACCGACGCCCGCCGACAGCCCGTGGCGCAGCCGCGACTTCCGCGTCCTCTTCGGCGCCACCACGCTCAACCAGTTCGCCACCAACACCGGCCACGTCGCCGTCCCCCTCCTGGCCCTGACCGCCCTCGACGCGAGCGCCGCCCAGGTCGGCACGCTCGCCGCGCTCTCCACCGTCGCCTTCCTCCTCATCGGCCTGCCGGCCGGCGCCTGGGTGGACCGCCTGCGCACCCGCCGCGTCCTGATCGCGGCCGACCTCGCCCGTGCGGTGCTCTTCGCCTCCCTCCCGCTCGCCTGGTGGCTCGGCGGGCTCACCCTCACCCAGCTCTACGCCGTCGTCCTGCTCACCGGCTGCGCCACCGTCTTCTCCGACGTCGGCGCCCAGAGCGTGCTGCCTCAGCTGGTCGGCCGCGCCGGCCTGGTCCGGGCGAACGCCGCCGTCGTCACCCTGATGGCCACCGCGAACATCGCCGGCCGGGGCGCCGGCGGAGCCCTGATCGCCATCCTGACGGCGCCCGTGGCCCTGGCCTGCTCCGCCCTCGGCTACCTCGGCTCGGCACTGCGCCTCCTGCGGATCCGGCCCACCCCGGCGCCGGCCGCACCCGGCGGGACCCCGCTCCTCGCCCAGATCAAGGAAGGCCTGCGGCACGTACTGGGCCACCCCGAGCTGCGGGCCCTGGCGCTGGCCGCCGGCCTGAACAACCTGGGCGGCGCCGTCGTCAACGCCATGCTCCCCGTGCTGTTCGTCCGGGAGCTGGGGCTGTCCGCCGCGGCCCTCGGCCTGTTCTGGGCGGCCGGCGGCGCGGGGCTGCTGCTCGGCGCCCGGCTGGCCCGGCCCTTCGCCGCCCGGGCGGGCTACGGCCGCGCCCTGCTGCTCAGCCTGACCCCGGCGGCGCTCCTGGTGCCCCTGCTGGACCGCGGTCCGTGGCTCTGGCTGGCCGGCGCCGGATGGCTCCTGGCCATGATGAAGATCGGCTCCGACAACGTCCTCGGAGTGAGCCTGCGCCAGGCGCTGACCCCCGACCCCCTGCTGGGCCGGATGAACGCCACCTTCCGCTGCGTGCTGACCGGCGCCCTCGCCCTCGGAGCGGCCGCGTCCGGCCTCCTCGCGGAGGTCACCACCCTGCGCACCACCCTGTGGGCCGGCGCCGGGGTCCTGGCCCTGTCCTGGCTGCCGGTCCTGCTGTCCCCGCTCCGCACCCGGCGGACCGGGGCGTAGGCGGCACGGGAACCCCGCGCGAAGTCGGTGAAGAGCCCCTGCGCGGCCCCGCCGTTCGTATCCTGACGGTGGCATCGGTCACAGAACAACCGATCACCTGGGGGGGGTACGACCATGCGCGAACGTGAGCTGGGGCGCAGCGGGACGGCGGTGTCCGAGATCGGCTACGGAGCCTGGGGCATCGGGGCGAGCGGCTGGGTGGGGGCCACCGAGGACGAGTCGGTACGAGCCCTGCACCGCGCCCTCGACCTGGGCGTGAACTTCATCGACACCGCGCGCGGCTACGGCGAGAGCGAGCGGATCGTGGGCCGGGTGGTCCGAGAGCGGGGCGGGCGCGACCCGGTGCGCGTGGCGACCAAGGTGCCGCCCGCCAACGGCGTCTGGCCCGCGCCCGACGGACTGGACCCGATGCTCGCCTTCCCGGGCGCTCACATCCGCGAGAGCCTGGAGACCAGCCTGCGCGCGAGCGGCCTCGAGCGGTTCGACGTCCTGCAGTTCCACGTGTGGAGCGACGAGTGGACCGGGCGCGGCGACTGGCTGGAGACGGTCGCCGACCTGAAGCGGCAGGGGAAGATCGGGCTGTTCGGCGTCTCCGTCAACGACCACCGGCCCGACAGCGTCCTGGAACTGGTGCGCTCCGGGGTGGTGGACACCGTGCAGGTGATCTACAACATCTTCGACCAGTCCCCGGCCGACGAGCTGTTCCCCGCCTGCCGGGAGCACGGGGTCGGCGTCATCGTCCGGGTGGCCCTCGACGAGGGCGGCCTGACGGGCCGCGTCACCGCCGGCAGCACCTTCCCCGACCGGGACTTCCGCAGCCGCTACTTCCGGGGCGACCGCCCCGCGCAGGTGGAGCGGCGGGTGGAGGCGATCACCACCGACCTGGGCATCCCCCGCGAGGGGATCGCGGAGACCGCGCTGCGCTTCGTACTCAGCCACCCGGCGGTCTCCACGGTCATCCCCGGCATGCGCACCGTACGGAACGTGGAACGCAACGCGGCCGTGAGCGACGGACGGCTCCTGACCGGAGAGCAGCTGGCCGCCCTGGCCGGGCACCGCTGGCAGCGCAACTTCTACGCTTGAGCGCGCCGCGCTTCGCCGTCGGCCCGGGCCACGCCTGGTACCGGGGGCCTTCGGGGGACGGCGGCGCGCACGCCCACGCCGCCTTCCAGATCGCCATCGCGGTCCCGGAGTCGGAGGAGGTGCGGATGGTGGACGCGTACGGGGTCCACCACCGCTCCGCGGTGCTGGTCGTACCGCCGATGGTCCGCCACCGGCTGCTGCCGGTGACGGAGCTGCTCACCTTCTTCGTTGAGCCGCACTGTGCCCTCGCGGACCGGCTGCGGACGCGCTGCGCGGGCCGGATCACCGCGGCCCCGGACCTGCGCGGCCTGCGCGAGGAGGAGGTACGCCGCGCTACCGGCCGGCCGTCCGGGGCGCTGGACGCCCGCCTGGTCGCGGCGCTGGACGCCCTGGCCGCCGGGCGGCCGACGATGCCGGAGCTCGCCGCCTCGGTCGGTCTGTCCCCGCAGCGGCTGCGCGCCCTCTCCCGGCGGCAGCTGGGCATGCCGCTGCCCCGGTGGCGGATCTGGCAGCGGCTGATCGGCGCGGCCGGGGCCCTGCACGAGGGCCGCCCGCCCGCGGAGGCGGCGGTCGCGGGCGGCTTCGCCGACCAGGCGCACTTCAGCCGTCAGCTGCGGGAGATGACCGGCCTCACCCCTTCGGCCGTCCTGCCCGCCCTGCGCCCGCCGGCCGCGTCGCCCGCCGCCGGGTCGGGCGGGCCGGGTCAGCCGCGCCGGGCGACGTAGACGGAGATCGATCCGGTGACCGTCGGGACCACCTCCGCCTCCCGCACCTCCCGGAATCCGGCCTCCCGGATCAGCCCCGGCAGGACCCCGTCGGCATTGGGCTGGGTGTCCTCCCGCCCGTCCGCCAGCTGCACGCTACGGAAGGCCAGGCGCATGCGCCGGGTCCGCTGGAGCCCGTAGTCGACGAGCACCAGCCGCCCCTCGGGCCGCAGCACCTCCGCCATCGAGGCGAGGACGGCCCGTTTCACCGCGAGCGGGCACTGGTGCAGGACCAGGCTGGAGACCACGGTGTCCGCCGTCCCCGCGCCCAGCAGCTCCGTCAGCCCGTCGCCCAGGCCCGTCAGCCACCGGGGCTCCACGCCCGCGGCCCCGGCCTTGCGCCGCGCGGCCGCCAGTACACCGGGGTCGGGGTCGATGCCGGTGATGTGCGCCAGCGGTTCGATCCGGCTCAGCAGCACCGCCAGCGAGCCCGTGCCGCAGCCCACGTCGACGATCGTCTCCCCGGGGCGCGGGGCCACGTACGCGACGGCCAGGGACCGCCACAGGCGCTCCCTGGTCAGCGCGATCACCGGATCGTAGAAACGTACGGGCGCGAAGCGCCCCAGCGCGGGGGTGAAGGCCGGACCGGCCTTCTGGTTCGTCTGGGTCATGCGGGCAGTGTCGGGGCCGCGCGGCCCGCCCGTCTTGAACGAACCGCTCGCCCCGCGCCGCTACGCCGTGCGCCGCAGCAGCGCCAGGTACATCGCGTCCGTACCGTGCAGGTGCGGCCACAGCTGGACGTCCGGGCCGTCGCCCAGCGCCGGTACGCCCTCCATGTACGGGCGGGCGTCGATCATTTCGGCCGCCACCGGCTGCGCGCCGGCGCCCCGGCCCTTGAGGACGTCCTCCACCACCACGCGGGTCTCCGCCAGGTGCGGGGAACAGGTCGCGTAGCCCACGACGCCGCCGATCCGCACCGCGGAGAGGGCCTCGCGCAGCAGGGCCCGCTGGAGCGGCGAGAAGCTCTCCAGGTCCTCCGGACGCCGCCGCCAGCGGGCCTCCGGGCGGCGCCGGAGCGCGCCCAGGCCGGAGCAGGGGACGTCCATCAGGACCCGGTCGAAGGAGCCCGGCAGCCAGGCCGGCCGGGTGCCGTCGGCCGCGATGACCTGGTACGGACCCGGGTTGCCGGCCAGCGACTTCTCGACCAGGCGCGCCCGGTGCGGCTGCTTCTCGGAGGCCAGCAGGAAGGCCCCGCGCTGGGCCGCCAGCGCGCCCAGCAGCGCCGCCTTGCCGCCCGGGCCCGCGCAGCCGTCCAGCCACCGCTCGTCGCGGCCCTCGACCGGTACGGCCGCCAGGGCCATGGCCACCAGCTGGCTGCCCTCGTCCTGCACACCGGCGCGCCCCTCGCGCACCGCCTCCAGCGCGCCCGGCTCGCCGCCCTCGGCCATCCGGACGGCGTACGGGGACCAGCGCCCCGGCAGCGCCGAGTCCTCGCCGACCGCCGCCAGCAGCTCCTCGGGCGTGGAGCGGCCCGGCCGCGCCACGAGCGTCACCTCGGGCCGCTCGTTGTCGGCCTCGAGCAGGTCCTCGATCCCGGCGCGCCCGCCGCCCAGCGCGTCCCACAGGGCGCTGACCACCCAGCGGGGGTGGGAGTGCCAGATCGCCAGGTGCTCCTCGGCATCGTCCTCGTACGGCGGCGCGACCTGCTCCAGCCAGCCCTCGAGGTCGTGCGCGGCGATCTTGCGCAGCACGGCGTTGACGAACTTCGCCCGCCCGTCGCCGAGCACCACCCGGGCCAGCTCCACGCTGGCGGAGACCGCCGCGTGGGTGGGGATGCGGGTGCCCAGGAGCTGGTGCGCGCCGAGCGAGAGCACGTCCAGGACCGGCGGGTCGACCTCGCGCAGCGGCCGGTCGATGCAGGCCTTGATCACCGCGTCGTACGTGCCCTGGCGGCGCAGGGTCCCGTAGACCAGCTCGGTGGCCAGGGCCGCGTCTCGCGCCTGGAACTTCTCGTCCTGCCGGGCCTTCTTCAGCAGCGGGGGCAGGACGAGGTTCGCGTACGCGTCCCGCTCGCCCACCGCCCGCAGCGCCTCGAAGGCGAGCATCCGGACGGGGTCCTTCTGGGGCCGGCGGTAGGGCTTGGCCTGCTTGCCGGCGCCGGCGGGGGCGGGACGACGACGGGGCTGTTCGCTCACGTGAAAGGTGCTCCGGTGTTACGAGGTGCGGTTGCTGTGGGGCGGCTCGGGATCAGCCTACGTCGGCCGCGCCGAGCCGCTCGCCGGGAGCGATGCGCACCCCGCGGGCCCAGTCGGCGCCCTTCATCGGCTTCTTGCCCTGCGGCTGCACCCAGAGCAGCTCGACGGCGTGCGAGCCGGTGCCCACGTGGACGTTGTTCTTGCCCGGGGCGAGCACGCCGGGCGCGAGGTCCGTGCGGTCGGGGACGAGCCCGACGGAGACCAGCTTGAGGCGCTCGCCGCGGAAGACGGTCCAGGCTCCGGGCGCCGGGGTGCAGCCGCGCACCATGCGGTCGGCCCGCAGCGCGGGGGCGTTCCAGTCGACCCGGGCGTCCTCGACCGTGATCTTCGGCGCGAGGGAGACGCCCTCGGCGGGCTGCTCCACGGCCCGCAGGGTGCCGTCCTCGATGCCGTCCATGGTCGCGGACAGCAGTCCGGAGCCGGCGAAGGCGAGTCGGGTCAGCAGGTCGCCGCTGGTGTCGGTCGGGCGGATCTCCTCGGTGAGGACCCCGAAGACCGGGCCGGTGTCGAGGCCTTCCTCGATGCGGAAGGTGGAGGCACCGGTGACCTGGTCCCCCGCCATGATCGAGTGCTGGACGGGGGCCGCTCCGCGCCAGGCCGGCAGCAGCGAGAAGTGCAGGTTGATCCATCCGTGGCGGGGGATGTCGAGCGCGCTCTTGGGGATCAGCGCCCCGTAGGCGACGACCGGGCAGCAGTCCGGGCCGATCTCCCGCAGCCGGGCCTGGAACTCCTCGTCCCGCGGCCGGGCGGGCTTGAGGACCTCGATCCCGGCCTCCTCGGCGCGCTCGGCGACGGGGCTGGCGACCAGCCGGCGGCCCCGCCCGGCGGGGGCGTCGGGGCGGGTGATGACGGCCGCGACCTCGTGTCGCCCGGAGGCGATCAGGGCGTCCAGGGCGGGCACGGCGACCTCGGGGGTGCCTGCGAAGACGAGCTTCACTTGGGGTCCTACCTCGCTATCTCGGCTGTCAGCAGCGCATCAGTCTATGGGACACCCGCCCGAGCCCACCTGCGGTATCGGGGGGCGTACGCACACACGCGCGCCTCTCGCATATGCCGACACGCCCCCGATGCGTGACCTGGGCGCCGGGTGGCGCGTTGGTCAAGTGAGATTGACCGAAACGGGCCGCGATCAAGAACGGTGTCTGCGGCCCGATCCGCTCTTCAGCACCGGTTCGAGAGGCTTCTCCATGGCCGACCACGCCACCCATGACGCCCAAGCACGGGCCAGCCTGCACCTCCTGGTGCGGGACATCGAGCGGGTTCGCCGGCAGGTGGACGCACTGCGTACGCTCACCGCCCAGCTCGGCAACGTGTACCGCCCGCGCCGCTCCGGGCCCTCCACGGGCTTCGTCGTCTACGGCAGGGCCCCCGCTCCCACCGTCCGCCTCGCCCAGGAGCTGAGGGACAGCGTCGAGACGCTGGTCACCGCGGCGGTGGACTTCGACCGCTCCCTCGGCTTCTCCTGGGACGCCGTCGGCTCGGCGCTCGGCGTCACCAAGCAGGCCGTGCACCGCCGCTACGGGGCGCGCCGCGCGCAGGCCGCCGAGTCCGCGGAGCCGCTGGCCGAGGGCACCACGACCCGCACCCTGGGCCCGCTCCCCACGATCCCGGCGGCCCGTTCGGTGCCCCCGCAGCCCGTACGCGAGGACGCGCAGGCCCCGGCGGCCGCGGCGGGCCGCCAGTCGGCCTTCCCCGGCCCCCGCAACGGCTGACCGACCCCCGCCGCCGGGACGCCGACCCCCGACGGCTCCGGGCCGGCCCCTGCGGGGCTGTCCCCTACCCGCCCTTCCTCCGTTCCTCCCCCAGCTACCGCTGGGAGGTGCCCCCAGGGCTTCGCCCGGACCCTTCTGGGGCTCCGCCCCCAGGCCCCCGCGCCTCAAACGCCGGCGGGGCTGGATCGTGCCGCTGCGCGGCACGATCCAGCCCGCGCGGCGTTTGAGCGCACCGGGCGCGCAGCGCCCGGAACGGGGTCCGGGGCGGAGCCCCGGTTCGGGAAGGGGCGGGTCGGGGAAATGGCCCCGCGCAGCGGCAGCCGCACACCCGTCAGCCGATGTCCGGCGGGTCGATCCGGATGCGGATCGGGTCCCCCGCCTGGGCGCCCCGCGCCAGCCGGGCGGCCTGCGCCTCCTTCAGGGCCCGGGCCAGCGCGGCCCCGCTCCCCTGCGGGACCCGCACCAGTGCCCGTTCCCCCGGGGAGGGCTCCCCGCGCCGCCCGGGCAGCGGTACCGGGCCCAGCACCTCCGCGTCGGCCGGCAGGTCGGCGGCCTCCAGGAACGCCTCCAGGGCGTCCGCCCGGCCGGCCACGGCGGCCATCCGGGACACCGGCGGGAAGCCCAGCTGGGACCGCTCGGCCAGTTCCCGTACGGCGTGCCCGACCGGGTCCCAGCGCACCAGGGCCTGCACGGGCCGCAGCGTCGGCTCGGCGACCACCACCACCTGCCCGTCGCCGCGGACCAGCGAGGCGGCCGCGATCCAGCGGCGCAGCGCGTCCTCGCCCGCCCGCAGGTCGGGCCGGGTGAGCATCGCCCAGCCGTCCAGCAGCAGCGCCGCCGCGTACCCGGCGCCCGCGGCGACCGGTTCGGCGCCCGGGGTGCACACCACCAGCGCGGGGCGGTCGGGCACCTCGTCCAGGACGTGGTCGCGCCCGGAGGTCCGTACGGCCACGGCCGGGAAGGCCCGGCCCAGCTCCTCGGCGGTGCGCCGCGCTCCCACCACCTGGGCCCGCAGCCGGAAGGAGCCGCACTCCTCGCAGTGCCAGGCGCTCTCGGCCCGGCCGCACCAGCCGCAGTGCAGCTCCCGCTCGTCGGGGGCCTCCAGCGGCCCGGCGCACACGGTGCAGCGGGCGGGGGTGCGGCAGCGCTCGCAGGCCAGCCGGGGCACGTACCCGCGCCGGGGCACCTGCACCAGTACGGGGCCGCTCTTCAGGCCCTCCCGGACGGTCTCCCACGCCAGGCTGGGCAGCCGCGCCGTGCGGGCCGCGCCGTCGCGGGCCAGGAGTTCGTCGCCGACGGTGCGGATGCGGGGGGCGGTGGCCCGCACGGTCTCGCGGTCCGCGACCAGCGGCCGGGCCCAGCCGGACTCGACCAGCTGGGCGGCCTCCACGGTGCAGCTGGTGCTCCCGGCGAGGAAGCCGCAGCCGTCGCTGACCGCGCGCAGCTCCAGCACCTCGCGGACGTGCGGGAAGGGGGCGTGGTCGTCGCTGTGGCTGGAGTCGCCGTCGTCCCAGACCGCGACCAGCCCGAGGTCCCGGACGGGCGCGAACATCGCCGCCCGGGTGCCGACGACGGCACGGACCGAACCCCGGCTCACCGCGAGCCACTGCCGGTAGCGCTTCTCGGGGCCGGACTCGGCGGTCAGCAGCGCGTGCCGCCCCTCGCCCAGCAGGGCGTTGAGGGCCGCGTCGACCCGGGCGGCGGTGCGCCCGTCGGGCACCACCGCGAGGGCGCCCCGGCCGGAGGCGAGGGTGGCGGCCATGGCGCGGGCCAGCTCGTCGGCCCAGCCGGGGCCGGGCAGCGCGGTCCACACCGCCCGCGGGGTGCCTCCGGCGGCCAGGGCCCGCAGGAAGGCGGGGCCGGCGCCGTAGCGCGTCCAGCCGCCGGCTTCGGGCGCGGCGGGCGGGGGCAGCGGTTCGGGTGAGGGCTTGGCCTCGGCGCGGGCGCTGCGCGGGGGCAGGGCGAGCTGGAGCACGTCGGCCAGGCTGCCGGCGTACCGGTCGGCGACGGCCCGGGCGAGGGCCAGCATGCCGGGGCCGAGGACCACCTCGGGCGAGACCACCTGGGCGAGGGCGGCCAGGGCTCCGTTGTAGTCGGAATCGGCGCGCCGTTCCACGATGAAGCCGTCGATGAGCCCGCCGCCCTCGCGGCGGCCGCCGTGCACCCGGTGCGCGCCGGCCCCGAAGCGGACCCGGACGCGGACGCCGGGCTGGGCGGCCTCGGACAGCTCGGCGGGTACGGCGTAGTCGAAGAGCCGGTCGAGGTGGAGCACGCCCTTGTTCACGAGGACACGGGCGACGGGCAGCTCCTCGGCCACGGCGGCCCCGCGCCAGGTGCGCGGTTTGGCCTTGGGCGCCTTGGCCTTCGCCTCGGCGACCATCTCCCGGATCAGGGCGAGCTGTTCCGGCGGGGAATCGTTCGCGCTGCTCACACAGGCATTCTTACCAAACACCACTGACAGCGAACGGCCCCGGACCTCGAGGGTCCGGGGCCGTTCACGAAGGGCGGCTGGTGCTTACAGGCCGGCGGCGGCGCGCAGGGCGTCGACGCGGTCGGTGCGCTCCCAGGTGAAGTCCGGCAGCTCGCGGCCGAAGTGGCCGTAGGCGGCGGTCTGGGCGTAGATCGGCCGCAGCAGGTCGAGGTCGCGGATGATCGCGGCGGGGCGGAGGTCGAAGACCTCGGCGATCGCGTCCTCGATCTTCTGGACGTCGACCTTGGCGGTGCCGAAGGTCTCGACGAAGAGGCCGACGGGCTCGGCCTTGCCGATCGCGTAGGCGACCTGGACCTCGCAGCGCGAGGCCAGACCGGCGGCGACCACGTTCTTGGCGACCCAGCGCATCGCGTAGGCGGCCGAGCGGTCGACCTTCGACGGGTCCTTGCCGGAGAAGGCGCCGCCACCGTGACGGGCCATGCCGCCGTAGGTGTCGATGATGATCTTGCGACCGGTCAGGCCGGCGTCGCCCATCGGGCCGCCGATCTCGAAGCGCCCGGTCGGGTTGACCAGCAGCCGGTAGCCCTCGGTGTCCAGCTTGATGCCGTCCTCGACGAGCTGCGCCAGGACGTACTCCACGACGAACTCGCGGATGTCCGGCGCGAGCAGCGAGTCCAGGTCGATGTCGGCGGCGTGCTGCGAGGACACGACGACCGTGTCCAGGCGGACCGGCTTGTCACCGTCGTACTCGATGGTGACCTGGGTCTTGCCGTCGGGACGCAGGTACGGGATGGTCCCGTTCTTGCGGACCTCGGACAGGCGGCGCGACAGCCGGTGCGCGATGTGGATCGGCAGCGGCATCAGCTCGGGCGTCTCGTCCGTCGCGTAGCCGAACATCAGGCCCTGGTCGCCCGCGCCCTGCTTGTCGAGCTCGTCCTCGTCGCCCTCGACCCGCTGCTCGTAGGCCGTGTCCACGCCCTGCGCGATGTCCGGGGACTGCGCGCCGATGGACACCGACACGCCGCAGGAGGCGCCGTCGAAGCCCTTCTTGGACGAGTCGTAGCCGATCTCGAGGATCTTGTCGCGCACGAGCTGGGCGATCGGCGCGTACGCCTTCGTCGTCACCTCGCCCGCGATGTGCACGAGACCGGTGGTGATGAGAGTCTCCACGGCCACACGCGAGGTCGGGTCCTCGGTGAGGAGCGCGTCGAGGATCGTGTCGCTGATCTGGTCAGCGATCTTGTCGGGGTGACCCTCGGTCACAGACTCCGAGGTGAACAGGCGACGGGACACAACGCTCCCTGGGGTTGCAGCGGCTGCTGGCTGATCATTTGGCGGAACCACACCGGGGGCTGCGCCCGATCACGTTCCAGATGCAGTTTATCGGTCGCCACCGTTTACCGGACCACCCGTCTCGCCTTATGGGAGCCGTGTGACCTGCGGCACTCCATTCTGACGTACGGATTTACCGTCGAGAAGGGAGTCGGGAAGGGAAAGGCTCAGGCGCGTCGGGGTTCACGCGGGGGCGCGAGTCGCGGGGCGACCTGGTCCCAGATGACTTCCGCCAGAGCTTCCTTCGGTCCATACGGTACGGGAGTCTCCGTCCCATCGGAGGCCAGGATGACGGCCTCGTTCTCCTCGGAACCGAAGGTCTTGGCTTCACCGACCTCGTTGACCACGAGTAGGTCACACCCCTTGCGCAGGAGCTTGGCCCGGCCGTTGGCGAGCACGTCGTCCGTCTCGGCGGCGAAACCGACCACGATCTGTCCCTCGCGGGCCCGCTCGGCGGAGATCTCCGCGAGGACGTCGGGGTTGCGGACGAGGGCCACGGGCTCGGGGTCCTGCCCGTCCTTCTTCTTGATCTTGCCGTCGGCGTACCGGGCGGGCCGGAAGTCGGCCACGGCCGCCGCCATCACCACGGCGTCGGCGTCCGCGGCGGCCTTCAGTACGGCTTCCCGCAGCTGGAGGGCCGTGCCGACCCGTACGACGTCCACCCCGGCCGGGTCGGGCAGCGCGGTGTTGGCGGCCACCAGCGTGACCCTGGCCCCGCGCGCGGCGGCGGTGCGGGCGAGGGCGTAGCCCTGCTTGCCGGAGGAGCGGTTGCCGAGGAAGCGCACCGGGTCCAGGGGCTCGCGGGTGCCGCCGGCGCTGACGACCACGTGCCGCCCGGCGAGATCGGGCTCCACGGCCCCACGGGCCAAACGGTGCCTGCGCAAGACGTTGCGGCAGACCTCGTAGATCTCGTCCGGGTCGGGCAGCCGCCCCTTGCCGGTGTCCTTGCCGGTGAGCCGGCCGACGGCGGGCTCGATGACGACGGCGCCACGGCGGCGCAGCGTGGCGACGTTCTCCTGGGTGGCGGGGTGCTCCCACATCTCGGTGTGCATCGCGGGCGCGAAGACCACCGGGCAGCGAGCGGTGAGCAGGGTGTTCGTGAGGAGGTCGTCGGCCAGCCCGTGGGCGGCCTTGGCGAGCATGTCGGCGGTGGCCGGGGCGACGACGACGAGGTCGGCCCCCTGGCCGATGCGCACGTGGGGCACCTCGTGGACGCTCTCCCAGACCTCCGTGGAGGCCGGGTTCCCGGACAGCGCCGCCCAGGTGGCCTCGCCGACGAAGTTGAGGGACGACGCCGTGGGCACCACGCGTACGTCGTGCCCGGACTCGGTCAGCCGGCGCAGCAGCTCACAGGCCTTGTAGGCGGCGATCCCGCCGCTGACACCCAGCACGACCTTCGGCTTGTCCACCACTGCTCCCCATTCAGGATTCGCTACGACACCTATGACACACCACAGGCCCGGCAGATGGTCTGCCGGGCCTGTGGTGAAGGATTTCCCGCTGCCCTACTGAGCCGGGGCCTCGATGGCCTCGGAGGTCAGCAGACCGGCGTTGATCTCGCGCAGCGCGATCGAAAGCGGCTTCTCGTGGACGTGGGTGTCCACCAGGGGGCCGACGTACTCGAGCAGGCCCTCACCGAGCTGCGAGTAGTACGCGTTGATCTGACGCGCCCGCTTGGCCGCGTAGATCACGAGGCTGTACTTCGAGTCCGTGGCCTCGAGCAGCTCGTCGATCGGCGGGTTGATGATGCCCTCGGGCGCGGTGATGGAAGAGGACACGCTCTACCTTCCGAAGATGGGTGAAGATCGAAACAAATTCGATCAAACAACTTTCATCAAGGCTAGCAGCTCACGCGCCACGTCCTCGACGGAGGTGTTCACCAGGGTGGTGTCGAACTCGGACTCGGCAGCGAGTTCGATCTTTGCGGTCTCCAGCCGGCGCTCGATGACCTCGGGCGACTCGGTGCCGCGGCCGGTGAGCCGGCGGACCAGTTCGTCCCAGCTCGGCGGGGCCAGGAAGACCAGCTGTGCGTCGGGCTTGGACTCGCGGACGAGCCGGGCGCCCTGGAGGTCGATCTCCAGCAGCACCGGTTCGCCGTTGTCCAGGCGTTCCAGTACCGCGCCGCGCGGTGTGCCGTAGCGGTTGCCCGCGAACTCGGCCCACTCCAGCAGCTCGCCGTTGGCGATCAGCTTGTCGAACTCGTCGTCGTTGACGAAGAAGTAGTGGATTCCGTGTCGCTCACCGGGCCGCGGCTTGCGGGTGGTGGCCGACACCGAGAGCCATACCTCGGGGTGAACCTTGCGCATATGCGCGACGACCGTGCTCTTGCCGACCCCCGAAGGGCCGGAGAGCACGGTCAGCCGCGGACGAACCTCTGCTGCCATAGAGCGATTATCCAGGTTCTCGGGACTGCCTGAGAACGCCGGGAGAACTTCGGGCGACGCCTCAGGCGCCGCTACCGCCGAACTCACGCTCCAGAGAGGCGATCTGGTTGGAACCGAGACCTCGGACACGCCGGGACTCGGAGATGCCGAGGCGCTCCATGATCTGCTTGGCGCGGACCTTGCCGACGCCGGGCAGCGACTCGAGAAGGGCGGAGACCTTCATCTTTCCGATGACGTCGTTCTCCTGACCCGTCTTGATGACGTCGTGGAGGGAGGCGCCGGAGTGCTTGAGTCGATTCTTCACCTCGGCCCGCTCCCGGCGAGCCGCGGCGGCCTTTTCGAGCGCTGCTGCGCGCTGTTCAGGGGTAAGGGGCGGAAGAGCCACGCCTACGTCACCTCGGATGTCGAACTGTCGGATACGGACCGGCGGGGAGCCCGTGGGCACCACGCCAGGCGAGGTCCCGAACAGCGATGGAATTCGTTCGCTGCTCGTTCACTCTGGTCGGAGACTAGCGTCCAAGGCCGCTCCAGTCAGCGAGAACGGACGAAAAGTCCTGGTCAGCCTCCACCGAACCGTACATCACGGACAAACCACCCCGGTTTTGTCCGGGGAAAGACGTTCGATTTTCGAGATCCCGTGTCACGGGCCGCCCCTCCGACCCGGAGATCAGCCCGCCACGGCCTCTCGGATCTCGTCCGCGAAGCGCTTCGCGGAGGAGCGCAGGGCGGCGGTGTCCGGACCGTGCTTCAGGACGCCCCGCGAGACGTTCGGGACGACGTTGCCGACGGCCGCGCCGAAGACCGCCGGGAGGTCGGCCGCGGTCGCGCCCTGGGCGCCGATGCCCGGAGCCAGCAGCGGGCCGTTGATGTCCAGGTCGAAGGAGGACAGGTCGCCCAGCGTGGCGCCGACCACCGCGCCGAAGGAGCCCATGGGCTCGGCGCCGGCGTTCTCCGCCGCCAGGTGGGCCAGCATGGTCGCGCCGATCGTACGGCCGTCCTCGCGGACCGCGCGCTGCACCTCGGCGCCCTCGGGGTTGGAGGTCAGGGCGAGGACGAAGAGTCCGGCGCCCGACTCCCGGGCCAGCTCCACGGCCGGGGCGAGCGAGCCGTAGCCCAGGTACGGGGAGACCGTCAGCGCGTCCGAGAACAGCGGGGAGGCCGGATCCAGGAAGGCGGCGGCGTACGCGGCCATCGTGGAGCCGATGTCGCCCCGCTTGGCGTCCATGACCACCAGGGTCCCGGCGGCCCGGGCGTCCGCGACGGTCCGCTCCAGCACCGCGACGCCCCGCGAGCCGAACCGCTCGAAGAAGGCGGCCTGCGGCTTGAAGACGGCTACGGAGTCGGCCAGCGCCTCGACCACCGTGCGGGAGAAGCGCTCCAGGCCGGCGATGTCGTCCTCGAGGCCCCAGGAGGCCAGCAGGGCGGCGTGCGGGTCGATTCCGACGCACAGGGGGCCCCGCGCGTCCATGGCGGCGCGCAGACGGGCTCCGAAGGGGGTCACAGGGCTCACAGCGCGGCCTTTCGGGTCTCGGCGCCCACGGCTTCGGCCAGGGTCGCGTACGGGCTGGCGGCCAGGCGGGCGGCCAGGCCCTTGTGGATGGCACGGGCGTAGAACGGGCCCTCGTAGATGAAGGCGCTGTAGCCCTGGATCAGGGTGGCGCCCGCCAGGATGCGCTGCCAGGCGTCCTCGGCGTTCTCGATGCCCCCGACGCCCACCAGGACCAGACGGTCGCCCACGCGGGCGTACAGGCGGCGCAGGACCTCCAGGGAGCGCTCCTTGACCGGGGCCCCGGACAGTCCGCCGGTCTCCTTGACCAGGGCGGGGTCCGACTTCAGCCCGAGGCCCTCGCGCGCGATGGTGGTGTTGGTGGCGATGATGCCGTCCAGGCCCAGCTCCAGCGCGAGGTCGGCGACCGCGTCGACGTCCTCGTCCGCGAGGTCCGGGGCGATCTTGACCAGCAGCGGGACGCGGCGGTCGGTGACGGCGCGGTCCGCGGCCTCCCGTACGGCCGTCAGCAGCGGCCGCAGCGACTCCGTGGCCTGGAGGTTGCGCAGGCCCGGGGTGTTCGGCGAGGAGACGTTGACGACGAGGTAGTCGGCGTGGCGGGCGAGGCGCTCGGTGGAGACCACGTAGTCGGCGGCGGCCTCGGCCTCCGGGACGACCTTGGTCTTGCCGATGTTGACGCCCACGACGGTCCTGAAGACCGGGTTGCGGGCGGCGAGCCGCTCGGCGACGGCGGCCGAGCCCTCGTTGTTGAAGCCCATGCGGTTGATCAGCGCCCGGTCGGGGACCAGGCGGAAGAGCCGCTTCTTGGGGTTGCCGGGCTGCGCCTGGCCGGTGACCGTGCCGATCTCGATGTGGTCGAAACCGAGCATGGACATGCCGTCGATGGCGACGGCGTTCTTGTCGAAGCCGGCCGCGAGCCCGAAGGGGCCGTGCATCCGCAGGCCGAGCGCCTCCGTACGCAGGGACTCGTGGCGCGGCGCCAGGGCGGCCGCGACGAAGGTGCGCAGCACCGGCGTGCGGGCGGCGAGGCGGATCCACCGGAAGGCCGTGTAGTGGGCCTGCTCGGGGTCCATCCGCTTGAAGACCAGGTTGAAGAAAAGCTTGTACATCGTCCGAAATGTCCCTTCTGCGCTCGTGAAGAGGGGGACACCGGCGCGGTTCGCGCGTCCGGTGTCCCCCTCTCCCCTACGGGCTGCTTAGTCGCGTGCCGCGTTCAGGTGCTCCGCGTGCTCCTGGAGGGAGCGCACGCCGACGTCACCGCGGTTGAGCGCGTCGATGCCCTGGACGGCGGCGGCGAGCGCCTGGACCGTGGTCAGGCACGGGACGCTGCGCGCCACGGCGGCCGTACGGATCTCGTAGCCGTCGAGGCGGCCGCCGGTGCCGTACGGGGTGTTGACGATGAGGTCGACCTGACCGTCGTGGATGAGCTGGACGATGGTCTTCTCGCCGTCGGGGCCCTCGCCCTCGCTGAGCTTGCGCACGACGGTGGCGTTGATGCCGTTGCGGCGCAGCACCTCGGCGGTGCCGGAGGTGGCGAGCAGCTCGAAGCCGTGGGCGACGAGCTCACGGGCCGGGAAGATCATCGAGCGCTTGTCGCGGTTGGCGACGGAGATGAACGCGCGGCCCTTGGTCGGCAGCGGGCCGTAGGCGCCGGCCTGCGACTTGGCGTACGCCGTGCCGAAGACGGTGTCGATGCCCATGACCTCGCCGGTGGAGCGCATCTCCGGGCCGAGGACGGTGTCCACGCCGCGGCCCTGGATGTCGCGGAAGCGCGACCACGGCATGACGGCCTCCTTGACGGAGATCGGCGCGTCCAGCGGCAGGGTGCCGCCGTCGCCGGTCTTCGGCAGCATGCCCTCTTCGCGCAGCTCGGCGATGGTGGTGCCGAGCGAGATGCGGGCGGCGGCCTTCGCGAGCGGGACGGCGGTCGCCTTCGAGGTGAAGGGGACGGTGCGGGAGGCGCGCGGGTTGGCCTCCAGGACGTAGAGGATGTCACCCGCCATCGCGAACTGGATGTTGATCAGGCCGCGGACGCCGACGCCCTTGGCGATGGCCTCGGTGGAGGCGCGCAGGCGCTTGATGTCGTAGCCGCCGAGGGTGATCGGGGGCAGGGCGCAGGCCGAGTCGCCGGAGTGGATGCCGGCTTCCTCGATGTGCTCCATGACGCCGCCGAGGTAGAGCTCGGTGCCGTCGTAGAGGGCGTCCACGTCGATCTCGATCGCGTCGTCGAGGAAGCGGTCGACCAGCACGGGGCGGGTCGGGGAGATCTCGGTGGACTCCGCGATGTACGACTCCAGGCGGGTCTCGTCGTAGACGATCTCCATGCCGCGGCCGCCGAGCACGTAGGACGGGCGGACGAGGACCGGGTAGCCGATCTCGTCCGCGATCGCCTTCGCGCCCGCGAAGGTGGTGGCGGTGCCGTGCTTGGGCGCGGGCAGGCCGGCGTCGGCCAGGACCTGGCCGAAGGCGCCGCGGTCCTCGGCGGCGTGGATGGCCTCCGGCGAGGTGCCGACGACCGGGACGCCGTTGTCCTTGAGCGCCTGGGCGAGACCGAGGGGGGTCTGGCCGCCGAGCTGGACGACGACACCGGCGATCGGGCCGGCGAGCGACTCGGCGTGGACGATCTCCAGCACGTCCTCGAGCGTCAGCGGCTCGAAGTACAGGCGGTCGGAGGTGTCGTAGTCCGTCGAGACGGTCTCGGGGTTGCAGTTGACCATCACGGTCTCGTAGCCGGCGTCGCTGAGCGCGAAGGAGGCGTGGACGCAGGAGTAGTCGAACTCGATGCCCTGGCCGATGCGGTTCGGGCCGGAGCCCAGGATGATCACCGCGGGCTTGGTGCGCGGGGCGACCTCGGACTCCTCGTCGTAGGACGAGTAGAAGTACGGGGTGTTCGCGGCGAACTCGGCGGCGCAGGTGTCGACCGTCTTGTAGACCGGGCGGACGCCCAGCGCGTGGCGGACCTCGCGGACGACGTCCTCGCGCAGGCCGCGGATCTCGGCGATCTGGGCGTCGGAGAAGCCGTGGCGCTTGGCCTCGGCGAGCAGCTCGGGGTGGAGCTTCTCGGCGGCGGCCAGCTCGTCCGCGATCTCCTTGATCAGGAAGAGCTGGTCGACGAACCAGGGGTCGATCTTCGTGTACTCGAAGACCTCCTCCTGGGTGGCGCCGGCGCGGATGGCCTGCATGACGGTGTTGATGCGGCCGTCGGTCGGGCGGACCGCGGTGGCCAGCAGCTCTTCCTTGTCGCCGGGCTCGCCGACGAAGGTGAACTGCGAGCCCTTCTTCTCCAGGGAGCGCAGGGCCTTCTGGAGGGCCTCGGTGAAGTTGCGGCCGATGGCCATGGCCTCGCCCACCGACTTCATGGTGGTGGTGAGGGTGGCGTCGGCGAGCGGGAACTTCTCGAAGGCGAAGCGCGGGGCCTTGACGACGACGTAGTCGAGGGACGGCTCGAAGGAGGCCGGGGTCTTCTCGGTGATGTCGTTGGGGACCTCGTCCAGCGTGTAGCCGATGGCCAGCTTGGCGGCGATCTTGGCGATCGGGAAGCCGGTGGCCTTCGACGCGAGCGCCGAGGAGCGCGAGACGCGCGGGTTCATCTCGATGACGATGACGCGGCCGTCGACAGGGTCGATCGCGAACTGGATGTTGCAGCCGCCGGTGTCGACGCCGACCTCGCGGATGATCGCGATGCCGATGTCGCGCAGCCGCTGGTACTCGCGGTCGGTCAGCGTCATCGCCGGGGCGACGGTGATCGAGTCACCGGTGTGCACGCCCATCGGGTCGAAGTTCTCGATGGAGCAGACGACGACCACGTTGTCCTTGGTGTCGCGCATCAGCTCCAGCTCGTACTCCTTCCAGCCGAGGATGGACTCCTCCAGGAGGACCTCGGTGGTCGGGGAGAGCGTCAGGCCCTGGCCGGCGATGCGGCGCAGTTCTTCCTCGTCGTGGGCGAAGCCGGAGCCGGCGCCGCCCATGGTGAAGGAGGGGCGGACGACGACGGGGTAGCCGCCGAGGGTGTCGACGCCCGCGATGACCTCGTCCATCGTGTGGCAGATGACCGAGCGGGCGGACTCGCCGTAACCGATCTTGGCCTTGACGGCCTCGACGACGCCCTTGAAGAGGTCGCGGTCCTCGCCCTTGTTGATGGCCTCGACGTTGGCGCCGATGAGCTCGACACCGTACTTCTCCAGCACACCCTGCTCGTGCATGGAGATGGCGGTGTTGAGCGCGGTCTGGCCGCCGAGGGTCGGGAGCAGCGCGTCGGGGCGCTCCTTCGCGATGATCTTCTCGACGAACTCGGGGGTGATCGGCTCGACGTACGTGGCGTCGGCGATCTCCGGGTCGGTCATGATCGTCGCGGGGTTGGAGTTCACCAGGATGACCCGCAGGCCCTCGGCCTTGAGGATGCGGCAGGCCTGGGTGCCGGAGTAGTCGAACTCCGCGGCCTGGCCGATGACGATCGGGCCGGAGCCGATGACCAGGACGGACTGGATATCGGTGCGCTTAGGCACGCTCGGCCTCCATCAGAGATACAAAGCGGTCGAAGAGGTACGCGGCGTCGTGCGGGCCGGCGGCCGCTTCGGGGTGGTACTGGACGGAGAAGGCCGGCTGGTCGAGCAGCTGGAGGCCTTCCACGACGTTGTCGTTCAGGCAGACGTGGGAGACCTCGGCGCGGCCGTAGGGGGTCTCGGACACCTTGTCGAGGGGCGCGTCCACGGCGAAGCCGTGGTTGTGCGCGGTGATCTCGACCTTGCCGGTGGTGCGGTCCTGCACCGGCTGGTTGATGCCGCGGTGGCCGTACTTCAGCTTGTACGTGCCGAAGCCGAGCGCACGGCCCAGGATCTGGTTGCCGAAGCAGATGCCGAAGAGCGGGGTCTTGCGCTCCAGGACGCCCTGCATGACGGCGACGGGGCCGTCGGCGGTGGCCGGGTCGCCCGGGCCGTTGGAGAAGAACACGCCGTCGGGGTTGACCGCGTAGACGTCCTCGACGGTGGCGGTGGCGGGGAGCACGTGCACCTCGATGCCGCGCTCGGCCATCCGGTGCGGGGTCATGCCCTTGATGCCGAGGTCCACGGCGGCGACGGTGAACTTCTTCTCACCGATCGCGGGGACCACGTAGGTCTCCTTGGTGGCGACCTCGGCGGAGAGGTTGGCGCCCTTCATCTGCGGGGCTTCCAGGACGCGGGCCAGCAGGGCCGCGTCGTCGGCGATCGCCTCGCCCGAGAAGATGCCGACGCGCATGGCGCCGCGCTCGCGCAGGTGGCGGGTCAGGGCGCGGGTGTCGATGCCGGAGATGCCGACGACACCCTGCTTGACCAGCTCCTCGTCCAGCGAGCGCTGGGAGCGCCAGTTGGACGGGACGCGGGCGGGGTCGCGTACGACGTACCCGGAGACCCAGATGCGGGAGGACTCGGGGTCCTCGTCGTTGACGCCGGTGTTGCCCACGTGCGGGGCGGTCATCACGACGACCTGCCGGTGGTACGACGGGTCGGTGAGGGTCTCCTGGTAGCCGGTCATGCCGGTGGAGAACACGGCCTCGCCGAAGGTCTCCCCCACAGCGCCGTAGGCGCGGCCGCGGAAGATCCGACCGTCCTCCAGGACGAGTACGGCGGGAGCTTTGGCTGCTCCCCTGGTGGAGGTCGTCATCGTTCGGCGCCTTCCGTCGTGGTGATTGAGTGGTTCATGAAATTGATCGCTTCGACCCAGGCGGCGTGTTCGGCCGCGCGGTCGGAGCGGAATCCGGAGTCGATCAGCTTGTCGCCGTGCGCCCAGGTGACGACGAGCAGACCGCCCTCGGTGAGTACCTTGCCCGCGATTCCCTTGTCGAGGCGGGCGCCGCGCAGCTGCGTGGCCGGTACGAAGAAGTCGGTTGCCCCCGGACGGACCACGTCGAGGCCCGCGTCGGTGAGGGTGAGCTCGACCCGGCTGCGGACTCCGAGACCGTGGGCGACGATCCGGTCGAGCCACTGCCCGGCGGTGGTGGACCCGTGGTACCGGCCGGTCAGGGCCAGCCGGTGCTCGGGGAGTCCGCCGGGGGCGGCGGGCAGCTCCGGCAGATCGCTCTGCAGGGCGCCGCGCCATTTCCAGCCCTGCCGCATCAGCCAGTACACGAACGCGATGAAGACGACCAGGCCGATCACCCACGCGATGCGGGCGCCGAAGCTGGTCACCTCCGCCGACTGTCGTTCGGCGGCCTCGGCGGCCAGTTGGATTACTGCAGGTGTCACGCCAGTTTCCCGTCCACGACCGTTGCCCGGCCCCGCAGGAAGGTGTGAGTGACGCGCCCCGGCAGCTCACGGCCCTCGTAAGGCGTGTTGCGGCTGCGGGAGGCGAAGTGTGCGGGGTCCACGACACCACGGTACGAGGTATCGACCAAGGTCAGGTTCGCGGGTTCACCTGCCGAGACGGGCCGGCCGTGCCCCGCGAGGCTGCCGATGCGGGCCGGAGCGTGGGACATCCGCTCCGCGACACCCGCCCAGTCGAGGAGGCCGGTCTCCACCATCGTCTGCTGGACGACGGACAGCGCGGTCTCCAGGCCCACCATGCCCATGGCGGCGGCGGCCCACTCGCAGTCCTTGTCCTCGTGCGGGTGCGGGGCGTGGTCGGTGGCGACGATGTCGATCGTGCCGTCGGCGAGCGCCTCGCGCAGGGCCATCACGTCGCGTTCGGTGCGCAGCGGCGGGTTGACCTTGTAGACCGGGTCGTACGAGCGCACCAGCTCGTCGGTGAGGAGCAGGTGGTGCGGGGTGACCTCGGCGGTGACGTCGATGCCGCGGGACTTGGCCCAGCGGACGATCTCGACGGAGCCGGCGGTGGAGAGGTGGCAGATGTGCACGCGGGAGCCGACGTGCTCGGCGAGGAGGACGTCGCGGGCGATGATCGACTCCTCGGCGACGGCCGGCCAGCCGCCGAGGCCCAGCTCGGCGGAGACGATGCCCTCGTTCATCTGGGCGCCCTCGGTGAGGCGGGGCTCCTGGGCGTGCTGGGCGACGACGCCGCCGAAGGCCTTCACGTACTCCAGGGCGCGGCGCATGATCACGGCGTCGTCCACGCACTTGCCGTCGTCGGAGAAGACGGTGACGCGGGCGGCGGACTCGTGCATGGCGCCCAGCTCGGAGAGCTTCTTGCCTTCCAGGCCGACGGTGACGGCGCCGATGGGCTGCACGTCGCAGTAGCCGGACTCCTTGCCCAGGCGCCAGACCTGCTCGACCACGCCGGCGGTGTCGGCGACCGGGAAGGTGTTGGCCATGGCGAAGACGGCGGTGTAGCCGCCGGAGGCGGCGGCGCGGGTGCCGGTGAGGACGGTCTCGGAGTCCTCGCGGCCGGGCTCGCGCAGGTGGGTGTGCAGGTCGACGAGGCCGGGGAGGAGGATCTGGCCCTCGGCCTCGATGACGGTCGCGTCGCCGGCGTTCAGGTTCTGGCCGACCTCCGCGATGGTCTCGCCGTCGATCAGGACGTCCTGCGCTTCGCCGCCGAGTACCTTCGCGCCGCGGATAAGGATCTTGCTCATGGTTACTTGTTCTCCTCGGTGCGCGGTGCGGTGCTGGTGGTGACGGCGGGCTCGGAGCCTCCGAGCAGCAGGTACAGGACGGCCATGCGGATCGAGACGCCGTTGGCGACCTGCTCGACGACCGTGCAGCGGTCGGAGTCGGCGACCTCGGCGGTGATCTCCATGCCCCGGACCATGGGGCCGGGGTGCATCACGATGGCGTGCTCGGGCATCCGGGCCATGCGGGCGGCGTCCAAGCCGTAGCGGCGGGAGTACTCGCGCTCGGTCGGGAAGAAGGCGGCGTTCATCCGCTCGCGCTGCACACGCAGCATCATGACCGCGTCCGACTTCGGCAGCACCTCGTCGAGGCTGTACGAGATCTCGCACGGCCAGTTCTCGACGCCGACCGGCACCAGGGTGGGCGGGGCCACCAGGGTGACCTCGGCGCCGAGGGTGTGCAGCAGGTCGACGTTGGAGCGGGCCACACGGCTGTGCAGGACGTCGCCCACGAGGGTGATGCGGCGGCCGTCGAGGCCCTTGCCGAGCCCCGCGTCGCGGCCGACCAGGCGACGGCGCATGGTGAAGGCGTCCAGCAGGGCCTGGGTGGGGTGCTGGTGGGTGCCGTCGCCGGCGTTGATCACCGGGGCGTCGATCCAGCCGGAGGTGGCGAGCCGGTAGGGGGCGCCGGAGGCGTGGTGGCGGATGACCACGGCGTCGACGCCCATGGCCTCCAGGGTCTGGGCGGTGTCCTTGAGGGACTCGCCCTTGGAGACGCTGGAGCCCTTCGCCGCGAAGTTGATGACGTCGGCGGACAGGCGCTTCTCGGCGGCTTCGAAGGAGATCCGGGTGCGGGTCGAGTCCTCGAAGAACAGGTTGCAGATCGTGCGGCCGCGCAGGGTGGGCAGCTTCTTTATCGGCCGGTCCGCGACACGGGCCATCTCCTCGGCGGTGTCGAGGATCAGGACGGCGTCGTCGCGCGTGAGGTCGGCGGCCGAGATGAGGTGGCGCTTCATCTGGGTGCTCCGTAAGTCGGGAGGGCAGGCAGGCGGGGCTGACGGTGATGCGGGCAGGGCAGGCCTCGGCACGGGCCCCCCGGGGGGTCCCGTACGCGTGGGGGCTACTGCCCTGCTGCCTGGGCGGTCCGCTGGCCGAGCAGTACGGCGTCGCGGCCGTCCTCCTCCTGGAGCTGGACCTTGACGGTCTCCCGCAGCGAGGTGGGCAGGTTCTTGCCCACGTAGTCGGCGCGGATGGGAAGTTCGCGGTGGCCGCGGTCGACGAGGACCGCGAGCTGGACGGCGCGGGGGCGGCCGATGGCGCCGAGGGCGTCCAGGGCGGCCCGGATGGTGCGGCCGGAGAAGAGGACGTCGTCGAGGAGGATCACCAGGCGGCCGTCGATGCCGTCGCCGGGGATCTCGGTGCGGCCGATCGCCCGCGCCGGCTTCAGGCGCAGGTCGTCCCGGTACATGGTGATGTCGAGGGATCCGACCGGGATCTTCGTCCCGGTGATCTCCTCGAGCTTGGCGGCCAGCCGGCGGGCGAGGTACACACCGCGGGTGGGGATGCCGAGGAGCACCACGTCGTCGGCGCCCTTGGCGCGTTCGACGATCTCGTGGGCGATACGCGTCAGGACCCGGGCGATGTCCTGCGCCTCCAGAACGGGGCGCATGGCTTCATCGGCCGAGACCTGGGAAGTCTGGCTGTCCATGAAAAGGACCTCCTTCTCCGCCTCACGGGACGGACCTTAAAGGACGTCTGATGTACGCCGTCCACGGTACCAGGGGAAGGCGGGAACCCCCGCACCGGGCCCGGGCCGGGCCCCTCGTACGAGGGCGCGGAAGAGCATTCGGCTTGACGCATCCACGTAACGCTGCGTAACCTCACAGTGAGTTACCAGCCGCGCGGCGGAGCCGCATGGTCTCCATGTCGTTACAGCGTCACAGCGTCCGGGAGCGTTATGTCCAGCGAATACGCCAAACAGCTCGGGGCCAAGCTCCGCGCCATCCGCACCCAGCAGGGCCTTTCCCTCCACGGTGTCGAGGAGAAGTCCCAGGGCCGTTGGAAGGCCGTGGTGGTCGGTTCCTACGAGCGCGGGGACCGCGCCGTGACCGTCCAGCGTCTCGCCGAGCTGGCGGACTTCTACGGGGTTCCGGTCCAGGAGCTGCTGCCGGGCACGACCCCCGGCGGAGCGGCCGAGCCGCCGCCGAAGCTGCGCCTCGACCTGGAGCGCCTGGCGGGAGTCCCCGCCGAGAAGGCCGGTCCGCTCCAGCGCTACGCGGCGACCATCCAGAGCCAGCGTGGCGACTACAACGGCAAGGTGCTGTCGATCCGCCAGGACGACCTGCGCACCCTGGCCGTGATCTACGACCAGTCCCCCTCGGTCCTGACCGAGCAGCTCATCAGCTGGGGCGTCCTGGACGCCGACGCGCGTCGCGCCGTGGCCCACGAGGACATCTAGTCCCAGGGGCTCCGTCCCAGCTCAGCAGAAACGTTACCGGCGGGTGCCGGTGCCCCGAAGGGCGCCGGCACCCGCCGGTTTTTCGTCGGTCGACCGACAGAAGCCGCCGACGGAACGGAACGGCGGAGGGCCCGCAGCGCGATGCGCCGCGGGCCCTCCGCTCAGCCGGTCCTCGTGGGGCTACTCGCCCCGGCGCAGGCTCGGCTTCAGGTCCTTGAAGCGGCCCAGGAGGCCGTTCACGAACGAGGGCGAGTCGTCCGTGGAGAACTCCTTGGCCAGCTGCACGGCCTCGTCGATCGCCACGGCGTCCGGGGTCTCGTCGACCCAGATCAGCTCGTAGGCACCCAGCCGCAGGATGTTCCGGTCGACGACCGGCATGCGGTCGAGGTCCCAGTCCACGGCGTAGGTGATGATCAGCTCGTCGATGCGGTTCACCTTGTCGGCGTACCCCTCGACGAGGTCCATCGTGAAGGCGCTGACCGGCGGCTGCCGGTCGTCGGACCGCGCGTGGCGGATCCAGTCCGCGAGGACCTCGCGCACGGACACCCCGCGCTGGTCGGCCTCGAAGAGGATCTGGAATGCGCGCTTGCGCGCGTTGCTCCGGGCAGCCACGGTTAGCTGCTCACCCGGCCGAGGTAGGCGCTGGTGCGGGTGTCGACCTTGACCTTCTCGCCGGTGGTGACGAAGAGCGGGACCTGGATCTCGTGGCCGGTCTCCAGCGTGGCGGGCTTGGTGCCGCCGGTGGAGCGGTCGCCCTGGACGCCCGGGTCGGTCTGCTCGATCGTCAGCTCGACGGCGGCCGGCAGCTCGACGTAGAGCACCTCGCCCTCGTGCTGGGCGACGGAGGCGGTGAAGCCCTCGATCAGGAAGTTGGCGGCGTCGCCGACAGCCTTCTTGTCGACCATCAGCTGGTCGTAGGTGCTCATGTCCATGAAGACGAAGTACTCGCCGTCCATGTACGAGAACTGCATGTCACGGCGGTCGATCGTGGCCGTCTCGACCTTCGTGCCGGCGTTGAAGGTCTTGTCGACGACCTTGCCGGAGAGCACGTGCTTGAGCTTGGTGCGCACGAAGGCCGGGCCCTTGCCGGGCTTGACGTGCTGGAACTCGACGACGGACCAGAGCTGGTCACCGTCGAGCTTGAGCACCATGCCGTTCTTGAGGTCGTTCGTGGAAGCCACGGTTGCGGAATCTCCTGCACTGGAAGACCACGGGTGCGCGCACAGCCCGCCGCGGCGGGCTAGAGCGCGAGCAGCTCCTTGGTCGTAATGGTGAGTAGCTCGGGACCGCCGTCCGCCTCGGGGCGTACGACGAGCGTGTCATCGATCCGGACACCTCCCCGGCCGGGGAGGTGAACCCCCGGTTCGACGGTGACCGGCACGCAAGCGTCCAGTTTACCCATTGCCGTAGGTGCAAGCTGCGGGTCCTCGTCGATTTCGAGGCCGACCCCGTGTCCCATCCATCCGGCGAGGGCCTCACCGTGCCCGGCCGAATCCAGTACGGACCGTGCCGCGTGGTCCACGTCCCGGTACGCGGCGCCCGGCAGCAGCGCCTGGCGGCCGGCCCGCTGGGCGGCGAAGACGAGGTCGTACAGCTCGATCTGCCAGTCGGCCGGGGTGGTGCCGATCACGAAGGTGCGGCCGATCTCGCAGCGGTAGCCCCGGTAGTTCGCGCCGAGGCAGACGGAGAGGAAGTCGCCCTCCTCCACCCGCCGGTCCGAGGGCCGGTGCCGGGAGCGGCCGGAGTGCGGGCCGGTGCCGACGGAGGTGGGGAAGGCGGGGCCGTCCGCGCCGTGGTCGACGAGGCGGCGCTCCAGCTCCAGCGCCAGGTGGCGTTCGGTCCGGCCGACGAGGATCGACTCCAGCAGCTCGCCCAGGGCCTGGTCGGCGATCTCGGCGGCGATCCGCAGGCAGGCGATCTCCTCCTCGTCCTTGACCAGCCTCTGCTGTTCCACGGCCGTGCCGAGGTCGGCCAGCCGCAGCCGGGGCGCCACCGAGTGCACGGCCCGGTGCCGGCCGACGGTGAGGTGGTGCTCCTCGAGGGCGAGGGAGTCGGCCCGCCCGGCGGCGGCCAGATCGGCCGCGGCCACGGCCGGGTCGGCGCCCGGGGTGGGCAGCACGGACAGCCGCAGCCCCTCGTCCAGCCGCCCCTCGTCCGCCTCGCCGGTGGGTGCGCCGGCGCAGAACAGCACGTCCTCGGCGGGCCCGACCAGCAGGACGGCGCCCAGCGGGGACGCCCCGGCGAGGTAGCGGACGTTCGCCGGACGCGTGATCAGTGCGGCGGAGTTGCCCGCGGCTGCGCAGCGCTCGCGGAGCAGGCCCCTGCGGGCCGCGTACACGTCTGACATGTCTTCGAGCCTACGAGCGCCCCGCGCATCCGGCCCGGCGAGCGCGTCCGGACGTGGGGGCGTTCCGGCCCGCCGGCGTTTGCCGTGGGGGCGTTCCAGCCCGGCCTGGGGGTCCCCCCGGACGGAGTCTGGGGGAGTTCGAGGCGCGGGGTCTGGGGCGGAGCCCCGGCAACGGCGCCGCACGGGCGCTCCCCCGCAGCGGGCTGGTACCGGCCTACCAGTTCCCCGGCGCGGCCAGCGCACGCGCGAGGGCCTCGTCCAGGGCCCGCGCGGTGCCCTCGACGTCCAGGTGGGTGTTGTCGATGATCGGCAGCCCCGAGCCGTACCAGCCCGCCATCCGGCCGTGGATGCGGGCGACTTCCTCGTCGGAGAGCCGGCGGTTGCCGGAGCGGGCCGCGTTGCGGTCCAGGACGACCTCCAGGCCGGGCAGCAGCACGACCGGCAGCAGCGCGGGCCCCACGTGCCGCTTCCAGCCGCCCAGCCCGACCACGGGCCGGTCCGGGAAGACGGCGTCGTCGAGGATGCAGGAGATCCCGTTGGCCAGGAAGTTGCGGGCCGCGAAGCCGCAGGTGCGGCGGGCCAGGCGGTACTGGGCCTCGGAGTGCTCGTTCCAGCCGGCCTGCGGGTCCGCGAAGCCCGAGCAGACCCACTCGCGGACGTCGTCCAGGCTGATGTGCGCGGTCGGCACCGGGCGGGTGCCCGCCCAGTGCCGGGCCACGGTCGTCTTGCCGGCGCCCGCCGGGCCGATGAGCAGCACGGCGAGCGTGGCCCCGCCGGTGCCGGGCGGGGGCGGAACCGGCGACGCCGCCACGGCGGGAGGCAGCGGTATGTGCCCCGTCGCGTCGGGCACCGGGGTCACCGGCCAGCCCTGCGCCGGGGGTATCGGCGGCGGCGGGGGTGCCACCGGCTGCTGTCCCGGCGGACCCCAGCCCCCCACTCCGTGCTGCATCCGCGCCACTCCGTCTCGTTCAGGCGACTGATGCGAGAACGTTATCTCAGGCCGTGACCTCTTCCGCCAGCGCGCGCAGCGCCAGCCGGTAGGAGCCCAGCCCGAAGCCCGCGACGGTACCGGTGGCCACGGCCGCGATGACCGAGGTGTGCCGGAACTCCTCCCGGGCGTACGGGTTGGAGATGTGCACCTCGATCAGCGGCGCGGTGCGCTGCGCGGCCGCGTCCCGCATGGCGTACGAGTAGTGCGTGAAGGCACCCGGGTTGATGACGACCGGGATCTTGCCGTCCGCCGCCTCGTGCAGCCAGCGCACCAGCTCGCCCTCGTCGTTGGTCTCGCGGACCTCCACGTCGAAGCCGAGTTCCGCGCCCAGGGTGCGGCAGCTGTCCACGAGCCCGGCGTACGAGGTGGCCCCGTACACGTCCGGCTCGCGCGACCCGAGCCGGCCCAGGTTCGGGCCGTTCAGGACGAGCACCGGGCGGCTCACGCGGAGACCTCGCCGTACGCGGCGACCAGGTGGGCCGGGTCGGGGCCCTCCAGCACGGTGGGCTTGCCCAGGCCGTCCAGGACGATGAAGCGCAGCAGGTTGCCGCGGGACTTCTTGTCGACCTGCATGGTCTGGAGCAGCTTGGTCCACTGGTCGCCGCGGTAGGTCAGCGGCAGGCCCACCGAGGCCAGCACCGCCCGGTGGCGGTCGGCGGTGGCGTCGTCCAGGCGTCCGGCCAGCCGGCCGAGCTCGGCCGCGAAGACCATGCCGACGGACACCGCGGCGCCGTGCCGCCACTTGTAGCGCTCGTTCTTCTCGATGGCGTGCGCGAGGGTGTGGCCGTAGTTGAGGATCTCCCGCAGCCCCGACTCCTTGAGGTCGCTGGAGACCACGTCGGCCTTGACCTGGATGGAGCGGCGGATCAGCTCGGCCGTGTGCGGGCCGGCGGGCGTACGGGCCGCCGCCGGGTCCTCCTCGATCAGGTCGAGGATCACCGGGTCGGAGATGAATCCGGCCTTGATGACCTCGGCCAGGCCGCTGACGTAGTCGTTGACCGGCAGCGACTCCAGCGCGGCGAGGTCGCAGAGCACCCCGGCCGGCGGGTGGAAGGCGCCGACGAGGTTCTTGCCCTCGGCGGTGTTGATGCCGGTCTTGCCGCCGACGGCCGCGTCCACCATCGCCAGGACGGTGGTCGGTACGGCGATCCAGCGCACCCCGCGCAGCCAGCTGGCCGCGACGAAGCCCGCCAGGTCGGTGGTGGCGCCGCCGCCCACGCCGACGATGACGTCGGTGCGGGTGAAGTTGGACTGGCCGAGCGCCTTCCAGCAGTACGCGGCCACCTCGACGGTCTTGGCCTCCTCGGCGTTCGGCACCTGGATGGCGACCGCCTCGTAGCCCTGCTCCGCCAGGTCCGCGCGCAGCGCCTCGCCCGTCTCGGCCAGCGCCTCGGGGTGGATCACGGCGACCCGCTGGGCCTTCTTGCCGATCAGGCCGCCCAGCTCACCGAGCAGCTGCCGGCCGACCAGCACGTCGTACGCGTCGTGTCCGGCGCTGGCGCCGACGTGGATCCGCGTCACCTGGTCTGTCATACGTCCTTCAACTCCAGAGCGTCGAGGACCGCCTGGGCGACCTCTTCGGGGGTGCGGTCGTCGGTGGCCACGACGACGCGCGCGACTTCGGTGTACAGGTGGCGCCGGGCCTCCATCAGCTCGCGCCACTGGCGGCGCGGGTTGACGGCGAGCAGCGGGCGGGCGGCGCCGAGGCCCACGCGGCGCACGGCCTCCTCGACGTCCATCGACAGGTAGGCGACGGGCAGTCCGGTGAGCAGGGCGCGGGTGCCCTCGTCGAGGACGGCGCCGCCGCCGAGGGCGAGGACGCCCGTGTGCTCGGCGACGGCGGCCGCGACGGCCCGGCGCTCCAGCTCACGGAAGTACGGCTCGCCCTCGTCGACGAAGAGGTCGGAGATCTCCCGGCCGGTGGCCGCGACGATGTCCGCGTCGGTGTCCCGGTAGGGGACGCCGAGCCGGCCGGCGAGCAGGCCGCCGACCGTGGACTTGCCGGAACCCATGGGTCCGACGAGTACGACCAGGGGGCCGCCGGTCACCGGATCTGCAGGTTGTCGAGGTACGAGCGGACGTTGCGGCGGGTCTCGGGGACCGAGTCGCCGCCGAACTTCTCGACCACGGCGTCGGCCAGCACGAGCGCGACCATGGCCTCGGCGACGATGCCCGCGGCGGGCACGGCACAGACGTCGGAGCGCTGGTGGTGCGCGACGGTCGCCTCACCGGTGGCCACGTCGACGGTGGCCAGGGCGCGCGGCACGGTCGCGATGGGCTTCATCGCGGCCCGTACGCGCAGCAGCTCGCCGGTGGTCAGGCCGCCCTCGGTGCCGCCGGAGCGGCCGGAGGTGCGCTTGAGGCCCTCGGGGGTGGAGACGATCTCGTCGTGGGCCTGGGAGCCGGGCACGCGGGCCAGCTCGAAGCCGTCGCCGACCTCGACGCCCTTGATGGCCTGGATGCCCATGAGCGCGGCGGCGAGGCGGGCGTCGAGGCGGCGGTCCCAGTGGACGTGGGAGCCGAGGCCGACGGGCACGCCGTACGCGAGGACCTCGACGACGCCGCCGAGGGTGTCGCCGTCCTTGTGGGCCTGGTCGATCTCCGCGACCATCGCCTTCGACGCGTCGGCGTCGAGGCAGCGCACCGGGTCGGCGTCGAGCTTCTCGACGTCGGCGGGGGTCGGGAGGACGCCGTACGGGGCCTTGGCCGCGGCCAGTTCCACCACGTGGGAGACGATCTCGATGCCCGCGACCTCCTTGATGAAGGACCGGGCGACGGCACCGAGGGCGACGCGGGCGGCGGTCTCGCGGGCGCTGGCGCGCTCCAGGATCGGCCGGGCCTCGTCGAAGCCGTACTTCTGCATGCCCGCGAGGTCGGCGTGGCCGGGGCGGGGGCGGGTCAGCGGCGCGTTACGGCCGGTGTCCTTGAGCAGCGAGGGGTCGACCGGGTCGGCCGACATGACGGTCTCCCACTTGGGCCACTCGGTGTTGCCGATCATGACGGCGATCGGCGAACCCTGCGAGAGACCGTGGCGGACGCCGCCGAGGAAGGTGATCTCGTCCTGCTCGAACTTCATCCGCGCACCGCGGCCATAGCCGAGTCGGCGCCGGGCCAGGTGATCGGCCACCAGCGCGGTGGTGACCGGGACGCCGGCGGGAAGACCCTCCAGCGTCGCGACCAGTGCCGGTCCGTGCGACTCTCCTGCGGTCAGCCAACGCAACCTGCTCAACGATGCTCCTCATGCTCGCGCCTGGTACTGCGACGACGCGCCCGGGTGCGCGGACCGGACCCGCCGTACCCGAATCCTCCCATGTCCGGGCCGTCGGACCGATCTCGGTCCAGCTGACGGACTGGGAGTCCCGCGCCCGCCGGGTCAGTGGCGGGCGCGCAGGGCCGCCTCGCCGGCGGTCCGCATGGCGGCGAGGGGGCCCGGGGTGCGGCCGGTCATCTGCTCGACCTGGAGCACGGCCTGGTGGACGAGCAGGTCGAGGCCGCCGAGGAGGGTGCCGCCGCGCTGCGACCAGGAGGCGGCCAGCGGGGTGGGCCAGGGGTCGTACAGGACGTCGAAGAGGGTGCCGGGCGCGGCCGGCACGGCGGGGGCCAGCTCGTCCGTGGCGCCCGCCGGGGTGGTGGCGATGACCAGCGGCGCGGTCAGCGCCCCCGCCGCCTCGGACCAGTCGGCCGTACGGACGGGCACGCCGAGCCGCTCGCCCCACTGGAGCATCTCGTCGGCCCGGGCGCGCGAGCGGACGTACGCGGTGACCTCGCCGGTGCAGATCCGCGCGAGGGCGGCGAGCGCCGAGGAGGCGGTGGCCCCCGCCCCGAGGATGGCGGCGGACGGCACCTTCTCGACGCCGCGCTCGTGCAGGGCGGCGACGATCCCGGGGATGTCGGTGTTGTCGCCCAGGCGCCGGCCGTCCTCGGTGAACACGACCGTGTTGACGGCCTCGACCGAGGCGGCGGTGTCGCTGATCCCGTCGAGCAGCGGGATGATCGCCCGCTTGAGCGGCATGGTCAGCGACAGCCCGGCCCACTCGGGGCCGAGGCCGGCCACGAAGGCGGGGAGCGCGGCCTCGTCGGTCTCGAAGCGGTCGTAGGACCAGTCGTCGAGGCCGAGCTCCCGGTAGGCGGCACGGTGCAGCACCGGTGAGAGGGAGTGCTCGATGGGCGAACCCAGCACCGCGGCCCGTATCCGTGACATGTCCTGCTACCCGCCGTTCTTCTGCTTCTGCCGTGCCTGGAACTCGTCGGCGAGCTTCTGGTGCTCCTCGTAGGTCTTGGTGAAGGTCGTCTTGTCGCCGTCGACCGACACGAAGAACATCCAGCCGCCGTGGTCCGGGTTGAGCGTAGCGGTCAGCGCTTCCGTTCCGGGGTTCCCGATCGGGCCCGGCGGCAACCCCTTGACGAAGTGCGTGTTGTAGGGGTTGTCGAACTTCTGGGCTTCCTTGAGGCTGAAGTTGATCTCGCTCTGGTTCTTGATGTAGTTGTACGTCGAATCGAACTGGAGCCGCTGGTTCGTGACGTCGTTGGTCTTCTTGAGGCGGTTGTAGACCACCTCGGACATCTTCCTGAAGTCGTCGTGGTTCTTGCCCTCGGCGTTGACGAGGCTGGCGACCGTGACCACCTGGAGCGGGTTCTCCAGGCCCAGGTCCTTGGCCTTGCCCTCGACGCCCAGCTCGACGTACTTGTCGGACGCGCTCTTGACCATCTGCCTGAGCAGGGACTCGGGAGTGGTGTCCTTGCTGAGGTCGTAGCGCGCCGGGTACAGGAAGCCCTCGAGCGGGTCCACGACCTTCGGGTTGTTGCCGGCCCAGGCCGGCAGGCCCAGGTTCTTGCCCTCGCGCAGGGCGATCTCCTTGGTGGTGCCCTCCGGCTTGCCCAGCTTCTTGTCGATCGCCTCGTAGACCCTGGTGTTGCGCCAGCCCTCGGCCACGGTGAGGACGTTCAGCTTGCTGGGGTCGATCATCAGCGCGACGGCGGCCGCACCCGACATCTTCTTCTTCATCGGGTAGACGCCGGGCTGGATGGACTTGCCCCTGGGGTTGGCGTTGGCGGCGTCGACGAAGGCCTGGGCGCTGGCGACCACGCCGGCTTCCTTGAGGATCCGGCCCATCTGGCCCAGGCCCGCGTTCTTGGGGATCTCGACGTCGACCGTCTCGCCGGAGCCCTCGCCGGCGAAGTCCTCGGTCGGCCCGAAGCGCTCCTTGAGGTAGGAGTAGCCGTAGTAGCCGCCACCGCCGACGACGCCGACGATCACCAGGGCGGCGATCAGGCAGGCGGCGCCGCTGCGCTTCTTCTTCTGTTTGCCGCCCTTGCCCCGGCCGCCTCGGCGGCCGCGCCCGGCCGGGTCGTCGCCGTCGTCGGAGCCGCGGCCGCCCGCGGCGAGGAAGGACTCCTCCGGCTCCTCGGACTCCTCGTCCAGCGGCTCCTCGACCCGTTCCGGCTCCAGGTGGCGCTGGCCGGGCGGCTGCGGCGGCGGGTAGGCCTCGGCCGTGGTGTACAGGTCGGGGGCCTCGCCGGGGTAGGCCGCGACGGCCTGCTGCGCGTACGGGTCCGCGCCCGCGTACGGGTCGGCCTGCACGGCCGCGGCCGCGTACTGGCCCTGGCCGGTGTCCCAGCCCTGGCCGTCGCCGTACACGGGCTGGGGGGCCATGGGCTGGGGCATCTGCTGGTGCTGGACCTGCTGGGCGTAGGCCTGCTCGGCGTAGCCCTGCCCGGCGTACTGCTGCGGGTACTGGCCGGCGTACTGCTGCTGGTACTGCGGCTCCTGCGGCTGCGCGTAGTGCTGCTGCGGGTCGCCGCCGTAGGGCACCTGCCCCTGCTGGGTCTGGTGCGCGGTCCACCCCTGGTCCCCGTACAGGGGATCCTCAGGGTGCCACGGTTCGGAGCCGCCGCCCCGGCCATACTCGGTCATCGGTCCCCTAGAGCCGCGAGACGAAGGCCACGGCTTCCGTCGGCCGCGACACCCGGTTCCGCCTCTTTGGTGGTGAGCGACGGCTGTTCGAATGCCGTCTCATGGCGCGGAACGTTACCGTATCGCGATCAGACAACCACTTCGACGCACTCGCCGGGCGGATTACCTGATACCCGTTCGGTCTCAAGAGCGTTCTGCAGGATGACCACAGCGGCCGCCTGGTCGATGACCGAACGGCCCTTCTTCGCGTTCCTCCCGGAGGCCCGAAGGCCCTGGGCGGCGGTGACCGTGGTCATCCGCTCGTCCACCAGACGGACCGTCACCGGCTTGATTCCCTTGGCCAGTTCGTTCGCGAATGCGCGCACCTTGGCCGCGGCCGGCCCCTCCCGCCCGCTGAGCGAGCGGGGGAGGCCGACGACGACTTCGAGGGGCTCGTACTCCTCCACGAGCTGCCGCAGCCGCCGGTGGGCGAAGGGGATGTCCCGGCCCGGGACGGTCTCCACCGGTGTGGCGAGCACCCCGTCGGGGTCGCACGAGGCGACCCCGATCCGGGCGTCTCCGACATCGATGGCCAGCCGGCGGCCACGGCGCAGCGTCATCGTCAGGCCGTCTCTACGACGAGGCGCTCGACGGCGGCGATGGCCTCGGGCACGGCGGCCGGGTTCTGGCCGCCGCCCTGGGCCACGTCAGGCTTGCCGCCACCGCCGCCTCCGAGGGTCTTGGCGGCGGCGCGGACCAGGTCACCGGCCTTGAGGCCGCGCTCGCGGGCCGCCTCGTTGGTGGCGATGACGGTCAGCGGGCGGTCGTTCGCCACGGTGAACAGCGCGACCACCGCCGGGCGGTCGCCGAGGATGCGGCCGCGGACGTCCAGGACCAGCTTGCGCAGGTCGTCGGCGCCGGTGCCGTCCGGCACCTGGCCGACGACGAGGGCGACGCCGCGGATGTCCTGGGCGTTGGCGGCGAGACCGGCGGCGGCCTGGAGGACCTTCTCCGCGCGGAACTTCTCGATCTCCTTCTCGGCGTCCTTCAGCTTGCCGAGCATGGAGGCGATCTTCTCCGGCAGCTCCTCCGGACGGCCCTTGACCAGCTCCTGGAGCTGGGCGACGACCGTGTGCTCCTTGGCGAGGAAGTTGTACGCGTCCACGCCGACGAGGGCCTCGACGCGGCGCACGCCGGAGCCGATGGAGGACTCGCCGAGCAGCTTCACCAGGCCCAGCTGGGCGGTGTTGCCGACGTGCGTGCCGCCGCACAGCTCCTTGGAGAAGTCGCCGATGGTCACGACGCGCACGCGCTCGCCGTACTTCTCGCCGAACTCGGCGATGGCGCCCTGCTTCTTCGCCTCGTCGATGCTCATGACCTCGGCGGTGACGTTGAGCTCGCGCGAGAGCACGTCGTTGATCTTCTGCTCGACGTCGGTGAGGACCGAGCCGGGGACGGCGTTCGGGGAGCCGAAGTCGAAGCGGAAGCGGCCGGGCGAGTTCTCGGAGCCGGCCTGGGCGGCCGTGGGGCCGAGCGCGTCGCGCAGCGCCTGGTGGGTCAGGTGGGTGGCCGAGTGGGCGCGGGCGATGGCCAGGCGGCGCTTGACGTCGATGGCGGCGTACGCGGAGGCGCCCACCGTCACCTCGCCGACCTGGACGGAGCCCTTGTGCACGGAGACACCGGGCACCGGCTGCTGGACGTCGCGGACGTTGATGATCGCGCCGGAGTCGAGCTTGATGCGGCCCTGGTCGGCGAGCTGGCCGCCGCCCTCGGCGTAGAAGGGGGTGCGGTCGAGGACGACCTCGACCTCGTCGCCCTCGGAGGCGGCGGGCGCGGAGACGCCGTTGACCAGCAGGCCGACGATGGTGGACTCGCCCTGGGTGGTGGCGTAGCCGGTGAACTCGGTGGTGCCGGAGCCGTCGGCGATCTCCCGGTAGGCCGACATGTCGGCGTGGCCGGTCTTCTTGGCCTTGGCGTCGGCCTTGGCGCGGTCGCGCTGCTCCTGCATCAGGCGGCGGAAGCCGGGCTCGTCCACGGAGAGGCCCTGCTCGGCGGCCATCTCCAGGGTGAGGTCGATCGGGAAGCCCCAGGTGTCGTGGAGCAGGAACGCCTTGTCGCCGGAGAGGACCGTGCCGCCGGCGGCCTTGGTCTCGGTCACGGCGGTGTCGAGGATGTTGGTGCCGCCCTTGACGGCCTTGAGGAAGGCGGCTTCCTCGGCGAGGGCGACGGTCTCGATGCGCTTGCGGTCGGTGACCAGCTCCGGGTACTGCTGCCCCATGGTGTTGATCACGACGTCCACGAGGTCCTGGACGACCGGGCCGGTGGCGCCCATGAGGCGCATGTTGCGGATGGCGCGGCGCATGATGCGGCGCAGCACGTAGCCGCGGCCCTCGTTGCCGGGGGTGACCCCGTCGCCGATGAGCATGACGGAGGTGCGGATGTGGTCGGCGACCACGCGCATCGAGACGTCGGTGCTCTGCGCGGCGCCGTACTGCACGCCGGTCAGCTCGGTGGCCTTGTCCATGACCACGCGCAGGGTGTCGGTCTCGTACATGTTCTGTACGCCCTGGAGGATCATGGCGAGTCGCTCGAGGCCCAGACCGGTGTCGATGTTCTTCGACGGCAGGTCGCCGAGGATCGGGAAGTCCTCCTTCCCGTCGCCGGCGCCGCGCTCGAACTGCATGAAGACCAGGTTCCAGATCTCCACGTAGCGCTCGTCGTTGACGGCGGGGCCGCCTTCGACGCCGAAGTCCGGGCCGCGGTCGTAGTTGATCTCGGAGCAGGGGCCGCAGGGACCCGGGACGCCCATGGACCAGAAGTTGTCCTTCTTGCCCAGGCGCTGGATGCGCTCGGCGGGGACGCCGATCACGTCGCGCCAGATCGTCTCGGCCTCGTCGTCGTCGAGGTAGACGGTGATCCAGAGCTTCTCCGGCTCCAGGCCGTAGCCGCCGTCCGCCACGGAGCTGGTGAGCAGCTCCCAGGCGTACTTGATGGCGCCTTCCTTGAAGTAGTCGCCGAAGGAGAAGTTGCCGCACATCTGGAAGAACGTGCCGTGGCGGGTGGTCTTGCCGACCTCTTCGATGTCCGGGGTGCGGACGCACTTCTGCACGCTGGTGGCGCGGGGCGCCGGGGGCTTGGTCTCACCGAGGAAGTACGGCTTGAAGGGCACCATGCCCGCGTTGACCAGCAGCAGAGTCGGGTCGTCCGCGATGAGCGACGCCGAAGGGACAACGGTGTGACCGCGCTCCTCGAAGAAGCTCAGCCAGCGGCGGCGGATTTCAGCCGACTCCATCAGTGGTCCTCATTCCGGTTGTACTTAACCGCCGAGCGGCTCGAACGGTGGGTGGTCTGTTCGTTCTGGTGGTGCTCGATGGCCCGCAGCCGCCGCGGCCCGGGGAGGGCGGTGACGTTGTCGAGCCGGTCGGGATCCTGGTGGAGCCCCAGTGCGTCGTTCAGCTCGTCCTCGCGCTGCGTCATTCCCGCCTTGACGTCGAGGGCGAAGTCCTTGAGGCGGTGCCCGGCCTCCAGGGCCTTGTCGGCGGCCTGGGCGGCGAGGCTCTCCGGCGTCAGCTTCTTCAGCTGGCGGTTGACCTTGGTGGTGGCCCACACGCCGGCGGCGGCGCCGGCGGTGAACCAGAAGGCTCGGCGGAACATCGGCGGTCTCAGCCCTTCTGCTTCCGGCGCCGGGCGGCCGGCACCGTACGGCCGACGATCACGGTTCGCCGGGAGGTCTTCTGCGGCACGTCCTCCGTGCGGCCCAGCGCCTTGCGGACGCCGTAGCCGAAGGCCGCGACCTTGACCAGGGGTCCGCCGAAGGTGGTGGCCACGGTGGAGGACAGGGCGGAGGCGTTGGAGGTGACCTCCTGGACGTCGCTCGCGATGGCGTCGACCCGGTCGAGCTGGGTACGGGCGGAGCGGACGGTGGTCGAGGCGTCCGCCAGCAGCGGGACGGCCTGCTCGGTGACGTCGGCCACGAGCTTGGTGGTCGCCCGGAGCACCTGGGCGAGCCTCACCAGCACCACCGCGAGGAAGGACACCAGGATGGCCCAGAAGACGGCCACGAGGATGCCGGCCACCTCTCCACCGGACACGTTGCACCGCTCCCTGATTCTGGATACCTACGGAGAAAAGTCTTGCTCCGACCCTATCGCGCCGGAGATCCGCCGCAGTACCGGAATTCCGGGTCCGGCGGACGCTCCCGGGAACCCGCCTGGCACCCGGCGCGTCCGGAACAGTACTCTCCGCGCCCCACGCGACAGGAAGGGCCCCCGGGAACGGGAAAGCCCGCCGCCCCCCGGAGGGGACGGCGGGCCGACACCAGCCTGTGAGGGCTACGGCCGCTGGATCAGCGGGCGTAGTACTCGACGACGAGCTGCTCGTCGCAGATGACCGGGATTTCCTTGCGGTTCGGGTCGCGGTCCAGGCGGAAGGCCAGGGCCTTCAGGTTGACCTGCAGGTAGCGCGGGGTCTCGCCCTCGCCTGCGTAGCCACCCTCACGGGCAACCTGGAACGGAACCTTCTCGCGGCTGCGCTCGCGCACGGTGATGACGTCGTCCGGGCGGACACGGAACGACGGCTTGTCGACCTTGCCACCGTTGACCTCGATGTGGCCGTGAACGACCATCTGGCGGGCCTGGTAGATGGTGCGGGCGATGCCCGAACGCAGGACCAGGGCGTCGAGGCGACGCTCGAGCTCGACGACCAGCGCCTCGCCCGTCTTGCCCTCGGCCTTCTTGGCGCGGTCGTACGCGCGGGCCATCTGACGCTCAGAGATGTCGTACTGAGCGCGCAGACGCTGCTTCTCGAGCAGACGGACCTTGTAGTCCGAGTTCTGCTTGCGGCCACGGCCGTGCTCGCCCGGCGGGTAGGGGCGGGCCTCGAAGTACTTGACGGCCTTCGGGGTCAGCGCAATGCCGAGGGCACGCGACTTCTTGACCTTGGGTCGCTTCTGGTTCACGGGGAACCTACCTCCATGTAAGTTAGGTGAGGCTTACCTTATCGAGGAGGACGTAATGTCTCGACCACATGGGATCCCCCTGCCCAGTGCGCAGCGAAGTTCGGATTCCAACGAAACGGAATCCGCTTTCGACGACGTTAAGCAAGGTCAGCCGCGTCCCAGGGAAGGCGTTCGGCAGCTCACCGGAGCCGAACGCGTACGAACCCTCGTAGAGTCCAACGCCTCAGTATCCCTCACGCTGCCGGGTGCTCCTGACCAGGCGGAGTGGTGGACAGGGGTGCCGGTCGCACGGACCGTCACCCCGGACGGGGACGTGATTCTCCTGGTATCAGGGGAATCCGCGGCTGCCAGGGCAGCCGCTCACGCCCAGGACGACGACCTCACGGCCGTGATCGAGATCACGGATGTGGCGCCGGTGTCCGTGCCCCATCGTATACGGGGCCGCGCCCGCCTCGCCGGGTGGCTGACCCCGGTGCGCGGGGACGACCGCGCGGCCTGCGCGGCGCTGCTCGCGGAGCGCCGGCCGGTGGGCGAGCTGCTGGGCATCTCGGAGTCGCTGGACCCGCCGTACGCCGGCCGCCCGGCCTGGACGCTGCTGCGCCTGGAGGTGGGCGAGATCCGGGTGGACGACCTGTGGGGCGCCGAGCAGGTGGACCCGGAGGAGCTGGCCGCGGCCGAGCCGGACCCGCTGACGGCCCACGAGTCGGAGCTGCTCCAGCACCTGGCCTCCGCACACGCCGAGCGCGTCGCCGACCTGTGCGGGCTGCTGGGATCCCGGGCGGCGGCCGGGATGACGGCCGTCCCGCTGGCCCTCGACCGTCTCGGGCTGCGCGTGCGCTTCACCGGCGGCCCCGGCCGGGCCTCCTTCGACGCCCGCTTCGACTTCCCGCAGCCGGTGACGGACGTCTGCGGCCTGCGCCGGGCGATGCGCGCCCTGTTCGCCGCCGCCGCTCACTGAGGGCAGGCGGCCAGCAGCTCCTGGAGCGCGAGCTTCTCGGGCGGGGTGACGGACAGCCGGTACTTGGCCTTGATGCCGGTGTAGCGCCGCCCGTACTCGCACCAGTACGCCTGCCGCGGCGGCCGCCACTTGTCGGCCGTCCTGCTGCCCTTGTCCTGGTTGGTCTGCTTGTCCACAGCGAGCAGTACGTCCAGGTCGTTGGCGTACTCCAGCCTGCGCTGCGGTGTCCACGCGTACGCACCGCCCCGCCAGGCCGCGCCCAGCGCCACGACGTGGTCGGTCTGGATCTGCGAGGCGCGCCGGTAGGAGTACGGGAGCTCCTTGCCGGTGTACGGATCGTGCAGCACACCGGACACCACCACACAGGGGTTGCGGTCGCCCTCGCGCAGCTCGGCGAGGTCCCTGCGCAGGACGTCGTCCCGGGTGTCGCAGCCGTTGCGCCCGCCGACGGCGCCGGTCTCGTCCGACCAGTACCTGCCGAACTTCTCCCGCTGGTACGTCTGCCAGTTCCGGCCCCACTCGACCTTCAGCCCCGCCAGCAGCGCCTTCGCGGTGGCGGCGTCCGGCGGGAACCCGGGGCTCGCGAGCGGGATCCGCCCCACCAGCGGGGCGGCGCTCGCCCTGGCCGTCTCGGCGTCCCCGTGATGGCAGCCGCCGGCCAGCAGCGCCGCCGCCACGGCGGCGATGAGCGGAGCACGGCGTCCCATGCCGGGAGCCTAGTGCTGTGACCGGCAAGGTTCACCGGGGCGCGCCCCCCGGCACGGCACCTCGCTGCGTTGTCGGACCGCGCAAGTACGTCCAGTACGAGCCGCGGGCCTCCGCCTTGCGATGCACCGCACCTGGGGGCACCTCCCAGCGGTAGCTGGGGGAGACGCGCCCCGGCAAACCTTTCCGGCCACAGCACTAGCGGCCCCGCGCCCTCAGGAGCCGGAGCCCCGCAGGCGCTCGCGGACCTTGTCCACCACGTCCGCGTACCGCGCCTCGGCCCCGTAGCGCGTCGGCTCGTAGTACCGCTTGCCGTGGATCTCGTCCGGCGCGTACTGCTGCGCGGCGATGGCGCCCGGCACGTCGTGCGGGTACACGTAGCCCACCGCGTGCCCCAGCTTCGCCGCGCCCTTGTAGTGCCCGTCCCGCAGGTGCGCGGGCACGGCCCCGGCCAGCCCGGCCCGTACGTCGGCCAGCGCGGCGCCGATCGCGGTCGTGGCGGTGTTCGACTTCGGCGCGAGCGCCAGCGCGATGGTGGTGTGCGACAGGGTCAGGGCGGCCTCCGGGAAGCCGATCATCGCCACCGCCTGGGCAGCCGCGACCGCGAGCGGCAGGGCCGTCGGGTCGGCCAGGCCGATGTCCTCGCTCGCGGAGATCATCAGGCGCCGCGCGATGAACCGGGGGTCCTCCCCCGCCTCGATCATCCGGGCCAGGTAGTGCAGGGCGGCGTCCACGTCCGAACCCCGGATCGACTTGATCAGCGCGCTCGCCACGTCGTAGTGCTGGTCGCCGTCCCGGTCGTAGCGGACCGCGGCCCGGTCGACCGCCTCCTCCAGCGTCCGGAGGGTGATCTCCTCCTCGCCCTTGGCGATGGCCGAGCCGGCCCCCGCCTCCAGCGCGGTCAGCGCCCGGCGGGCGTCTCCCCCGGCGATCCGCAGCAGGTGCGCCTCGGCGTCGGCCGGCAGGGTGACCGCCCCGCCCAGCCCCCGCTCCTCCGTCAGCGCGCGCCGCATCAGCGCGCTCAGGTCCTCGTCGGTCAGCGGTTCCAGCGTGAGCAGCAGCGAGCGCGACAGCAGTGGGGAGATGATCGAGAAGTACGGATTCTCCGTGGTCGCCGCGATCAGGGTGACCCAGCGGTTCTCCACGGCCGGCAGCAGCGAGTCCTGCTGCGCCTTGCTGAAGCGGTGGATCTCGTCGAGGAAGAGGACGGTCTCCTTGCCGTAGCCGCCGGCGGCGCGCTTGGCGCCCTCGATGACGGCCCGGACCTCCTTGACGCCCGCCGTGATCGCCGACAGCTCGACGAACCGCTTCTGCGTGGCCTGGCTGACCACATAGGCGAGGGTGGTCTTCCCGATGCCCGGCGGCCCCCACAGGATCACCGACGAGGCCCCGGCCGGTCCCCCGGCGCCCTCCCCCACCAGCCGCCGCAGCGGTGAGCCCGGCTTCAGCAGGTGCTGCTGGCCGACGACCTCGTCCAGGGTGCGCGGGCGCATCCGGACGGCGAGCGGGGAGCTCGCGGGGTCCTTCTCCCGGCGGTCCTCGGCGGCTGCGGTGAAGAGATCTGGTTCCACACCGGAAGCCTATGCGAGCCCACCGACAGCGCGGCCCGGGCTCAGGAGGTCCAGAAGTCCCACCAGCGGGTCAGGATCAGCATGCCGATGATCCCGATGTGCAGCACGGGCAGGACCCAGGTGAACTCGTCCAGGAAGCCGCGCAGCCAGCCGGGGGCGGGCAGCAGGCCCTGGCGCACGTTGTGCGAGGTGACGTACCAGAACATCAGGATCGTGGCGACCCAGGCCAGACAGCACCACAGGCACAGCGAGTTGATGTTGTACAGCGACTGGTACATCAGCCAGGTGCAGAATCCGACGCCGAAGAGGGTCCCCGCGTTGAGGGTCAGCCAGTACCAGCGGCCGAACCGGGCCCCGGCCAGCAGGCTCATGCCGACGCAGACCACGATCCCGTAGGCGACCAGGCCCAGCATCGGGTTCGGGAAGCCGAAGGCGGCCGCCTGCTCGCTCTTCATGATGTTGCCGCAGGAGACGATCGGGTTCAGGCTGCAGCCCGGCGTGAAGTTCGGGTCCTCCAGCAGCTTGAACTTGTCGAGGGTGATCACCCACGCGGCGAGCAGGCCCGCCGCTCCCGTGATGACCAGCAGCAGGGCCAGCGCCCGGCTCCCGCCGAAGGTCCGCGGAGCGGTGTCCGCGCCAGCGCCAGTTGTCGTCATCCCGATCCCGCCCGCTCAGCATGTGCAAGGTCATCAAGCAGGGGCCATTGTGCCGTACCGGAGCGTCCGCCATCCGTTCGATGCAGATAAGGACGCAGATAAGGACGCAGACGAGGAAGGGGCGGGGGAAGCCTCCCCCGCCCCTCACCCGCCGTCAGCTCAGGCCAGGCGGGCCTTGATCTCGGCGACCACGTCCGCGACCGCCACGGCGGCCTGCTCGCCGGACTCCATGTCCTTCAGCTGGACCACGCCCTCGGCGAGGTCGCGGTCGCCCGCGACGATCGCGAAGCGCGCACCGCTGCGGTTCGCGTCCTTCATGGCGCCCTTGAGGCCCTTGCCCCCGTACGACATGTCGGCCGCGACGCCGGCCTTGCGCAGCTCGGTCACCAGGCCGAACACGGCCGGCTTGGCCTCGCCCAGCGCGACCGCGAACACCGCGGTCGAGGCCGGGATGTCCAGCTCCACGCCCTCCGCCTCGAGGGCGAGTACGGTCCGGTCCACGCCGAGCGCCCAGCCGACCGACGGCAGCGCCGGTCCGCCGATCATCTCGGACAGGCCGTCGTAGCGGCCGCCGCCGCCCACCGCGGACTGCGAGCCCAGGCCGTCGTGGACGAACTCGAAGGTGGTGCGGGTGTAGTAGTCGAGGCCGCGCACGAGCTTCTCGTCGTCCTCGAAGGCGACTCCGGCGGCCGTGACCAGGGTCCGGACCTCCTCGTGGTACGCCTTGCACGCGTCGCACAGGTAGTCGCGCAGCACCGGGGCGCCGACGAGCTGCTTCTGCACCTCGGGCCGCTTGTCGTCGAGGACGCGCAGCGGGTTGATCTCGGCCCGGCGGACGGTCTCCTCGTCGAGGTCGAGGCCGCCCAGGAAGGTCTGCAGCGCCTCCCGGTACACCGGACGGCATTCCTTGTCGCCCAGCGAGTTCAGCAGGATCCGGAAGTTGCGCAGGCCCAGCGAGCGGTACGCCTGGTCGGCGAGGATGATCAGCTCGGCGTCCAGCGCCGGGTCCTCGGCGCCGATGGCCTCGGCCCCGACCTGCGAGAAGTGGCGGTAGCGGCCCTTCTGCGGCTTCTCGTAGCGGTAGTAGGAGCCCGAGTACCAGAGCTTGACCGGCAGGTTGCCCTTCTTGTGCAGGCTGGCCTCCAGCGCGGCGCGCAGGACCGAAGCGGTGCCCTCGGGGCGCAGGGCCAGCTGGTCGCCGCCCTTGGTCTCGAAGGCGTACATCTCCTTGGAGACGATGTCGGTGGACTCGCCGACGCCGCGGGCGAAGAGGCCGACGTCCTCGAAGCCGGGGGTCTCGATGTAGCCGTAGCCGGAGTTCCTCAGGGGTGCGGAGATGGCCTCGCGCACCGCCAGGTACTTCACGGAAACCGGCGGGATCAGGTCGTACGTGCCCTTGGGGGCCTGGAAAGTAGCCACGAAACTCTCGTCACATTCCTCGTCGTGGGGCGGCGGTCGGGTCCGCGCCCAGGCCGGCGGCGACTTCCCGGAGGTACGGGTTGGTCGTGCGCTCGCGGCCGATGGTGGTCTGGGGACCGTGGCCGGACAGCACCACCGTCGAGTCCTCCAGCGGCAGGCACACGCGGGCCAGCGACTGGAGGATCTCGGCGTGGGAGCCGCCGGGCAGGTCGGTGCGTCCGATGGAGCCGGCGAAGAGCAGGTCGCCCGAGAAGAAGACCGGCGGAACGTCGGTCTGCTCGGGCATCCGGAAGGTCACCGACCCCTTGGTATGCCCGGGCGCGTGCGCCACCGAGAACTCCATCCCGGCCAGCTTCAGGCTGCTGCCGTCGGTGAGCTCGCGGACGTCGTCCGGCTCCCCCACGGTCAGTTCCCCCATGAGCGGCATCCCGATGGAGCGGCCGAGGGCCTTCTCCGGGTCGCTCATCATGTAGCGGTCCTCGGGGTGGATCCAGGCCGGTACGTCGTGTGCTCCGCACACCGGGACCACCGAGGCCACATGATCGATGTGGCCGTGGGTGAGGACGACCGCGACGGGCTTGAGCCGATGCTTCTTCAACGTCTCCTCGACGCCCTGGGCGGCCTGGTGGCCCGGGTCGATGATGACGCACTCCTCACCGGCGGCGGGGGCGACCAGGTAGCAATTGGTCCCCCAGGCCCCGGCGGGGAATCCGGCAATCAGCACGTTCGTCCTCAATCGTCGTCCGGCGGGAGGCAGCGGGTCGGAATCTGCTGCTCAGAGCCTACCGGCGCCCTTCATTACACAGCGAACCCATATACGGTACGGCCTAACCCAGCCCGGACAGCGGTACCAGAGACGCACAAGGAGACGACCCGGTGGTCACGAGCGATCAGCGTCGGCGACAGCTCGCCAGGGAGAAGTACGAGCGCCAGCAGAAGCGCCGCGTGGAGGCCCGCCGCAAGTCGCGGCAGCGTCTGGCGGTCATCGGCGCGGCCGCGGCCGTGGTGATCGCCACGCTGGTCGGCCTCGTCGTGGGCGGTGCCTTCGACGGCAAGGACGAGAACGACGCGGCGGCGGACCCCTCGGCGAGCCCGTCGGCGCCCACGCCGAAGAAGTCCCCCTCCCCCGCGATGGCGATCGACGACAAGGCGAAGTACACCTTCGCCCTGAAGACCAGCGCGGGCGACGTCGCGTTCGAGATGGACGCGGCGAAGACCCCGCAGACGGTCAACTCGTTCAAGTCGCTCGCCGACAAGGGCTTCTTCGACAAGACCAAGTGCCACCGCCTGGTGACCGGCGGGATCCACGTCCTGCAGTGCGGCGACCCGGAGGGCACCGGCATGGGCGGCCCCGGGTACAACATCCCCGACGAGAACCTGGACTCCCTGGGCAAGCCGAACGAGCAGGGCCAGGTGATCTACCCGGCCGGCACGGTGGCGATGGCGAACACCGGGAAGCCCGGCACCGGCGGCAGCCAGTTCTTCCTCGTCTACAAGGACAGCCCGCTCGCCCCGTCCTACACCCCCTTCGGCAAGATCGACGCGGCCGGCCTGAAGGTCCTGGACGAGGTGGCCAAGGCGGGGACCGCCGACGGAGCCACGGACGGCGCCCCCAAGACCCCCGTGACCATCGAGAAGGGCACCGTCACGAAGAACTGACGGGCACTGCGGCCCCGGGCCCGGCCGGCCCGCCGCCCGTACGTCGATATTCCGTCGTGCGGGATGCGGACAGCCGGCCCGGCGGTCGCCTATGTTGGCGTTGTGCAGGGCGGGCGCTGCCCGCCCCAGGAAACTGTGGACGATGCCCGGGGGCTGAACCCCTCGGCGGGCATCAGGTGGAGGAGGCGCTGTGAGCAGCGACCCGTGGGGCCGAGTCGACGAGACCGGCACCGTGTACGTGCGTACTTCCGAGGGCGAGCAGGTCGTCGGCTCGTGGCAGGCGGGCACCCCTGAGGAGGCCCTGGCCTACTTCGAGCGCAAGTACGAGGGCTTGGTGGTCGAGATCGGCCTCCTCGAACGGCGGGTGCGGACCACCGATCTGTCCGCCAAGGACGCCCATACGGCGATCGAGCACCTGCGGACCCAGGTGGACGAGCACCACGCCGTGGGTGACCTCGCGGCGCTGCGCGTCCGGCTCGACAAGCTGGTGTCGACGGTGGACTCGCGCCGCGAGGAGCGCAAGGTCCAGAAGGCCAAGCAGGCGGACGAGGCCCGGGTGGCCAAGGACGCGCTGGTCACCGAGGCGGAGCAGCTGGCGCAGAGCGACCAGTGGCGCAGCGCCGGTGAGCGGCTGCGTGCGCTGGTGGACATCTGGAAGGGCCTGCCCCGGCTCGACCGTAAGTCGGACGACGAGCTGTGGCACCGCTTCTCGCACGCCCGCTCCGCCTTCTCCAAGCGCCGCAAGGCCCACTTCGCCGCGCTGGACGCCCAGCGCGAGGACGCCCGCAAGGCCAAGGAGAAGCTGGTCGCGGAGGCCGAGTCGCTGTCGAAGTCGACGGACTGGGGTCCGACGGCCGCCCGCTACCGCGAGCTGATGGACAGCTGGAAGGCGGCGGGCCGGGCGCAGCGCGAGTCCGAGGACGACCTGTGGAACCGTTTCCGCGGCGCGCAGGACGTGTTCTTCGCGGCGCGCGGCGAGGTCTTCGCGGAGCGCGACGCCGAGCAGGTCGAGAACCTGAAGCTGAAGGAGGAGCTGGCCGTCGAGGCGGAGAAGCTCGTCCCGGTGGCGGACCTGAAGGCGGCCCGTGCCGCGTTCCGCTCCATCAACGAGCGCTGGGAGGCCATCGGCCACGTCCCGCGCGACGCCCGTCCCAAGGTCGAGGGCCGGATGCACGCCGTGGAGCGGGCCATCCAGGAGGCCGAGGAGGGCGAGTGGCGGCGTACGAACCCGGAGGCGCGGGCCCGTGCGGCCGGTCTGACGGGGCAGCTGCAGGCGGCCGTCGACAAGCTGCGCGGGCAGATCGACGCGGCGCGCGCGGCCGGCAACAACTCCAAGGCCGACAAGCTGGCCCGGGAGCTTGAGGGCCGCCAGGCCCTGCTGGACCAGGCGCTGAAGGGCCTGGAGGAGTTCGGCGGCTGACGCTCCGGACCCGCCTCCCGGACTGCTTTCACGGATGGGCACCACCGGTTTCGTGCCGGTGGTGCCCATCCGCCGTTCCGGGGCGGCCCGTCCGCAAGGGATCTTCGTGCGCGTCCGCGCACACGTCCTTTTTGTGTGTCTATTCGTTACGTGGTTTCAACACAGGGTGCGCGCTGGTTGCACCTGACACCTGTGTACCGTTGTACGGTGCCGCCTCGGCGGCCCTCTGTCGGGCAACGACCAGGATTGAATGTGACGCATACCCAGATACGCGCTGATGTCCCAGACTCACTTCTCGTTGCCCGGCCGCTCACCAGCAAGAAGGACTCGGGGCACCAGGGCGTAGGACGGCGCGTACTCACCCATCTGAAGCGTGCCCGGAAAGCGCTGCTGATCCACATCGCCCTGCGTGCCACCGGACTCGCCGTCATGGCGCTCTGGGCGGAGCGCAAGGGTGTGCAGCCGCTGGAGATCCTGGGCGGGCGCTGGGACGCCGTCTACTACCTGCACATCGCCGAGAACGGTCTGACCACTCCGCTGGCGACCCCCTCACCCTGTGCCTTCGCGGGGCCGAGCTGCCAGATGGCGTTCTTCCCCGTCTACCCGATGCTGATCCGCTGGACCTCGTACGTCACGCATCTGCCCATGAACTGGGTGGCGATGGGGCTGGCGCTCTTCGCGTCGGTGATCGCCGCCTGGGGCATCTTCGCCGTCACCGACAAGATCTACGGCCGCCGGGTAGCGCTCTTCACCTGCGCCCTGTTCGCGATCGTGCCGGCGTCGCTGGTCCAGTCGATGGCGTACACCGAGCCGCTGTTCCTCGCCCTTTCGGTGTGGGCGATGTACGCGGTGATGACGAAGTCCTGGCTGACGGCCGGTGTGCTGGCCTTCTTCGCCGGTGCCACCCGGCCCTCCGGTTCGGCGATCGTCGCGGCCGTGGTGCTGGCGGGCCTGTGGGAGTACGTGCAGTGGCGCCGCAAGCGGCGTTCGCAGCGTCCGGCCGTGGGCCGGATCGTGGCGGCCGCGCTGATCGCCCCGCTGGGGTGGTTCGGGTACGTGGGCTACGTGGGCTGGCACTTCGGCCGCTGGGACGGGTACTTCGAGCTCCAGCGCCGTTGGGGTTCCGTCTACGACGGCGGCTTCGACACCCTCATCGAGCTGAAGAAGACCTTCACCGAGGTGCACACCACCCTCAACCACGTCGTGGTCTCGCTGACGGTGGTCACGGCCGTGGTGCTGTTCGTCCTGATGACGCGCAGGCGCCGGCCCCCGATGGTCGTGTGGATCTTCGCGGCCATGATCATGCTGATGGCGCTGGGCGGCGCGGGCTTCTACTTCTCGAAGATGCGCTTCATCATGCCGGCGTTCCCGCTGCTGTTCCCCTTCGCGCTGGCCCTCGCCCGGGCCCGCCGGAGCACTGTGGTGTGGATCATCGGTTCCGCCACCGCCGTCTCCGCCCTCTTCGGCGGCAACCTGAACTTCGTCTGGTGGGGCTGCCCCTGATCCGGCCGTCCCCCTCATGACGACGGGCGCCACCCCCTCGGGGTGGCGCCCGTCGTCATTTCCGGATGTCCGGATGTCCGGCGCGGTGGCCTTAAGGCCGGCGGGCCGAGGTGACGCGGTAGACGTCGTAGACGCCCTCGACGCCCCGTACCGCCTTCAGGACGTGGCCCAGGTGCTTCGGGTCACCCATCTCGAAGGTGAACCGGGAGGTGGCCACCCGGTCACGGGAGGTCTGCACGGCCGCGGAGAGGATGTTCACGTGCTGGTCCGACAGGACCCGGGTGACGTCCGACAGCAGGCGGGAGCGGTCCAGCGCCTCGACCTGGATGGCGACCAGGAAGACGGAGGACTGGGTCGGCGCCCACTCCACCTCCAGCATGCGCTCCGGCTGCTGGGAGAGGGAGTCGACGTTGACGCAGTCGGCGCGGTGAACCGATACGCCACTGCCTCGCGTGACGAAGCCGATGATCGGGTCGCCCGGCACCGGGGTGCAGCAGCGGGCCAGCTTCACCCACACGTCGTCGACGCCCTTGACGACCACACCGGGATCGGCGTTGCCGCGCCGCTTGGCGCGGCCGCGCGACGGCGGGACGCTCTCCTCGATGTCCTCGTTGGCGGCCTCCTCCCCGCCCAGCGCCTGGACCAGCTTCTGCACGACGCCCTGCGCGGCCACATGGCCCTCGCCGATCGCCGCGTAGAGGGAGGAGATGTCGGGGTAGCGCATCTCGTGCGCCAGCGTGACGAGGGAGTCGCCGGTCAGGATCCGCTGGATCGGCAGGTTCTGCTTGCGCATCGCCCGCGCGATGGCGTCCTTGCCGTGCTCGATGGCCTCGTCGCGGCGCTCCTTGGAGAACCAGGCGCGGATCTTGTTGCGGGCCCGCGGGGACTTCACGAAGCCGAGCCAGTCGCGGGAGGGGCCCGCGCCCTCGGCCTTGGAGGTGAAGACCTCGACCAGGTCGCCGTTGTCGAGGGTCGATTCGAGCGGTACGAGCCGCCCGTTGACCCGCGCCCCTATGGTGCGGTGGCCGACCTCGGTGTGGACCGCGTACGCGAAGTCCACGGAGGTCGCCCCGGCGGGCAGCGCGATGACGTCGCCCTTGGGCGTGAAGACGAAGACCTCGTTGCGGGAGAGGTCGAAGCGCAGCGAGTCGAGGAACTCGCCCGGGTCCTCGGTCTCCTTCTGCCAGTCGAGCAGCTGGCGCAGCCAGGCCATGTCGTTGACGGTGTCCTGGCCCGCGCTGCCCTTGGCGGCCTGGGGCACGTCGGTCCGTACCTTCGACGTACCGGCGACGGTCTGCTGCTTGTACTTCCAGTGCGCGGCGATGCCGTACTCGGCGCGGCGGTGCATGTCGAAGGTGCGGATCTGGAGCTCGACCGGCTTGCCGCTGGGCCCGATGACCGTCGTGTGCAGCGACTGGTACATGTTGAACTTGGGCATCGCGATGTAGTCCTTGAACCGGCCGGGGACCGGGTTCCAGCGCGCGTGCACCGTGCCGAGGGCGGCGTAGCAGTCCCGGACGGTGTCCACGAGGACGCGGATGCCCACCAGGTCGTAGATCTCCGCGAAGTCACGGCCGCGGACGATCATCTTCTGGTAGACGCTGTAGTAGTGCTTGGGTCTGCCGGTGACGGTGGCCTTGATCCGGGCGGCCCGCAGGTCGACCATCACCTCGTCCGTGACGACGGCGAGGTACTCGTCCCGCTTGGGCGCCCGCTCGGCGACCAGGCGCACGATCTCGTCGTACATCTTGGGGTAGAGGATCGCGAAGGCGAGGTCCTCGAGCTCCCACTTGATCGTGTTCATGCCGAGGCGGTGGGCCAGCGGCGCGTAGATCTCGAGGGTCTCGCGGGCCTTCTTCTCCTGCTTCTCCCGCTTGAGGTAGCGCATGGTGCGCATGTTGTGCAGGCGGTCGGCGAGCTTGATGACCAGCACCCGGGGGTCCTTGGCCATGGCCACGACCATCTTGCGGACGGTCTCGGCCTGGGCGGCCTCGCCGAACTTGACCCGGTCGAGCTTGGTGACCCCGTCGACGAGCAGGGCGACGGCGTCGCCGAAGTCGCGGCGCAGCTGCTCCAGGCCGTACTCGGTGTCCTCGACGGTGTCGTGCAGCAGGCCCGCCATCAGGGTGGCCGGGTCCATGCCGAGTTCGGCGAGGATGGTGGTCACCGCGAGCGGGTGGGTGATGTACGGGTCGCCGCTCTTGCGCTTCTGGCCGCGGTGCCAGCGTTCGGCGACCTGGTAGGCCTGCTCGATCTGGCGCAGCGTCGCCGTCTCGATCTTCGGGTCGTTGCTGCGGACTATACGGAGCAGGGGTTCCAGTACCGGGTTGTACGGGTTGGAACGCTGCACGCCGAGGCGCGCCAGCCTGGCGCGCACCCGGTTGGAGGACCCGGCCGGCCTCGCCGGAGCGGGCTTGACCGGCGGGGCCGGCGGGGGCGTGGCTGCGGCCGCCGCGGCCGGCTCGGCCTGCGGGTCGGGCTGCGCGGCGGAGAGTGGCTGGACCTCGTCTGGCAAGAGCGCTCCTCTGGGGGTCCCCCCGGACGGAGTCCGGGGGAGGATCCGGGGCCCCGGTCAGGTCCGGATAACCCATGGTAGCGAGGGTTCCGCCACCCTGTTCCCCAGGCTCCGCCCGGACCCCTCCAACCCGCGAGGCGGCACGTGCTGGCCCGGCTAAGCCAAATCCAGCCCCGCCGGCGATTGAGGCGCGGGGTCTGGGGCGGAGCCCCAGGATCTTTCAGCCCCGCCGGCGTTTGAGGCGCGGGGGATCCGGGGGCTGGCCCCCGGCAGCGGCGCCGCACACGAAAGCGGCGGGCACCCGGGGAAACCCAGGCGCCCGCCGCTTCGGCAGAGCAGGGGTCAGACCACGATCAGCGCATCCAGCGGGGCCCCCGCCAGCGCACCGGCGAGCTTGGCACGCCCCGGCAGGAACGACAGCTCCATCAGGACCGCCACCCCGGCGACCTCGGCACCGGCCCGCCGGATCAGCTCCAGCGAGGCCTCGGCGGTGCCCCCGGTCGCCAGGACGTCGTCGATGACCATGACCCGGTCACCGGCCGACAGGTCCTCCGCGTGGACCTCGATCTCCGCGGTGCCGTACTCCAGCTCGTACGACTGCGCGAGCGTCGCGCCCGGCAGCTTCCCGGCCTTGCGTACGGGGACGAAGCCGATGCCCGCCTGTACCGCGACCGGGGCCGCGAGGATGAATCCCCGCGCCTCCAGTCCGACGATCTTCGTGGCGCCGTACCGGACGGCCAGTTCCACCAGCGCCTCCGTCAGCGCCGCGAAGGCCTTCGGGTCGGCGAGCAGCGGGGTGATGTCCTTGAACATCACACCCGGCTTCGGGTAGTCCGGAACGTCCTTGATCCGGCCGAGCAGCAGCTCGCGGAGTTCGGCGGAGGATTCCGTGGTCACCGGCGCCGCCTCCCCTGGCCGCCCTGGGCCACGACCTGCGGGCCGTCGTCCCCGTCGGTGTCCGCGTCGGCGTCCTCGCCCTTCGCGGCCGCGGCCGCCCGCTTCGCGAGCACCCGCTTGGTGAGCGCCTTCATCGCCGGCTCGCGCTCCTTCAGGTCCACGACCAGCGGGGTCGCGATGAAGATCGAGGAGTACGCACCGGCCGCGAGGCCGACGAACAGCGACAGCGAGATGTCGTTGAGCATGCCCGCGCCCAGGAAGCCGCCGCCGATGAACAGCAGGCCGGCGACCGGGAGCAGGGCGACGACGGTGGTGTTGATCGAGCGGACCAGCGTGCCGTTGATGCTGCGGTTGGCGATCTCGCTGAAGGTGTAGCGGGTCTGCTTCGTGATGTCCTTCGAGCCCTCCTTGAGACCGTCGAAGACGACGACGGTGTCGTAGAGGGAGTAACCGAGGATGGTGAGCAGACCGATCACGGTGCCCGGGGTGACCTCGAAGCCGACCAGCGCGTACACGCCGACGGTGATGGTGAGGTCGTGGATCAGCGCGATCAGCGCGGCGACCGCCATCCGCCACTCGAAGGCGATGGCGAGGTAGATCACCACGAGGACCATGAAGACGCCGAGGCCGGTCCAGGCCTTGTTCGCGATCTGCTCGCCCCAGCTCGGGCCGACCAGGTCGGCGTTGATCTGGGTCTCGGTGACCTTGAGGTCGGCCGCGAGCTGCTTCTTGACGGAGGCGGCGGAGTCGGTGTCCAGACCGGAGATCTGGATGCGCAGTCCGCCGGTGCCCAGCGCCTGGACGATCGCGTCGTGCCCGGAGGCCTTCTCCGCGTCCTCCGTCGCCTTGGCGACCGAGACGGCCGTCTTCGGCGTCGTGAAGACGGCGCCGCCCTTGAACTCGATGCCCATGTTGAGGCCCTGGACAGCGAGCGCCACGATCGCCGTGATGGTGATCAGGATGGAAACGCCGTACCAGAGAAAGCGCTTGCCGACGAAGTCGTAGCCGACCTCACCGCGGTACAGCCTGGCGCCGAGATCTCCCAGCTTCGACATCTCTCACGCCTCCTTTGCGTCGACGGGGGCGGGGACGGGCGCGCCGCGGCGGGACCGGCGCAGCGGCGGCTTGGCGCCGAGCCGCTTGGGGTCCAGCCCGGACCACGGGTGCCCGCTGGAGAAGAACTTCGTACGGGCCAGCAGGGTCATGACGGGCTTGGTGAACAGGAACACCACGACCACGTCGAGCAGGGTCGTCAGACCCAGCGTGAAGGCGAAGCCCTGGACCTTGCCGACGGTGACGATGAAGAGCACCGCGGCGGCGAGGAACGACACGAAGTCGGAGACCAGGATGGTGCGCCGGGCACGCGGCCAGGCGCGCTCGACGGCCGGACGCAGGGTGCGGCCCTCGCGGATCTCGTCCCGGATGCGTTCGAAGTACACGATGAACGAGTCGGCCGTGATGCCGATCGCGACGATCGCGCCGCAGACGGCGGGCAGGTTCAGGGCGAAGCCGATGCCCTTGCCCAGCAGCGCCATGATCGTGTACGTGAGGATCGCGGACACCAGGAGGCTGACGATGGCGATGAAGGCCAGACCGCGGTAGTACACCAGCAGGTAGATCACCACGAGCACGAGACCGATGGCGCCGGCGATGAGACCGGCCTTCAGCTGCTCGCCGCCGAGCGCGGCGGTGACGGTGGTGACGCTGTCCTCCTGGAAGGACAGCGGCAGGGCGCCGTACGACAGCATGTTGCCCAGGTCCTGCGCGGACTGCTGGGTGAAGCCGCCGGAGATCTCGGCGTTGCCACCGGTCAGCGCCTGGCTGACGGACGGGTCGGAGATGACCTCGCCGTCGAGCACGATCGCGAACTGGTTCTGCGGGGACTGCTTGGTGGCCAGCTCGCCGGTGATCTTGGCGAACTTGTCGGCGCCCTTGTCGGTGAACTGCATGGTGACGATCCACTGACCGCGCTGCTGGTCGATGACGCCCTTGGCGTCCTTCACGTCCTGGCCGTTGACCTGGGCCGGACCGAGGACCCACTTGCCCCAGGCGTTGCCGCGCTGGCCACAGGCGAGCATCGGGTCCTCGGGCTTGACGCCCTTGCCGGCGGCGGCGCGCTGCTCCTCCTTGGTGCAGTCCAGCGCGGCGAACTTCGCCTGCAGGTCTGCCACGGCCGGGTCCACCGGCGGGGTCGGAGCGGGGGCCGGGGCCGAGGCGGAGGGCGTGGCCTTGCTGTCGTCTGCCTTCTTCGACTCGCTCGCCGAGGGCGAGGGAGTGGGGGTGCCCGGGGCCTTGAGGGCCTCGCTGAGCACACGGCCCTGGGAAGTGGCGCTGGACGACGGGGTGGCCGGGGCGGAGGGCTTGGAGCTGCCCTCGGTCTTCGGGGCGCCGGAACCGCTCGCGGAGGGGCTCGGGGACGTGCTCGGCTTCGTCTCCGGAGCGGCGGGGGCGCCGTCGGCGAAGGCCAGCACGGGGCGGAAGTACAGCTGGGCGGTGGTACCGACCTGCTCGCGCGCCTGCTGCTCGTTCGTCCCCTTGGGGATGTTCACGATGATGTGGTCGCGGCCCTGGGTCTGGACCTCGGACTCCGAGACGCCGAGACCGTTGACGCGGCGCTCGATGATGCCGACCGCCGTGTTCATGTTGGTCTCGTTGACGGCGTCCGGCTTGCCGGGCTCGCTCTTGGCCTTGAGCGTGATGCTCGTACCGCCCGCGAGGTCGATGCCCAGGCGGGGGGTCGTCTGCTTCGTGAGGAACATCCCCGCGGTGAGCGCCACCATCGCGATCAGGATGAAGGCCAGGGCGCGCCCCGGCCTCCCCTGAGCCCCCGTGGGCCGCCGGCCCTTCTTCGGTGCTGCCACCTTGTCGTATCTCCCTGTCCAACCGTCCCGCGCCGGGTCAGCGCGCGGACGGCCACGAAATGTGTGGTGGGGACCCCTGCCCCCCGCAGAAGTTCACTGCGGGAACCGCGGCGAGTGCCGGTCGGACGCCACCGCGGTCCCCTGCCGGACGCTACTTCGCGCCGGGCTCGCCGTCGGTCTTGCCGTCCTTCGGCTCCTCGGCCTTCGGCTCGTCGGCCTTCGGCTCGTCGCCCTTGGGCTCGTCGCTCTTGCCCAGGTCGAGCTTGGGGGCCTCGTCCGTCTTCGGGGCGTCGCCCTCGGTCAGCGAGGATGCGTCGTCCGGAACGACCGGCGTGTCGATGGTCAGGTCATCGGGGGTGCCGTGGACGATGCGGTTGTACTCCTCGTCGTCCAGCACGGCGCCGATGGCGTTCTTCGCGAAGATCGCGTGGACACCGGGAGCCACCTCGAGGGTGACCGTGTCCTCACCGATCTCCTTGACCGTGGCGTACATGCCGCCGATGGTCCGGACGCCGGTACCGGGCGTCATTTCGTTGCGCATCTGCGCGGCCGCCTGCTGCTTCTTCTTGGCGGAGCGGGTCATCAGGAACATCGCCCCGATGAGCACGATGAACGGGAGGAGTGTCACGAGATTCACGGGACGGAGATCCTTCGTACGACCGCACGGGAGACGGCCAATTTCTACGGGGGTGGGCACGCCGACCCGAAGGGTCGGCATCGGCGGAGTCTAGGCGAGTCCGCACGGATGGAACAACGCCCAGCATGGCACCGCAGTTCCTGACCGGTCTAACCTCCGCGCCGTCAGGCCCCGAACAGGCCCTGTTGTCCGCTTGATCCACTGCCGGACTGCTGCGGCGGGACGAGCCCCAGGTGAGCCCATGCGGCGGGGGTCGCGACCCGCCCGCGGGGGGTGCGGGCGAGCAGACCCTCCCGTACCAGGAAGGGCTCGGCGACCTCCTCGACGGTCTCCCGCTCCTCGCCGACGGCCACGGCGAGGGTGGACAGCCCGACGGGGCCGCCGCCGAACAGCTTGAGCAGGGCCTCCAGCACGCCCCGGTCCAGCCGGTCGAGCCCGCGCGCGTCCACCTCGTACACCTGGAGGGCGGTGCCGGCCACCTCACGGGTGATCACCCCGTCGGCCCTCACCTGGGCGTAGTCGCGCACCCGGCGCAGCAGCCGGTTGGCGATGCGCGGGGTGCCCCGGGAGCGGCCGGCGATCTCGGCTGCGCCGGCGGTGTCGATCTCCACGTCGAGGAGGCGGGCGGATCGGTGAATGACGCGTTCCAGCTCCTCGGGGGCGTAGAACTCCATGTGCCCGGTGAAGCCGAAGCGGTCCCGCAGCGGCGGGGGCAGCAGGCCGGCGCGGGTCGTCGCCCCGACGAGGGTGAACGGCGGCAGCTCCAGGGGGATGGCGGTGGCTCCGGGCCCCTTGCCGACGATCACGTCGACGCGGAAGTCCTCCATGGCCATGTACAGCATCTCCTCGGCGGGCCGGGACATGCGGTGGATCTCGTCGAGGAAGAGGACCTCGCCCTCCTGGAGGGAGGAGAGGATCGCGGCGAGGTCTCCGGCGTGCTGGATGGCGGGGCCGGAGGTGATCCGGATCGGCGCGCCCATCTCGGCGGCGATGATCATGGAGAGGGTGGTCTTGCCGAGGCCGGGCGCGCCGGACAGCAGCACGTGGTCGGCGGTGGCGCCGCGCTGGCGGGCGGCCTTCAGGACGAGGTCCAGCTGCTGGCGGACCTTCTCCTGGCCGACGAACTCGCCGAGGTCCTTCGGGCGCAGGGCCGCCTCGACGGCGGTGTCCTCGCCGTCGGCCGCGGCCGCGACCAGCCGGTCCGGCTCGGCGTTCTCGGTGTCGTCGTCCCAGTTCACGGTGTCAGTCTGCCTTCTCGCTCGTTCCGGTCGTCTCTCGGGTGCCCCGCCCCGCGGCGTCCCCGCGCGGCGGGCACCAGGGCGCCGGTCCCGCCCGTCGGGGCAACAGCTCAGCGGGCGCGGTTCAGGGACTGGAGGGCGGCGCGCAACAGCTGGGGCACGGGGGCGGAGCCTCCGGCGGCGATGGCCGCCTCGGCCTGCGGGGTCACGGCGGAGACCGCCTCGTCGGCCTCCCGGGCGGCGTAGCCGAGCCCGATGAGCGCCGCCTGGAGCTGCTCCGTCCAGGGCGCGGGCCCGGCGGAGACCGCCCGCTGCGCGCCGACGAGCCCGCCGGCCCCCAGGGGGGCGCCCAGCTTGCCCTTGAGCTCCAGCAGCAGCTTCTGGGCGCCCTTCGGGCCGATGCCGGGCACCGCCGTCAGCGCCTTCGCGTCGCCGGTGGAGATGGCCAGCCGCAGCGCGTCCGGGCTGTGCACCCCGAGCATCGCCTGGGCCACGCGCGGCCCGACCCCGCTGGCGGTCTGGAGCAGCTCGAAGACCTGGCGTTCGTCGTCGTCCGCGAAGCCGTACAGGGTGAGCGAGTCCTCCCGTACGACCAGCGAGGTCGCCAGCCGGGCCTGTTCCCCGATCCGCAGGCCGGCGATGGTGTTCGGCGTGCACTGGACGGCCATCCCCACACCGCCGACCTCGATCACGGCCAGGGTGGGGGCGAGCGCGGCGACCGGGCCGCTCACGAAGGCGATCATCGGGTACGGCCTTTCAGGGCGGTGGCGTGCTGGGCGACCGCCTGCTGGAGGCGGCTTTGGGCGGGGGCCCGCCAGATGTGGCAGATGGCGAGGGCGAGGGCGTCCGCGGCGTCGGCCGGCCTGGGCGGTTCGGCGAGCCGCAGCAGCCGGGTCACCATCGCTCCGACCTGCGCCTTGTCGGCGCGGCCGCTGCCGGTGACGGCGGCCTTGACCTCACTGGGGGTGTGCAGGGCCACCGGTATGCCGCGGCGCGCGGCGCACAGCATGGCGACGGCGCTGGCCTGGGCGGTGCCCATGACGGTGCGGACGTTGTGCTGGCTGAAGACGCGCTCCACGGCGACGACCTCGGGCCGGTGCGCGTCGAGCCACTCCTCGATGCCGGCCTCGATGGCGACGAGCCGGTCCCCCAGCTCGGCCTCGGCCGGAGTCCGGACGACCCCGACGCCGATCATGGTCAGGGGCCGCCCGGCGACTCCCTCGACCACGCCGACACCGCACCTGGTCAGCCCTGGGTCCACGCCGAGTACGCGCACCTGCCCCCCTGCCTTTCGATTGCCTGTCCGCGCAGGCTATCGGGTGGCACTGACAAAGCGGCGGGCCGACAGGTGTGTCCTGTCGGCCCGCCGAAGAGAGAGAGTGCGAACGCCAATCAGGCGTCGACCTTCTCCATGACCTCGTCCGACACGTCGAAGTTGGCGAAGACGTTCTGCACGTCGTCGCTGTCCTCCAGCGCGTCGATCAGCTTGAAGATCTTGCGCGCGCCCTCTTCGTCCAGCTCGACCTGCATGGTCGGCAGGAAGTTGGAGTCGGCCGAGTCGTAGTCGATGCCCGCCTCCTGGAGCGCGGTGCGGACCGCGACCATGTCGGTGGCCTCGCTGATGATCTCGAAGCTGTCGCCGAGGTCGTTGACCTCCTCGGCACCGGCCTCGAGCACCGTCTCCAGGACGTCGTCCTCGGAGAGCTCGCCCTTGGGCAGCAGGACAACGCCCTTGCGGTTGAACAGGTACGAGACCGAGCCCGGGTCGGCCATCGAACCGCCGTTGCGGGTCATGGCGACGCGCACGTCGGACGCGGCACGGTTGCGGTTGTCGGTGAGGCACTCGATGAGCACCGCGACACCGTTCGGTCCGTAGCCTTCGTACATGATCGTCTCGTAGTCGGCGCCGCCGGCCTCGAGGCCGCCGCCGCGCTTGACCGCGGAGTCGATGTTCTTGTTCGGTACCGAGCTCTTCTTGGCCTTCTGGATGGCGTCGAAGAGGGTCGGGTTGCCATCGACGTCGGCGCCGCCCATACGGGCCGCGACCTCGATGTTCTTGATCAGCTTCGCGAAGAGCTTGCCGCGCTTGGCGTCAACCACGGCCTTCTTGTGCTTCGTCGTAGCCCATTTAGAGTGGCCGGACATCTGCCTGTCTCCTTCGCGTCACCAACAATGTTCGCCTCAGATCCTACCGGGACGCCGTTACAGCCCCGCGCGCACCATGTCGACGAAGTACGCGTGGACGCGGTCGTCCCCGGTCAGTTCGGGGTGGAACGAGGTGGCGAGGACGTTGCCCTGGCGCACGGCGACCGTGTGGCCGTCGTACGTGGCGAGCACTTCGGCGGCGGCGCCGACCGACTCGACCCACGGGGCGCGGATGAAGACGCCCTCGACGGGACCGCCCGCTATGCCCGAGAAGTCGACCTGCGCCTCGAAGGACTCGTTCTGGCGGCCGAAGGCGTTGCGGCGCACGATCATGTCGATGCCGCCGAGCGTCTCCTGGTCGTCACGGCCGTCCAGCAGCTTGTCGGCGAGCATGATCATGCCGGCGCAGGTGCCGTAGACCGGCATGCCGGCGCGCACGCGCTCGCGCAGCGGCTCGAGCATGCCGAAGAGCACGGCGAGCTTGGACATGGTCGTGGACTCGCCGCCGGGGATCACCAGGGCGTCGACCTCGGCGAGCTCCTCGGGACGCCGGACCGGCCTGGCCACGGCGTCAGCCGATGCCAGGGCGATCAGGTGCTCCCGTACGTCGCCCTGGAGGGCCAGGACACCGATCACGGGTGTGTTCGTCATGAGGTGGTTACCAGCCGCGGTTGGCGTAGCGCTCGGCCTCGGGGAGGGTGTCGCAGTTGATGCCGACCATGGCCTCGCCCAGGTTGCGGGACGCGTCCGCGATGATCTTCGGGTCGTCGTAGAACGTGGTGGCCTTCACGATGGCGGCGGCGCGCTTGGCCGGGTCGCCCGACTTGAAGATGCCGGAGCCGACGAAGACGCCCTCGGCGCCGAGCTGGCGCATCAGGGCGGCGTCGGCCGGGGTGGCGACGCCACCGGCGGAGAACAGCACGACCGGGAGCTTGCCGAGCTCGGCGACCTCCTTGACGAGCTCGTACGGGGCGCGCAGCTCCTTGGCGGCGGCGTACAGCTCGTTGTTGTCGAAGCCGCGCAGCTTGGCGATCTCGTTCTTGATCTGGCGCAGGTGGCGGACGGCCTCGACGACGTTGCCGGTGCCGGCCTCGCCCTTAGAACGGATCATGGCCGCGCCCTCGGCGATGCGGCGCAGGGCCTCGCCCAGGTTGGTGGCGCCACAGACGAAGGGGGTGGTGAAGGCCCACTTGTCGGAGTGGTTGACCTCGTCGGCCGGGGTCAGGACCTCGGACTCGTCGATGTAGTCGACACCGAGGGACTGCAGGACCTGGGCCTCGACGAAGTGGCCGATGCGGGACTTGGCCATGACCGGGATCGAGACGGCCTCGATGATCTCTTCGATCATGTTGGGGTCGGACATGCGGGCCACGCCGCCGTCCTTGCGGATGTCGGCGGGGACCCGCTCCAGGGCCATGACGGCCACGGCGCCGGCGTCCTCGGCGATCTTCGCCTGCTCGGCGTTGACCACGTCCATGATCACGCCGCCCTTGAGCTGCTCGGCCATGCCGCGCTTGACGCGGGAGGTGCCGATGGCCGACTCAGCGGACTGGGAAGAGGTGGGAAGCGTGCTCACGGGTTGACCTCACTCGAAGGGAAGACGGGCTACTACTCGGCTGAGAAAACCCCACCGACCAGTCCACTACAAGGGCCAATGTGGAGCCAGTGGCTCTTTCACTTGTCCCCCGCGGCCCTAGGCGGGGCGGTCGGCGAGGTCCGCCGGAGGCTCGTCGTCCATTTCGAAGGCGAGCGGGAAGGGCGCATGTCCGGCCAGTCTGAACCAGCGGACCTTGCGATGGCGGCGCAACGCGCGGGCGGCCCGTACGGCGTCGTTGAGGAACCGCCGCGCCATGGGCACCCGGCGCACCGCCGCGGCCAGCTCCTCGGCGGCCTCCTCGCCGCCCGGGGCCGCCTTCAGCACCTCGACCTGGTCCGCGTCGGCGAACACCGCGCGCAGCGCCTGGCTGAGCTCGCTCTCGGCGACCTCGCGGTGCTCCTCCTCGGCCTGCCGCGCCGCGTGCGCGGCCTCGTACAGCACGAGGGAGGAGGCCGGGTCCAGCACCCCGGAGGTGGCCACCTCCAGCACCACCGAGGCCCGCCGTACGAGCTGCGCGTCGAGGGCGGCCCGGGCGGCGTCCATCCGGGTGTGGAGCCGGTCCAGCCGCCCCGCGGTCCAGCTGAGGTAGACCCCGACGACGGCCAGCGCCACCGCGATCCAGACAAGGTTTTCGATCACGGGCGGCGACACTACCCGCTAGTGGGTGTCCCGCGAGAAGCCGAGGCGGGTGCGGAGGGGGACGCGCTCGTCGGTGGCGACGGCGGCCGCGCCGTCGGTCACGGTCTCGTAGACGGCCAGGATGTCGGCGCCGACCGTCGACCAGTCGAAGCGGCGTACGTGCGCCGAGCCGCGGGCGCTCAGCTCCGCGCGCCGGGCCGGGTCGCGGAGCAGGGCGACCGCCGCCGCGGCCAGCGAGCCGGCGTCCTCGTTGGCGAACAGCTCCCCCGCGGCGCCCTGGTCCAGTACCTGGGCGAAGGCGTCGAGGTCCGAGGCCAGTACCGCCGCCCCGGCCGACAGGGCCTCGACGAGGATGATCCCGAAGCTCTCGCCGCCGGTGTTGGGGGCGACGTAGACGTCCACGCTGCGCAGCAGGCGCGCCTTGTCCTCGTCGGAGACCATGCCGAGGAACTCCACGCGCGAGCGCAGCTCCGCCGGCAGCGAGGCCACCGCCTCCTCCTCGTCGCCGCGGCCCGCCACGAGGAGCCGTACGTCCGGGCACTCCTCCACGATGCGGGGGAAGGCCGCCATGAGGACGGGCAGGCCCTTGCGGGGTTCGTCGATGCGGCCGATGAAGCCGAGGGTCCGGCCGGACCAGGACGGGTTCGGGTCGGCCTTGGCGAAGAAGTCCACGTCGACCCCGTTGGGGATGACCACGGCGTCCCCGCCGAGGTGTTCCACCAGCGTGCGCCGGGCGTACTCGCTCACCGCGATCCGGGCGCTGATCTTCTCCAGCGCCGGCTGGAGGATCGGGTACGCGGCGATCATCGCCCGGGAACGCGGGTTGGAGGTGTGGAACGTCGCCACGATCGGCCCCTGAGCCGCCCAGCAGGACAGCAGCCCCAGGGACGGGGAGGCCGGCTCGTGGATGTGGATCACGTCGAACACCCCGTCGTGCAGCCAGCGCCGCACCCGGGCCGCCGAGAGGAAGCCGAAGTTCAGCCGGGCCACCGACCCGTTGTACGGCACCGGCACCGCCCGTCCCGCCGAGACCACGTAGGGGGGCAGCGGGGTCTCGTCGTCCGCCGGGGCCAGCACCGACACCTCGTGGCCCCGGCGGATCAGGTGCTCCGCCAGGTCACGGATGTGGAACTGGACGCCGCCCGGGACGTCCCACGAGTACGGGCACACGATGCCGATCTTCACTGCTGGCGCTCCTCCAGGTCGTCGAGCCACAAGCGCTGCAGCATGTGCCAGTCCTCCGGGTGCTCGGCGATCCCCGACGCGAAGGCGTCCGCCACCGCCTGGGTCATGGCGGCGGTCTTCTCGGTCCGCGTGCCCTGCTTCGGCACCTCCACCTCGGGGTGGAACCGGCCGTACAGCTTCGGGGAGTCCCCGTAGTACAGGGTGACCGGCAGCAGGACCGCCCCGGTCTGCTGCGCCAGCAGCGCGGGCCCGGCGGGCATCCGGGCCGTGGCGCCGAAGAAGTCCACCTCGACCCCGGAGGCCGACAGGTCCCGGTCGGCGACGAGGCAGATCAGCCCGCCGGAGCGCAGCCGGCGCGCCAGGGTGCCGAAGGAGGCGCCGCCGTTGTGCGGCAGGACCTCCATGCCCAGGCTCTCCCGGTAGGCCACGAAGCGGTCGTAGAGGGATTCGGGCTTGAGCCGCTCGGCGACGGTGGTGAAGGGAACGCCCAGGTGGCCGGTGACCCAGGCCCCGGCCAGGTCCCAGTTGGCCAGGTGCGGCAGGGCCGCGATGACCCCGCGCCCGGAGGCGATCGCCTCGCGCAGGAGGTGGTCGTCCTCGAGCCGGACGTCCTCGCCGAACCGTTTCGGGTCCATGGCGGGCAGCCGGAAGGACTCCATCCAGTAGCGCATGTACGAACGCATGCCCGCGTGCGACAGCTCGCGCAGCCGCTCGGGGCTCGCGTCCGGCACCACCCGGGCCAGGTTGGACTCCAGCCGCAGCACGCTCTTGCCGCGCCGCTTCCACGCCACGTCCGCGATCTTGCGGCCGAGGGCCACCGCCGCCGGCTCGGGGAGCTTCTTCACGCCCGCCCAGCCGAGCCCGTACAGCCCGTCGACCAACTTGTCCTTCGCCGTGGCCATCAGGCGGCACCGCCCTCGGCGCCGGCGGCCGCCGCGTCGGCCTCGGCCGACTCACGGCGTACGGTGACCACCCGCTGGATCAGCGTGACGAGCGAGCCCACCGCCACGATCCACAGCGCCACGGGCAGCAGCACCCCGATCCACGACGGGACCCCGAAGGTCTGCAGCCCGGAGAGACCGGCCGCGACCAGCGAGATCACCAGGCGCTCGGCGCGCTCGATGAGCCCGTTGACGGCGACCGGCAGCCCGATCGACTCGCCGCGGGCCTTGGTGTACGAGACCACCTGCCCGCTGGCCAGGCAGAAGATCGCCACCGCGCACAGCACGTTGTCGTTGCCCAGGCCCGCGTACCAGAGCGCGAGGCCGCCGAAGATGGCCGCGTCGGCCACCCGGTCGAGCGTGGAGTCGAGGAACGCGCCCCACCGGCTGGAGACCCCGGCCTGGCGGGCCATGTTCCCGTCCACCAGGTCGGAGAAGACGAAGAGGGTGATGGTGATCGTGCCCCAGAAGAACTCGCCCCGGGGGAAGAAGACCAGCGCGCCGGCCACCACTCCGGCGGTGCCGATGAGGGTGACGGCATCCGGGCTCACCCCCCGGCGCAGGAGAAATGCGGCGAACGGCGTGAGAACACGCGTGAAGAACGCACGCGCGTACTTGTTCAGCATGGCCTTCCCAGAGGGTCGCTGGGCCGCGCGACCACAACGGCCACCGGCTGGCCCATCGTAGCCAGCGCCCCGCGCCCGCAATGCCCCGCACCCACCGGTTCGCCCCCGGCAATCGCCGGGCCGCCCCCGCCACGGCTCCCGGCCGCCCTCCCAGCCCCGCTCCCGCCGCCCTCCCGCCTCCCTCCGTGCCGGCCCGGCTGACCATGGCCGGTACGACGTATGGACGCAGTGTGACGGCAGTGCAAAGCTCGAAGGACCCCGATCACCCTCCTCACCGCGACACCAGGAGGCACGAGCACCATGGGAGCCACATCACACCAAGCCGGAGCCGCCGGCAGGGCACTGACGGCCGACCGCCCCGATTCCGTACGGAACGTCGTGCTGGTCGGCCACAGCGGCGCCGGGAAGACCACACTGGTCGAAGCCCTGGCCCTGACAGCGGGGGCCGTGAACCGGGCCGGACGGGTCGAGGACGGGGGCACGGTCTCGGACTACGACGAGATCGAGCACCGCCGCCAGCGCTCCATCCAGCTCTCCCTGGTCCCCGTCGAATGGGCCGGAATCAAGATCAACATCCTGGACACCCCCGGATACGCCGACTTCGTCGGGGAACTCAGGGCCGGTCTGCGCGCCGCGGACGCGGCCCTCTTCGTCGTCTCCGCCTCCGACGGGATCGACGGAGCCACCCGGATGGTCTGGGACGAATGCGAGGCCGTCGGCATGCCGCGCGCCATCGTCGTCACCCATTTGGAGGCTGCCCGCGCCGACTACTCCCAGATGACCGCGGTCTGCGGCGAGATCTTCGGCGCCGAGGACCCGGACGCCGTCATCCCGCTCTACCTGCCGCTGCACGGACCGGCCGGACCCGACGGCCACGCCCCCGTCACCGGCCTGCTGGGCCTGCTCTCCCGGCGCGTCTACGACTACGGCTCCGGCGAACGCACCGAGCGCGATCCGGACCCCGCCGAACTCGCCCTCATCGACGGCGCCCGCTCCCGCCTCATCGAGGGGATCATCGCCGAGAGCGAGGACGAGAGCCTCATGGACCGCTACCTCGGCGGCGAGGACATCGACATCAAGACCCTCGTCGACGATCTCGAGCGGGCCGTGGCCCGGGGTACCTTCCACCCCGTCCTGATGGCCGCCCCCGCCGCCGACGGCGCCCGCCAGGGCCTGGGCACCGTGGAACTCCTCGAACTGGTCACCGGCGGCTTCCCCACCCCCGCCGAACGCGCCCCCCTCACCGTCACCACCCCCGACGGAGCCCCCCGCCCCGCCGTCACCTGCGACCCCGCCGGACCGCTCCTCGCCGAGGTCGTCAAGACCTCCTCCGACCCCTACGTCGGACGCGTCTCCCTGGTCCGCGTCTTCTCCGGCACCCTCCACCCCGAGGAGACCGTCCACGTCTCCGGCCACGGCCAGGCCGACCGGGGGCACGAGGACCACGATCTCGACGAACGGATCGGCACCCTCACCTCCCCCTTCGGCAAACAGCAGCGCACCCTTGGCACCTGCATCGCGGGCGACCTCGCCTGCGTGGCCAAACTCACCCGCGCCGAGACCGGCGACACCCTCTCCGCCAAGGACGCACCGCTCCTGATGGAACCCTGGCCGATGCCCGAGCCGCTGCTCCCCCTCGCCATCGAGGCCCACAGCAAGGCCGACGAGGACAAGCTCTCCCAGGGCCTGGCCCGGCTGGTCGCCGAGGACCCCACGATGCGGCTGGAGCAGAACCCGCACACCCGCCAGCTCGTCCTGTGGTGCCTGGGCGAGGCCCACCAGGACGTGGCACTGGAGCGGCTGCGGACCCGCTACGGAGTCCAGGTCGACCCCGTCCCCCACAAGGTCAGCCTGCGCGAGACCTTCGGCGCCAAGGCCGCCGGGCGCGGCCGGCACGTCAAACAGTCCGGCGGCCACGGCCAGTTCGCCATCTGCGAGATCGAGGTCGAACCGCTCCCGCCCGGCAGCGGCATCGAGTTCGTCGACAAGGTGGTCGGCGGCGCCGTGCCCCGCCAGTTCATCCCGTCCGTGGAGAAGGGCGTACGGGCCCAGGCCGCCCGCGGCATCGCGGCCGGCTATCCGCTGGTCGACGTACGGATCACCCTGCGCGACGGCAAGGCGCACTCGGTGGACTCCTCCGACGCCGCCTTCCAGACGGCGGGCGCCCTCGCCCTGCGCGAAGCCGCCGCCGACACCCCGATCCACCTCCTGGAACCCGTCGCCGAACTCGACGTCGAGGTGCCCGACGAGTACGTGGGCCCGGTCATGAGCGATCTCGCGGGCCGCCGCGGCCGTGTCGTCGGCACCGAGCAGGCCGGCCCCGGCCGGTCCCGGGTGCGCGCCGAGATCCCCGAGATCGAGATCGGCCGCTACGCCGTGGAGCTGCGCTCCGTGTCCCACGGCACGGGCCGGTTCAGCCGCGCCTACGCCCGGCACGAGCCCATGCCGGCCCATCTCGCGGACAAGGTTCGCGAACAGGCTGAGAAGGGAAGCCAGTTGACATAGCGGTCCGGCTACCGCCCATCCAACCCGCTTGCGGTGGGCGGTATTTCCCTGTCCCATGACCAAGGGGCCGAGGACGCCGATAGGCTCTTCGCCGCGACGCGGAGCACAACGGACCACAACAGAGCGCGACACGGCGCAGCACGACACGACCGCAACACGGCACGACGGCTACACAGCACGACGGCAACACGGCACGACAGCACACGGCGATGGGGGCAGCGGTGGCGGACGACGGTTTCGACTTCAGGCCCGGAGCACAGATTCCTCTCCAGGGGGGCGGCGGCCAGACCGCGGCGACCAACGCCCTCGCCTCCGCCGCGTACCGCGACGGCGGCAAGGACACCCAGCTGTCCTCCATACTCGGGGCGAACAGCGAGAACCACCCGGCCTCGGTCAAGGCCCCCAAGATCTCCCTCCTCGAACCCAACCTGGGCGAGGCCTTCTGCCGCGCCGTGGAGGCCCGCACCCTCGGAGGCGGCCGCAAGCCGCTCATCCAGTCCTTCGGCGCCGACCCGCAGACCGTCGTGGAGCACTGCCTGGCCGCGTCCCGGATCCGCAAGGAACGCGACCGCAGGCTGCGCCTGATCATGCTGGTCAGCGGGGTGCTGTTCCTGCCCGGCCTGCTGCTGTGGCTGGGCCTCTTCCAGCTGCGCAAGACCCTGTCCAAGGGCGAGGGCAAGAAGAGCACCTGGATCGGCACCGCGCTGCTGGTCGGCGTGGTCCTCGTGGGCGCGGTGCTGCTCTACCGGGTGGTGTACCGGCAGCCCGACAGCGGCCTGCTGGAGCTCTACCTGCTCGGCGCGATCGTCGCCCCCGTCCTGGGCTGGTACCTGGCCCGCCGGATCTGCGAGAACACCGCCGCCGACCTGCGCTCCCGCTGGGATGGCCTGCTCGGCGGCGGCGCCCCCGTCGCCGCCAAGATCCCGGAGGCCGTCCCCGGCAACCCCGACGAGAAGGCCCGCGAGGACCTGCGCCACCAGCTGGCGAAACTGACCGCCGAGGACCGCAGCAACTCCGTCTTCTACGCCGGCCCCAAGGGCATCCTCGGCATGGGCACCCGCTGGGGCAGCTGGCAGATGGCCGAGGAACTGACCCCGAAGAACGACGGCGCCGAGATCCACCCCTTCCGCAGCTGGGACGTCATACGCGCGATCGACACCCAGCTGCGCAAGCTGGAACGCGGCCCCCTGCACACCGGCGGCTTCCCGCCCGCCTCGATCCAGCACTGGATCGTCACCCCCGTCGGCGAGGGCGCCGCCGAAGTGGCCCGGCCGAGCGGCGATAACGTGGACACCTTCCTCGTCAAACCGCACGAGATCACCCGGATCTGCAACGAGCAGCAGTTCAGCGCCGGCAACCGGCACTACCTCGGCATCCAGTACCCGCTCTGGGACGGCCAGCTCGTCATCACGATGCTGGTCACCGTGACCGTGCTCTACAAGACCCTGCGCGTGGACGTCACCGCGCACGCCCTGGGCCCGGTGCACGGCCTGTTCACCACCAAGTCCAAGCCCCCGGTGGTCGAGGTCCCCAAGTCCATCCGCTTCTGGGAGACCGTGGAGCGCCCGCTGCCGCTGGTGGACACCATGGAGGTGGTACGCCTGGCCGCGCGCGCCCCCCTGACCTGGTACCCGCCGCTCCTGGAGTACTTCGGCGGCAAACTGGTCCTGCCCGAGCCCTTCGGCCTGCGCCACGTCTGGGCGGGCTCCATGTGGCGCCACCGCTTCATGGCGGACGACGCCCTGCGCACCGTGGCCCCGGTCCTGCGGTCGGTGCACGCGGCGACCTTCAAGGTGCTGGAGGAGTACGGCGTGGACACGGACCGCTTCACCAACCGCTCCTCGATCATGAGCGGCCTCATCCAGGAGCCGTCCCCGCGCAAGGCGGACGTCTACGACGCGTAGGTACGCTGAAGGAGTCGCATCCGCCCCGGGGAGGAGCAACCATGACCGAGCGCAAGCCGCCCGGCGTCAGCGTCGAGTCCTTCGTGGACCGGCAGATCAGGGAGGCCGCCGACCGGGGCGAGTTCGAGAAGCTGCCGGGCTACGGCAAGCCCCTGGCCTCGATCGACGCGCCGTACGACGAGCTGTGGTGGATCAAGGGGAAGCTGCACCGCGAGGGCTTCTCCCCCCTGCCCCCGTCGCTCGCGCTGCGCAAGGAGGCCGAGGACGCCCGGGAGGCCGCCCTGGCGGCCCCCTCCGAGCGCCGGGCCCGGGAGATCCTCGCGGTGGTCAACGAGAAGATCGGCGCGGCCCTGCGCCGGCCCCCGCAGGGACCGCCGCTGGGCCTGACCGAGTTCGACGTCGAGGCCGTCCTGGCGGAGCGGCGCGGGAGCCGTACGTCCTGATCAGTCGTTCGGCCAGGCGTCGGCGAGCATCTGGCGGGTGTCCGCGAGCAGCTGGGGCAGGACGCGCGTGTGCCCGACGATCGGCATGAAGTTCGTGTCCCCGCCCCAGCGGGGCACGATGTGCTGGTGCAGGTGCGCTGCGATGCCGGCACCGGCCGCCGTGCCCTGGTTCATGCCGATGTTGAACCCGTGCGCCCCGGACGCCTTGCGCAGCGCCAACATGGCCCGCTTCGTGAGGTCCGCCAGCTCGGCCGTCTCAAGGCCGTCGAGCTCGGTGTAATCGGCGACGTGCCGGTACGGGACGACCATCAGGTGGCCGCCGTTGTACGGGTACAGATTCAGCACGGCGTACACGTGCTTGCCCCGCGCCACGACCAGGCCGTCGTGGTCCGACATCTCCGGAATACCGCAGAAGGGACAGCCGTCCCCGGCCTCGGGGCCGGTCGGCTTGTTCTCGCCCTGGATGTAGGCCATCCGATGAGGGGTCCACAGGCGCTGGAACCCGTCATGCGTGCCCACACCGTTCTGCTGTTCCGGCTCAATCGTCATAGCCGCAGCATATGACCTCGTCCGGACGAACGAGTGGGGCCCCCGGAAAGTGATCACTTCCCGGGGGCCCCGCTCGTGGATCCGGTCCCTGGACCGGACCGTGGATCAGACCTGGACGCGGTCGGCGACGACCTTGGCCAGCTTGGCAAGCGCCTCGTCCTTGGCGATGCCGTTCTCCTGCGAACCGTCGCGGTAGCGGAAGGAGACGGTGCCCGCGGCCATGTCCTCGTCACCGACGATGATCATGAATGGGACCTTGAGCTTCTGGTGGTTGCGGATCTTCTTCTGCATGCGGTCGGAAGAGGCGTCCACCTCCACCCGCAGGCCCATCTTCTTCGCCTCGGCGGCGAACTCCTGGAGGTACTCCACGTGCCCGTCGCCGATCGGGATGCCGACGGCCTGGACCGGGGCGAGCCACGGCGGCATGGCGCCCGCGTAGTGCTCCAGCAGCACCGCGAAGAACCGCTCGATCGAGCCGAACAGCGCGCGGTGGATCATGACGGGCCGCTGGCGCGAGCCGTCCGGCGCGGTGTACTCGAGGTTGAAACGCTCCGGCAGGTTGAAGTCCAGCTGGACGGTCGACATCTGCCAGGTACGGCCGATGGCGTCCCGCGCCTGCACCGAGATCTTCGGGCCGTAGAAGGCCGCGCCGCCCGGGTCGGGGGTCAGCGGGAGGCCCTGCTTCTCGGCGACCTGCTGGAGGACCGCGGTGGCCTCCTCCCAGACCTCGTCCGAGCCGACGTACTTGACCGGGTCCTTGGTGGACAGCTCCAGGTAGAAGTCGGTCAGACCGTAGTCGCGCAGCAGGTTCAGCACGAAGGTGAGGGTGCGGTCGAGCTCCTCGGCCATCTGCTCACGGGTGCAGTAGATGTGCGCGTCGTCCTGGGTGAAGCCCCGAGCGCGGGTCAGGCCGTGCACGACGCCCGACTTCTCGTACCGGTACACGGTGCCGAATTCAAACAACCTCAAAGGAAGCTCGCGGTAGCTGCGGCCGCGCGCGTCGAAGATCAGGTTGTGCATCGGGCAGTTCATGGGCTTGAGGTAGTAGTCGGTACCACCGTCGAGCTGCATGGGGGGGTACATGCCCTCCGCGTACCAGTCCAGGTGGCCGCTCTTCTCGAAGAGGGCGCCCTTGGTGGCGTGCGGGGAGTAGACGAACTCGTAGCCCTCCTCCTCGTGCCGGCGGCGCGAGTAGTCCTCCATGGTCCGGCGGATGATGCCGCCGCGCGGGTGGAAGACGGCGAGGCCGGAGCCGATCTCGTCCGGGATGGAGAAGAGGTCCAGCTCGTTGCCGAGCTTGCGGTGGTCGCGCTTCTCGGCCTCGGCGAGGAAGTCGAGGTGCGCCTTCAGCTCCTCCTTCGAGGGCCAGGCGGTGCCGTAGATGCGCTGGAGCATCGGGTTCTTCTCGCTGCCGCGCCAGTAGGCGGCCGCGTTGCGCATCAGCTTGAACGCCGGGATGTTGCGGGTGGTGGGCAGGTGGGGACCGCGGCAGAGGTCCTTCCAGCACAGCTCGCCGGTCTTCGCGTCCAGGTTGTCGTAGATGGTCAGCTCGCCGCCGCCCACCTCGACGTTCGCGCCGTCGTCGGTCGACGCCGAACCCTTGATGCCGATGAGCTCCAGCTTGTACGGCTCGTCGGCGAGCTCCTCGCGGGCCGCCTCGTCGGAGACCACGCGGCGGGCGAACTTCTGCCCGCGCTTCTGGATCTCCTGCATCTTCTTCTCGATGACCTTGAGGTCCTCGGGGGTGAAGGGCTTCGCGACGTCGAAGTCGTAGTAGAAGCCGTCCCGGACCGGCGGGCCGATGCCCAGCTTGGCCTCGGGGAAGAGCTCCTGCACGGCCTGCGCCATGACGTGCGCGGTCGAGTGGCGCAGGATGTTCAGGCCGTCCTCGGAGGAGATCTCCACCGGCTCGACGGTCTCGCCGTCCCGCACCTCGTACGAGAGGTCCTTCAGCTCACCGGCGATGCGAGCGGCGACGATGGTGCGCTCGCCGGCGAAGAGCTCCGCCGCCGTAGCGCCCGTGGCCACCACGCGCTCGTCCCGCTCGGAATCGCGTTGGATGATCACACGGACGTCTGACACCGGTCTCTCCTGACTCAGGGGGTGCGCGAGCGAACGCTGCGCGCCTGAATCGTACCGAGCGGAGTGGCCGCGCCGCTAAACGGTTGTGCGCGGGGCGGGACCGGATGCCGGCGGGGCCGCCACCGGGGCGGGAAATTCCCCCGGGCCCGCCCCGCCCCGCGGGTAGCGTGGCCCCTCCGCCCCGAGCCGCCGAAGGGACCCGCCCCCATGCAGGGACCGCACCTCCGCCCGCTGGACCTGACCGACGACGCGACCGCGGCCGCCGTGCACCGCGTCGGCCGGGCCGCCTACGCGGTGGAGGCGCAGCTGATCGGCTTCGACGGCATCCCCGCGCTGGGCGAGAGCCTGGAGCGGATGCGGGCGCGGCGGCTGCGCTGGCTGGGGGCGGTCGCGGAGGGGGGCGCGGTCGCGGGCTTCCTGGCCTGGGAGGAGACCGAGGACGGGGTGTCCATCGACCGGCTCTGCGTGGACCCGGCCCGGTTCCGCCGGGGCATCGGCTCGCTGCTGGTGCGCCACGCGCTGACGGAGCTGTTCCCGGACCGCCCCGTCGGGGTGACCACCGGCGCGGACAACACCCCGGCGGTCACCCTGTACGAACGCCACGGCTTCACCCGGGGCGCGGACTTCTCCCCCGTCCCGGGCCTGCGGATGGCCTCCTTCACCCTCCGCCGGGCAGGCGCTCCGGCCCCGGGTGGGAGCCCGCACCCGTAGACCTCCACGGGCTGCCGCGAAGTACCGGCAGCGGCGGCCCGACGTGACCAAGAGGGGTTCCGCAATTCGCTGATTCGCTGACTCAGAGTTCGGCAAGGTGACCACCGGGTGAGAAGACACCCTGTGTGAGTCAACCGCGTGAGGCTCTGAGTGCTGGTTCGCCAGTGCAGGGCCTGCGGCAGCCCGCTGACTTGCGGGCCTCTGCTCACCGAATTCCGGAACGGTCCCGAGCAACCCCGGATGAGCCACCGTACGGTGACCACGCCGGAGCGCCCGGACCAGCCGCCCGGATGCAGTCCGTACCTCCTTCGGGAAGTACGGATCAAGTCTTAGCATGTGCGGCCTGCGAGTACCGACGCCTCCGGGCTCGACGACCCTGACGAGGTGGCCGTCCGCATCGTGCGCGCGCTGGACGGTCGGCGAGCGGTCCCTCCCTCCGTCCTGCGCGTCCGCGCGCGCCGTGCTGATCGGTACGGCGACCTACACCTCGCGGGACCTGGGGGCGATCCCGCACTCCCCGCGCAACATCCGCGGTCTCGCCGCCGCCCTCACCGACCGGACGGTGGGCGGTTTCGCGGTGCGGGACGTGCGGCTCGTGGACGATCCGCGCGAGCCCCAGGACATCATGCGGCCGGTCGCGGCGGCCGCCGAGCAGGCGGAGGACGTCCTGCTCGTCTACTACAGCGGCCACGGCCTGCTCACGGGGGCCAACAGCGACTTCCACCTCAGCCTCAGGGGAAGCGAACCCGATCAGCCCTGGACCAGTCTGGCCTTCTCCTACCCGGCGCGCCTGGTCAAGCAGTCCCGCGCGGCGGTCAAGATCGTGATCCTGGACTGCTGTTTCAGCGGCCGGGCGCACGCCGATCTCATGAGCGCCGAGTCCCGGCTGATCAGGGACCAGCTGGCCGTCACGGGCGTGTACTCCCTGACCTCGGCGCCGGAGAACCGGCTCTCCAAGGCGCCCGAGGGGGACACGTACAGCGCCTTCACCGGCTTCCTGCTGACCACCATGTGGGCGGGCGTCCCCGGGGCCGGGCCGGTGCTGGGGATGAGCGACCTCTACGAGGAGGTGCGCCGCCGGATGAGGGACACGGACTTCCCCCTGCCGGAGCACTGCGACAAGACGGGCGCGGGGGCCCTCCCGCTCCTGCGCAACCGCTACTCCCCACCGCCGGTACCGCAGCCGGCCTCCCATACGCCTCCCCGCGCGGTCGCGCCGTACGTACCGGCACCCCAGGCGACCACGCCCACCGGACGGCCCTCCTTCGACAGCGTCGAGGGCGCCGGCTACCGCATGGGGGAGGTCCTCGCGGGCCTGGACGATGTCATCGCCGTGGTGGCCGATGCCCGACGGTGGTCGCAGGCCAAGCCGCCCTACTTCCCTCTGGTGTCGAACCGGAAGACCCACGGGTTCGACGTCGGACAGGTCAACGCCCACATCGAACGGCATCGCCACCAGCCCACCACGTTCGTGGACGCCTTGCGCCTGCTGCTGATGCTCCAGGGCCTCGTCCTCGCACCCGTCTCCAGCTTCCGGGGCTGGCGGGTGGCGGCCGCGCTGAAGAGGCGGTGCGAGATGGCCCCCGAGGAGCAGTCGATCGGACATGCCACGACCAGCACGACGCGCAACGTGGCTTTCAGCGATACGCATCTGTACCTGCTGAATGGCCCGGACCTCCTGAAGGTCCCGTACTCCAGGCTCGGCGACCTCTCCGTGTCCGTCTCCTCCGGCGTGGAGCGCTGGGTGAGCTACTCCGATCAGGGGGGTTCCAGCGGGGAGGTGCTCGTCGTCACCTCGACCGTCAACTTCGGATACCGCACGGTGGAGTTCAGGGAGTCCGACGCGTTCCCGGTCCAGGAGGCCTTGGGCGGGTGCCTTCCCGCCCTGGCCGATCTCCGCAGGCGCCACCCCGAGTGGTTCGCAGCCCCGGTCCGCCCCTAGTCGTCCGACGGGAGGACGTCCTCCGGGTCGAGGGACGCGTCCAGGGACTTCATCAGCCGGTCCCGCTCCACCTCGTCCAGGCGGACCGGGGTGACGTCCGACGCCTGCGCCAGCCTGCGGAAGCCGCCCCGGCGGGAGAGCCGGCCGCTGACCCGGACCGGGAGTCCGGCCAGGTGGGCGTGGACCGCGATCCGGTACGCCTCCTCGGCGAGGGCGGCCCGGACGTACGGGACCTCCGCGCCCGACAGCACCCGCAGCCGGACGGTTCCCCCGCCGCCCGCCGCGGCGCGCCGCATCCGGACCACCGCCCCCGTGACCCGGACGGCGACGGCCGGCTCGTGCCGGGTGTAGCGGGCGGCGGCCTCGCGCAGCACCGGCAGGTCCCCCGGCGAGAACTCCACCGGCTCGGGCCGCGCCGCGCACCCGGCGGGGACCCCGGCCGCCGGCGCCCAGGCCAGCGCGATCCGGGCCCCTTCCGAACCCCGGACCAGGGCGATCAGCGCCTCGGCGAGCTCCCGGCTGACCCCGGCGGCCACCGCTGCGTCGAAGGCGTCCATGCCGCCGGTGGCCCGTCGGTAGTCCACCGCCTCCCGCGCCGCGTGCAGGGCGTGGTGCAGCCGGGTCACCGCCCCGCGGCCGCCGTCCACCGGTACGTACGCGGCCAGCCTGCGCCCGCCCGGCGCGGGCCCCACCAGCACCCCGTCCAGGACCCGTTCGGCCTGCGCGCGGTGGCGGGCCCCGTAGTACCCGGCGCGGGCGCGGTCGGCGAGGGCCCCGGCGAGCAGCAGCCGGCGGGCCGCCGAGCGCAGCTGCTCCTGCGCGGGCCAGGCGGCCTCGCCCTGGAACCCGTACGGCCCCTGCGGGATCTCCCGCTCCCAGCGGACCTCGTCGCTGGGCACGCTCAGCCCGAAGAGCACCTCGCGCGCCGAGGGCAGCCCGCTGCGCCACAGCGCGGTCAGTGCCTCCTCGAGCAGGTCGGCGCAGTCGGGGAAGGTCCGGTTCTCCGGGACGAGCAGGCTGGTGCCGCCGTGGCCGGGCGGGGTCCAGCGCCCGTACCGGCCCACCGCTCCGCCGCGCCGCAGCCAGCCGTGCCGGTGCAGCAGAGCCCCGAGGACCTGCGGGTCGACCTGCCCGGGATCGGGGGCGCCCGGGGTCAGCTCCGGGGGCGGCAGCGGTTCGAGGTGCGGTGGGTGCCAGTTCATCAGGGTGTCCCTCCCGACCCGACCCGGGTCATGATCTCGCACAGCGCCCGGTCGTCGAAGATCCGCGCGGTCGGGATCCGTACGGTGGTGCGGCGCCGGCCGGTCACGGGGTGCCCGGCGAGGTTGGTCCAGTAGCAGCAGTGGCGCAGGTCGAGCCGGTCGTGCCCGGCGCTCAGCCACTGGTCCCGCTCCCGCGGTACGAGCATCACCACGAGGATCTTGTGGACGGCGACCGGCGTGCGCGCCAGCTTCACCAGGTGCTCGTTGTCGAGGGTGAAGCCGAAGGTGTCCCCGGCGGGGCGGGGCGGGATCTGGTAGGTCGCCTTCAGCTGCACCTTGATGGTCACTTCGTCGTCGACGACGTGCTCGGGCGCGCCGTGGCTCAGGTGCCAGTCGATGCCGTTGTCGGGAAAGGGCTGGGAGAGCGAGCAGCCGGCCGCGGCCGCGACGGCGTGCAGGTAGCCCACCTGGAGGGTCTCCATGCAGGCGGTGGTGGCGAGTGTGCCGCGCAGCGGTCCGGTCCGTGGATCGCCCTGTCCGTGCAGCACCCCGCCCGGTTCGGGCTGCGTGAGCGCCATGGCCGGCTCCCCATGCCTTCCGGGCTCTGCCGTGAACGGGTGTGTGGTGGAGGGATGTGGAGGGGTGTGGAGGGTGACGACCGGTCATGCGTGCGACCCCCCAGGGAAGTTGTCTCCGTACCCGGCGGCCCGCAAACGGCGTACGGGGCAAACAGCCCGGGTATCACGGATTCGGCGGGGGTGGCACGTTCCGTGGCGGAGGCGCCCGGTGCGACCCATCTGCCGATCGGTGACGAGGAGTTCGCCATGACACGCTGGTACGAGGGGCCGCTGGCCGCCTTCGACACGGAGACCACCGGGGTGGACGTCGAGCAGGACCGGATCGTGTCCGCCGCGCTCGTCGTGCAGGAGTGTGCGGGCGGCCGGGTCCGCTCCACCCGGTGGCTGGTCAATCCCGGTATCCCGGTGCCGCCGGGAGCCACGGAAGTACACGGTCTGACCGACGAGCACCTACAGCGGCACGGCCGGTGGCCGGCGCCGGTGGTGGAGGAGATAGCCCGCTCGCTGGGCGAGCAGCAGGTGGCGGGCCGGCCGGTGGTGGTGATGAACGCGCCGTTCGATCTGACGCTGCTGGACCGGGAGTTGCGCCGGCACCGGGCGTCGACGCTGGCGCGGTACCTGGACAACAGGCCGCTGACGGTGCTGGATCCGCGGGTCCTGGACAAGCACCTGGACCGCTACCGCAAGGGCCGCCGCACGCTGACGGACCTGTGCGCGCACTACGGGATAGAGCTGGAGGGGGCGCACGACGCCTCGGTGGACGCGCAGGCCGCGCTGGAGGTCGTACGGGCGGTCGGGCGCAGGTTCGCGGCGCGGCTGGAGCGGCTGAGCCCGGCCGAACTGCACACGTTGCAGGCGGTGTGGCACGCGGCGCAGGCGCGGGGCCTCCAGGCGTGGTTCGCCCGGCAGGGAACTCCGGAGGCGGTGGATCCGCACTGGCCGCTGCGGCCGGACCTGCCGCAGGCCGCCTGAGGTAGCGGGAGGACGCGGGACGACGTCGGAGGACGCCGGGGAATGCGGAAGGCCGGTCCGTCATCAGACGGACCGGCCTCTCCCGGTGGGCGATACTGGGATCGAACCAGTGACCCCTTCGGTGTGAACGAAGTGCTCTCCCGCTGAGCTAATCGCCCGGGAACGGACTGAACAATACAAGAGCTCCGGGGCGGGATCAAACCGCTTCGGGCGGAGCGGTCAGGCGGGCCTCGAGGCCGCGCCGCCCGGCCCGCATCATGAGCGCGTGGTTGAGCCGGAACAGCGGCCGTCCGGCGAGCGCGAACCGCCGCAGCAGGGCGGCCCGTACTTCGACCTCCTGCTCGTACACCGCCCGCGTGCGCCCGCCGCCGGCCGCGCCCGCGGGGCGTACGGTCCACCGCGCCCAGCCTTCGATGTCCCCGCGCAGCGCCGCCTCGAGGACCCCGCGGGCGGGATCGCTGAGCAGGCCGGTGAGGGTGACGTGGATCCCGTACGGGAGCACCGAGCGGATCAGGGCGGTCCCGGTGTGCTCGTCGATCTGCTCGACCCGGCGGACCTGGGGCCACCAGTCGGGGTAGCGGCCGGCGTCCTCCAGCAGGGAGTAGACGAGCGCGGGCGGGGCGTCGAGGTCCCACACGCTGCGGAAGCGGTAGTGCGTCCAGCGCTGCATGGCTCCAGTCTGGCCCGCCGGGCGCCGGATGCGCAGGCGGTACTCAGAGCCGATCTGAGTACGCACGCCGATGTCCTGATGGCGTGACGGGCGCCACACTCCCCAGCATGAACACCCCCTTGTCGCCGGCCCACGAGCTGGCGCTCATCGACGCCGAGCTGATCCAACTGGACGCCCGGCGCGGGTACTTGCTGGCCCGCCGGGACTGGCTGCTGCGGCTCCTGGCCCAGCCGGCGGCGCAGGTGCAGCGGCAGCCGCAGCCCGCAGAGGCGCCCTCCTCGAAGCCGGGGGCGCAGAACGTGCTGCTGACGCTCGGGGCGGTGCTGCTGGCGGTGGCCGCGCTGGCGTTCACCCTGGTCAGCTGGGGTTCCCTGGGCATCGGGGGGCGCTCGGCGGTGCTGGCGCTGCTGACGGCGGCGGCGCTCGCGGCGCCCGTCCCGCTGCTGCGGCGGGGGCTGCGGTCGACGGCCGAGTCGGTCGCGGGGGTGGGGCTGCTGCTCACGGTGCTGGACGCGTACGCGCTGCACGCGGTGGTGCTGTCCGGTACCGACGCGGTGGCGTACGCGGCGGGGGCGGCGGCGGTGCTGTCGGGGCTCTGGGCCGGGTACGGGGCGGCCCTGGGGAGGCTGCGGCTGCCGCTGCTCGCCGCGGTGGGGGCCGCGCAGCTGCCGTTGCCGCTGGCCGCGGCGGCCACGGGGGCGGACCTGGCGGGGGCCGGCTGGGCGCTGCTGGCGACGGCGGCGGTGGACGCGGCCCTGGCGGTGGCGGTGGCGCGCCGGACGGTACGGGTGCCCGCCTGGGTGTGCGCGGGGGTGCTGGGCGGGGCGGGGCTCGCGGCGGGGCTGGCGCAGTCCCTCGTGGACCCCGGGGCGGCCGGTCCGGCGCTGCTGCTGGCGGCGGGGGGCCTGCTGGGCGTGGCGGTGGCCTGGCGCGAGCCGCGGGCTTCTGCGGCCGCTCTGGTCGGGGGGCTGGCGGCGGTGTCGGCGGCCGGGGCGCTGGTCCCGGCGGAGGCGGGCTCCGTGTGGTGGGCGGTGGCGGTGCGGGTGGCGGCGGCGCTCGCGCTGTCGGCGGCTGTGGCGGTGGCGGTACGGGCGGGCGCGGTCCCGGAGCCGGTGCGGCGCGGGCTGCTGCGGGCCGGGGTGGGGGTGGCCGCCCTGGGGGCGGTGGCGGGGCTGGCGGCGGTGGCGGTGGTGCTGGTGTCGCGGGCCGTGGTGCTGCGCGAGGTGTGGGCGGCGACGACCCCGCACCCGGGCGGGCCGGGGCCGGCGCTCGTGGTGGTCCTGCTGCTGGCGGCGGGGGCCCTGTGGTGGCCGGCCGGGGTGCTGCCGCGTCCGGTGGCGGGGGCGGCGGCGGTGGTGTGCGCCTGGGCGGGGCTGTTCGTGGCGCCGGTGCTGCTGGGGCCGGCGCCGGCGGCGGTCTTCGCGGCGCAGCTCGGGGTGACGGCGGCGGCCGGGGTGGTGGCGCTGCGGGCTCCGGCGCGGGCGGTGGGGCGGGGCGTCGCGGTGGCCGCCGCGGGGTGCGCGGCGGCCGGGGCCCTGAACGTGTCCCTGGCCGCCCTGGACGGCCGCGTGGCCACCTTCGCGGTGTTGGGGCTCCTGGGCGCCGGCTGCGCGCTGGGAGCCGCCCACAGGGCCGCTGCGGCGCCTGTGCGGGCCGGCTGCGCGGTGGGCGCCGTCGGGTACGCGGCGGTCACGGTGGTGGCGCTGGGCGCGCTGGCGGGCCTGGCGGCGCCCTGGTGCGGGGTGGCGGTGCTCGCGGTCCCCGCGGGGGTGGTGGCCCTGGCTCCCCGGCTGGGGCGGGTCCGGGTGGCGGCGGAGGCCGCGGCGGCCGGGGCGGGGGTGCTCGCCGTGGTGCTGGCGGCCGGGGACGCGCCGGTACTGGCGCTGGTCCTCGCGCTGGACGGGGTGCTGTGCGCCGGGGCGGCGCTGCGGCGTGAGCGGCGTGCGCTGGGCTGGGCCGCGGGGGCGCTGTTCGTGGCGGCGACCTGGGTGCGGCTGGGGGCGTCGGGGGTGGCGGCGGCGGAGGCGTACACGCTGCCGGTGTCGGTGCTCGCACTGGCGGTGGGCCTGCTGCGCCGCCGCCGGGAGCCGGTGGTCTCGTCCTGGGCGGCGTACGGGCCGGGGCTGGGGGCGAGCCTGCTGCCGAGCCTGGTCGCCGTCTGGAGCGACCCGTACTGGCCGCGCCCGCTGCTGCTGGGCGGGGCGGCCCTGGTGGTGACCCTGGCCGGGGCGCACCGCCGGCTCCAGGCGCCGCTGCTGCTGGGCGGCGCCACGCTGGCCGCGGTGGCCGTGCACGAGCTGGCCCCGTACGTGGTCCAGGTGGTCGGCGTGCTGCCGCGCTGGCTGCCGCCGGCGCTGGCGGGCCTGCTACTGCTGGTGGTGGGGGCGACGTACGAGAAGCGGCTGCGCGACGCGCGCCGGCTGCGGGAGGCTCTCGGGCGGCTGCGCTGAAGGGCTCGGGAGGGCGGGTACGACAGAGGCCCGGAGACTCTTCCGAGTCTCCGGGCCTCTGCTCCGGGTGGGCGATACTGGGTTCGAACCAGTGACCCCTTCGGTGTGAACGAAGTGCTCTCCCACTGAGCTAATCGCCCGGACGCACCGCAAACATTACCGCATGTCAGCGGTGCTCTGTGACCAGTGCCGGCCGGTCACTGGTCCTTGATGTTCCACGGCAGCACCAGGCCGTACTTCCACAGGTAGAAGCCGATCAGTGCGCCCGCGATGGCGAGGCCGACGCTGGTGAGGATGATGTTGCGGCGCCGGACCTTCGGGTCGAGCGCCTTCTGCGCGGCCTCGCTCACCTTGCGCTTGGTCCAGCGCAGGACGAGGTGGGCCCAGGCGAACTCGGTGGCCCAGATCGCCAGGCCGGCGAAGATCGCCACCCAGCCGGGGCCGGGCAGGACGAGCATGGCGACGCCTGCGCCGATGACGGCCAGGCCGACGATGAAGACGCCGACCTGCCAGCTCAGGTGCAGGCTGCGGTTGGCCTTGATGAAGGCGGGCGCCTTCGATACGTGCGGCGCCTCTTCGGCGACCGGTTCGCTGCTGGCGGACTCGTTGGTTCCGCGGTCACTCCCCGTATTCATGGCCCCGAATCTACCGGAGCCGGAAGCACACGTGAATGCCGGTTTGGATCCGCCGTCCGAGGGACCCAGAGGTCCGCAAAACGGTCAGAGGGGTTTACAACGGCACCGTAGGTGGCATGTCGATTTCGCCGACGTGCGAATCCCCGAGCGCACACTGAGCGAAAGGCCCTGGCGCTTATGAACACCACGGTCAGCTGCGAGCTGCACCTGCGCCTCGTTGTGTCGAGCGAGTCCTCACTGCCTGTTCCCGCGGGCCTGCGGTATGACACGGCCGACCCCTACGCCGTGCACGCCACCTTCCACACCGGCGCCGAGGAAACGGTCGAATGGGTGTTCGCCCGCGACCTCCTCGCGGAGGGCCTCCACCGGCCCACCGGTACCGGCGACGTCCGCGTCTGGCCGTCCCGCAGCCACGGTCAGGGCGTCGTCTGCATCGCCCTGAGCTCACCGGAGGGAGAAGCGCTGCTCGAAGCACCCGCCCGAGCCCTCGAGTCGTTCCTCAAGCGGACGGACGCCGCGGTCCCACCCGGGACCGAACACCGGCACTTCGACCTCGACAAGGAGCTGTCCCACATCCTGGCCGAGAGCTGAGCCAGGACCACAGCCCGCCACCGTCCGACTCGGGGCGACGGTGCGGGACGGACAACCACATACGCAGTGCCGGCGCTGTCCTCGCGGAAGCCACCCGCGAGGGCGGCGCCGGTGTGCTCGGGTACCTTCCGGCGACAACCGCTATTGTCGGCCCCCAGCGGCGGCAGCGGCCCGCCACCGCAAGGCCCGGCCCCCAGGGAGCAACCCCGTGCAGATCCCCCACGACACCCGTCGCGCGCTCGACGTCGTCGTCGCGCTGGTGAACACCGCGGCCGAGCCGGACCAGCCCGACGGGCTGTCCGACATCGCCGCCCTGCGCGGTTTCGTCGAGGAGCACGCGGTCAGCGACGTCGGCGAGCTGAGCGCCCGCGATCTCGCCGGGGTACGGACGGTACGGGGCAAGTTCGCCCAGGTCTTCGCGGCACCGAACTCCCGTGCGGCGGCCGCACAGATCAACGAACTGGTGGCCACGGCCGGCACCACCCCGCAGCTGACCGACCACGACGGCTACGACTGGCACGTCCACTACTTCGCGCCGGGCGCCTCCGTGGGCGACCACCTGGCGGCCGACGGCGGCATGGCCCTGGCCTTCATCGTGGTCTCCGGCGAGCAGGAGCGGCTGCGCCGCTGCGAGGCCCCGGACTGCCGGCGGGCCTTCGTGGACCTGTCCCGGAACCGCTCCCGGCGCTACTGCGACAGCCGGACCTGTGGGAACCGCCTGCACGTGGCCGCGTACCGGGCCCGCCGCAAGGAGGCCGACGCCCACCCGGAGGCCGCAGAGCAGCCGCAGGCCTCAGAGCAGATAGAGGTCGTGCAGGGCGGCGAGCAGCAGCAGGGTCCCGATCACCGCTAGGAAGATCATCAGGGGCGGCTGGGAGAGCGCGAAGAGACATCCGCGCCCTTCCACGATGTCGGAGGCCGGGGAGGCCTGGGGGGCCAGGGAGGCGGCGGCCCGGGCGATGGGGGCCTCGGAGGCGGGAGCCGGCGGCTCACCCTGCGATGTGTCGAGCATGTCGGGCCGATGATCGCGCAGCCCGCCCCGGATCCGCCCCCAACACGCCATGATCGGCGCGGCAGTTCGCCTTCTCTCGTCAGTTCAGGTGGTTCCCGGCGGCTTCTCCCCCGCGCCCGCCCCCACGTCCGGTACGGGGCCCGGCGCCGGGCGGCCCCCCGGTCGGCCGTGTGTCGGTCGCGGGCCCGGCCGCCGGCGTGCGGCACGGTGGGGCGCGGTGGCGGCCGTCCGCACGCGACGGCCCCGGGCGCACGCGCGAGAGGCTTCGCATGACCGACAACGGCACCTTCCCGACCAGCCGCCGGGCCCTCCTGCTCACCGCCGGATCCGCCGGGATCGCAGCGCTGACCGCGGCCTGCGCCCGCCCGGCCGCCCCCGGGAGGGCCGCACCCGCCCCCTCGGGCGGCGCCACCCCGGGATGCGTCCTGGCCGTGGGGGCGGGCGCGGGCCCGAACTACGTCGGCCGGGGCCGGACCCGCTCCGACATCACCGAGGGCCGCCCGGGCGTGCCCCTGCGGCTGGAACTGACGGTGGTGCGCGTGGCGAAGGACTGCCGGCCGCTGGCGGGCGCCGCCGTCGACATCTGGCAGGCCGACTCCGCGGGCGTGTACTCGGAGGGCAAGGACACCTACCTGCGCGGTGTCCAGGTCACCGACGGCTCCGGCCGCTGCGTCTTCAGGACGATCGTGCCGGGCTGGTACGCGGGGCTGGCCCCGCACATCCACTTCAAGGTCCGCCCCGACGCGCACACCGAGACGACCTCGCAGTTCTTCCTGCCCGACGCCTTCCTGCGGGAGGTCTACGCACGCCAGCCGTACGCGCGCCGCAAGGCCCCGCGCGATCCCAACGCCCGCGACGACCGCTACCGGGCCGCCGGCGGCGCCATGACCCTGACCCCCGTCCCCGACGGCACCGGCTACCGCGCCGCGTTCACCGTGGGCATCGACTGAGGGGACGGGGGACGCGCCCAGGCCACCTAGATTCCGTGCTTCTTGAGGATGGCCTCGATGTCGGAGAAGTCGTCCGCCGGGGCCGCCGGAGCCGGCTTGGCCGCCTTCGCGTCCGGACGCGACCGCCCGCCCAGGGCGGGGCCGGAGGCGCCGGGGGCGACGGCCTCCCGGGCCGGGGCTCCCCCGGCCGCCTTCGGGGCCTTGGCGGCCTTGCCCAGGCCACGCCGCTCCACGGCCCGGGTGGTCATGAAGAGCAGCCAGGCCACGCCCAGCAGGCCGAAGCCGATCCAGACGGTCGGCTTGAAGACCATCCCGGACACCCACTGCACCACGCCGGTCATCACCAGGCCCACCGGCACCAGCGAGTACGCGGCGATCCGCGTGGCGGCGAGGAAGCGCCTGCGGTACGCGGTCAGCGCGGCGATGCCCAGGCCCGCCGCGGACACCGCGGAACATATGGTCTCGGCAAGCATGCGGTCCTCCGACGGTCGGCGATGGGCGATCTGTCCCTTCCATCCTGCACCGGCCGCCACCGTGACGGCCATGCCCGGGGCGCCGCCCGCGCCGATCTCCGGGAGATCTCGGGGTCGGATCTCCTCCTCAGGGGGTCTGGGAGACTGTCCGTATGACCGATTCCGTGATCCTCGACGTCTGGTGCGATCTCCAGTGCCCGGACTGCCACACCGCTCTGGACGACGTGCGCGCCCTGCGGGCCCGCTACGGCGACCGGCTGGACATCCGGCTGCGCCACTTCCCGCTGGAGAAGAACAAGCACGCCTTCGCCGCCGCGCAGGCCGCCGAGGAGGCCGCGGAGCAGGGGCAGGGCTGGCCGTACGCGGAGGCCGTACTGGCCCGCACCGCCCAGCTGCGCGAGCGCGGCGAGGCCGTCCTGCTGGACGTGGCGCGTGAACTGGGCCTGGACGCCGAGGAGTTCGACACCGCCCTGATCGACGGCCGGCACATCCTGATCGTCGACGCCGACCAGGCCGAGGGCAAGGCCATCGGCGTGACCGGCACCCCGACCTACGTGATCGACGGCGAGCGCCTGGACGGCGGCAAGAGCCAGGAGGGCCTGCGCGCCCGCATCGAGGAGATCGCGGACCGGCTGCTCGCGGGCGAGACCGCCTAGTGCTGTGGCCGGAAAGGTTTGCCGGGGCGCGGCGTCCGGTGCGGTGCATCGCAAGGCGGAGGGCCGCGGCTCGTACTGGACGTACTTGCGCGGTCCGACAACGCAGCGAGGTGCCGTGCTGGGCGTCGCGCCCCGGTGAACCTTGCCGGTCACAGCGCTAGGAGGCGCCCGGGGCCACGGCAGACGCCACTGCGTCCGCCGTGGCGGGTGGCGCGGCAGCGCCGCGCCCGCGGCCCGCGAGCCAGGCGGCGATCCGCTGCCTGTACTCGCGGTTGCCCCAGGGATTGTCGTACCCCGCGATCCACTCCAGGCACCGCAGGACGTTCTCCGAGCGGTCCGGGTGGGCCACCGCGTACACGTCGACCCCGGACTCGCCCGTCGAGGCCAGGACGTACACGCTGCCGTCGAGCGCCATCATGGCGAAGCCCGGATGGCCCGCGTACACGCCGAGGAACGCGGATCCCGCGCCCCGGCCCATGATGTCCCAGCGCTCCAGGAGCCGGACGCGGGTCCAGAGCGACGGCGGCTGCACGCCCTCGTGCGTGTTCCGCAGGGAGGCCCGGTGCGTCCGGGTGCCCTGGGGGAGCTGGACGAGGAACTCGCGCCGGTGGTCGAAGAGGCCCGAGGAGACCGCGAGGTCGTACCAGTCCTCGTTGAGCCGCTCGACGAGCCGGGGGGTGTCGTAACGGTGGGAGAAGCCCCCGGCGACGTCCTCGGCACGGAACCCCATGACGAACGGCATCACGCCGTCCGGCACCGAGTCCGGGATCACCTCCAGACCGGCCCGCCGCAGCGGCCGGTACACCTTGCGCTCGCGCTCCTCGGTACCCATCGGGCACTGTTCTAGCAGGGCGGACGCGACGAGGGACCGCCGGCCCTAGATCAGCTCCTTGGCGTAGTTCAGGTCGGTGGGCCGGTAGCCGAGGGACTCGTACAGGCGCAGGGCCGGGGTGTTGGCGGTGAACACGTGCAGCGCCAGCACGCGGTGGCCCCCCGCGATCGCCTCGCGCTCCGCGAGCAGCATCAGGTCGCGGCCGTAGCCGCGGCCCCGGTGCTCCTCGGCGACCGCGACGTCGTACACGTACGCCCCCTGCCCGGCCGGCGCCAGCCACACGTGGCCGACGGGGACGCCGGCCGCCTCCAGGACGGCGAAGGTGGCCCCGGGGGTGGCGAGCCCCTGCGGGAGCTGTGCGTCGTGGTCGGCCTGCGACTTGGCCCGGGCGGCCTCCGCCGGCATTCCCCGGGCGGTCCAGTCCGCCGCGTAGTCCTCGCGGGCCCGCACGTCCCAGGCCTCGTACTCGGCCGGGGTCATGGGGCGGCCCAGGACCCCTTCGGAGAGGGCGGGAGGGGCGGCGGGCAGCTCCTTGGCCATGTTCCGGCCGTACTCGGCGTACCCGAGGGCCTCCGCGAGCCGCAGCCCGCCCGCCGAGCCGGCCGGGACCGAGATCCGCACCCGGCGGCAGCCCCAGCCGCGCAGCACCTCCTCGGCGGCGAGCGCGGCGACGGTGGCACGGCCGCGCCGGCGGTCCGGCCCGTCGATGGCCAGGTCCCGGATCTCCCCCACCGTCGGCCCGAAGGGCGTGTCGGCGGCGATCAGCAGCGCCCCGACGCGCCTGCTGTTGACGCGGACCTCGTACGGGCGCGAGCGCGCGCCGGAGTCGCTCTGCTGAAGCGGCCCGCTCGGCCGCAAGGTGGTGGTCATCCGTCGAGTTCTACCCGCCCCGGGCCGCCCTGACTACGGGGCCCGGGGCGGAAGGGCGGACGTCGCCTACGGGTCGAGGTCGGACGCGGCGCGCTCGTCGAAGACCCGCATCGCCTTGACGGTGACGGGACCGGGGGCGGCGGTCAGGACGCGGCCGTCGACGCGGTGCACGGCCTGGACGTCGCGCAGGGTGGAGGTCAGGAAGACCTCCTCGGCGCGTTCCAGGACGTCGAAGGGCAGGTCGGTCTCCTTCGCGCCGCTCCACTCGACGGCCAGGGCGCGGGTGATGCCCGCCAGGCAGCCGGAGGCCACGGGCGGGGTGTGCAGTTCCCCGTCGAGGACGACGAAGACGTTGGAGCCCGTGCCCTCGCAGAGCTGCCCGACGGTGTTGGCGAAGAGGGCCTCGGAGGCTCCCGCCCGGTTCGCCCGGGCCAGGGCGACCACGTTCTCGGCGTAGGAGGTGGTCTTCAGGCCGGTCAGCGCGGAGCGCTCGTTGCGGACCCAGGGGACGGTGATCACGGCGGTGGTGTCGGGGCGGCGGGCGGTCTCGCCGGCGGCGACGACCAGGGTGGGCCCGGTCTCGCCCCGGTCGGAGCCCAGCGGGGACAGCCCGCCGGTGTAGGTGATCCGCAGCCGGCCGAGCGGCATCGGATTGGCCTCCAGTACGGCGGCGCAGGCGCGGCGCACCTCGTCGAGGTCGGGGTCCGGCAGGCCGAGGCCGCGGGCCGAGCGGGTCAGCCGGTCCAGGTGCCGGGTGAGGGCGAAGAGGGTCCCGTCCTGGACCTTGAGCGTCTCGAAGACCCCGTCGCCCACGGTCATCCCGTGGTCCAGTACGGACACCTTCGCGTCCTCGGCGTCGCGCAGTGTGCCGTCGAGCCAGATCCTCACCGTACGGTTCCTCCACTCAGGTCGTGCGTCTCGTGTGCGGCCGGCGGCTGCGTGCCCGGTACGGGCCCGCCCGAGGCCAGTGCGACCAGCCGGGCGGCCTTCAGCTCGGTCTCGGCCCACTCCCGGTCGGGGTCGGAGCCCCAGGTGATCCCGGCGCCGGTGCCGAAGCTCAGGCGGGGGCCGCCGGGTGCCTCGCGGTCGATCCAGAAGGTGCGGATGCCCACGGCGAGCGCGGCGGTGCCCCGGTCGGCGTCGACCCAGCCGATGCCCCCACAGTAGGGGCCGCGGGGGGCGGTCTCCAGCTCTTCGATGATCCGTAGGGCGGAGGACTTGGGGGCGCCGGTCACGGAGCCGGGCGGGAAGGTGGCCGCGAGCAGTTCCGGCCAGCCGGCGTCCTGGGCGAGTTCGCCGCTGACGGTGGAGACCAGGTGGACCAGGCCGGGGTGCTCCTCGACGGCGCACAGCTCGGGGACGGTGACGGAGCCGGTGGCGCAGACGCGGCCGAGGTCGTTGCGTACGAGGTCCACGATCATCACGTTCTCGGCGTGGTCCTTGGGCAGCAGGTCGGCGACGGTGCGGCCGGTTCCCTTGATCGGGCCGGACTCCACGTGGCGGCCCGCGCGGCGGAGGAACAGCTCCGGGGAGGCGGTGGCGATCTCGACGCCGTGAGCCCGGAGCCGAATCGTTCCTGCATAGGGGGCCGGGTTGCCGCGCGCGAGGAGCGAGGTCAGGGCGTCCACATCGGCCCTGGCCGGATCCGGCAGGGGCGCGGACATCACCCGGCAGAGATTGGCCTGGTAGACCTCGCCGGCCGCGATGTACTCGCGGATCCGGCGGACGCCCGCGACGTACGCGGAGCGGTCGAGCGAGGAGGACCACCGGCCGGCGTCGGGTCCCCGCCAGGCGCCGGGGACGGGTGCCGGTACGGGGTCGGGGCGTATGTCTCCGAAGCGCGCGCAGACGAGCCGGCCTTCGAAGTCTGCGGTCACCGCCCAGAAACCGGTGGAGTCGAGGGCGGAGGGGTCGCTGGTGACATCTCGGAGGTCGGTCGCGAGAAGGCCGCCGAAGCGGGCCAGGGGAGGCAGGTCGTGCACGGCTGCGAGTCTATGACCGGTGGCGCGATGCCGCCGGTGAGGTGACGACCGGGTGACCGGTGGTGATCGAGCGGCAGCACGCTGCGGAAACGCGTTTTTGAGCTGGCCCGGGAATCCGCTAGAGTTCAACACGTCGCCAGGGAGCGAAGGGGAAAAACCCCGGAGCGAACACGGCGACCTGCGGACGTAGCTCAGTTGGTAGAGCACCACCTTGCCAAGGTGGATGTCGCGAGTTCGAGTCTCGTCGTCCGCTCGAAGTGGGGGATTTCTTCCCGAGAACCCCCGCAGCTCCATGGTGGAGTGGCCGAGAGGCGAGGCAACGGCCTGCAAAGCCGTCTACACGGGTTCAAATCCCGTCTCCACCTCCAAGGACGATTAGCTCAGCGGGAGAGCGCTTCCCTGACACGGAAGAGGTCACTGGTTCAATCCCAGTATCGTCCACTGATCCGCAAGGATCCCCGCGCGATTAGCTCAGCGGGAGAGCGCTTCCCTGACACGGAAGAGGTCACTGGTTCAATCCCAGTATCGCGCACGCAGCACTCGCACCACCTGTTCCACCTGCGGTTTCGTACCGTGGTCCCGCGCGATTAGCTCAGCGGGAGAGCGCTTCCCTGACACGGAAGAGGTCACTGGTTCAATCCCAGTATCGCGCACAGCACCGGAAGCCCCGGCCGTTACGACGGCCGGGGCTTCCGGCGTTCTCACGTTCTGGCATCCGGGCATGAAAAAGGGTGCTGCCCGTCCGACTCCCCAGTCGTACGGGCAGCACCCTTCACCTGCCGTCCGTCGCGCCCCCGTCCCCACGGGGTTCGACGGGCCGATGTCCCGACCCGGACCGCTCTTCCGGGCCCGGAGCGCCGCTCAGCGCCCCAGCATCAACCCCACGGACGACGCCTGCGCCGCCACCTGCTCGAAGCCTCCGAAGAGGAAGAGCAGGAGGGCGGCCAGGGGGAGCACCATGGCCGCGGCCACCAGTGGGTGGCGCGTGCCGGACTCATGGCCGTTGAACGCGAATGCCTTGCGTCCCTGCCGTGCGATGCCCGCCATGGTCCTCTCCCTGTCGTCTGGCAGCGGCGGGCTCGTGACCTCGGGGGACGAGTGCGCCACCCGCCGCTTGTCTTCAACACTAGGCGGCTGTAAGCCCCCTGGCCTCATGCCCTCGTACCCATTGCCGGGCCTCCAGGAGGATGACGAGGCCGACCGCGGAGTACTCCCCTGGTTGGAGATCCCTCCCCCGGGATGGGGGTCTTCCCGGAGGGGATGACCGGAGGGTAGTGACTTCGCTCACTTCCGTCACTCCCCGCACACGCGTGTCCTCGTACGGGGTGTTGGCGGCCTCCCCCGCCCGGACCGGCCGATCCCCCTGGGGGAGGAGCCTGCGCGCGGGCGGCTCCGGCGCCAATCCCCTTGGCCCGAGGGCCGTTTGGGCGGAGCGACCGGGGAAGGGGGCGGTCCGCCGCGGGAAGCAGTCACACCCTCAAGTGGCCTGCCCAGCACAGACAATCGAATCCCCCGACGAGGGCGCGGCCTCTGAGCGCTCGTGCCGGATGGTCCGTAAGCTGTGCCAGGTCAACAGGACGACCGGTCAGCGGGGTGGACATGGCGATGATGCGGCTCCGGCGCGAGGACCCGCGTGTCGTCGGCTCGTTCAGACTGCACCGGCGGCTCGGCGCCGGCGGCATGGGCGTGGTCTACCTGGGGTCCGACCGGCGCGGCCAGCGCGTGGCCCTCAAGGTGATCCGGCCCGACCTGGCCGAGGACCAGGAGTTCCGCTCCCGGTTCGCCCGCGAGGTGTCCGCCGCCCGCCGGATCCGCGGCGGCTGCACGGCCCGGCTGGTGGCCGCCGACCTGGACGCCGAGCGCCCCTGGTTCGCCACCCAGTACGTGCCCGGCCCCTCCCTCCACGACAAGGTCGCCGAGGAAGGCCCCCTGACGGCCGCGCAGATCGCCGCCATCGGCGCCGCCCTCTCCGAAGGGCTGGTCGCCGTCCACGAGGCGGGCGTGGTCCACCGGGACCTGAAGCCCTCGAACATCCTGCTCTCCCCCAAGGGCCCCCGGATCATCGACTTCGGCATCGCCTGGGCCACGGGGGCGAGCACCCTCACCCACGTGGGCACCGCCGTCGGCTCCCCCGGGTTCCTCGCGCCCGAGCAGGTGCGCGGCGCCGCCGTCACCCCCGCCACGGACGTGTTCGCCCTGGGCGCCACCCTCGCCTACGCCGCCACCTCCGACTCGCCCTTCGGGCACGGCAGTTCCGAGGTCATGCTGTACCGCGTGGTGCACGAGGAGCCGCATCTGGTCGGGGTGCCGGACGCCCTCGCCCCGCTGGTCCGGGCCTGCCTGGCCAAGGATCCCGAGGAGCGGCCGACCACGCTCCAGCTGTCGATGCGGCTCAAGGAGATCGCCGCCCGCGAGGCGCAGGGGCTGGGCGACGGGCGCCCGCCGACGCAGCGGGCCCGCGTCGAGCGGCCCGCGGTACGGCCCGCCGAGCGCGCCCCCGGCCCCGCCGACCGGAGCACGGAGCGCCGTACGGGAGGCGCCACCCCCGTCGCCAGGCCGCAGGGGCCCCACAGCGGCCCGCACTCGCGGCCCTCGTCCCCCCGCAACCCCGGATCCACCGCGGGGCGCACAGGCGGCCGCCCCGGCCCCCGCACGACCGGTACCGGTCGCCGCCCCTCGCGGCCAGACCCGAAGCTGCTGCGGCAGCGGCTGATCGTCTTCGTCGTGGTCACGCTGATCGTGGCCCTGGGCATCGCCCTCGCGCAGAAACTCTGAAGGGGCGCTCCGCCGGACCGGCGGAACACCCCCTCGGTTCGTGCCCGTGCCTACGCGCGACCGCTGCCGGCCACCGCGTAGAAGGCGACGGCCGCGGCCGCGCCCACGTTCAGCGAGTCCACGCCGTGCGCCATCGGGATCCGCACCCACTCGTCGGCGGCGACCAGCGCCTGCGTGGACAGCCCGTCGCCCTCGGCGCCGAGCATCAGCGCGACCCGCTCCAGGGTCTGCGGGGCGGCCACGTCGATCGGCGAGGCCTTCTCGTGCGGGGTCAGGGCCAGCAGCTTGAAGCCGGCCTCCCGCACCGAGTCCAGGCTCTTCGGCCAGGCCTCGAGACGGGCGTAGGGGACGGAGAACACCGCACCCATCGACACCTTCACCGACCGGCGGTACAGCGGGTCCGCGCAGTCCGGCGACAGCAGCACCGCGTCCATGCCGAGCGCGGCGGCGCTGCGGAAGATGGCCCCGATGTTGGTGTGGTCGTTGACCGCCTCCATGACGGCCACCCGGCGCGCCGAGGCCAGCAGCTCCTGCGCCGTGGGCAGCGGCTTGCGCTGCATCGAGGCGAGCGCGCCGCGGTGCACGTGGTAGCCGGTCACGCGTTCGGCGAGGTCCGGGCTGACGGCGTAGACCGGGGCGGGGAGCTCGTCGATGACGTCGCGCATGACGTCGACCCACTTGGCGGAGAGCAGCATCGAGCGCATCTCGTACCCGGCGTCCTTGGCCCGTCTGATGACCTTCTCGCCCTCGGCGATGAACAGGCCCTCGGCGGGCTCGCGGCGGCGCCGGAGCTCGACGTCGGTCAGGCCCGTGTAGTCGCGCAGGCGCGGGTCGTCGGGGTCTTCGATGGTGATGAGATCAGCCACAGGGTGATACTGCCTTGTTCTGGGTACGGTGCCAACGGCCTGTCAGGCGCTGGTGCGGGGGGCGTTGACGCGGACGACGTCGCCGATGACGATGACGGCGGGCGGACGGACCTCCTGCGCCCGGACGGTCTCGCCGACCGTGGCGAGGGTGGCGTCCACCCGGCGCTGGGTGGCGGTGGTGCCCTCCTGGATGACCGCGACGGGCGTCTCGGCGGAGCGGCCGTGGCGGACCAGGGCCTCGGCGATCAGGCCGATCTTGTCGACGCCCATCAGGATCACCAGCGTGCCGGTGAGCTTGGCCAGCGAGGCCCAGTCCACCAGCGAACGCGGGTCGTCCGGCCCGACGTGTCCGCTGACCACGGTGAACTCGTGCGCCACCCCGCGGTGCGTGACGGGGATGCCGACGGCGCCGGGCACGGAGATGGAACTGGAGATGCCGGGCACGACGGTGCACGGGATCCCCTCCTCCGCGAGCGCCTGGAGCTCCTCCATGCCCCGCCCGAAGACGTACGGGTCCCCGCCCTTGAGCCGCACCACGGCCTTGCCGGCCTTGGCGTGCTCGATCAGGGCGTTGTTGATGGCCTCCTGGGCCATGAAACGGCCGTACGGGATCTTCGCGGCGTCGATGACCTCGACGTGCGGCGGGAGCTCGTCGAGCAGGTCACGGGGGCCGAGCCGGTCGGCGATGACCACGTCGGCCTCGGCCAGCAGGCGGCGGCCGCGCACGGTGATCAGGTCCGGGTCGCCGGGCCCGCCGCCGACGAGGGCGACGCCGGGGGTGTGCGGGCGGCCGGCGGTGAGGGAGCCGTCCCTCAGCCCCTCGACGACCGCGTCGCGCACGGCGGCGGAACGGCGGGGGTCGTTGCCGCTCAGCACGGCGACGGTGACGCCCTCGACGCGCCCGGTGGCCGGGGTCCAAGCCGTCGCAGCCTCGGCGTCGTCGGCGCGCACGCACCACACACGCCGGCTCTCGGCCTCGGCGGAGGCCGATTCGTTCGTCTCCCGGTCCCGGGTGGCGATCAGCGCGTACCAGGCGCCGTCGAGGTCACCGTCCTGGTAGCGGCGGCGCTCCCAGCGGATCTCGCCGGTCTCCGCCATCGCGTCCACGGAGGGGGTCGCGGAGGGGGAGATCAGCAGGACGTCGGCGCCGGCCGCGATGAGTGCGGGGAGGCGGCGCTGGGCGACCTGTCCGCCGCCGATGACGACGACGCGGCGCCCGCCCAGGCGGAGTCCTACGGGGTATGCCGGGTTTGCCATGGCGGTTGCGGCTCCTGATGCGGCGAAGGGGTGTCGGCGGGGCCGCTGCTGCGCTGGAGCGGCGTGACGGACACGCGGTGCGGGGCGCCCGTCCGGCACCACGATACGACCCATCGGCCCTGGTGGTACCTGCGGGGGCGAAGTTCGTGGGGGGTGCGGGGGCGGCGACGGGGGCGGTTTTACGTCGGCACGCGGAGCGGACGCAGACAGCCGGCCGGAACCGCGACGGGGGCGGGTGAAGCGGTCCGCCGGCATGGGCTAGGTCCGGCCGAGCGCGGCCTTGGCCGCCTTGGCGTTTCCGGTGCGCCCGTGGGCGCGGGCCTCGGCCAGCTTCGCGAAGGCCGGCACCCGGGGTGCGGCATGTCCGAGACCGCGCTCGCTCGGCGACGTCGCCCACCGCCGCCGGGATCTGGTCAATCGAGGCGGGCACAGCCCTGCACATCGGACGCCGCCGCCCGCAGTCCGGCTGATCAGCCGGATGCGGCGGACAGCACCACGTCCACGAGCCTGTCCGCCGCATCCGGTCGCCCATGCGTCCGTGCCCGCTCCGCCATTCCCGCCCGCAGGGAGGGGTCGGTCAGGAGCGGGCCGACCGCGCTCTGCAGAGCAGGGCCGGTGACCTCGCCGAGCAGAGCGAGCGCCGCCCCCGCGTCGGCCAGGTGCCGGGCGTTGTGGGCCTGCTCGTTCCCGGCCGACGTGGCGAGCGGGACGAACACCGCCGGCTTGCCGAGCGCGGTCAGCTCCGCCAGCGTCCCGGCACCGCTCCGCGACACCACGACATCGGCCAGCGCCAGCACGTCCGGCAGCTCCGGACCGAGGAACCCGGTCAGGTGGTAGCGGCCGGCGAGGACCGGATCCAACCCGGCGGCAGCCGCCCGGAGTTCGTCGACGTTCGCCGGACCGCACTGGTGGACCACGTTCGCGTGGCTCAGCAGCCAGGGCAGTACCTCACGAACAACACCGTTGATCTGCTGGGCACCCTGCGCGCCGCCGGTGACGTAGACCGTCGGCAGACGCCGGTCGAACCCGTACAGGGCCAGCGCCTCGACCGCCTTGTCCGCATGGCCGCCCAGCACTTCCGGCCGTACCGGGTTCCCGGTGACGACCGCACGCTCACGCACCTCGGCGGGCAGCAGCGGCAGCGAGGACTCAGAGGACACCGCGATCCGCGTCGCGGAACTCGCGAGCTTCCGGTTCGCCAGCCCGAGCCGGACCGTCTGCTCGTGCAGGACCAGCGGAACGCGGCACAGCCGCGCGGCCAGCCCGGCCGGGACCGCGACATAACCACCCGTCGCCAGGACCACGTCCGGCTGGAAGCCGGAGACGATCGACCGGGCCTGAGCCACACCGAGCGGCACCCGCGCCATGTCCTTCACGTTCGCGGCGGACAGCATCTTGAGCGGATTCGACGAGCGACGGATCTTCCCCGTGGCCACCGTCTTGAACGCGATTCCCTCCGCCGGGGCGACGCGCGCTTCGAGACCGTCCGCCGTTCCGATCCACAGGACATCCAGCGTGCTGCCGGCATCTGCGAGGCGGCCTTGCAAGGTACGGATCGCGGTCAGGGCCGGGTAGGTGTGACCGCCAGTGCCTCCGCCCGTAACGAGCAGCCGGAACGAACGTGGGGGCATGGAGGAAGTATTCACCCCACGCACCCTACTGGCTGCCGCCGCTCACGCTGAAGGACGGCGGACGGCAGACCGCACGCCTGCGGTGAATCGCGCGCGCCGCCGCGCGCCTCCACGCTCCCTGCCCCGTCCTCGTCACCACGTGGTGCAGGTGGCCGACGCCGTGGCCGCGTACGGCAAAGCCCCCGCTCCCGCATGGCGGGGGCAGGGGCCGGGGGCCGGGTTACTTCTCCGTCACGCCCGCCGAGTCGAAGGTGGCTACCTCGTGCATCGCGCGGGCCGCGCTCTGGACCAGGGGGAGGGACAGCAGGGCGCCGGTGCCTTCGCCGAGGCGGAGGTCCAGGTCGATCAGGGGGCGCAGGCCGAGCTTGTTCAGGGCCGCCACGTGGCCGGGTTCCGCGCTGCGGTGGCCCGCGATGCAGGCCGACAGGGACTCGGGGGCGATGGCGCGGGCCACCAGGGCGGCCGCGCCGGCGCTCACGCCGTCGAGGATGACGGGCGTGCGCAGGGAGGCTCCGCCGAGGAGGAGGCCGACGATCGCCGCGTGCTCCAGGCCGCCGATGGCCGCCAGGACGCCGATCGGGTCGGCCGGGTCCGGCTGGTGGAGTTCCAGGGCGCGGCGCACCACGTCGACCTTGCGGGCGTGGGTCTCGTCGTTGATGCCCGTGCCGCGGCCGGTGACCTCCGCCGGGTCGACTCCGGTGAAGACGGAGATCAGGGCCGCCGAGACGGTGGTGTTCGCGATGCCCATCTCACCCGTGAGCAGCGCCTTGTTGCCCGCCGCGACGAGGTCCCGGGCGGTCTCGATGCCCACCTCGATGGCCGCGATGGCCTCCTCGCGGGTCATCGCCGGACCGACGGACAGGTCGGCCGTGCCCGGGCGGATCTTGCGCGGGAGCAGCCCCGGGGTGGCGGGCAGGTCGCCCGCGACGCCGACGTCGATGACGCAGACCTCGGCGCCGACCTGGTTGGCGAAGGCGTTGCAGACCGCGCCGCCGCCCAGGAAGTTGGCCACCATCTGCGTGGTGACCTCCTGGGGCCACGGCGTGACGCCCTGGGCGTGCACCCCGTGGTCACCGGCGAAGATCGCGACGGCGGCCGGCTCGGGGATCGGCGGCGGGCAGACCCGGGAGAGGCCGGACAGCTGCGCGGAGATGATCTCGAGCATGCCGAGCGCGCCCGCGGGCTTGGTCATGCGCTTCTGCCGCTCCCAAGCCTCGCCCAGCGCCTTGGCGTCGAGCGGGCGGATGCTCGCGACGGTCTCGGAAAGGAGGTCGTGCGGGGCCTCGCCGGGCAGCGCGCGGCGCCCGTACGTCTCCTCGTGCACGACCCAGGCCAGCGGACGCCGCTGGGACCAGCCGGCCTGTGCCAGCTCGGGCTCCTCGGGGAACTCGTCCACGTACCCGACGCACAGGTACGCGACGACCTCGAGGTGCTCCGGCAGGCCGAGCGCGCGGACCATCTCGCGCTCGTCGAAGAAGCTGACCCAGCCGACGCCGAGGCCTTCGGCGCGCGCGGCGAGCCAGAGGTTCTCGACCGCGAGGGCGGAGGAGTACGGGGCCATCTGCGGCTGGGTGTGCCGGCCGAGGGTGTGGCGGCCGCCGCGGGTGGGGTCGGCGGTGACGACGATGTTCACCGGGGTGTCGAGGATGGCCTCGATCTTGAGTTCCTTGAACTGCTTGGCCCGGCCCTTGGGCAGCGACTTGGCGTAGGCCTCGCGCTGCTTCTGGGCGAGCTCGTGCATCGTCCGGCGGGTCTCGGCGGAGCGGATGACGACGAAGTCCCACGGCTGCGAGTGGCCGACGCTGGGCGCGGTGTGGGCGGCCTCCAGGACGCGCAGCAGCACCTCGTGCGGGATGGGGTCGGTACGGAAGCCCTTGCGGATGTCGCGGCGCTCGCGCATGACGCGCAGGACGGCCTCGCGCTCGGCGTCGTCGTACCCGGGGGCCGGTTCGCCGGCGGCGGGCTCCGCGGGTTCGGCTGCCTCGGCGGGGGCGGGCTCGGCTGCCTCCGCGGGGGCCGGCTCGACGGCTTCGACGGCTTCGACGGCGACCTCGGGGGCCACGGGCTCGGCCTCGACGGGCTCGGAGGCGGGCTCCGGCGCGGCCTCGGCCGGGGCGACGGCGACGACGGGCTCCGGCAGGGGCTCGGCCGGGGCCGGGTCCTGGACCACCGCTTCTGCGGGGGCCGCCTCGACGGGCTCGGCCGGCTCCGCGGCCGGGGCCTGCGGCTCGGCGGGGGTCTCGACGGCGGCGGGGGCCTCGGGAAGCTCGGCGGCCTCCGGGGCCTCGGGCGCGGCTTCGGCGGCGGGTACGGCCGGCACGGCCTCGGCGACCGGCGGCGCGGCCTCGGCCGGCGTCTCGGGCGCGGGGGCAACGGCTTCCGGGGCGACGGCTTCCGGGGCGACGGCTTCGGGCGCGACGGCCTCAGGCGCCACGGCCACGGCGACGACCTCGGGCGCGACGGCCTCGGCGGCCACCGCGTCGGGCGCGACGGCCTCGGGGACCACGGCCTCGGGGACCACGGCCACGGCCACGGCCTCGGCAGCTGCGGGGGCCTCCACCGCGGGAGCGGTCTCCGGGGCGGGCTCCGCCGACGGCTCGGCGGCGGCCTCGACAGGAACGGCAGCGACGGGAACGGCCGGCTCCACCGTCCACGGCGTCCCGGCCAGCGGCGGGATCTCCCCCGGCTGCGGCGCGGCGGCGGGGAGGTCCAGGTACTCGGGGCCGGGCGCAGCCGGGGTGGCCGCCACGGGCTCGGCGGCGGCCGCAAGCGGCTCGGGGGCCGGGGCGGCGGGCGCCTCGGGGGCCGGCACCGGCACCGGCAGCGGCTCCGGAGCGACGGCGACGGGCTGCAGCGGGAGCGCGGGGGCCGCCGGGGCAAGCGGGCCTGCCGGGGCCTGGGGGGCGACGGGCGCCACGGGCGCGGCCGGCGCGGCGGCCGGGCCCCGGTCCGCGAGGGAGCGTACGACTCCCCCGGTGGCGTCGGGCACGGGCGGGCCCATGTGCAGGGGCCGGCGGGACGGCATCACGGGGGCGGCGGGCGGCATCTGCGCGGCGGGGGCGGCCTGCGGGACCACGAGGCCGCCGAGGTCCAGGGCCCCCGAGTCGCGGCCGCCGGCCTCGTGCGCGCCCGCGCTGTACGCGGCGGGCTCGGCGAAGGGGGCGGGGGCCGGTGCGGGGAAGCCCGCCTCGGGGTAGCCCGCATCCGGGAAGCCCGGCGCGGGCTGGCCTGCCTCCGGGAAGCCGGCCTCGGGGAAGCCCGGCGCCGGCTGGCCGGCCTCGGGGAAGCCCGGCGCCGGGAAGCCGGCCTCCGGGTAGCCCTGCTCCGGGAAGCCGAGGTGTCCGGGCTCCGGGAAGCCGACGGCCGGGGCCTGCGGGTACTCGGTATAGACGGGCTCGGCCGGGAATTCGCCGGGGAAGGCCGGCACCGGCGGGACCACCTGCGGGTCGCTCCAGGAGCCCTGCCCGCTGGGCATCAGCAGCAGTTCCTCGTCCTCGGGCTCGGCCGGGTCGTCCACGAGGTCCTGGAAGGCGTAGCCCGCCGGGACCTGCGGCGGCATCGGGGGCAGCGGCGGCATCGGCGGGACCGGAGCGGGGATGCCCTGCTGATCCACCATGCCCGCGTTGTCCGGGTGACCCTCGCCCGGGACCTGGCCGGTGTCAGTCATGCGTACCCCTCGCCCATCGGTGTTGCCTCTTCGATCGCCCGGTCGCCCACAGGGCCCGCCGTGCGGAGTTTGCCGTCGGGGTTGCCACGCGGTGCGACGCCTCGCGTACGCCCGCACAACAACTCCTGAGCATTGTCGCGCTCGTCGGCCTCCGTGTCGGCCAGAAACCGGCACGGTCCGCTGTGGACTGCGCCACGTCGCGCGTCCTCCCGGGCGGTACGACGATCGGCCAGCCTACCCCGGGCTCCGCTCTAGCGGTTCACGGGGCGTTCGGCTGCCAGCAGGAACACCACGGAACGCTCCTGTTCCGCCCAGGTCCGGGTGTCGAGGCCGACGGACTGGAGCAGGGCGCACTCGACGGCGTACCCGTGTTCGGTGAGGGTGCGCCCGATGGCCTCGGCCTCGTCGCGCGTGGAGGCGTGGCTGACGATCCGTTCGGGACGCCGGTCGGCGACGGCGGCGACGACCGCGGCTCCGCCGCCGCCGACCCGTACGACGTCGGGCTCGGGCAGGTTCTCCAGTACGTGGGGTGCGCGGCCGGGGACGACCTGGAGCTGGACACCGCGCTTGCGGGCCGCGGCGGTTACGCGCTCACAGGCGCGCGGGTCGGCGTCGACGGCGATGACGGCGGCGCCGAAGGCGGCGGCGTCCACGGCGAGGGCTCCGGAGCCGGCGCCGATGTCCCAGAGGAGGTCGCCGGTGCGGGGGCCGAGGCGGGCGAGCTGGGCGGCGCGCAGCTGGGCGGACTGCCCCTCCCCCACTGCCTGTCCTCCGGCGCCGGTCCGCGGGTGGGCCCAGCCGCGGACGGGGGCGAGGCCGTGGCTCTGGCCGAGCAGCCAGCCGGGGTCGGCGGTGGCGGGGGCGTGTCCGGCGCCGCCGATGACGATGACGACGTTGGGGTCGCGCCAGCTGTGGTCGGCGGCGGCGTCGGAGGTGAGGACGGTGACGCGTTCGCGGTCGGTGCCCAGCTCCTCGCAGATGACGAAGGTGCGGTGGACTCCGTCGAGGAGCAGGGCGAGTTCGGCGGGGCCGGCGCCGGGCGAGGTGAGGACGGCGACCTTGGGGTGGGCCCGGCAGACGTTGACGGCGCGGCGCAGGGTGCGGGGGTGGGCGACGACGACCTGGGCGTCGTCCCAGGGCATTCCGGCGCGGGCGAAGGCGGCGGCGACGGCGGAGACGGCGGGGACCACCTCGACTTCCAGGCCGTGCTCCGGGGCGCGCAGGGTGCGTACGACGCCGAAGAAGCCGGGGTCTCCGTCGGCGAGGACGACGGCGGTGCCGCGGTGGCCGGCGATGCGCCGGGCGGCGAGGCCGAGGCTGCCGAGGCGGATGCGTTCGGCGCCGGGCGGGACTTCGGGGAGCGCGAGGTGGTGGGCGGCTCCGGCCACCAGTGTGGCGGCGGAGAGCGCGGACCGGGCGGCGGCGGTCAGGGGCGAGCCGTCCCAGCCGATCACCGTGACCCGGTCGGCCATCGTCGTCCGTCTCCTGGGGTGGGGGTGCGGGGAAGCGTCGCCGGCTTCGTCGGCTTCGTCAGCGAATCAGCGAATCAGCGTCGTCAGCTTCGTCGGCGGCGTCAGGGGGTGGGCACGGTGAGACTACCTGGTCATCGGGTCAGTTCCGGTCGGCGCCGACGGCGTAGCCCGTCGCGTCGGCGCGCTGCCTGAGGGGGTAGCCGTCGTCGTATCCGGAGTGGACGGTGTGGCCGGGGTAGGCGTGGCGGCTCTCGTACGCGTCGTATTCGTCGGCTTCGTCGAGGTCCTCGGGGACCAGGCTCCAGACGATGAGGTCGGTGCGGGTCTCGGCCCAGCTGCCGTCTGCCCCCTGGGTGCGCACTATCCAGGCGTTGCGCAGGACGCCCTCGCTGATGCAGCCGATCTTCTGGGCGACCTGTTGGGAGGCGGTGTTGTCCGCGGCGGTGCGCAGTTCGAGTCTCTCGAAGCGCTGGTCGCGCAGGAGCCACTGGGCGACGGCGAGGACGGACTCGCTGGCGTAGCCCTCGCCGCGGGCCCAGGGGGCGGTGACGTAGCCGACCTCGGTGGTGCGGGTGCGCCAGTTGGTGTTCTGGAGGTGGACGATGCCCACGAGGCGCTGGGTGAGGAACTCGGTGACGGCGAAGACGATGCCGCGGCCTTCGGTGCGCTCCGTGTGGGAGAGCGCGGTGGCCCAGGCGCGGGCGTCGGCGTGGGTGTAGGGGTGCGGTACCGAGGTCCAGGCGGTGACCTGCTCGTCGTTCATCATCTCGGCGAGCGCGGTGACGTCCTCCTCCTCGAAGGGGCGCAGCACCAGCCGGTCCGTGCTGATGGTGACGTCCGGGAAGGTGGTAGTCATGCGCAGCTCCATGCCTGGGAGACCGTGGTGCGGGACCGTTCGGGTACGGGACCGTTTGTGCGGGTCGTAGGCCACAGCATGCAGCATCGGCCCGGGGATGTGCAGGGCCGGGCTGCCCGGATGCGGGCAGAGCCGGGGCAGCGCCAGGGCAGAGCCCGGGAAGCCCCCGGGCAGACCGCGGCCCCGCGCGCCCGAGGGGGTGCGCGGGGCCGGGAATCCGGCGTCTACCAGGCAGTCTTGGGTCAGGCGGCCGGGGCGCCGAAGGCCGGGACGACCGAGCCCTGGTACTTCTCCTCGATGAACTTCTTGACCTCGTCGGAGTTCAGGAGCTTGGCGAGCTTCTGGATGCGCGGGTCGTTCTGGCTGCCGTCCTTGACCGCCAGGAAGTTGGCGTACGGGTTGCCCTCGGCCTTCTCCAGGACCAGGGCGTCCTTGGCGGGCGAGAGCTTGGCCTCGAGGGCGTAGTTGCCGTTGATGACGGCGGCGTCCACGTCGTTCAGGGCGCGCGGGACCGTGGCGGCCTCCAGCTCCTTGAACTCCAGGCCCTTCTTGTCGGTGATGTCGGACAGCTTGGCGCTGGTGCCGACCCCGTCCTTGAGGGTGATCAGCTTGTTGGCCGCGAGGAGCTGGAGCGCGCGGCCCTCGTTGGTGGTGTCGTTGGGGACGGCGATGGTCTGGCCGGGCTTGATGTCCGAGAGGGCCTTGACCTTCTTGGAGTACAGGCCGAGGGGCTCCAGGTGCACGTTCACGACGGGCACGATGTGCGTGCTGTTCTTCTTGTTGAAGTCGTCGAGGTACGGCTTGTGCTGGAAGAAGTTGCCGTCGACCTGGCCCTGCTCGGTGGCGGTGTTGGGCAGGACGTAGTCCGTGAACTCCTTCACCTCGAGCTTGAGGCCGTCCTTGGCCGCCAGCTTGTCCTTGACGAAGTTCAGGATGTCGGCGTGCGGGCTCGGGGAGGCCGCGATGACCAGCGGCTTGCTCTCGTCGACCTTGCCGCCGTCGGTCTTGGCGGCCGTGGAGGGGTCCGAGGAGCTGCCGCAGGCGGTGAGGCCGAGGGCGAGCGCGGCGGAGGCGGCGGCGATGGCGGTGAGCTTGATGTTCTTACGCACGAAGAGTGCCTTTCTTGCTTTTCGCGGGTGTTTCGCGGGTGGTGGCCCAAGCACGACAAGTGCGGGCTCTGCGGTGGGGAAGTTCTTTCAGGCTGTCCGGCCGCGGCGCGCAAGGACGCGTACCACGCCGTCGCCGATCAGCTGGATCACCGTGACGAGGGCGATCAGGACGGCGACGGTGGCGAACATGAAGCCGGTCTCGAAGCGCTGGAAGCCGTAGGTGATGGCCTTCGAGCCGAGTCCTTCGCCGCCGACGGCGCCGGCCATGGCGGAGTAGCCGACCAGGGTGATCACGGTGGTGGTGACGGCGGCGACCAGCGAGGGCAGGGCCTGCGGCAGCAGGACCTTGCCGATGAGGGTGGGGATGCCGCCGCCCATGGACTCGACGGCCTCGATCAGGCCGTGGTCCACCTCGCGGACGGCCGTCTCGACGAGCCGGGCGAAGAAGGGGACGGCGCCGATGGCGAGCGGGACGATCATGGCGGTGGGGCCGATGAAGGTGCCGACGACGGCGGTGGTGACCGGGATCAGGAAGATCAGCAGGATGATGAACGGCATCGAGCGGCCGATGTTCACGATCACGCCGAGGGCCTTGTTGAGCGGCTGGTTCTGCAGGAGGCCGCCCTTGTCGGTGAGGACGAGGAGGATGCCGATGGGCAGTCCGCCGAGGACGGTCACCAGGGTGGACCACAGCACCATGTAGAGGGTGTCGTAGGTGCCCTGGGTGAGCAGGGGCTGCATCTCGGACCAGGTCACTTGGCACCATCCTTGACCAGTGCGGCGATTTCGGAGTCGAGGTCGGAGTCGGCGTCGGCGTCGACGAGGTCGACCTGGAGGCCCTGCTCGCGCAGGAAGCCGACGGGTACGACGTTGTCCTCGTAGCGGCCGGGCAGTTCGATGCGCATCCGTCCGATCTGGCGGCCGGCGACGGTGTCCATCGCGGCGCTGAGGATCGAGATGTCGATGTTGTACGTGCGCGCCAGCTGGGAGATGACCGGCTGGGTGGCGGCGTCGCCGTGGAAGGTGACGTCGACGACCGTGCGGTCGGGGCCGGTGGCGGCGCCGCTGACGGGGAAGAGTTCGCCGGCCAGCTCGGAGCCGGGGGTGGCGAGCAGTTCGGCGACGGTGCCGGACTCGACGATCCGGCCCCGCTTCATCAGCGCGGCGGAGTCGCAGACGGACTTGACCACGTCCATCTCGTGCGTGATGAGCAGGACGGTCAGGCCGAGCTGGCGGTTGAGGTCGCGCAGCAGCTGGAGGATCGAGCGGGTGGTCTCGGGGTCCAGGGCGCTGGTGGCCTCGTCGGAGAGGAGGACCTTGGGGTCGCCGGCCAGGGCGCGGGCGATGCCGACGCGCTGCTTCTGGCCGCCGGAGAGCTGGGTGGGGTAGGCCTTGGCCTTGTCGGCGAGGCCGACCAGGTCGAGGAGTTCCAGGGCCTTGCGGGTGCGCTCGCGGCCGGAGACTCCGAGGATCTCCAGGGGCAGCTCGATGTTGGCCTGGACGGTGCGCGAGGACAGCAGGTTGAAGTGCTGGAAGACCATGCCGATGCGGCTGCGGGCCTGGCGGAGTTCCTTGCCGGCGCGGCGGCCGCGGCCGGCGAGGGCGGTGAGGTCGGCCCCGTCGACGGTGACGGTGCCGGTGGTGGGGCGCTCGAGCAGGTTCACGCAGCGGATCAGGGAGGACTTGCCGGCGCCGCTCTGGCCGATGACTCCGTAGACCTCGCCCTCGCGGACGTGCAGGTCGACGCCGTCCAGGGCGGTGACCTCGCGGCCACGGGACTGGTAGACCTTCGTGAGGCCCGATGTGGTGATCACAGGATTTCCGTCGCTGTCGAGTGCACGGGGTGCGGATGCCGTGCACGGGGCAAACATCTGGAGACGCGATACGGGTCGAACCGTCACAAAAGGATGGCGACGACGCGTGCGCGGGGCAGGAGCGATCCGTACTGCGGGTCAGCTGTTGGTGTCAGTCGACTGCGGTGGCGGAGTTGCTCGGCCGGTCTCGCTTCGGGGCGCGAGACTGCAGGAAGGGGCCCTCAGAAGGCGCACATTCGACACATACAACGAGCACCGGGCGTCATCGTCGCCTCGGTCGCAAGGGTGCGGCTGCTCGTCGTGGTCATGGGCCCCAGTAAAGCAGACATGGCGACTCTCCGATCAACACTGTCCGCATAGCGGACGCATTCTGATCACATTCCGGAACACTCCGGTCGACCCCGGTCGTCCGTCTCGAGCGGGTCACCAGCGTCGCCGACCAGCGCTGACCAGTGCCGACCAGCGCCGACACGGCCGGGAGGTCCCTGACGGCCGCGTCCGCGGCGAGCCCGGCGGCCGGGTGCGTTGTGGTCAAGGCCACGATCCGTAGGACGAGGGGTGGGCGCATCGGGTCTTTCGGCCCGTAATACCCTCGCTGCATGCTCGACGCCCTGACGGTCGCCATCGGTGTGGCCGCCCTCGCCCTCGCCGCCTGGTGCGGCTACGCCGCATGGCGGGACCAGCCGACCAAGGACTGGCACTTCATCGGCATGGCCGCGGTGACCGTACTGGTCCTGGCGCAGCTGGTGATCGGCCTGGTCCAGCTGGGCCGGGGCGAGAAGCCCGGACAGGGCACGGTGATCTTCGTGGCCTATCTGCTGGGCGCCTTCGCGGCGGTCCCGGCCGCCGGGATGCTCTCGCTGACCGAGCGCACCAAGTGGGGTTCGGTGACGGTGGCCGCGGGTGCGGTCGTCCTCGCCGTGCTGGAAGTACGGCTCTACGACATCTGGGGAACCACCGGTGCCTGACACGACGACCGCCCCGCCCACCGGGCGCAAGCGACTGGTCTCCGGTCCCGGGCTGCTGCTGGTCTGGCTCTACGGGGTGATGGTGGTGGGCGCGCTCTCGCGCTCGGTCTACCAGATCTCCACCGAGTTCGACCGGGCGCCGCTGGCGTACTCGCTGTCGGCGGCGGCGGCCGTGGCCTACGCCTTCATCACGTACTCGCTGGTGCGCGGCGGGGAGAAGGCCCGCAGGGCGGCGCTGGTCTGCTGCGCGGCCGAACTGGCCGGGGTGCTGGCCGTCGGCGCCTGGACCCTGGTGCGGCCCGAGTCCTTTCCCGACGCGACGGTGTGGTCGGACTTCGGGATGGGCTACCTGTTCATCCCGGTGATCCTGCCCGTCACCGGGATCCTCTGGCTCCGCTCCAAGCGCTGACACCGGCCCGGATCCCCGGGCCGGGGCAACGCCCTTGCGGTGCCTACGCGCTGACGGCGTAGTCGCTGTCCTTGGCTTCCTTCTCCAGGATCACCAGGTGCACGCCGTCGGAGGCGGTGCGGTTGCCGACCTGCGCGTAGCCGGCCTTGCGGTAGAGCCGCAGGTTGGACTCGCTCTTGTGGCCCGTGTAGAGGCGGAAGCGGGTCGTGCCGCCGTGTCCGGCGAGGGCCCCCTCGACCCCGCGCAGCAGCCGGGCGCCGAGACCGTGGCCCTGGAGGCGCGGGTGTACGCACAGCTTGCCGATGCTCGCCGTGCCGTCCTCGCCGACGCTGCCGCGCACGGCGCCCACCACCTCGTCGCCGAGCCGGGCCACCAGGACGGTGTCCGAGGCCAGCTCCGCCTTCAGGGAGTCCAGGGACTGGGTCAGGGGCTGGATGAGGTAGTTGCCGTACAGCTCGGCCTCCCGCTGGAACGCCAGATACTGCAGCTTGAAGATCTGCTCGGCGTCTTCGGCGGCCGCCGCCGAAATGGTCACGCTCATGCCCATGTGCGCATGCCTCCCGCTCACCTGGTGGCTCTCCGGTCTACCGCTCCTTTCCCCACGGGCCAGGAGCCGCAACCTCTGCAGCCAGCATTCTGCGCAGACATCCCAGGCAACGGGAACGTACCGGCCCCAAACTTCCTTGTGAGATACCCAACTCTCCTGCGATTTCACGGTAAGTAAGGTCTCTGGGCGACAGAAGTGCGCCTATCAGCTCCGGGCAGCGCCCCGGCAACCGGGCGACCGCCGATCGGAGGGCCCGGTTCTCCTCACCGTGCAGCAGGGCCCCCTCCGGCTCGCCGGCCGCGTCGGCGGGGGTGGCACCGTACGGGATCTCGCGCCGCGCCCGCCGCCGGGCGAGCCGGGCCTCGGCGCGCACCGCCCGCCGCAGCCAGCGGGCGCGGCCGGTGGAGTCGGGGGCGCGCGCGCCGGGCTCCAGCAGCCTCACCCAGACGGCTTGTTCCAGGTCGGCGGCGTCCACCCCGGCGGCCGGGGCCTCCGCGGCCGCCTCGGCGGAGAGCAGCGGGCCCAGCTCCTTGAGCAGGTCCGGTTCCTGTCGCAGGTCCATGCCGGGCGGGACGCGGGCGGCGGGCCGGGCGGTTTCCCCGCCGGGCCCGGCCCACCCGTACGGGGTGCGGGGTCTAGCGGTTGACGCCGCGGCCGGGGCGGAAGGCCTCGGCGGCGAGCAGTCCGGTGTCCGGGTTGTCGGTGAAGATGCCGTCGACGCCCAGTTCGAAGTACTTCTTGAAGGCGCCGAAGGCGTCGCCGTAGGCGGCCGGGTCGGTGCCCTTGCGGTACTCGGCCGGCAGGAAGCTGTTCTCGTTGCGCGCCGTATAGGGGTGCAGGACCAGGCCCCGGGCGTGGGCGTCGCGTACGAGGGTGGTGGGAGCGGCGAGCTTGCCGGCCGCGTCGCGCGGGACGATGAGGTCGAGGGTGGGGCCGATGCCCTGGGCGAAGCCGGCGATCCACTTCAGTCCCTCGGGCTTGACCAGGTCCGCGACGGTACGGGGGTCCTTGGCCACCTCGAAGTCCCAGGGCCGGGTGTTCGCCGCGGAGAGCAGCACCACCCGCGGGGCGGACACCAGGCGGGAGAGCCGCTGGATGCTGGAGGGCTCGAAGGACTGGAGGAAGACGGCGGCATCGTGGCCGTCGCGCCCGTAGCGGCGCAGCAGCTTGGCGAGGGGCTCCTCCAGACCCAGGCCCAGTCCCCGGAAGTAGCTGGGGTGCTTGGTCTCCACGTGCAGCCAGATCCGCTTGTCGCGCAGCCGGCCCTCGCGGTTGGCCCAGCGCAGCACCTCTTCGAAGGTGGGGACGGCCCAGTGGCCGTCGTAGAGCGTGTTGCGCTGGCGGACGGCGGGGATACGTTCCTTCGCGCGCAGGGTCTTCAGCTCGGCGAGGGTGAAGTCCTCGGTGAACCAGCCCGTGACGGAGACCCCGTCGATCGTCTTGGTCGTGCGCCGGGCGGCGAACTCGGGGTGGTCGGCGACGTCGGTGGTGCCGCCGATCTCGTTCTCGTGGCGGCACACGAGATGGCCGTCCTTGGTGGGGACGAGGTCCTGCTCGATGACGTCGGCACCCAGGTCGAGGGCCAGCTGGTAGGAGCCGAGGGTGTGTTCGGGGCGGTAGCCGCTGGCGCCGCGGTGGCCGATCACCAGCGGGACGGGGAGGTCCCGGTAGCCGCCCTCGCCGTGCCCGCCCTCGGCGGCGGAGGCGGTTCCCGCCGCCAGTCCGGTGATGCCGGTTCCGGCCGCCAGCACGGCCGCTCCGAGCACCGTTCGCCGCGCTGCCCCACCCTGCGTCATGAGTGCCTCTCCTGATTCTGAAACGGGCCCGCGGCCCCCGGGATCTCCGGGGCGTGCGGCCCGGATCGGCGTGCCGATGGTAGGCAAGGGCGGATGGCGCGGGGGTGGGCTCCGCCGGAACATGGCGGAAACGTGTGTCAACACTGCGTATCCACCGCGTGAACCCGATGTGCGATCAGGGGTGACCCACGAGTATCGTCCTCACCTGCACTACCGCCGTGTGGTGCGAAAGCCGCTTTTCGATGCCGGAGGGCTCACGTTGTTCCGTACCGCGCTCATCAAAGCCACTGTCGGACCGGTCATGCGCCTGATGTTCCGCACCAAGGTCGAGGGGCTGGAGAACATTCCGGGCACCGGTCCGGTGATCCTGGCGGGCAATCACCTCACCTTCATCGACTCGATGATCCTTCCGCTGGTCTGTGACCGTACGGTCCACTTCATCGGCAAGGACGAGTACGTGACGGGCAAGGGCCTCAAGGGTCGTCTGATGGCGTGGTTCTTCACCGGCGCCGGAATGATCCCGGTGGACCGGGACGGTGCGAACGGCGGGGTCGCGGCGCTGATGACGGGCCGCCGGATCCTCGAGGAGGGCAAGATCTTCGGGATCTACCCCGAGGGCACCCGCTCCCCCGACGGCCGGCTCTACCGCGGCCGTACCGGTATCGCCCGCCTCACGCTGATGACCGGCGCTCCGGTGGTCCCCTTCGCGATGATCGGCACGGACAAGCTCCAGCCCGGCGGCGCCGGCATGCCGCGCCCGGGCCGGGTCACCGTCCGTTTCGGCGAGCCGATGGAGTTCTCCCGCTACGAGGGCATGGACCGCGACCGCTACGTGCTGCGCGCCGTCACCGACTCGGTGATGGCCGAGGTCATGCGGCTGTCGGGCCAGGAGTACGTGGACATGTACGCCACCAAGGCGAAGGCCGCCTAGTGCTGTGGCCGGAAAGGTTTGCCGGGGCGCGGCGTCCGGTGCGGTGCATCGCAAGGCGGAGGGCCGCGGCTCGTACTGGACGTACTTGCGCGGTCCGACAACGCAGTGAGGTGCCGTGCCGGGCGTGGCGACCCGGTGAACCTTGCCGGTCACAGCACTAGCTACTGCCGCTGGAGTGCCCGGCTGACGCCCGCCGCCGTCGTGGTGGCGAGGACCCAGCCGGTCACGATCAGCAGGTACGACAGCCACTGGTACCAGCCGCTCGGCGCGAAGGCCGTCTCCTGGCCGAAGCCGATGATCGGCAGCATCAGGTCGAGGGTGTAGAAGACCGGGTTGAAGTCGGGCGCCTCCCCCGCCTTGATCGGGCGGGGCGGCCGCAGACCGTACGCGATCCAGCCGGTCAGCAGCAGCGCCAGCAGCCAGCCCGCCGCGCGCAGCGGCCGGAAGCCGTAGCCGACGGTGGCGTCCTGGAGCAGCCCCCAGAGGCGGGAGTGGCGGGGCTGGGTGCGCCGGTGGCGGCGCAGCTTGGCCAGCTGGACGCTGCGCGCGCCCGCCTCGTCGCCGGCCGTGCGGTAGGCGGCGGCGAGCTGTTCGTAGGCGTACGGGAGGTAGCCCGACTCCTCCCGCTCCAGGGCGGGCAGCCGCTCCTCGGCGGGCAGGTGGGGGGCGAGGGTGCGGTAGGTGAGGCCGTCGATGCGGATCTGCGCCGGCCAGGTCTCCGGCGGCATGTGCAGCAGGTCGAACTGGGAGCGGCGCATGCTCACCACGCCCCGGATCGTTTCGCAGGAGCTCAGCCACACCTCGCCGACGACACAGCTCGAGGCGCGCAGGGCGACCCCGCCGGGGTTGCTGAAGGCGGCGCGGCCGAGGTAGAGCTGGCCCGGTATGCGGGAGCCCGTGAGGTTGAACATGCCCTCGGCCTCCAGCCGGTGGCCCCGCAGGTCGGTGCCGACGGTCAGGTTCTCGGCGTGCAGTGCGATGCCACCGGGGGCCAGCAGACGGGCGTCGTTGAGGTTGACCTGGCCGGCGACGGTGGTGCCGTTGATCCGGGTCTGGCCGTGGACCGTGAGGTCCATGGCGATGATGTCGGTGCCGATGTCGGCGTGGTTGATCTGGAGCAGGGGCTGCGCGGTCTCTTCCGCGGGCTCCCCCGCGGTGGGGGGCGTGCCGATGACCGCCCGGCGCAGGAAGAGGCCGCCGGCTATCCGGGCCCCGGCGAGCCGGACCGGACCGGTGATGCGGCAGCAGGACAGTTTGAGCGCGACGTCGACGCTGACGAAGTCGGCGTTCAGCCCCGGCAGCGTCGAGTCGTTGACCACGAAGTACCGCAGCTGCGCCCCGTGGAGCAGGGGTTTGCGCTCGAACCAACAGGACCGCAGCCGGATCGGGTGCTCGACGACGGCGTACCTGAGGTTCAGTCTGCCGGTGATCCGGGCGCCCCTGATGTTGAGCCCGGCGACCTGCCTTTCGGCATTGGGCCCGCTCAGCAGCAGGGCGGTGAGCACCTCGCCGCGCAGGGTCCGCTCGGGGCCCCAGGACTCGCCGCCGGCGCCGGTCTCGTCGGGATCCGCCCGGAAGTCGACGCCCTCACCGCGCGGGAAGGCTTCCCATACGCGGCGCTCGGCCGGGGTCAGGTCGTTGATCTCCATCGCGGGGATGGTGTCCCGGGTTCCGACGGACTGTCAACTCCGGCCGGGATGCCCTGCCCTGGCGGGACGTCAGTGCTCGACGCCGTCCTGGAGCTCCTGCCCCTTCAGCAGGAACCAGGCCGCGGCGGCGGTGGCCAGCAGGACGGCCGCGCCGACGCCGGAGGCGAGCCGCAGCCCGTCCACGAAGGCCTCCTGGGCCGCGCCGACCATCTGCGAGGCGGTCTGCGGGTCCAGGACCCTGGCCGCCTCGACGGCGCCGCCGAGGGATTCGTGTGCCGCGTCGGCGACCGGGCCGGGGACCGTCGCCGGGGCGGTGAAGCCCTGGTAGACGCCGGTCACGATGGAGCCGAGCAGGGCGATGCCGAGCGCGGCGCCCAGTTCGTACGCGGTCTCGGAGACGGCCGAGGCCGAACCGGCCTGTTCCTTGGGCACGCTGGAGAGGATCACGTCGGCGGTGACGGTGAAGGAGAAGCCCGCGCCCAGGCCGACGACGAGCAGGGCCGCGCCGAGCAGCGGGTAGCCGGTCTCCTTGTGGATCACGGTGAGGACGGCCAGGGCCAGGCCGATGGCCGCGAGGCCGCCGGCCACGATGCCGCGTACCGAGTACCGGCGGGCGTAGCGGCCCGCGAGCAGGCCGGTGGCGACCGCGCCGATGGCGGCGGGCAGTTCGGCGAGGCCCGCCTCCAGGGGGTCGCGGCCCTGCACCAGCTGGAGGAACTGGGAGAGGAAGAAGACCAGTCCGGAGAGGCCGAACACGGTCAGCAGGTCGGCGAGGACCGCGCCGGAGAAGCCGCGGTGCTTGAAGAGCCGCATGTCGAGCAGCGGGGAGGTCAGGGTGAACTGGCGGCGGACGAAGGCGTACAGGCACGCGGAGCCGGTCACGGCGGCGGCCCAGACGCCCCAGCTCGGGCCGTGGGTGGCGACGTCCTTGACGGCGTAGACCACGCCGATGACACCGGTCAGGGAGAGCGCGACGCTGAAGAGGTCCCAGGGGCCGGCGACCGGGTTCTTGGATTCGGGCAGCAGCTTGATGCCGACGAGGACCAGGGCGATCATCACGGGCAGGTTGATGAGGAAGACCGAGCCCCACCAGAAGTGCTGGAGCAGGGCTCCGCCGACGACCGGTCCGACGGCCGCGCCGGCCGAGGCGGTGGCGCCCCAGATGCCGATGGCGAGGCTGCGCTCGCGGGGGTCGTGGAAGATGTTGCGGATCAGCGCGAGGGTGGACGGCATCAGGGTCGCGCCGGCCACGCCGAGCAGCGCCCGGGCCACGATCATCATCTCGGGGCTGGTCGCGTAGGCGTTCAGGACGGACACGGCGCCGAAGGCGGTGGCGCCGAGCAGCAGCAGCTTCTTGCGGCCGATGCGGTCGCCGAGGGAGCCCATGGAGACGAGCAGGCCGGCGATGACGAAGGAGTAGATGTCGCCGATCCACAGCAGCTGGGTGCCGGACGGCTTGAGGTCCTCGCTGAGGGAGGGGGTGGCGAGGCCGAGTACGGTGGCGTCCACCGCGACCAGCAGCACGGCCAGGACGAGCACGGAGAGCGCCAGCCAGCGTCCTCGGCTCTTCCCCTCCGCCCCCGTCGGCCGGTTCAGCTGTACGGTTCGGCTCATCACTCCACACTCCGTCTTGCGCCACCGAGCAGCAACTCGGTGATCATGTACTGGAAGTCCTTGGCGGCGACCCGGCCGTCCATGACGGCCCAGGCGCAGGTGCCGATCAGGCCGTAGAGGGCCTCGGTGAGCCAGGCGGGGCTCAGGTCGATCCGGATGTCGCCCTCCTGCTGGCCGCGCCTGAAGAGCGCGCTCACGCGGGCGTCGAGGCGGGCCCAGCCCTCGTTGACCTGGTCGCCTTCGAAGAGCTGGTTCTCGGTGACGAGGAAGGCCAGCAGCTCGGCGTTGGGCTCCGCCTGGGCGACGAGCCGCCGCAGCGCCTCCACCGCCGTGCCCTCGTCGAGGCGGGCGTTGTCGAAGGCCACCTCGAACTCGCGGATGCCGAGCTCTTCGAGGGCCCGTACGAGGGCGTCCCGCCCGGCGAAGTGCCGGTGGAGGGTCGCGCGGCCGATGCCCGCCGCGCGGGCGACCTCGTCCATCGTTGCGGTCGATTTGCGGGAGAGCAGGGCCGCCGCGTCGCGGAGCACCTGGTCACGATCCATGGCCATGAGACAAGCATACCCCGAATGAGACGTCGACGTCTCATTCGCTCGAGCACCCCCACCAAGAAACCAGCTGCCGACCGGGCAGCCCGAGAGGAACCCTGAGGACATGAAGCCGCTGCTGCTGATCGACGTCGACGGACCGCTGAACCCCTACGCCGCCCAGGCCCAGCGCCGCCCCGAGGGCTACACGACCCACCGGATGCGGCCCACGGGCTGGACGGCGGCGGAGAGCGCCAAGCCGCTGAGAGTCTGGCTGAATCCCGCCCACGGCGCGGAGCTGCTCGCGCTGGCGGACGCGTACGAGCTCGTCTGGGCCACCACCTGGAAGGACGAGGCGAACGACTGGATAGGACCGCACCTGGGGCTGCCGCGGCTCCCGTTCATCGACTGGCCGGTGATGCACGGCCGGGCGCCGCGCGGCACCTTCTGGAAGACGCAGTACGTCCTCGAGTACGCGGGCGCGCGGCCCTTCGCCTGGATCGACGACGACATCACGGCCATGGACCGCGAGTACGTCGACCAGCGCCACCCGGCGCACGCCCTGCTGATGTACGTCGACGAGCGGATCGGCCTGACCCGGCCGGATTTCGACGCCCTGGCCGACTGGGCGAGCGGCAACTGACACCCCCGCACGCCGGAGGGGCGGTACGGGCGCGCGGCCCGTACCGCCCCTCCGGGCACGACGGCTACTGCTGGTGGATCTCCTGCTTGTGGATCTACTGCTTGTGGATCGCCCAGGCGTGCTGGATGACCAGGTCGGCCTTCAGCTCGGTGAGCTGGACCGCGACCGCCGACGGGGCGGTGCCGCCGCGGCCGTTGCGGGAGGCCAGGGCCCCGGGGACGTTGAGGACCGTACGGACCTCGGGCGTGAGGTGCTCGGAGATCTTCGCGAACTGCTCGTCCGTCAGCTCGTCCAGCTCGATGCCGAGCCCCTCGCACTCCTTGACGCACTCGCCGGCCACCTCGTGCGCCACCCGGAAGGGCACGCCCTGCTTGACCAGCCACTCGGCGATGTCGGTGGCGAGCGAGAAGCCCGCCGGAGCCAGCTCCTCCATCCGCTCCCGGTTGACCGTGAGGGTGGCCATCATGCCGGTGAAGGCCGGCAGCAGCACCTCGAGGGTGTCGCAGGAGTCGAAGACCGGCTCCTTGTCCTCCTGGAGGTCCCGGTTGTAGGCCAGGGGAAGGGCCTTGAGCGTGGCGAGCAGGCCGGTCAGGTTGCCGATGAGGCGGCCCGACTTGCCGCGCGCCAGCTCCGCGATGTCCGGGTTCTTCTTCTGCGGCATGATCGACGAGCCGGTGGAGAAGGCGTCGTGGAGGGTGACGAAGGAGAACTCCTTCGTGTTCCAGAGGATGATCTCCTCCGCGATCCGGGACAGGTTGATCCCGATCATCGCGGTGACGAAGGCGAACTCGGCGACGAAGTCGCGGGAGGCCGTGCCGTCGATCGAGTTGCCGACCGAGCCCCGCTCGAAGCCCAGGTCGGCGGCGACCGCCTCCGGGTCCAGGCCGAGCGAGGATCCGGCCAGGGCGCCCGAGCCGTACGGGGAGACCGCGGTCCGGGTGTCCCACTGCCGCAGCCGCTCCGCGTCCCGGGACAGGGCCTGCACGTGCGCCAGTACGTGGTGGGCGAAGAGCACGGGCTGCGCGTGCTGGAGGTGGGTCCGGCCCGGCATCGCCACGTCCGGGTGCGCCTCGGCGAGGCCGACCAGCGCGTCCTGGAGGTCGGCGATCAGCCCGCCGATGATCCGCGCGTGGTCGCGCAGGTACATCCGGAAGAGGGTGGCCACCTGGTCGTTGCGCGAACGCCCCGCGCGCAGCTTGCCGCCGAGGTCGGGGCCGAGCCGCTCCAGCAGGCCGCGCTCGAGCGCGGTGTGGACGTCCTCGTCGGCGATGGTGCCGGTGAAGGAACCGTCGGCCACGGCGGCCTCGAGCTGGTTCAGGCCCGCGATCATGCGGTCGAGTTCCTCGGCCGTCAGCAGCCCCGCCTTCGCGAGCACACGGGCGTGGGCGCGCGAGCCGGCGATGTCGTACGGCGCGAGGCGCCAGTCGAAGTGGACCGACGCGGACAGCTTCGCGAGGGCCTCGGAAGGGCCGTCGGCGAACCGGCCGCCCCAGAGCCGGACGTCACCGTTGTTGCTGCTCACAGCTACTGCTCCTCATGAGGGTGGTGGTGCGGCGGCCTTCCCCTCCCCCAGCGGGGGGTGGCGGGGAGGCCGTCTCGGTACAGCGTCAAACGATTCAGGCGAGGTCGCGACGCGCTGCGATCTTCGAGGAGAGGCCGAAGATCTCGATGAAGCCCTGGGCCTTGGACTGGTCGAAGGTGTCGCCCGAGTCGTAGGTCGCCAGGTTGAAGTCGTACAGCGACCGGTCCGACCTGCGGCCGGTGACGACGGCGCGGCCGCCGTGCAGGGTCATCCGGATGTCACCGGTGACGTGCCGGCTGGCCTCGTCGATGAAGCCGTCCAGGGCCCGCTTGAGCGGGGAGAACCACAGGCCGTCGTAGACCAGCTCGCCCCAGCGCTGCTCGACCTGCCGCTTGTAGCGGGCCAGCTCGCGCTCGACGGTGACGTTCTCCAGCTCCTGGTGGGCGGTGATCAGCGCGATCGCGCCCGGGGCCTCGTACACCTCGCGGGACTTGATGCCGACGAGGCGGTCCTCGACGATGTCGATCCGGCCGACGCCCTGGGCTCCGGCCCGCTCGTTGAGCTGCTGGATCGCCTGGAGGACGGTGACGGGCCTGCCGTCGATGGCGACCGGGACGCCCGCCTCGAAGGAGATGACGACCTCGTCGGCCTCGCGCGGGAGGGCCGGGTCCGAGGTGTACTCGTATATGTCCTCGATCGGGGCGTTCCATATGTCCTCCAGGAAGCCCGTCTCGACGGCGCGCCCGAAGACGTTCTGGTCGATGGAGTACGGGGACTTCTTGGTGGTGGCGATCGGGAGGTCCGCCTTCTCGGCGAAGGCGATCGCCTTGTCCCGGGTCATGGCGTAGTCGCGGACCGGGGCGATGCAGGTGAGGTCGGGGCCGAGGGCGGCGATGCCGGCCTCGAAGCGGACCTGGTCGTTGCCCTTGCCGGTGCAGCCGTGGGCCACGATCGAGGCGTCGTGCTTGCGGGCGGCGGCGACGAGGTGCTTGACGATCGCCGGCCGGGAGAGCGCGGAGACCAGCGGGTAGCGGTCCATGTAGAGGGCGTTCGCCTTGATGGCCGGGAGGCAGTACTCCTCTGCGAACTCGTTCCTGGCGTCGGCGACCTCGGCCTCGACGGCGCCGCAGGCGAGAGCGCGCTTGCGGATGACGTCCAGGTCCTCGCCGCCCTGGCCGACGTCCACGGCGACGGCGATGACCTCGGCGCCCGTCTCCTCGGCGATCCAGCCGATGGCGACGGAGGTGTCAAGGCCGCCTGAATAGGCGAGTACGACGCGCTCGGCCACGGATCTCTCCCTTACGGTGCAAACAAGAACAGGCATAACTATGCATTGCTCCGTATGTTTCGTCAATCGAGTCGGCCCGCCACGCCGCTGACCAGCCCGGATATCAGGAGCGTGGCCCGCGGGCCGCCGCCTACGATCAGCGGGCAAGGCGATCCGGGGAGGGCACATGCGGGGCACAGGGCAGGACGCGCAACGGGGGCGCGCCGTGGCGGCGGCGCTCCTGCGCGGGCAGGGCGGCCTCGCCGGGAGCCTCGCCGGGAGCGGGCCGGAAGCCTGGATCGCCTTCGACCAGGAGGTGCGGCGCCTGGGCTCCCACCCGGACACCGCGCTCCGCAGCACCCGGATCGAGGCCCGCCTGTGCGACCCCGACGGGCGGATCCGCGCGTCCGCGCTCGCCGCGTGGCGCAATCCCCCGCTGCCGCTCGTCCTGATCCGTTGCGCCGACTGGGTCCCGCAGGTCCGGGACCGGGCCCGCAGGGTGCTGGGCCGGGCGGTGGCCAACAATCCCCCCGGCGCCCGGTACCGGACCCGCAGGCTGCTGGGTCAGGAGGTGGCCGACGATTCCGCCCACGCGCTGACCGAACTCACCCCCCTCGTCATCCGACTGGGCGGCCGCGAGCACGGCACCTGGGCACTGGAGCAGATGGAGGCCGCCCTGAGCGGCCGGTACACCCTCCTGGCCGCCTGGTGGCGCCCGGGACAGGCCGCGACGACCTGGAGCTGGAACTCGCTGACCCCCAAGCAGCGCGGGGCCATGCTGGAGCGCCTCAGGAAGAGCACCGACCTGCCGACCCGCCGCTTCGCCACCCGCCTCACCCTCGCCACCGGGCAGTTCGGCGTACGGGAGTTCGCCCGGGGGGCCGCCGTGGAGCACGACCCGTGGTCGAGCCGGATGTGGACCGACGCCGCCCTGGCGGCGATGGCCGCCGACGGGCCGGACGACGAGGCGATCGACATCCTGCTCGGCGGACGCCGCCCGATGGTCCGGGCCGCCGGGGTCACCGCCCTGCGCGGGGCCGGCCGGTCGGCGCAGGCCGCGGAGCACCTGGCCGACCGGTCCGCCATGGTCCGGGCCTGTGCCCGCTGGCTCGTGCGCCAGGACGGCGGCGACCCGTACGCGCACTACCTCGGGCTCGTCACGGACCCGGAGCGCGTGAGCCGGTACGCGGTGGCCGGCTTCTGCGAGTGCGCCCGGCGCGACGACACACCGCTGCTGCACGCCCTGCTGGACCATCCCGCCGACGCGGTACGGGCGGCCGCCCTGGCCGGGCTGCGCCACCTGGACGCCACCACCCCCGACGCGGTCCTGCTCGCGATGCTGGACGACCCGTCGGCGTCGGTGACCCGCGAGGCCGGGCTCTGCCTGCGCCCCGTGGCCCGGCGGCTGGACCCGGGCGCGCTGGCCGCGCGCACCGCCCCGGAACGGCCCGCGCACACCCGCAGGGCCGCGTTCCGTCTACTGCGCGCCCAGGGCGGAATCGCCGCGCTCCAGGCCTCCGTGGCCCTGTCGGTGGACCCCGACCCGGACCTGCGCCGGCTCGTGGATCCGAAGGTGCGCCGGTTCGTGGCGGACACGCTGCTGGACGACTGGTCCCCCTGAGATCGTCCTGGCCTGAAGCGACCGTTCCGGCCAATAATTCGATCATGGGAAAGCTCTACGAAACGATCAACGGCCGACTGCGCGAGTTCATCGAGGAACAGCCGGTCTTCTTCACCGCGACCGCCCCGCTCACCGGTGACGGCCACGTCAACCTGTCCCCCAAGGGACGCGCCGGGACCCTCGTCGTCATCGACGACCGGACCCTGGCCTACCTCGACTTCGGCGGCAGCGGCGCCGAGACGATCGCGCACGTCCGCGAGAACGGCCGGATCACGCTCATGTGGTGCGCCTTCTCCGGCCCGCCCAACATCGTGCGCATCCACGGCGACGGCGAGGCGGTCTTCCGCGACGACCCCCGCTGGGGTGAGCTGATCGGCCTCTTCGGCGAAGCCGACGGGCCCGCCGCGCGGGCGGTGATCCTGGTGCACGCCCGGCGGATCGCGGACGTGTGCGGCTTCGCCGTCCCCCTGATGGAGTACCAGGGCGAACGCACCCTCCACGCGGAGTACTTCGGCCGCAAGACGGACGAGGAGTTCGCCGAGTACTGCGAGAAGAAGGAGCACATCGGATCCAGCGTCGACGGCCTGCCTGCGCTGCCGCTGCCCCTGCCTGCCCGTACCGTCTGACACGTGCTGCGTACCGCTCTGCTCGCCGGCTCGCTGATCCTCGCCGCCCTGTGGCCCCCCGGGCCCGATCCGCTGCCCGCCCGCCTCGCCGACACCGGTGGCGGCAGCCAGCTGATCACCGCCGTCGCTCCCGCGCCCGGCTCCACGACGGGTCTGCTGACCTGGTGGGACCGGCGCGCGGGCCACTGGTTCGAGGCCGGCAGCGCGCCCGCCCGGTTCGGCGCGAACGGCCTGACCGAGGGCGCCACCCGGACCCAGGGCACGAACACCACCCCGACGGGCCTGTACGCGCTGCCGTACGCCTTCGGCATCGCGCACGCGCCGGCCGGAACGGCGTACCGGTACCGGCGGGTGACGGACCGTTCGTGGTGGTGCCAGGACAACGCCTCCGCCGCCTACAACCGGTGGACCGAGCCGCTGCCGCCCGACTGCGCGCCGGCCGAGGCCGAGCACCTGGTGACGTACGAGGAGCAGTACGCGCACGCCCTGGTCATCGGCTTCAACTACGACCGGCCCGTACGCGGCCGCGGCGCGGGCATCTTCCTGCACGTGGACGGCAAGGGCGCGACGGCCGGCTGCGTCTCCGTACCGGAGGGGGCGATCCGCGAGATCCTGCGCTGGGCGAACCCGCGCCGGCACCCGCACATCGCGATCGGCACGGAATCCGGCCCCCTCGCCGTGACCCGGTACTAAGGGGTCTAGCCCTCCTTCTGCGCGAGGCGCAGGAGGTGGTCGGCCAGGGCCTGGCCGCCGGCCGGGTCGCGGCTGATGAGCATCAGGGTGTCGTCGCCCGCGATGGTGCCGAGGATCGACTGGAGTTCGGCCTGGTCGATCGCCGAGGCGAGGAACTGGGCCGCGCCGGGCGGGGTGCGCAGGACCACGAGGTTCGCGGAGGCCTCCGCCGAGATCAGCAGTTCACCGGAGAGGCGCCGCATCCGCTCCTCCTTCGCCGACTCGCCCAGCGGGGCCTGCGGGGTGCGGAAGCCGCCCTCGCTGGGAACCGCGTAGATCAGCTCGCCGCCGGTGTTGCGGATCTTCACCGCGCCCAGCTCGTCGAGGTCCCGGGAGAGCGTCGCCTGGGTGACGCTCAGCCCGTCGTCGGCGAGCAGTTTGGCCAGCTGGCTCTGGGAGCGGACCGGCTGGCGGTTGAGGATGTCCACGATCCGGCGGTGGCGGGCGGTGCGGGTCTGCGGGACGGACGGACCGGTCTGCTCGTGTTCCTGCGCCTGGCTCATCGTCGTCTCATTCTCCGGATCGTCCCGCTTCGTCGAGGATGCCGGGAAGTGCCCGGACGAACGCGTCGACCTCGGTCTCGGTGATGACGAACGGGGGCATCAGCCGTACGACGTCCGGTGCGGGCGCGTTGACCAGGAATCCGGCCTTCTGGGCCGCGAGCTGCACCTGCGGTGCGAGCGGCTCCGTCAGCACGATACCCAGCAACAGCCCCGACCCGCGGACGTGGGAGACCAGCCCGTGCCCGGAGGCTTCGATTCCGGAGCGCAGCCGCTCGCCCCGGGCCTTGACCTGGTCGAGCAGTCCCCCGGCGGCGATGGTGTCGATCACCGCGAGGCCGGCGGCGCAGGCGACCGGGTTCCCGCCGAAGGTGGTGCCGTGCTGGCCGGGCTGGAGCAGGTCGGCGGCCGGGCCGAAGGCGGCCACGGCGCCGATCGGCAGACCGCCGCCCAGACCCTTCGCGAGCGTGACGAGGTCGGGCTCGACCCCCTCGTGCTGCTGGTACTCGAACCAGCTGCCGCAGCGGCCGATGCCGGTCTGCACCTCGTCGAGGACGAGCAGCGTCCCGGTGGCCCGGGTGATCTCGCGGGCGGCCGTCAGGTACCCGGCGGGCGGGACGGCGACGCCGATCTCGCCCTGGATGGGCTCGATGAGGACGAAGGCGGTCTCCTCGGTGACGGCGGCCCGCAGGGCCTCCACATCGCCGTAGGGGACGTGCGTGACATCGCCGGGCAGCGGCCGGAAGGGCTCCTGCTTCGCCGGCTGGCCGGTGAGCGCGAGGGCGCCCATGGTCCGGCCGTGGAAGCCGCCGTCGGTGGCGACCATGTGGGTCCGCCCGGTCAGCCGGCCGATCTTGAAGACGGCCTCGACCGCTTCCGCACCGGAGTTGCAGAAGAAAATCCGCCCCTCGCGGCCGAAGAGCTGGAGCAGCCGCTCGCCGAGCGCCAGGACGGGCTCGGAGGCGTAGAGGTTGGAGACGTGGCCCAGGGTGGTGATCTGGTGCGTGACGGCGGCGACGATCGCCGGGTGGGCGTGCCCGAGGGCGTTCACCGCGATCCCGCCGACGTAGTCGGTGTATTGCTTGCCGTCCGCGTCCCAGACCTGCGCGCCTTCGCCGCGTACGAGGGCCAGCGCGGGGGTGCCGTAGTTGTTGGTCAGCGCGCCCTGCCAGCGCGCCGCGTACCGCTGGTTGCCGGTCTCCTGGTCGCCGCTCACGTGCTGTCCCCTCCCTGTGCGTCGGGCACGACCATCGTGCCGATTCCCTCGTCGGTGAAGATCTCCAGCAGGATCGAGTGCTGGACCCGCCCGTCGATCACGCGGGCGGTGCTGACGCCGCCGCGCACCGCGTGCAGGCAGCCCTCCATCTTCGGCACCATGCCGCTGGACAGCTCGGGCAGCAGCTTCTCCAGCTCGCTGACGGTGAGCCGGCTGATGACCTCGTCGCTGTTGGGCCAGTCCGCGTAGAGGCCCTCGACGTCGGTGAGGACCATCAGCGTCTCGGCGCCGAGCGCGGCCGCGAGCGCCGCGGCGGCCGTGTCGGCGTTCACGTTGTAGACGTGGTGGTCGTCGGCGCTGCGCGCGATGGAGGAGATGACCGGGATCCGGCCGTCCGCGAGGAGGGCCTCGATCGCGCCGGTGTCGATGGCGGTGATCTCGCCGACCCGGCCGATGTCGACGGGCTCGCCCTCGATCTTCGGGGTGTGCTTGGTGGCGGTGATGGTGTGGGCGTCCTCGCCGGTCATGCCGACGGCGAGCGGGCCGTGCTGGTTGAGCAGCCCGACCAGCTCCCGCTGGACCTGGCCCGCCAGGACCATCCGTACGACGTCCATCGCCTCCGGGGTGGTGACGCGCAGGCCCGCCTTGAACTCGCTGACCAGGCCCTGCTTGTCGAGCTGGGCGTTGATCTGCGGGCCGCCGCCGTGCACCACGACGGGCTTGAGGCCCGCCTGGCGCAGGAAGACCACGTCCTGGGCGAAGGCCGCCTTCAGGTCCTCGTCGATCATGGCGTTGCCGCCGAACTTGATGACGACGATCTTGCCGTTGTGCCGGGTGAGCCAGGGCAGGGCCTCGATGAGGATCTCTGCCTTGGGCAGCGCGGTGTGCTTCCTCGCAGTGCTCATGAGCTGTACGCGCTGTTCTCGTGGACGTACTCGGCGGTCAGGTCGTTGGCCCAGATGACGGCCGACTCGGTGCCGGTGGACAGGTCGGCGGTGATGTGGACCTCGCGGTCCTTCATGGACACCAGGTCGCGGTCCTCGCCGACGGAGCCGTTCTTGCAGACCCAGACGCCGTTGATGGCGACGTTCAGCCGGTCCGGGTCGAAGGCGGCGCTGGTGGTGCCGATGGCGGAGAGCACCCGGCCCCAGTTGGGGTCCTCGCCGTGGATGGCGCACTTGAGCAGGTTGTTGCGGGCGATGGACCGGCCGACCTCGACGGCGTCCTGCTCGCTGGCCGCGCCGATCACCTCGATGCGGATGTCCTTGCTGGCGCCCTCGGCGTCGCCGATCAGCTGGCGGGCGAGGTCGTCGCAGACGGTCCGTACGGCGTCCGCGAAGTCCGCGTACGGCGGCACCTGGCCGGACGCGCCGGAGGCGAGCAGCAGCACGGTGTCGTTGGTGGACATGCAGCCGTCGGAGTCGACCCGGTCGAAGGTGGTGCGGGTCGCGTCCCGCAGCGCCTTGTCGAGGGTGGCGCTGTCCAGGTCGGCGTCGGTGGTGAGGACGACGAGCATGGTGGCCAGGCCCGGGGCGAGCATGCCCGCGCCCTTGGCCATGCCGCCGACGGTCCAGCCCCCCTGGGAGACGGTGGCCGTCTTGTGCACGGTGTCGGTGGTCTTGATGGCGATGGCGGCGTCCTCGCCACCGTCGGCGCTGAGGGCGGCGGCGGCCGTCTCGATGCCGGGGAGCAGCTTGTCCATGGGGAGCAGGACGCCGATCAGGCCGGTGGAGGCCACCGCGATCTCGCCGGCGTTGTGCTCTCCGCCCAGGGCCTCGGCCACCTTCTCGGCGGTGGCGTGGGTGTCCTGGAAGCCCTTGGGGCCGGTGCAGGCGTTGGCGCCGCCGGAGTTCAGGACGACCGCGCTGACCGTGGCGCCGCGCAGGACCTGCTCGGACCAGCGAACGGGGGCGGCCTTGACGCGGTTGGAGGTGAAGACGCCCGCGGCGGCCAGTCTCGGCCCGTTGTTGACCACGAGGGCCAGGTCGGGGTTGCCGTTCGCCTTGATCCCGGCGGCGATGCCCGCCGCCGTGAATCCCTGTGCAGCCGTCACGCTCACGGCGCCACTCCAATCGTGGAAAGACCCAGCGCCTCGGGGAACCCGAGGGCGATGTTCATGCTCTGCACCGCGCCGCCGGCGGTGCCCTTGGTCAGGTTGTCGATCGCGCTGATGGCGATGATCCGCTGGGCGGACTCGTCGTAGGCGACCTGGACGTGGACGGCGTTGGAGCCGTACACCGCCTTGGTGGTGGGCCACAGGCCCTCGGGGAGGAGCCGGACGAAGGGCTCGTCGGCGTACGCCTTCTCGTAGGCGGCGCGCAGCGTCTCCGCGGTGGTGCCGGGGAGGGCCTTGGCGGAGCAGGTGGCGAGGATGCCGCGCGGCATGGGCACGAGGTTCGCGGTGAAGGAGACGGAGACCCGCTCCCCGGCGAGCGGGGAGAGGTTCTGCACCATCTCGGGCGTGTGCCGGTGGACGCCGCCGACGCCGTACGGGGTCACGGTGCCCATCACCTCGGAGCCGAGCAGGTGCGGCTTGAGGGCCTTGCCCGCGCCGGAGGTGCCGGTGGCGGCGACGATCACGGCCTCCGGCTCGGCGAGGCGCGCCTGGTAGGCGGGGTAGAGCGCGAGCGAGACGGCGGTGGGGAAGCAGCCGGGCACGGCGATGCGCCTGGTGCCCGCCAGGGCGGCGCGGCCGCCGGGCAGCTCGGGGAGCCCGTACGGCCAGGTGCCGGCGTGCGGGGCGCCGTAGAACTTGTCCCAGTCGGCGGAGTCCTTCAGCCGGTGGTCGGCGCCCATGTCGACGACGAGCACCTCGTCGCCGAGCTGGGCGGCGACGGCGGCGGACTGTCCGTGCGGCAGCGCCAGGAAGACGACATCGTGGCCGGCGAGGACCTCGGGGGTGGTCGCCTCCAGGGTCCGGCCGGCGAGCGGGACGAGGTGCGGCTGGAGGGGACCGAAGGGCTGTCCGGCGTTGGAGTGCCCGGTCAGCGCGCCGATCTCGACCTCGGGGTGCGAGAGCAGCAGGCGCAGGACTTCACCGCCCGCGTATCCGCTCGCTCCGGCCACCGCTACACGTACCACCATCGGACCCTCCTCCTCGATGGCATGACTATACGTACCTATGCAGTTTTATGCAAAGGACTTCTTCCAGTGGCCGGACAGCGCGCCCGGGGTGCCCGCGCTACTTGCAGAACTTGGCCGCTGCGGCGGCGGCTCCTTCGGTGTAGCCCTGGAGCCACTCGGGGTCGGGGGCCACGGCGGTCTTCGGGGGCTTGGTGTCGCAGGTCTGCTGGACGGTGTCGTAGCCCTTCTTGTAGCCCTGGTCGTGCTGTGACAGCTTCCCGGGGTCCTGGCCGGTGTTCTGGCCGCCGCAGAAGGTCTTGGCCGCGAGCGCGGCACCGGCGTTGTAGCCGTCCGTCCAGTTCTGGTCGGGCGGGAGCGCCGTCTTGGGCGGCTTGGCCTCGCAGTTGGCCTTGATGGCCTGGAAGCCCTGCCGGTAGCCCTTGTCGTACTCGGCCTTGGCGTTGGTGTCCGGCTGCTGCTGGTCCTGCGGCTTCGCCGGGGTGCCGCCGGCGCACGCGACGCCGTCGACCGTGTACGTGCCCGCGGGGAGGCCGTTGATCTGGAAGTTGCCGCCGGCGGGCACGTTGAACTGCGGGTTGCTGTACCCGTTGTCGCCCTTGATGGCCACCGTTTCCTTGCCCGTGAACCCCTTGCCGGTGATCTTCACGGCCGTCGGCGGCTTGCTGTAGGCGTCGGGGGCGACCGTGCACGTCCCGGCGGGTGCGCGTGCGGGCGCGTCCGGGGTCTGGGCGAACGCGGCCGGCCCCATCACAAGGGAGGAGACCAGCAGTGGCGCGAGGGCGGACAGCCGTGCGCTTGTCCTCATAGCCATCACTTCCGTCGGGGCAGGGCGAGGTGGGCATTCCTCTCTCCCCGGGAAGCAGAAGGTGCCTATCTCGTTTCCATGCTCCCGCGCCTCATCGGGGGTGTCGACCGGGCGGGCGCCCGGTGAACGGGGGCCGGAAAGCCGCCGCTCGCTATACTTGGAGGCCAAGAATTCCAGCGTGCCCGCCGCCCCGGAAACCGGCCCTGTCCTCGCACTTTCGCGGACCTGCGCTTTCACGGAACGGGAATTCGACATGATGAAACGGCACACACGTCTGGCAATCCCCACCGCCCTGTTCGCCGCCGCGGTCCCGCTCGGCACCGCCCCGCCGCCCGCCACGGCCTCCTCCGGCGTCCTGCCCACCGCCTCGTGCACCGCGGCCGTCAACCCCGCGAACCCGGCCCAGCTGATCCTGACCGTGTCGGGGTTCAGCGGTGACCTGAAGGTGACGGAGACGGGCGGCAAGTACAAGATGATCATCCACAAGGGGACCCCGACGATCACCGTCCCCCAGGGGACCTACACCGTGCAGTGGGCCAACGCGCCCACCCCGGCCGAGAACCAGCTGACGGCCTGCACCACGACGGCGGATGCCCGGACGCAGGCCCAGGACCAGTACCAGCTCGGCTACCGGCAGGGCCTCTCGGACGGCCTGAGCCACTGCATGAAGCTGAACCCGCAGGACGACAAGGATCCGAACTACCGCAAGGGCTACGACGCCGGAGTCGCGCTCGCCCTCGTGAGCGAGCGCTGCAAGGCGCCTTAGGCCGTCTCTTCCGGATCATGCCGTCCGGCTCAGCACTCCCGCTCGTACTCGACCTGTTCGAGCGGGCGGCCGTCACCGAAGTCCGTGCCCCGCACCGCGCCGGTCCCGGCGAAGCCGCACTTGGCGTAGAAGCGGCGGGACCGCGGAGTGTCCCGCAGGGTCCACAGGTGGGCACGGGCGAATCCGTCCGCGCGCAGCCGGGCCAGCGTGGCTTCCATGAGCACGGCGGCGACGCCGCTGCCCCAGCCGTCGGGGTGCGCGTAGAAGCTGAGGATCTCCGCGAGACCCGGACGGGTCCCGGAGGCGGAGGACCAGGACATGGCCAGGGGGCGGCCGCCGGCCTCGGCCAGCAGCAGCGTCCCCGGGGCCTCCACGAGCCGCGCGTGCCAGCGGGTGCGCCGGCTGCGGATGCCCTCGGCGGCGAACTCCGGATCGAAGAAGGGCGCGTACGCGGCCTCCCAGGCGGCGGCGTGGATCTCGCCGAGGGTGTCACCGTCGCCCGGGCCTGCGGCGCGGACCGCGATCATCCGGACACTGCCCCGGCGGCGCCCAGCGGGTGGCGGACCCAGACGTTCGGCTCCAGGTAGACCGCGCGGTCGTGCTCCGGGTCGCAGTGGACCGGGCTGAGCGCCCCGGGTACGCGGACCGGGCCCGCCGTGTCGAAGGGCAGTCCGGTCCACTCGCGCCACTGGGCGAGCGTGCCGCTGATGGTCATCGAGACGGGGGCCACCGAGTCGACGACCGCCCCCGCCCGCACGTGGACCCGCAGCCACGGGTCGTACGGCAGCCCGTCCTCGCGGGTGCGGTACGCGTACTCCGCCATCGGGGTGTCGGGCTCGGCGTGCTTGCCGCTCGGCCGGAGCGGGGCCACGACCTCCGCGAACCCGGCAGCGCGGGCGCCCTCGCGCATGGCGGCCAGCATCCGGCCGGAGAGGCCCTCGCCCTGCCGGCCGACGGCGATGCTGATCTCCAGGGCGCTGACCGTGTCGGGCCGGATCCCGCGCCGCTGGTCGGAGAAGGCCCACATCAGGACCCGGTCCCAGCCCTGCCCGGGCAGCGCCCCGCCGCGCTCCGGCGTGTGCAGGGCGAAGGGGACACTGAAGGCCCGGGCCACCACCTCATCGCCGTCGGTGGCGACGAAGACGTACTCGGGGAACTCCGCGACCAGGCGCGGGTAGAGCAGCCAGGCGATCGGGTCGTGCCGGGCGAACTCCGGCCAGGAGTCCTCCATGTCCCAGAGCCGGGGGCCCAGTTCGGGTCGGCGGGCCAGGGAGGTGATCTCGATCTCGGTCATACCGGCAGGCTAGGGGGGCTCCCGCCGCAGCTCAACGGGGTTTAGGAGGCACCCGCGCCCGCACCCGCACCGCGCCCGCCTCCGCGCCCGCCTTCCCTACGTCCCGCCCAGGAACCCGCCCGGCAGCCCGCCCCGCAGCCGCTGGACGGCCTCCACCAGGTCCCCCGGGCCCGACACCCCGGCGAAGCTCAGCCGGACGTACGCGGCCGGCGGTTCCGCGCAGAAGTACGGGCGGCCCGGGGTGACCGCGACCCCGGCGCGCAGGGCGGCCGCCGCGAAGCCGGCGTCGTCGCCGCTCCCGCCGGGGCGCACCCACAACTGGTAGCCCCCCGAGGGCAGGTGCGGCAGCTCGGCGCCGGGCAGCTCCCGCCGCAGGGCCCCCGCGAGCACGTCGCGCCGGTGGCGCAGCTCGGCGGCGACGGCCCTCAGGTGGCGCGGCCAGGCGGGCGCGCCGACCAGTTCGAGCGCGGCCTCCTGGAGCGGCCGGGGCACGAAGAAGGTGTCGACCACCTGGATGGCCCGCAGCCGGTCCAGCACCGGGCCCCGGGCGGCGAGCGCGCCGACCCGCAGGCTGGGCGAGGTGGCCTTGGTCAGGGACCGTACGTGGACCACCACCCCGTCGGAGTCCTGGGCGGCCAGCGTCGGGGGCAGCGGCCCGGCGTCCTCGTGGGCCAGGTTCCGCGCGTAGTCGTCCTCGACCACGAAGGCCCCGGCGGCCCGGGCGATGCGCAGCACCTCTGCGCGCCGCTCGGCGGACAGCACGGCGCCGGTCGGGTTCTGGAACAGCGGCTGGCATACGAAGACCCGTGCGCCGGTGGCTTCGAAGGCGGCGGCCAGCAGCTCCGGCCGGACCCCCTCGGCGTCCACCGGGACGGGTACGGGCCGGCAGCCGGAGGCGCGGGCGATGGCCAGCAGGCCCGGGTAGGTCGGCGACTCGACCAGGATCGGCGCCCCGGGCGGGGCCAGCGCCCGCACGGCGGTGTTCAGCGCGCTCTGGCCGCCCGCGGTGATCAGTACGTCGGCGGCGCCCACCGATCCCACCGCGCCCCCGATCTCCCGGGCGAACCAGTCGCGCAGCTCGGGCAGCCCCTCCATGGGCGGCCGCCCCCACGCCCCCGGCCGGCGTCCGGCGCGGGCCAGGGCCGCCGCCATGGCCCGCTCGGGCTGGAGCGAGGGGTGCAGGTAGCCGCCGTTGAGCTCGATGACCCCGGGCGGGGGCACGGCCAGGGAGTGCAGCACCCCGGCGGCGTCCACGGAGCGCGGGGCCACCTCGCCGGCCCCTTCGGCGCTGAGGGCGACCTCCTGCCAGGAGGTGTCCCCGGGCGCGGGGTCCGTCGTACGCGGGCGGGCCCGGAAGGCCCCGGCGCCGGGGCGGGTGACGACGAGCCCCTCGGCGGCGAGCTGCGCGAGGGCCCGGGAGACGGTGACGGGGCTGACCCGGTAGCGCTCGACCATGGCCCGGCTGGACGGCAGCTTTCCACCTACTGGATAGCGGTCGAGTTCCGATCGCAGGGATTCTGCCAGCTCGGCCACACTGCTACGCTCATACATGACAGCACAGAATAGCGCTACTCGCCCGACCTCGATAGCAGTCCAGGTGACAGGCCGGACCGGCGCGCGCAGCGGCACCGCCCTCGCGATGCTCGGTGTCGTCACCTTCTCGCTGACCTTCCCCGCCACCGCCTGGGGACTGGAGAGCTTCGGCCCCTGGTCGCTCGTCGCCCTGCGCAGCGTCCTGGCCGCCGCCATCGCGGGCGTCTTCCTGCTGGCCGGTCGGGTGTCGCTGCCCGCCCGTGAGCACTGGGCCGGGCTCGCCGTCGTCGCGGCGGGAGTGGTGGTCGGCTTCCCGCTGCTGACCACCCTGGCGCTGCGGACCTCCACCACCTCGCACGCCGCCGTGGTGGTGGGGCTGCTGCCGCTCACCACCGCCGCCTTCTCGGCGGTGCGTACGGGCAACCGCCCGTCGGGCCGGTTCTGGGCGGCGGCCGTCGCCGGGGCCGTGGTGATCCTGGGCTTCACCCTCGCCCAGAGCGGCGGCGCCCCGTCCACCGGGGACGCCTACCTGTTCGGAGCGCTGCTGGTGTGCGCGGCCGGCTACACCGAGGGCGGGCGCCTGGCCCGCGTACTGCCGGGCTGGCAGGTGGTCGGCTGGGCGCTGGTGCTGTGCCTGCCCCTGACGCTGGCCGGCGCGGCGGTCGCGCTCGCCTCCGAGCCGGTGCACCTGACCTGGCACGGAGCGGCCGGCCTGATCTGGGTGGCGGCCGGCTCGAACTTCGTCGGGCTGTACGTCTGGTACCGCGGGATGGCCGAGATCGGCGCGCCGCGCGCCAGCCAGCTCCAGCTCGCCCAGCCGCTGCTGACCCTGGTCTGGTCGGTCGCCCTGCTGGGCGAGCACCTGTCCCCGGCCACCCCGCTGGCCGCCTGCGCGGTCCTGGTCTGCATCACCGTGACCCAACGGGTCAAATAGCTCCGGATCGGCCTAAACTTCTAGCACCGGATCGGACCGGCTCCGAGGGAGGTCAGCAGATGCGCGCGACCGAGGGCGACCAGCTGGTGCAGCACGGCAGGGTCGTTGGCCAGCACGACAGGGTGGGCGAGATCGTCGAGGTCCTGGGCGAGAACGGCGCCCCTCCGTACCGGGTCCACTTCCCGGACGGGCACGACGCCGTCATGTCCCCCGGCCCCGACTGCGTCGTCCGCCACCCGGACGAGCCCGCGGGCAAGCCCGACACCTGGCGCTGACTCAGCGCGGCGGCACAGCCGTCGGGTAGTGGTCGGACACGACCCTGGCCAGCGCTCCATTGGGGTCCGCGGCCACGTGCTTCGCCGAGAAGTAAACGTGGCCGCGGACCTCCGCGTACCGGCGGGCGAAGGTCAGGTGCCGGGACAGCTCCGCGGGATCGCGCCAGGCGGCGGTGGAGCTGCGGGCGTCGCAGCGGTACAGCGCCTCGCCCACGTACAGGTCCACCCCCGTGCCGGCGACCGTCCGCGCCCACCAGGGCACGATCGCGGCGTAGTCGGCCTGCGGGTGCCCGATGTGCCAGTACGCCTGCGGGGCGATGTAGTCGATCCAGCCCTCCAGGACCCACTTGCGGGTGTCCGCGTAGAGGTCGTCGTACGTCTGCAGCGCCCGCGTGGCCGAGCCGAGCGGGTCGGTGCCCTGGTTGCGCCAGACCGCGAAGGGGCTGACGCCGAACCGGGCCGCCGGGCGGACGGTGCGCAGCCGCCTCGACATCTCGTACACCAGGCTGTCGGTGTTGTGGCGGCGCCAGTCGGCGCGGGAGCCGAAGGAGCCCCCGTACTCCGCATAGGCCTCGTCGTCGTCGAAGTACTCCCCGGTGACCGGGTAGGGGTAGAAGTAGTCGTCCCAGTGCACCCCGTCGACGGGGTAGCGGGAGACGGCGTCGAGCATCGCCTCCTGAACGAAGGCCCGCACCTCGGGCAGTCCGGGGTTGTAGTAGAGCTTGCCGCCGTACGGGACGGCCCAGCCGGGGTTGCGGCGCGCCGGGTGCGAGGCGGCCAGGCGGGAGGGGTCCGTGTGGTTGGCCACCCGGTACGGGTTGAACCAGGCGTGCAGCTCCAGCCCCCGCGCGTGCGCCTCGGTGACCGCCGTGCCCAGCGGGTCCCAGCCCGGGTCCCGGCCCTGCACCCCGGTCAGCCACTGGGACCAGGGCTCGCGCGCCCCGGGCCACAGGGCGTCGGCGGCCGGCCGGACCTGGAGGACCACCGCGTTGAGCCGGCGCCGCACGGCGGTGTCGAGGAGCGCGATCAGCTCCGCGCGCTGCTCCCGGGCGGTCAGCCCGCTCTCGGAGGGCCAGTCCACGTTCTGTACGGTGGCGATCCACATCCCCCGGAACTCCGCGGCCCCGGCCCGGCGGCCGGTGGCGGGCCGCGCCGGGAGCACCCCCGGCGGCCCCGGCGGCCCGGGCGGCCCCGCCGGCCCGCTTGCCGGACCTTGCGCTGCCGCCGCCGGTCCCGCCGCGGTGGCGGCCAGTGCCCCCGCGGCTCCTGCCAGCAGCTCCCGCCGACCGATGTACGCCATGTGACGACTCCGTTCCGCTCCGTGACAATGCTCTGCGTGCGCCCAGCATGCCCGCCCCGCCCCGCCGCCAAAGGCAACGCGGGAGTAACGTCGGGGGGCGTGGCGGGCGCCGGAGTGCAGTTACCACTGCCGAACACGGGGGACCCGCGATGGATGAGCAGCGAAAGGCACGATGTGACGGACCTCTCTACCCTCCCGACCGACATCGCACGGGTCGGCGTGGTGGGCTGCGGCCAGATGGGCGCGGGCATCGCCGAGGTGTGTGCCCGCAGCGGTCTTGAGGTGAAGGTCGCCGAGACCACCGGCGAGGCCCTGGAGATCGGGCGGACCCGGCTGCACAACTCCCTGACCAAGGCCGCCGAACGCGGCAAGATCAGCGAGGAGGAGCGGGACGCCACCCTGGCCCGCCTCACCTTCACCACCGATCTCGGCGAGTTCGCCGACCGCGACCTCGTCATCGAGGCGGTCGTCGAGAACGAGCAGGTCAAGACGGAGATCTTCCAGGTCCTCGACCAGGTGATCACCCGCCCGGACGCGATCCTCGCCTCCAACACCTCCTCGATCCCGCTGGTCAAGCTGGCCGTCGCGACCTCGCGGCCGGACCAGGTCATCGGCATCCACTTCTTCAACCCGGCGCCGGTGCAGAAGCTGGTCGAGCTGATCCCCGCGCTGACCACGGGCGAGGAGACGGTCAAGCGGGCCGAGGCCCTGGTGCGGGACGTGCTCGGCAAGCACGCCGTCCGCGCCCAGGACCGGTCCGGCTTCGTCGTCAACGCGCTCCTCGTCCCGTACCTGCTGTCCGCGATCCGGATGTTCGAGTCGGGCATCGCGAGCCGCGAGGACATCGACAACGGCATGGAGCTGGGCTGCGCCCACCCGATGGGCCCGCTCAAGCTGTCCGACCTGATCGGCCTCGACACCATCGCCTCGATCGCCGATTCGATGTACGCCGAGTACAAGGAGCCGCTGTACGCCGCTCCCCCGCTGCTCCAGCGGATGGTCGACGCGGGCCGCCTCGGCCGCAAGACGGGCTCGGGCTTCTACCCGTACGGCTGAAGCTCCCCGGCCGTCCCTACGGGCGTCCGAGCCTGAGGTGGTGCAGCAGGAGCAGCCCGGCCGCCATGTTGGCGGCCGGGACCTCCCCGCGCGCGATCAGGTCCGGGACGAGTTTGAGCGGGACCCACTCGCGGCGCGAGGACTCGAAGCCGTCCTCCGGTTCCCCGACGTACGCGGCCCCGTCCGCCCAGTAGAGGTGGTGGCGGGCGTCGGTCAGCCCGTTGGAGGGCTCCACGGTCATCAGGTGGTGGAGCGGGCCCGGCCGCCAGCCCGACTCCTCCTCCATCTCCCGGGCGGCCGCCGCCTCGACGGACTCGCCGTCCTCGACCACCCCGGCGGGCAGCTCCCAGCCCCAGCTGTCGGTAATGAACCGGTGCCGCCACAGCAGCAGCACCTCGTCGGCCTCGTTGACGGCCGTGGCGACGGCGACCGGCCGCAGCCGGATGACGAAGTGGTCCAGGTGCCGGCCGTCGGGGAGTTCCACGTCCGCGAGGTTCACGTCGAACCAGCGGTTCTTGTACACGGTCTGCTCACTCAGGTTCGTCCACTGCACGGTAGTGCCACCTTCCGCATCCGTTGGTGGCAACATGGCAGCAGTTCGTGCCCTCACAGGGGAACGCGCAGTGCCCCGTCGATGAGTTGCGCGGTCTCCTCGGCTCCGGAGCATCCGCTGGTCAGCAGCTGTTCCCGGACCGCCCGCAGCCGGTCCCGCAGGCGCAGCGACTCCATCCCCTTGGCCCGCTCGGCCATTTCGGCCGCCGAGGCCACCGCCCGGTCCGCCTCCCCCTGGCGCAACTGGATCTCGCACAGCATCGCGAGGCGGTGCACCCGCCCCCGGTCGTGCGCCGGGGTGCCGACGGCCTCGGCCGCCTGCTCGTGCGCGCCGTCGAGGTCCCCCAGGCTGAGCAGCGCCTCGGCCACCTGGACGTTGACCAGCCCGGGCTGTACGTAGCCGGTCTCGTCGGGCTCCGTACCGGGCCGGATCCGCTCGGCGGCCGCCTCGGCGCGCCGGATGCAGGCCAACGCGGCCGTGGTGTCCCCGAGTTGCGCGTAGGCCTTGGCCTGCATCGCGTACAGGTCGGCGGCGAGCGCCGGGGTGGTGTCCCGGCCGGCGGCGCGCAGCGCGGCCTCGGCGAAGGCCACGGCCTGGCGGTGCTCCCGCAGGTGCAGCGACTGGTTGACCAGCAGCGCGATCACGTACGCCCCGAGCCCCCGGTCCCCGCTGGCCTTGGCGAGCCGCAGCGCCTGGTGGAAGTAGCGCTGGGCGAGGCCGTGGGCGTCGGAGTCGTACGCGCAGATCCCCGCGACCGCCACCAGGGACCCGGTGGCCCGGTGCAGCGGGCGGCCCACCTCGTCGGAGTAGCTCCCGCGCAGCATGGGGGCGGTCTCGCTGCCGAGGAAGCGCACGATCCGGGCCCGGGTGGCCATCCCGCCGGCCCGGCGGTACATCAGCTCGTAGTGCGCCCGGGCGGCCCGCAGGATCTCGATGTGCTCGGGCCCGATCCGGTGCGGGCCCTCCCGGGACACGTCGGCGTCCTCGGGCGGGTTCTCCCACTCCCACACCGGGATGACGGCCGGGGTGCCGGTGAGCGCCTGCGCCGTGAGCTGTGCGGGCCGGCCCAGCTCGTCGGAGCGCCACAGGGCGGTGGCGCGGTCGACGAAGCCGCTGAGCCGGGTGGTGTGCGGGGTCGGCTGTCCGGGGATCCCGAGGCCGATGTCGTCGAGGCCGACGGGCCGGTGCAGCCGCCCGCCGAGCACCTCGCAGATCAGGTCGGGCACCTGGCCGCGGGGGCGCTGCCCCTTCAGCCAGCGGGAGACCGCGGTGTGTTCGTAGCGCAGCGCGAGTCCGCGGGACCGGCCCGCCTGGTTGACATGCGCGGCGAGTCCGGCGTGGGACATGCCCGCCTCGGCGAGGAGGGCATCGAGCAGGGCGTTGGGCTGCATGGGCCCCTCCAAGGGCTCGTCGGAATCAGGCTAGTGCGTGAGCGGTGCGCGCGGGGGCGTTCCGCGTTTGATTCACACGGGGTGTGAAACGAGTACGCGCATAAATGCGATACGCACCCTGCCGCGCGGGGGCCTTCCGGCGCTTCACTTAAGAGCCTCGCCAAGGAGGCCGCCAGGGTCGTCGGCTCCCCCTCGTACAGTGCGACGACCCGGCACCGCGCCGCCCGCCCCTGCTGTCTGCCCGACACTCCATGGCAGGCGCGGGCGGCGCACCACGGCTCCGCCGGGGCCCGGTTGGTCGCCGGGCCCCGCCGGAGCCGGGCCGAATCCGCACCGGGCCCGTCCACCGGCCCGGTGCGGAGTGGCCCGTCGGTCGCACCGCCCCGTCCGGGCCGTACCACTCCCCCCGGCCCACGGGGCGGGGCACCGCCGGACCCGTTCAGGCGCGGTCGTTGCGCAGCACCAGGAGGGCGACGTCGTCGGCGAGCCGCCCTCCGGTGTGGCGCAGCAGCGCGGCGTGCACGCCCGCCACCAGCCGGGCGGGCGTGGGCGCCGGAGTCTGCGCGAGGACACTGCCCAGCGGGAAGAAGCGGCCCCGCCGGTCCCGGGCGTCCTCGATGCCGTCGGTGTGCAGGACCAGCGTCTCGCCGGGCCGCAGCGCCGCGCAGGGGTGCGGGCGGACGTCGAGGGGCAGGGGCACCACCCCGAGCGGGGGCAGGGTCTCGCCCCCGGCCAGCGGCCGCACGTACGCGCCCCGCCGCGCGGAGCCGCTCCCCGCCCCGCACTTGCTCCGCTTCCCGGAGGCTACGCCCGACGCCTCGAACTCCGACGCCTCGAACTCCGACGCCTCGAACCCCGGCGAGGCCGGCGCCCCGCAGGGCTCCCGGGCGGGGACGGCGGCCGGGCTCAGCCGGTGGGGCCAGGGGTGGCCGCAGTTCAGGGCCAGGACCGAATCGTCCGCCGCGATCTGGAGCAGCAGCACCGTCACGAACTCCTCCCCCGCCGGCGCGCCCGGCTGCCGGCGCTGGTACCGCTGGAGGGAGCGTTCCATCCGGCGCAGGACCCCGCCCAGCGCGGGCTCGTCGTACGCCGCCTCGCGGAAGGAGGCGAGCACCGCCGCGGCCGCCCCCAGCGCGGGCAGCCCGTGGCCCCGTACGTCCCCGATCACCACCCGCACCCCGTACGCCGTCGGCAGCACCTCGTACAGGTCCCCGCCCACGGACAGCTGCGCCCCGGACACCGCGAGGCAGCCGGCCCGGGGCGGCAGGGGGCGCTGGAGCACCCGTCGCGCGGCTCCCGCGAGTTCCCGCGAGCGCCGCAGTTCGGCCACGAGCCCCGACCGGACGTGCAGCGCGCCGCCGGCGGCGAGGAGCAGGAAGGCCGCGCACGTCGCGAGGCCCGGCCCCAGCGGCCCCGGGGAGGCCAGCTCCCAGGACACCGCGGCGCCGCCCCAGACGAGGACGCACACCCGGCGGATCATCCGTAGGTCGCTCCCTCCGGCTCGACAGCCGGAACGATTGTGTCGACCTCCAGACGTACCGGACACGGGTCACGGGCATTTACACCCGGACGAGTGAGGCGGCCCCAAAGAGTGAGGGGCGCGTCCGGTTGTCCGGACGCGCCCCTCAACGGGCCTTGCGGCAGGGCGTCACGCGCCCCGCAGCACCGCCCCGGTCCGCTCGCCGGCCAGGGCCACCGCCGCGTCGCGCGCGGCCGTGGACTCCTCGGCGGTCAGCGTCCGGTCGGCCGCGCGGAAGCGCAGCGCGTACGCGAGGGACTTCTTGCCCCCGCCGACCTGCTCACCGGTGAACACGTCGAACAGCCGCAGGGACTCCAGCAGTTCGCCGGCGCCCTTGCGCAGCGCGTCCTCCACCGCCGTGGCGGGGACCGACGCGTCCACGATCAGCGCGACGTCCTGGGTCGCCACCGGGAAGGTGGAGATCCGGGGCGCCTGCACGGCCTCGCCGCCGGCCGCCGCGAGGCGGTCGAGGTCGAGCTCCATGGCGCTGGTGCGGGCGGGCAGGCCCATGGCCTTGACCACCCGGGGGTGCAGTTCGCCGGCGTGGCCGATGACCTGCTCTACACCGTCGACGGTGACGACCAGCTCGGCGCAGCGGCCCGGGTGCCAGGGGCCGTACTGGCCCTGGCGGACGACCAGCTCGGTACCGGCCTCGGCGGCCAGCGCGCGGGCGGCCTGGACCGCGTCCGCCCAGTCGGCCGGACGGCCCTTGCCCCACCAGCCGGCCTGCTCGCGGGCACCGGCCAGCACGACCGCGGCGTACCGCGGCTGCGCGGGCAGGGCCGCGTCCAGGGTGGCGACCTCCTCGTCCGTGGGACGCCGGTCGACGGGGAGCCGTACGGCGACACCCGGCTGCGCGGCGGCGCGGAAGACCGAACCGGTCTCGAAGAGCGCGAGGTCGTGGCTGCCCCGGCTGTCGTTGCGGCGCAGCGCGCCGAGCAGACCCGGCAGCAGCGTGGTGCGCAGCGCCGGCTCCTCGTCGGAGATCGGGTTGACCAGCTTGACCACCTGGCGGGCGGCGTCGTGCGCCGGCAGCTGGAGCTGGTCGAAGACGCCCTCGCCGATGAACGGGTAGCTCAGCGCCTCGACGTAGCCGGCGCCGGCCAGCGCCCGGCCGGCCCGGCGGTGCAGCTGCTGGCGGGCGGTCAGACCGCGGCCGGAGGGCACCTGCGGGAGGGTGGACGGGAGGTTCCCGTAGCCCTCCAGCCGGATGACCTCTTCGGCGAGGTCGTTGGGCTCGGCGAGGTCGGGCCGCCACGAGGGGACGGTGACGACGAGCTCGTCCTGGCCGTAGACGTCGCAGCCGACCTCCTGGAGGCGGCGTACGACGGTCTCGCGGCCGTAGTCCATGCCCGCGACCCGGTCCGGGTGGTCGGCGCTCATCGCGATGGTGCGCGGGGCGCCCGGGGCGGTGAGCTCGGTGACCCCGGCCTCGGCGGTGCCGCCGGCCAGCAGCACGAGGAGGTCGACGGTCCGCTGCGCGGCCGCGGCGGCGGCCTGCGGGTCGACGCCCCGCTCGAAGCGCTTGGAGGCCTCGGAGGAGAGCTTCAGGCGGCGGGCGGTGCGCGAGATCGACACGGCGTCGAAGTGCGCGGCCTCGATGACCACGTCGGTGGTGCCCGTGACCCGGCCCGTCGAGTCAGAAGGATCGTAAGGCGTGGTGACGGAGTCGGCGATCTCGGTGTTGGCGCCGCCCATGACACCGGCGAGCCCGATGGGGCCGCCGTTGTCGGTGATCACCAGGTCCTCGGCGTCGAGGGTGCGCTTGACCCCGTCGAGGGTGGTGAACTTCTCGCCCTGCTCGGCACGGCGGACGCCGATCGCGCCGTCGAGGCTCGAGCGGTCGTAGGCGTGCAGCGGCTGGCCGAGCTCGAGCATCACGTAGTTGGTGACGTCGACCGCGAGGGAGATCGGGCGCATGCCCGCCTTCTGGAGGCGGCGCGTGAGCCAGATCGGGGACCGCGCCTCGGGGTCGAGGCCGGTCACCGTGCGGGCGGTGAAGCGGTCGCAGCCCTGCGGGTCGGAGATCTGCACGGCGTAGCCGTACGAGTTCGGCGCGGGCACGTCGAGGAGCGCCGGGTCGCGCAGCAGCAGGCCGTAGGCGGTGGCGGCCTCGCGGGCCACACCGCGCATGGACATGCAGTAGCCGCGGTCCGGGGTGATGTCGATGTCGAGCACCTCGTCGACGAGCTGGAGGAGCTCGATCGCGTCGGTGCCGGGCTCGTACTCCGGCGGCAGCACGATGATGCCGTGCGTGCCGTCGTCACCCATGCCCAGCTCGTCGCCGGAGCAGATCATGCCGTGCGAGGTGCGGCCGTACGTCTTGCGCGAGGCGATCGCGAAGTCGCCGGGCAGGACGGCGCCGGGCAGGACCACGACGACCTTGTCGCCGACGGAGAAGTTCCGGGCGCCGCAGACGATCTCCTGCGGCTCGCCGGTGCCGTTGGCCCGGCCGACGTCGACCGTGCAGAAGCGGATCGGCTTGCGGAAGCCCTCGAGCTCCTCGATGGTCAGCACCTGGCCGACGACGAGGGGGCCCTGGAGGCCGGCGCCGAGCGTCTCGACGGTCTCGACCTCGAGGCCGGCGTCGACCAGCTTGGCGGCCACGTCACGGCCGGTCTCACCCGCGGGGAGGTCGACGTACTCCCGCAGCCAGGAAAGCGGGACGCGCATCAGATCTCACTCCCGAACGGCCGGGTGAAGCGCACGTCACCCTCGACCATGTCTCGCATGTCTTCAACGTTGTGACGGAACATCAGCATCCGCTCGATGCCGAAGCCGAAGGCGAACCCGCTGTACTTCTCCGGGTCCACACCGCAGGCGGTGAGCACCTTCGGGTTCACCATGCCGCAGCCGCCGAGCTCGATCCAGCCCTCGCTGGAGCAGGTACGGCAGGGGCGGTCGGGGTTGCCCACCGACTCGCCGCGGCAGACGTAGCACTGCATGTCCATCTCGGCGGACGGCTCGGTGAAGGGGAAGAAGTGCGGGCGCAGCCGCGTGGTGGTCTGCTCCCCGAAGAGCTCCTTGACCATGTGGTCGATGGTGCCCTTGAGGTCGGCCATGGTCAGGCCCTCGTCCACGGCGAGCAGCTCGACCTGGTGGAAGACCGGGGTGTGCGTCGCGTCGAGCTCGTCGGTGCGGTACACCCGGCCCGGGCAGACGATGTAGACGGGGGGCTTGCGCTCCAGCAGCGAGCGCGCCTGCACCGGGGAGGTGTGGGTGCGCAGCACGACGCCGGACTCGTCGCCCTGGGTGCCCTCGGGGCCCTGGACGAAGAAGGTGTCCTGCATCTGGCGCGCCGGGTGGTCGGGCGTGAAGTTGAGGGCGTCGAAGTTGAACCACTCCGCCTCGACCTCGGGGCCTTCCGCGACCTCGTAGCCCATGCCCACGAAGATGTCCGCGATGCGGTCCATCAGCGTGGTCAGGGGGTGGCGGGCGCCGGCGGGCACGCGGTCGTAGGGCAGCGTGACGTCCACGGCCTCCTCGACCAGCACCCGCTCGTCGCGCTCGGCCTCCAGCTCGACCGTGCGGGCCCCGAAGGCCTTGTTCACGGCGCCGCGGGCCTGTCCGACGCGCTTGCCCGCCTCGGCCTTGGCCTGGGGCGGCAGGGCGCCGATCTCGCGGTTGGCGAGCGCCAGGGGCGAGCGGTCGCCCATGTGCGCGGTCTTCGCCTCGCGGAGCTCGTCGAGGTCGCCGGCGGACGCGAAGGCGGCGAGCGCCTCGTCCCGCATGCGCTCGATCTCTTCCGGTTTCAGTGCCTCGACCTCGACAGGGTCGTACGACTTGTTCGGTGCCGACATCTCTTCCCGTACTTCCGATGGCTGGCTGGTGGGTCCCCGCACGACTCGATCGAACGTCTCGGCACGATCGGCACAAGGACACAAAGGTGCCAAAGGACGAGTCTAAGGGCCGCCGGGGGTGAAGGAGCCCGTGGGCCGCCTGGCGAGACGCTCCGCAGGGTTACTGCGTGAGGTAGGCCGGGGCGCTCACGGGCAGGATAAATCGGAACTCGGCGCCGCCTCCGGGGCCGCGCCCGACCGTGATGGTGCCGCCGTGGGCCTCCACGATGCCCTTGACGATGTACAGGCCCAGGCCGGTGCCGCCGCGCTTGCTCCCCCGCCAGAAGCGGGTGAAGACGCGGCCCATCGACTCCTCGGGGATCCCGGGGCCTTCGTCGGTCACGGTGACGGCGGTTCCCTTCTCGTGCGGCGCTACGTCGATGGTGACCGTTCCGTCACCGTGGCGCACCGCATTTTCGAGGAGGTTGCCGAGAATCTGGTCGATCTTGTCCGGATCGGCCCACAGATCGGGGAGCGGGCTGCTGACCCGTACGAGGAACCGCTCGGGGGCCTGGCCGTTCGCGGTGAGCGCCTGGACGTGGCGGCCCACGGCGGCGGCGATGTCGACCGGCTGGCGGCGCACCTCGAGGCGGCCGGAGTCGATGCGGGAGATGTCGAGGAGTTCGGCGATCAGCCGGGTGACGCGGTTGGCGTCGGCGTCGACGGTCTCCAGCATCAGCCGCTTCTGGTCGTCGGTGAACCGCTCCCACTTGGCGAGCAGGGTCGCGGTGAAGCCCTTGACGGAGGTCAGCGGGGAGCGCAGCTCGTGCGCGACCGTCGCGATCAGCTCGGCGTGGCTGCGCTCGGTGCGGCGCCGGGCCTCGGTACCGCGCAGGGTGACCACGAGGCGGCTCAGCGGGCCGGTGGGGTGGGTGCGCACGTAGCGGGCGGAGACGAGCACCTCGCGCCCTCCGGGGAGCAGCAGGTTCCGCTCGGGCTGGCCGCGCCGGGTGGCGAGTCCCCCGTACGGGTCGGTCAGTGCCCACCAGCGGCGGCCTTCGAGGTCCTCCAGCGGCAGCGCGCTGTCGATGCGGGCGCCGATGGCCTGGCCGGCCGCGATGGCGGTGATCGCGGAGGCGGCCCGGTTGAAGCAGATCACCCGGCCGGCGTGGTCGGCGACGACGAGCCCGTCGGGCAGCTCGTCGGGATCCATCCCGAAGCCGCCGCCCCCCTGGCCGGGGGTTTCGCCGGGGTCCTGGCCGGGGGCGAGCCCCGCGGAGCCGTCGTCGTGGCGCCCGGCCCGGGCGGCCGCGGCCGCGTCCTGCGGCCGCGGGGCGGCGCCACGGTCGGGGCCGCGGCCCGCGGGGCCGGCCTGGGGCGGTACGGAGGCCAGGGCGTCCGGGGGGGCCGCCGGAAGCGGCGGCACGCCGCCCGGGGGCCGGGAGGCGTCCCCGAACCGCTCCTCGGCCGCGTCAGCGGCCCCTGGCGAGCTGTTCGTACCGACGGTCATGTCCCCGTACCCCACATCTCCGGGTAGCTCAGTGGGCCCCCGGGCGGCCACATTACTAGCTGGGGGTCACGGAGCGGCACCCTCCGGGCGCCCGCTGTGCACGCGCGGACGCGTAGAGGCACACGGCGGCGGCCGTCGCGAGGTTCAGGCTCTCCGCCTTGCCGTGGATCGGGACCCTGACGACGGCGTCCGCGAGCGCCCGGGTCTCCTCCGGCAGGCCCCAGGCCTCGTTGCCGAAGACCCAGGCGGAGGGTCCGCCCATGGTGCCCGCGTCCAGCTCGGCGTCGAGGTCGTCCTCCCCGGCGCCGTCGGCCGCGAGGATCCGTACGCCGGCCGCCCGCAGCCCCGCCACGGCCTGTTCCACCGGCACCCCGACGGCCACCGGCAGGTGGAAGAGGGAGCCCACGGAGGCCCGTACGGACTTCGGGTTGTACAGGTCGACGGAGGCGTCGGTCAGCACCACGGCGTCGGCGCCCGCGGCGTCCGCGCAGCGCAGCACCGTGCCGGCGTTCCCGGGGTCGCGGACGTGGGCGAGGACGGCGACCAGCCTGGGCCCGGCCTTGAGGATCTCCTCGAAGGGGGAGTCCAGGAAGTGGCAGACGCCGACGAGACCCTGCGGGGTGACGGTCTGCGAGACCTCGGCGAGCACCTCGTCGGAGGCGTAGTGCACCCGGGCTCCGGCCAGCAGCGCGGCCTCGACGATGTCGGCGTAGCGCTCGGCGGCCTCGACGGTGGCGAACAGCTCGATCAGGGTGGCGCCCTGCGCGCCCCGGTGCTCGACGGCCTCGCGGACGGCCTGGGGGCCCTCGGCGATGAACCGGCGCTCCTTGGTGCGGAAGTTGCGCCGCGCCAGCCGCCTGGCGGCGGCCACCCGGGGGGATCGGGGGGAGATCAGCTCGTCGGGGAAGCCCATGGTCTCAGCGGTTCTCTCTCGGGTCGTCCCGGCGGGCGGGGCGGTGCGGGGTGAAAGCACACGGACCCGCAGGCGGGAAGCCTGCGGGTCCGTGGGTGCCGACTGCGTGAAGCGAGCCGGCTAGGCCTTAGGCAGCGGCCTTGGGGGCGTTGACGTCGGCCGGAAGCGCCTTCTGCGCGACCTCGACCAGCGCGGCGAACGCGTTGGCGTCGTTGACGGCCAGCTCGGCGAGGATCTTGCGGTCCACCTCGATGTTGGCGGCCTTCAGACCCTGGATGAGGCGGTTGTACGTCATGCCGTTCTGGCGGGCAGCGGCGTTGATGCGCTGGATCCACAGCTGACGGAAGTCGCCCTTGCGCTTCTTGCGGTCGTTGAAGTTGTAGACCAGCGAGTGGGTGACCTGCTCCTTGGCCTTGCGGTACAGGCGCGAACGCTGACCGCGGTAGCCGGAGGCCGCCTCGAGGATTGCCCGGCGCTTCTTGTGGGCGTTTACTGCCCGCTTGACGCGTGCCACTTTTTACTCCTTGTAGCGGGGCCGTGGTCGTTCTCCACACGGCCCGAATTCGATGGGGTCCCGGTCTTGACGCTCATCCGCTCCCGGCGCGGGAGCGGAGAACATCACTTGCCGAGAAGCTTCTTGATCTTCGCGGCGTCGCCGGGGGCCATCTCCGCGGTGCCGGTCAGGCGGCGGGTGACACGGGACGACTTGTGCTCGAGCAGGTGGCGCTTGCCGGCGCGCTCACGGAGCACCTTGCCGGAGCCGGTGATCTTGAAGCGCTTCTTGGAACCGCTGTGCGTCTTGTTCTTCGGCATAGCGCCGTTATCTCCTCGTCGGTGGCGCTCCCACCGGTCCGCTGGCGGGACCGGCTCACGGGAGCGTCATGTTGTGTCGGTGATCCGGGACGGGCTGCCCCGGAATCAGGCCTCGGCGTTCGCCTCGTCCGAGGGGGCCTCGGTCTCGGCCTCGACCTCGGAGGTCTCCGCCTCGGTGGTCTCCGCCTCGACCGGGGCGGCCTCCTCGTCGGAAGCCTCCTCGTCGGTGACGGCGAGACCCTGGCGCTCGGCCTTGCGGGCGGCCTGCGCCTCGCGGGCTTCGGCCATCGCCTCGGTCTTCTTCTTGTGCGGACCGAGAACCATGATCATGTTTCGGCCGTCCTGCTTCGGGTTCGACTCGATGAACCCGAGGTCCTCGACGTCCGAAGCGAGACGCTGCAGCAGTCGGTAGCCGAGTTCCGGCCGGGACTGCTCGCGACCACGGAACATGATCGTGATCTTGACCTTGTCGCCCTGCTTGAGGAACCGAACGACGTGACCCTTCTTGGTGTCATAGTCGTGCGGGTCGATCTTCGGCCGGAGCTTCATTTCCTTGATGACCGTGTGCGCCTGGTTCTTGCGCGCCTCACGGGCCTTCATGGCCGACTCGTACTTGAACTTGCCGTAGTCCATGAGCTTGCAGACCGGCGGGCGTGCAGACGCCGCGACCTCGACCAGGTCCAGGTCGTACTCCTGCGCGAGCTCAAGCGCCTTCGCAAGCGGGACGATGCCCACCTGTTCGCCGCTGGGACCGACGAGTCGCACCTCAGGGACACGAATCCGATCGTTGATGCGGGGCTCGGTGCTGATGGATCCTCCTCGGTAGCACCACACGGCTGCCTGGCAGACAACCGCTGACGTCTTTTGTCGTCAGACCTCACCGCGGCGGAGAATGAAAAAAGCCCCGCCGGGCACAGGCAGGGGCTCCAAAACAACCGGAGCACCGCCGCGTGCGAACCGCGGGGCGCAGACTCGGGCGGCTTTCCATCGTCCGTACGGAACGATGGATACCGCCTGACCGGATGACCTGCCTCCCCGGAGGGTGGTCAGGTGGGAGATCGGAGCCTCCACTTGTGGGCCGGGCACATAAGTGTCCGACCGGTCGAAGTACATACTAGCACCAGCGTTGCAAGGCCGCCGCACGGCATATCGTGTGAGGCATGACTGACGCGACGCCCTCCGATTCCACCGTCTCCACGGACGCCCCCGACTACGACGACATGACCCGCGACATCGCGGACGTGCCCGCCGTCGAGGTCATCACCACGGTGGCCGTCCACCTGCTGAGCGCCGCGGCGGTCAACCTGGGCCTGGACAAGCCCGACTCCGAACACAAGGACCTCGACGAGGCCCGCAAGCTGATCAACGCCCTGGCCGGTCTGGTCACCGCCAGCGCCACCGAGATCAGCTCCTTCCACGCCGCCCCGCTGCGCGACGGCCTGAAGTCGCTCCAGCTGGCCTTCCGCGAGGCCTCGCTCGTCCAGGACGAGCCGGGCCAGGGCCCGGGCGAGAAGTTCACGGGCCCGGTCTACGCCTGACCGGACGTTCCGCTTCCGTCCCCCGTTTCGTTTCGTTTCCGTATGCCGAAGGGCCGACCGCGACTTTCGCGGTCGGCCCTTCGGCATACGGCAGGCCGTACGGGAGGCCGTACGGATCCCGGCGCTCAGCGCGTGAAGAGCGCCTCCCCCGGGGGGACCGGGGCGTCCGCCGGGAGCAGGGCCAGGTCCAGGCCGCGCACGAGCCGGCCGCGCAGGGTCTCGTCCGCCGCGATGGCCTGCGCCACCCGGCGGGCCGCGGGGGCGGGCTCCGCACCGGCGGACAGCACGATGGCCAGGGTGCCGTCGGCGTCGGCGCCGCCCCGGCCGAGGTGGGCGCGCAGCACCGCGGGCTCGGCGGCCACGGCGGCCCGTACGGCCTCGCGTACGGCGGGGTCGGCCAGCGGGTCGGCGTCCGTGCGGCCCTCGGCCAGCGCGAGCAGCGCGGAGCCGGTCAGCTGGTAGGGGACGGGGCCGGCCAGGTCGATGACGACCGTGTCGGCCTTCTCGTGCGCGGCGGCGGCCAGCGCCTGGTGCAGCGGGACCGCCACCGGCCGGGCCGCCGGGTCCCACAGGGCCAGCGAGGCGATCGAGGTGAAGGCGGGCAGCGCCCGGCGGCTGCCCGCCGTCAGGGTGGGCACGGCCATGTCGCTGGTCTTCTCGCGCTTGAGGCCGGTCTCCGGGTCCGTCTCGACCTCGCCGAGCATCGCCACGACGGGCACCAGCAGGCGCGCGTCCTTCAGGGCCGCCAGCACCTGCGGTTCGGCCGCGCGGTCCGCCGCCCAGGCGGCGAGGGCCGCGCTCAGCCGGGGGTCGGCGGTGCCGTCGTCGTCGGAGAAGCCGGGGTCCGGAATGTTCTTGGTCGCCATGCTCTTCTCCACCACGCTTTTATCCACCACGCCTTTGTCCAGCACAGTTACCCGACCCTATCCCGCCGGGCGGCGCGCGGACGCCGGGCCAGTACGCCGGCCAGCGCCAGCAGGGCCGCTCCCCCGGCCGCCGCCACCGGGGTGGCCGGCCACGCCCGCCGCCCGGGCGGGCGGACCGGCTCGGGGCCGGGGCCGAAGTACTGCCGCCGGGCCGGGACGGCGGCGGGGACCGGCGCCTCGGGGCGCAGCGCCCCGGCGGCCTGGAGCGCGGCGACCGGGTCGACCGTGCCGTGGCCCCGGGCGTCGTCACGGCCGCCGGCCGGGCGGTCGGCCGCGGTGTCCTCCAGCAGCTTCTTGACCTGCGCCGGGGACAGCCCGGGGTGGGCGGCCTTGACGAGGGCCACGGCGCCGGAGACGAAGGCCGCGGCGGCGCTGGTGCCCCAGCCCTCGTAGTAGGAGCGGTCCGGGTCGGCGATGACCACGTCGACTCCGGGGGCGCTGACGGTGGCGTACCAGTGGCGGGTGGAGAAGGGGGCCTTGCGGCCCTGGCGGTCGACGGCCGCGACGGCGATGACCCCGGGGTAGGCGGCGGGGTAGGAGGTGTGGTCGCCGCGTTCGCCGCCGTTGCCGGCGGAGGCCACGACGACCACGCCCTTGCCGAGCGCGTACCGGACGGCCTCGTCCTCGGCGGACTCGTGGTGTGCTGAGTCGCTGTCGTCGCCGAGGGACAGGTTGATCACGTCGGCCCCGTGGTCGGCGGCCCAGCGGATGCCCTCGGCGAGGGCGCCGGACTTGCTGTCCCGGGCCTGGGCGCGGCCCGGGTCGCCCTCCTCGAGGATCACCCGGACCGGCAGGATCCGCGCGTGCGGGGCGATGCCGAGGACTCCCTGGCCGCGGTCGGGTCCGTGGCCGCGGCCCGCGATGATGCTCGCCATCGCCGTCCCGTGGCGGGCCCAGGAGCGGTCGCCCCGGCCGGCGCCCATGCCGACGAGGTCGGTGCCCTCGAGGACCTGGCCGGTGAGGTCGGGGTGGGTGGCGTCGACGCCGGTGTCGAGGACGGCGACGGTGACCCCGTCGCCCTGGGTGGTGCCCCAGGCCTCCTCGGCGCGCAGGGCGAGCAGGCCCCACTGCCGGTCGCGGATGGTGTCGGCCGCGGCGGGGTGCGCGCCGGCCACGGCGAGCAGGGCGGCGAGGGTGGCGGCGCCGGCCGCGCGGAAGGCGGCCGGGGTCATCGGGCGGCCTCCCGGGAGGGCGGCCGGGTGGCGGCGGGCGGGGCGGCGAGGGTGGCCAGGGCCCGTTCGACCCGGCCGGCGGCGCCCTTGGCCGCGTGGCCGAGCCCGGCTTCGGCCACGATCCCGGTGGCGCCCTGCCGGGCCGCCTCCTCGGCGGGGACCGGGGCGTCGAGGGTGCGGCCGTCGGCGAAGGCGGAGACGGCGTAGACCACGGCCGGGGCGTCGGCGGCGACCGTGGCCGTCCAGGCGGCGCGGCGCGCGTCGGCGTACTCGTAGGCGGGCGGGACGCCCAGGCGGTCCCGGAGGGCGCCCATGGCGGCGGCGTCGGCGGGGGTGAAGACCAGGCCGACGGTGATCAGGGAGCTGCGGGTGGAGTCGGTGTAGGTGGCGCGGAGCACCCGGGTGCAGCCGGTGGCGGCGAGTGCGGTCCGCCAGTCGGCGGGCAGCGCGGCCGCGCAGTCGGCGTCGGGTGCGAGGGCGATCCGGGTCCAGCTGCGGTCGGCGCCGCCGGGGCCGGCCCCGGGGCCGTCCAGTACGGGCGGCAGGAGGCTGTCCACGGGGGCCGAGCGCCAGAGCGAGGCGGCCTTGCGGTAGGCGGCGTCGTGGGGCAACGGGCGGTGCGAGGCGCGGTGTTCGCTCCAGGCGGTGGTGGCCGCGCCGGCGAGGAGGCCGGTGCCGAGGAGGGCGCACAGGGTGGCGGCGGGGATCCGGCCGGGGTGGCGGCGCGGGGGCGGTGGCGGGGTCCGGCCGGGCTCGACCTGGACCGCGGCCCGTGGTGTCGACGTGCTCATCCGGCGGCTCCGCCCCCCGTTCTGTACGGCTGCCTGCCCGTACTCTACGGTGCCGTCGCCCTGGCCCGGCGGTCGGGCGGGGTGCGGCCGGGGTCGCCGAGACCCCTACCCGGCGGTACGGCGGTCTGGCAAGCTGCCGCCCATGACTTCGGACCGGGCCCGGTACGACCGGGCGACCGCGCATCTCGACGCGCCCCTGGCCATCGTGGACCTCGACGCCTTCGACGCCAACGCCGACGATCTCGTCCGCCGCGCGGGCGGGAAGCCGGTCCGGGTCGCGAGCAAGTCCGTACGGTGCCGGGCGCTCCTCGAACGCGTGCTGGCCCGGCCGGGGTTCGCGGGGATCATGTCGTACACCCTGGCGGAGTCGCTGTGGCTCGCCCGGTCCGGGTTCGAGGACGTGCTGCTCGCCTATCCATCGGCCGACCGGGCCGGTTTCGCGGAGCTCGCGGGTGATCCGAAGCTGGCGGCGGCCGTCACGGTGATGGTGGACGATCCGGCGCAGCTGGACCTGATCGACCGTTCGCGGGGCGGGGGCGCGGAGGAGGTACGGGTCTGCCTGGAGCTGGACACCGCCCTGCACCTGCTCGGCGGTCGGGTACGGGTCGGGGCGCGGCGCTCGCCGCTGCGCGAGCCGGGGCAGCTGGCCGCGCTGGCGGGGGCGGTGGCCTCCCGGCCCGGGTTCCGGGTGGTGGGGCTGATGGGCTACGAGGGCCACGTGGCCGGGGTCGGCGACGCGCTGGCCGGGCGGCCGGTGCGCTCGCGGATGATCCGGCTGATGCAGGGCGCGGCCCGCAGGGAGCTGGCCGTGCGGCGGGCCGAGGCGGTGCGGGCCGTGCGGGCGGTGGTGGGGGACCTGGAGTTCGTCAACGGCGGCGGTACCGGCAGTGTCGCGGAGACGGCTGCCGAGGAGGCGGTGACGGAGATCGCCGCGGGGTCGGGGCTGTACGTGCCGCGGCTGTTCGACAACTACACGTCGTTCCGGGGGCGTCCGGCGGCGCTGTTCGCGCAGCCGGTGGTCCGGCGGCCCGGGGTGGGTGTGGTGACGGTGCTGGGCGGCGGTTATCCGGCCTCGGGGGCGGCGGGCGCCGACCGGCTGCCGGTGCCGTACCTGCCGGCGGGGCTGCGCTACGACCCGCAGGAGGGTGCGGGCGAGGTGCAGACACCGCTGCTGGGGAGCGCGGCGGACGATCTGCTGATCGGGGACCGGGTGTGGTTCCGGCACGCGAAGGCGGGTGAGCTGTGCGAGCGGTTCGACGCGCTGCATCTGATCGAGGGTGACCGGGTGACGGCCACCGCCCCGACCTACCGGGGCGAGGGCCGGACCTTCCTGTAGGACCCGGGAACAGCCGGGCGCCTCGGGAGGCGCCTGGCTGGTGCGGGCCGACGGGACGGGCCGGTCTACAGGGGGGTGACGTACGCGCCGGAGATGCCGCCGTCGACCAGGAAGTCGGTGGCGTTGATGAAGGAGGAGTCGTCGCTGGCGAGGAAGGCCACGGCGGCGGCGATCTCGGTGGGTTCGGCGAAGCGGCCCAGCGGGATGTGCACGAGGCGGCGGGCGGCGCGCTCGGGGTCCTTGGCGAAGAGCTCCTGGAGCAGCGGGGTGTTGACGGGCCCCGGGCACAGGGCGTTGACGCGGATGCCCTCGCGGGCGAACTGGACGCCGAGTTCGCGGGACATGGCGAGGACGCCGCCCTTGGAGGCGGTGTAGGAGATCTGGGAGGTGGCCGCGCCCATGATGGCCACGAAGGAGGCCGTGTTGATGATGGAGCCGCGCTTCTGCGCCTGCATGTAGGGGAGGGCGGCCTTGCAGCAGAGGTAGACGGAGGTGAGGTTGACGTCCTGGACGCGGCGCCAGGCGTCGAGCTCGGTGGTGAGGATGGAGTCGTCGTCCGGGGGCGAGATGCCGGCGTTGTTGAAGGCGATGTCGACGGAGCCGTAGGTGTCGTAGGCCGTCTTGAAGAGGGCGTCGACCTGTTCCTTGTCGGTGACGTCGACCTGGACGAAGAGGCCTCCCACCTCCTCGGCGGCGGCCTTGCCGGCGACGGGGTCGATGTCGGCGCAGACGATGTTGGCGCCTTCGGCGGCGAGGCGGCGGGCGGTGGCGAGGCCGATGCCGCTGCCGGCTCCGGTGATGACGGCGGTGCGGCCGGGCAGGCGGCGGCAGACGATCTGTTCGGTCTCTTCGGTGCGGTCGGTCATGGGGTTCAGGCCTCCGTGCTGATGAAGACGTTCTTGGTCTCGGTGAATGCGGTGAGGGCGTCGGGCCCGAGCTCGCGGCCGAGCCCGGACTGCTTGTATCCGCCGAAGGGGGTCCAGTAGCGGACGCTGCTGTGGGAGTTGACGGAGAGGTTGCCCGCGGCGACGGCGCGCGAGACGCGCAGGGCGCGGCCGATGTCGCGGGTCCAGAGGGAGCCGGAGAGTCCGTACTCGGTCGCGTTGGCCAGGCGTACGGCGTCCTCCTCGTCCTCGAAGGGGAGGATCACGGCGACCGGCCCGAAGACCTCCTCGGTGGCCACGGGCGCCGTGGGGGCCACGTCCGTGACGAGGGTGGGCGGGTACCAGAAGCCGGGGCCGTCGGGGGCGGTGCCGCGGATGGCGGTGAGGTCGTCGGGGACGTAGGAGCGGACGCGCTCCAGCTGTGCCCGGGAGATGAGCGGGCCCATCTGGGTCTTCTCGTCGAGCGGGTCGCCGACGACCACGGACGCGATGCCGGGGGCGACGAGTTCGAGGAAGCGGTCGTAGGCGGAGCGCTGTACGAGGATCCGGGTGCGGGCGCAGCAGTCCTGGCCGGTGTTGTCGAGGAAGGCCATCGGCGCCGCGGCCGCGGCGGCCTCCAGGTCCGCGTCGGCGAAGACGATGTTGGGGCTCTTGCCGCCGAGTTCGAGGGTGACCCGCTTCACCCGGTCGGCGCACTTGGCCATGATCTGCTTGCCGACGCGGGTGGAGCCGGTGAAGACGATCTTCGCGACTCCGGGGTGTTCGACCAGCGCGTCGCCGGTGACCGCTCCGTGGCCGGGGAGCACCTGGAAGAGGTGTTCGGGGATCCCGGCTTCGAGGGCGAGTTCGGCGAGGCGCAGGGCGGTGAGGGGGGTGGTCTCGGCGGGCTTGAGGATGACGGCGTTGCCCGCGGCGAGGGCGGGCGCCAGCCCCCAGGCGGCGATCGGCATCGGGAAGTTCCAGGGGGCGATCACCCCGATGACCCCGAGGGGTTCGAGGAAGGTGACGTCGATGCCTCCGGCGACGGGGATCTGGCGGCCGGAGAGGCGTTCCACTCCCCCGGCGGCGAAGTCCAGCAGGTCGCGCACGTTGCCCGCTTCCCAGCGGGCGTTGCCGATGGTGTGGCCGGCCTCGCGGACCTCCAGCAGGGCCAGTTCCTCGAGGTGGCCGTCGACGGCCGCGGCGAAGCGGCGCAGGAGTCGGGCCCGGTCGGCGGGGGCGGCCGCCGCCCAGGCGCGCTGGGCCACGACGGCCCGGGCGACGGCGGCGTCGACATCGTCCCGTGTGGCGGCCGGGACGATGGCGACGGTTTCCTCGGTGGCCGGATTCAGCACCTCTAGGTTGAGGGGGGCCAGCACATCGGACACGTGGTGCCTCACAGACGGTTCGGGTTTTGGAGGGTTACAGGCGTTCGAAGGAGCGGCGCAGCTCCCAGTCGGTCACCGCGGAGTCGTAGGCGTCGAGTTCCACGCGGGCCATGTTCCGGTAGTGGGCGACCACTTCGGGGCCGAAGGCGGCCTTGGCGATCTCGCTGTTCTCCCAGAGCTCGGCGGCCTCCCGCAAGGTGGCGGGAACGTGCGCGTAGTCGCCCGTGTACGCGTTGCCGGTGCACACCTCGGGGAGTTCGAGGCGGTTCTCGATGCCGTAGAGCCCTGCCGCGACCAGGCCGGAGACGGCGAGGTACGGGTTGACGTCGCCGCCGGGGAGGCGGTTCTCGAAGCGCATCGATCGTCCGTGGCCGACCACGCGCAGGGCGCAGGTCCGGTTGTCGACGCCCCAGGCGACCGCGGTGGGTGCGAAGGATCCCGGCCGGAAACGCTTGTACGAGTTGATGTTGGGGGCGTAGAGAAGGGAGAAGTCGCGCAGCGCTGCCAGCTGGCCGGCCAGGAAGTGCCGCATCACCGGTGACATTCCCCCTGGCCCGTCTCCGGCCATGGCGTTGCGCCCGTCGGTGTCGGTGAGCGAGAGGTGGATGTGACAGGAGTTGCCCTCGCGCTCGTCGTACTTGGCCATGAAGGTGAGCGAGACGCCCTCCTGGGCGGCGATCTCCTTGGCGCCCGTCTTGTAGACGGAGTGCTGGTCGCAGGTGGTGAGCGCCTCGTCGTAGCGGAAGACGATCTCGTGCTGTCCGAGGTTGCACTCGCCCTTGGCGGACTCGACGACCAGGCCGGCGGCCTGCATCTCGTTGCGGATGCGGCGCAGGAGGGGTTCGACGCGGCCGGTGCCGAGGACGGAGTAGTCGATGTTGTACTGGTTGGCGGGGGTCAGGCCGCGGTAGTTGGCGTTCCAGGCCTGTTCGTAGGTGTCCTGGAAGACCATGAACTCCAGCTCGGTGCCGACCATGGCGGTGTAGCCGTGTTCGGCGAGGCGTTCCAGCTGGCGGCGCAGGATCTGCCGGGGTGCGGCGACCACCGGCGAGCCGTCGTTCCAGGCGAGGTCGGCCACGAGGAAGGCGCTGCCGGGGTTCCACGGGATGCGGCGCAGGGTGGCGAGGTCGGGGTGCATGGCGAAGTCGCCGTAGCCCCGGTCCCAGGAGGACATCTCGTAGCCGTCGACGGTGTTCATGTCGGTGTCGACGGCGAGGAGGTAGTTGCAGCCCTCGGTGCCGTGGGGGAGGACCTCGTCGAGGAAGAACTGTGCGGCGAACCGCTTGCCCTGAAGACGTCCCTGCATGTCGGGGAAGGCCAGGACGACTGTGTCGATCTCACCGCTGGCGACGAGGGCACGGAGCTCCTCGGTCGCGAGCGGCGGCTTGCGGTCTACCACTGGAATCTCTCCTTCGGTGAGCCGAGGAGGCCTAAGGTATTGAATAGAACCATTGCTTGGGAAGGGGAGGAGCCGAGATGACCGACACGGCGAGCGACGGTGGCTCGATCGCGCGGCTGAATCCCGTGCTGCGACAGGTGCGGGCGGGCAACGGTTTCGAGGAGGCCCTGGAGCAGATCCTCCAGGTGGTCCGGCTGGGTCTGGTGCCCGGCGGGGAACGGCTTCCACCGGAGCGGGAGTTGGCGGAGCGGATGGGGATCAGCCGGGTCACCCTGCGCGAGGTGCTCAAGGTGCTCCAGGACCAGGGCCTGGTGGAGGCCCGGCGCGGCCGGTACGGCGGAACGTTCGTGCTGGCCCGCCCCGACACCCCGGCCGGCGGCGCCGAGGAGGAGCTGCGGCGGCGCGTGGCGGGGGTGGACATCGAGGACGTACTGCGCTTCCGCGAGGTCCTGGAGGTGGGCGCGGCCGGGCTGTGCGCCTCGCAGGGGCTGTCCGGGGAGGGGGCCGAGCGGCTGCTGGGCGCGCTCGCGGCCACCCATGACGCCCCGCTCTCCGAGTACCGCCGCCAGGACACCCTCTTCCACCTCGCCCTGTGCGAACTCGCGGGCTCCGCGACCCTGACGGCCCAGTACGCGGCCGTCCGGGCGACCGTGAACGACCTGCTGGACTGCATCCCGCTGCTGGTGCGCAACCTGGAGCACTCGCAGCAGCAGCACACGACGCTGGTGGAGGCCGTGCTGGAGGGCGACGCCGACGGGGCCCGGGCGGTGATGCGCGAGCACTGCTGCGGGACGGCGGCCCTGCTGCGCGGGTTCCTGACCTGAGCCGGGCGGGGCGGGCGGGGCCGGTGTCGGCGGTGGGGCCTGGGAGGTTTTCGTAACCGCTGTTTAACGCAGGGGTCTTGCGCGCTCCACACCCATGACGCAAAGGTACGCCTCACAACCATTGCCCTAGGCAGGAGCGCACGCACATGGCCGACGACATCGCACCCGTGCCCGTATCCGCACCACCCGCCGCGCAGGACGCCGACGCCGAGTACCTCCAGCGCCGGACCCTGCGCCGCGGCAGCGCCGGCTGGCTGCTGCTGACCGGGCTCGGCGTCGCCTACGTCGTCTCCGGCGACTTCTCCGGCTGGAACGTGGGCCTGGACAAGGGCGGTTTCGGCGGCCTGGCCATCGCCACCGTGCTCATGGGCGCGATGTACGCCTGCCTGGTCTTCTCCCTCGCCGAACTGTCCACGATCCTGCCGACGGCGGGCGGCGGCTACGGCTTCGCGCGGCGCGCGCTGGGCCCCTGGGGCGGCTTCCTCACCGGTACCGCCATCCTCATCGAGTACATCCTGGCCCCGGCGGCGATCGTCATCTTCATCGGCGACTACGTCGAATCGCTGGGCCTGTTCGGGCTGACCTCCAGCTGGCCGGTCTACCTCGGCTGCTTCGTGATCTTCATCGGCGTGCACCTGTGGGGGGTGGGCGAGGCCCTGCGCTTCAGCCTCGTCGTCACCGCCATAGCGGTGGCCGCCCTGCTGATCTTCGCCTTCGGAGCGCTCACCGAGTTCGACGCCTCCTCCCTCGACGACATCGCCGTGGACCCGAGCGCGTTCGGCTCCAGCTCCTGGCTGCCCTTCGGCGTCCTCGGGATCTGGGCCGCCTTCCCCTTCGGCATGTGGTTCTTCCTCGGCGTCGAGGGCGTACCGCTCGCCGCCGAGGAGGCCAAGGACCCGGTCCGCTCCATGCCGAAGGCGCTCGCCATCTCCATGGGCATCCTCGCCCTCCTCGCGCTGATCACCTTCTTCGCGGCCACCGGCGCCCAGGGCTCCGACGCCGTGCGGACCGCCGGGAACCCGCTGGTCGTCGCCCTCGAGGGGGACGGCGGACCGACCGCGCTCAGCCGCTTCGTCAACTACGCCGGACTGGCCGGACTGGTCGCCTCCTTCTTCTCGCTCATCTACGCGGGCTCGCGCCAGCTGTTCGCGCTGTCCCGCGCCGGCTACCTGCCGCGGTTCCTGTCGCTCACCTCGAAGCGCAAGGCCCCGTACCTCGGTCTGGTGATCCCCGGCGCCATCGGATTCGCCCTCGCGGCGGCCACCGGCAACGGTGCGCGGATGCTGAACATCGCGGTGTTCGGGGCGACCATCTCCTACGCCCTGATGGCCCTCTCGCACATCGTGCTGCGCCGCCGCGAGCCCGGCCTGGAGCGGCCGTACCGCACCCCCGGAGGGGTCCTGACCTCGTCCGTCGCCTTCGTCCTCGCCCTCTCGGCGCTGGTCGCCACCTTCCTCGTCGACAAGGACGCGGCGCTCATCGCGCTCGCCGTGTACGCCGTCGCCCTCGCCTATTTCGCGATCTACAGTCGGCACCACCTCGTCGCCTCGGCACCGGAGGAGGAGTTCGCCGCGCTTGCGGAAGCCGAGGCGGAGTTGACCCGCGACTGAAAGCCTTGTCCCGCCACCTGATCCGGCACCATCCTGGAGGTCATCCGTGCCCAGGCCGCTCATCGGCATCTCCACCTACGTGGAGGAATCCACCCGCTACGGGGTGTGGGACCTTCCCACCGCCCTGGTCCCCTCCGGGTACTACGAACTCGTCCAGGCGGCGGGCGGCGCGGCCGTGCTGCTGCCGCCGGACGAACCGGAGCGTGCGGCGGAGGTGCTGAGCAGGCTGGACGGCCTGGTCGTCGCGGGCGGCCCGGACGTGGACCCGGTCCATTACGGCGCCCCGCGCGACCCCCGTACGGGTGCCCCCGCGCGGGTCCGCGACGAGTGGGAACTGGCCCTGATCGGGGCCGCCCTGGACGGTGGGATCCCGGTGCTGGGCATCTGCCGGGGCATGCAGGCCCTGAACGTGGCCCTGGGCGGCACGCTGGTCCAGCACATCGACGGCCACGTCCACACCCCGGGCGTCACCTCCTGGCACCCCGTCAGCCCGGTCGCGGGCACCCGGTACGGGGCGCTGGTCCCCGAGGTGGCGGAGGTCCCGACCTACCACCACCAGGCCGTGGAGCGGCTGGGGCGGGACCTGGTCGTCTCGGCGTACGCGGAGGACGGCACGGTGGAGGCCATCGAACTCCCGGACCTGGAGCGGTGGGTGGTCGGGGTGCAGTGGCACCCCGAGCGCGACAAGGACACCCGGGTGATGGCCTCCCTGATCGAGGCGGCGGCGGTCCGCCGCTCGGCGCCGGTGCCGGTGGCCTGACGGGCCGCCGGCCCCGCCCCGCCGGGCCGGCGGAGCCCCTAGTCCTGTGGCCGGCAAGCTTCGCCGGCCACAGCACTAGACACGGCGGCGGGTCAGCGAGAGCAGGTCGCGCGCCGGGCCCGCCGGGCGGGCGGCGGTGGGCCAGACCGCCCGCAGGGCGCGGGCCAGGGCGGCGCCCGGTACCGGTACCTCCACGAGCCGGCGCGCGGCCAGCTCGTCCCCCAGCGCGAGCTCCGACAGGACGCACGGCCCCGCCCCGCTCAGCGCCGCCGCCTTCACGGCCGTGGTCGACGCCAGCTCCAGCAGCGGCTCCGCCAGCCCCCCGCACCCGGCCAGCGCCGCGTCGAGCACCTGCCGGGTCCCCGACCCCCGCTCACGCAGGATCAGCGGGGTCCCCGCCAGCTCGGCCGCCTCCACCCCGCGCGAGCGCCTCGCCCACGGGTGCGTCGGCGCCACCGCCACCACCAGGCGGTCCTGCGCGATGACCGCCGAGTCCAGCCCCTCGGGCACGGTCAGCCCCTCCACGAAGCCGAGGTCGGCCTCGTGGGTGAGGACCCGCTGGGCGACGTCCGCCGAGTTCCCGGCGTGCAGGGACACCGCCGTGTCCGGACGCTCCCCGCGCAGCGCGATCAGCCACCCGGGCAGCAGGTACTCCGCGATGGTCATACTGGCCGCCACCCGCAGCCGCGAGTCCCGCCGGCCCCGCAGCGCCTGCGCCCCCGCGTCGAAGGCCTCGGCGGCCTCCACCACCCGCCGGGCCCAGTCCGTGACCAGCGCGCCCTCCGCCGTCAGCGTCGAGCCGCGCGGCGAGCGGTCCACCAGGGCGACTCCGAGCCGCGTCTCCATCGCCCGGATGCGGCTGCTCGCCGCCGGCTGCGTGATGCCCAGCCGCCGCGCCGCGCCGCTCAGGCTGCCCACCCGCGCCACCGTGAGCAGCAGCTCCAGCGCGCCCAGGTCCGGTACGCGGTGCGCGAGCGGAACCAACTCCTCATTACCCATAACATCAGTTTATGGCCTCATAGGGAGACGGCCTCTGCCCCCGCCCGGCGTCCGGCGCGAGGCTGGATCCATGGCCACCACCCTCATACGCCCCCGCACCACCGCCGCACCCGCTCCCCGGACCCACAAGGTCCCGCGGCTGCGCACCCTCGGCCCCAACTGGTACGCCTCCGTCATGGGCACGGCGATCATCGCCAACGCCGGCGCGACCCTCCCGTACCAGTTCCCCGGCCAGCGCGTGATCTGCCAGATCGTCTGGGCGCTGTCCGCCGTGGCCCTCGCCGTCCTGCTCACCGCCCGCGCCGGGCACTGGCTGCACCACCGCGACCAGGCCCGCGCCCACCTCCTCGACCCGGCCGTGGCCCCCTTCTACGGATGCCTCGCGATGGCCCTGCTGGCCGTCGGCGGCGGCACCCTGATCGTCGGCCGGGACCTGATCGGGGAGCGTGCGGCCATCGCCGCGGACGCCGTGCTCTTCACCGCCGGCACCCTGATCGGCCTGGTCATGGCCGTGGTGGTGCCCTACCTGATGGTGGTCCGCCACAAGGTCGAGGCCTCGCAGGCCAGCCCCGTGTGGCTGCTGCCCGTGGTCTCCCCCATGGTCTCCGCCGCCGTCGGCCCCCTGCTGATCCCCCACCTGCCCGCCGGTCAGCCCCGCGAGGCGCTGCTGCTGGCCTGCTACGCCATGTTCGGCATCAGCCTGCTGGCCACCCTGCTGCTGCTCCCCCTGGTCTTCGGCCGGCTGATCGTGAGCGGTCCCCTGCCCCTGGCGCTGACCCCCACCCTGTTCCTGGTCCTCGGGCCCCTCGGCCAGTCCACCACCGCCGTGAACCAGCTGGCCGACGTGGCGCCCGGCGCCATCGACGCCCCCTACGCGCACGCCCTCGGCGCCTTCGCGGTGGTCTACGGGGTCCCCGTCATGGGCTTCGCCCTGCTGTGGCTGGCCCTCGCCGGGGCGATGCTGGTCCGGGCCGCCCGCGGCGGCATGGGCTTCGCGATGACCTGGTGGGCGCTGACCTTCCCCGTCGGCACCTGCGTCACCGGGGCCGCCGGGCTGGCCCGCCACACCGGGCTGACCGCCTTCTCCTGGCTGGCCACCGCCCTGTTCCTGGCCCTGCTGACCGCGTGGCTGCTGGCCGCCGTCCACACCCTGCGCGGCCTGTTCGCCGGCCGCCTGCTCCCCGCGCAGGCCCTCTCCGCCTAGAGCGCAGCCCTCACGGCCGCCGCCAGCACCTGAGGGGCCTCCGACAAGGAGGGCCCGTACCAGGTCAGGTGGCGGCCGCTGACGAGCGCGGCGGGCAGGCCCGGGAAGGCCTCCGGGCCGTCCCCGGCGGTGAAGCGGTACGGCTCGTCCGGGAGCACCACCAGATCACAGCCGCTGCCCGCCAGCTCCTCCACCGGCACCCTCGGATACCGCTCCGGGTGCCCGGCGTACACGTTGCGCACCCCCAGGCGGGCGAGGAGGTCGCCCGCGAAGGTGTCCCGGCCCAGCACCATCCAAGGCCGCCGCCACACCGGTACGAAGGCGGTCAGCTCGCCGAGCGGCTCCACCCGGGCCCACGCCTCCTCGGCCCGGTCCAGCCACTGCGGCCGCTGGAGCCCCAGGGCCCCCACCAGTACCCGGTCCAGTTCGCCCAGTGCCTGCGGCAGCTCCCGGATCTCGGTGACCAGCACCTCCACCCCTGCCGCGCGCAGCGCCTCCAGGTCCGGGGCCCGGTTCTCCTCCTCGTTGGCGATCACCAGGTCCGGGCGCAGCTCCACGACGGCCCGTACGTCCGGGTTCTTCGTCCCCCCGATCCGCACCGCGTCCCCGAGGTCCGCCGGATGCGTGCACCAGTCGGTCACCCCGACCAGCAGGCCGGGCGCGCTGACCGCCACCGCCTCGGTCAGGGACGGCACGAGCGAGACGACGCGCACCGGCTCAGCGCCCCGGCGCGGGCGGCTCGGAGGTGGCGTGGATGTGGTCCCCGACGGCGACGACCAGCAGCCGGGTGTCCTCGCTGACGGCCCGCCACCGGTGGCGCACCCCGCCGGACAGGAACAGCGCGTCCCCGCTCTCCAGCCGGTAGGCCCGCCCCTCGGCCTCCACCTGGCAGGCGCCGGAGACCACGTACATCAGCTCGTCGTTGCGGTGCTGGTACTCGCGGCCGGCGTCCTGGTCCCCGGTGAATTCCAGCGCGTGCAGCTGGTGGTGGCCGCGCACGAGGGGGCGTACGCCCATCACCGGGGTGAGCCCGGACTCGTCCCCGGCCCGTACGAGGTCCACGGTGCGCGCCGTGTCGGAGGCGGCCAGCAGATCGACGGCCGTGGTCTCCAGCGCGTCGGCGACCCGCTCCAGCGAACGCATGCTGGGGCGGGCGCGCTCGTTCTCTATCTGGCTCAGGAAGGGGACGGACAGTCCGCTGCGCGCGGACACCGCGGCAAGGGTGAGGTGCAGCGCGCGGCGCCGTTTGCGCACGGCGACACCCACTCGCAGCGGCTCCTTGGAGTCCTTCTCCTTGTCGTTGGCATCGGTCGCGTCCGCCCGGGCGGTCCCGAAATCCCTGCCGTCCGTGGCGTCCGCGATGCTTCCGTCTTCCTTGCCGTTCATGTCGGGGCTGCCCTCCCCTGTCCTCGTCGCACATCGGTGTGCTGTAAGCACCTTACGCAGCAACCGCCCCCGGATTCGCGCGCAAGAGCCCACCGGGCCGCGACCCGGTCGATTCCCGTGGTCCCCCCGTCACCCTACGTGGCCGCCGCCCTTGCGCCACAGCACGCGGTCACCGTCGAGGATCACCACGTCACCGGCCGGGCGGACCAGCAGACGGGCGCCGGGGTGGCCGGCGGTGCCGCTGCTCCAGGCCGCCTCACCCCCCTCGGAGCGCACGCTCAGCTCGCCGTCGGAGAAGACGGCCTCGTTGCCGGATCCGGCGGTGCCGGCGCTCCACAGGCGCGCTCCGGAGGCGTCGAGCAGGACGAGGTCCCCGTCGGCCGTGAGGGACAGCCGCGCGGCGCCCGCGTCGAGGACGTCCCCGGCGCGCAGGACGGCGGCGGGGTGGACCTCCACGGAGTCGTCGAGGGCGCCGTCGGCCAGGGCGCGCAGGGTGGGCAGGGAGGGGGTGAAGGCGTAGAGGGCGCCCTCGGTGCGGACGAAGCGGCCGAAGCGCAGGGTGGTGGCGCGGCTGCCGTGCTCGGACTCGGTCTCGAAGGTGACGGGGGACGCCGGGCCGATGGCCGGGTCCGCTCCGACGCGGGGGTTGCGCCCGGCCGGGAAGTCGGGGTCGTTGACCCACCGCCCGGCGATGAACTCGTACTGCTGTACGAGGTCGGCCTGGTAGCCGACGAAGACCAGGCCGCGCGGGGCGTCCCGGTTGCGGTCGGCCCGCTCGAAGTCGTAGGCCGGGCCGTAGGGGATGCCGCGCCGGATCATCCGCCGTCCGTCCAGTTCGGCGGGGGCCAGCGGGGGCCGTCCGGGGGCGGGGACCAGGCCGTCGCGCGGGTTGCCCTTGCGGATGTGGGCGAAGAGCGGGGTGTGCCAGCCGTCGGGGTCGTCCGCGTACTTCAGGGTGGCGTCGGGGTCCGCGCCGAGGGGGCTCGGCTGCTCGGCGAGCGGGCAGCCCGCGATGGGGGTGCCGCCGGGCCAGCGGCCGACCAGGCGGGCCGCGACCCAGGCCGGGGTGGCCTCGGCCGGCGCGGCCCCGGCCTTCTTGAGGTCGGCCAGCCGTTCCCTGGCCTGGTCCCACCAGCCGGGGACGTCCTGGGCGAGCCGGCGCACGACCTGGAAGGAGCCCCCGGTGGCCCAGGCGGGCAGTCCGGCGGGCCGCCGCCCGGCCTTCTCCTGTCCTACGAGGAACTCCCCGGGCGGGACGAGCCGGGTGCCGGGCTTGCCCTTCACGGTGGCCGCGTCGTCCGGGTCGGGTTCGTGGAAGCCGCGTACGCCGGGCTGGCTGATGCCGTCGGCGAAGCCGAAGTGCTCGTGCCCCTTCAGCGCCCCGGGGAGTTTGCCGCCGTTCTGCCGGAAGACGACCTCGCCGCCGGCCGGTCCGAGTGCCTTCTTGTGGCGGGCGACGGCGGAGGCGAGCCGGGCGGGGTCGTCCGCCGAGAGGCTGAGGACGGCGTGCACGGCGCGCCCGGGCTCCTCGGCGCCGAACAGCCAGGAGTCCGGGGCGCTTTCGCCGGTGTCCCCGAGCGCTTCGGCGCGCCGGGCGGCGCCCTGCGCGAAGGCCTCGGCGGTGCTCCCGGCGGGCAGGGCCGGGAAGGGCTCGCGCCCGGCGAACAGGCGCAGCCCGGGGTGGGTCAGGGACAGCCCGGTCCACTGGGCGGAGAGGCCGGCCGGGTCGGATCCGCCCGCCTTGAGCCGGGCCGTGCTGAAGGCGGCGTTGAAGCGGGCCATCTCCTCGGTGGTGGAGATCTCCGGCAGCAGCCGGGCGAGCCAGGCCCGGGCCCGCTCCGCGTCGCGGAAGTGCAGGAGCAGCAGGCAGGCGTGGTCCTTGCGGGAGCCCGCCAGGATGTCGCCCTGGCTGGTGCGGTCGGCGCGCAGGGGCAGGTCGGCGGCCTCGGATCCGCCGGCCGCGGGGGCCGGGGCGGGCGCCGCAGTCCCCGGCGCCGTCTTCCCCGGCATCGCCGCCGTGGCGGCACCGGGGCATACGGCGAGCGTGGCGGCGGCCGCCGCGCCGGCCCTGATGACGGTCCTGCGGGCGGGGGTGAAGGGCTGCGCGTCGTCCATCGGGGCTCCTGAGTGGGGGGACGGAGGAGAGGGGGCGGCGGCTGTGGTCAGCGGCGATCCGAAAGAGGCGGCCTGGCGGCGGCGCCGTCGAACCTGACCCAGCGGGCGACGCTGGGCACGCCCTTCGCGTCGAGGAGGAAGAGCATGTAGTGGCCGGGGGGAGCGGCCGCCTGTGTGGGCGGGGCCTGGAGGGTGAGGACCTCGCCCGCCCGCTGCCTGATGCGCAGTTCGACGTGCCGCTGGCTGGTGTTGACGGCGTGGGTGGCGGTGGTCGGGGCCAGCAGGACGGCCCGCTGGACCCGGTCCGGGGTGCTGGTGCGCACCTGGAAGCGGGCGTTGGGGGCGAGCGGCGCGGAGGGCGCCCCGTCGAGCGCGGGGCGGGGGCCCTGGTGCAGGTAGGCGGGCTCGTAGATCTCGATGGTGCCGTTCATGTCGTCGTGGATGTCCGCGTCGTTGGCGATCTGCTGGAGCTCGTCGCCGGTGATCATGACGCGGCCGTCGGGCAGCACCAGGGCGTTGGAGTGGTAGCCGCGCGGCAGCCGCTGGACCGGGCCGAGCCGCCAGCCGCCCTGTGTGTCGCGCATCTCCAGCTGCCGGTACTTCAGGTCGGCGTTGGGGTTGAGCAGGCCGTTCCCGTAGTCGCGGATGTCGTAGGCGCCGCTCGCGGTCAGCAGGGTCCCGTCGGGCATCAGCAGGGTGTTGTCCTGGGTACGGCCGAAGGCGCGGGGCTTCTCCACGCTCCAGCGGCCGCCGGAGAGCTTGAAGGTGCGCGGGTCGGTGCGGTCGCCGCCGATGACCAGGGCCGCCTCGGGGCCGCGGAAGCCGCCGGGCAGCGGGACGGCGCCGCCGTAGCTGCGCAGGATGCCGTCGGGGCGGGCGGGCAGGTCGGCGCGGGTGGCGTCGGCGGGGTCGAAGGTCCACTGTTCGGCGGCCTCGCGGCCCAGCCCGTAGACCAGTCCGTCGCGCAGGGAGAACAGCTGCGGGTAGTCGCGGGTGAAGGGGGCGTCAGCGGTGAACCGGTCCACCGGAGCGTTCCGCGGCAGGTCCGTCTTCTCGTGCGGTACGGGGTGCCCGAGCGCGGGGAAGCGCTCCACGACCGGGTTCGGGGTGCCCCAGCCCAGCTCGGACTGGCCGGAGAAGATCAGCTGGCGGCCGTCGGCGCCGGTCACCACCGAGGGGTACCAGCGGCCGGTGGACATGTCCTGGTTGCGGCTCCAGGTCTCGGTCCAGGGGTCGAAGACCAGCGAGAGCTTCGCCCCGCTGCCGCCGTTGCCGCCGAGGTTCCCGCCGAAGACTCCGAGCATGCCGTTGGGCAGGAAGGAATGGCCGGCGCAGAAGAAGGGGGCCGGGCGCGGTGTGTGCGTACCGTCGGGCATGTCCACGACGGGTGGGGTGACCTTCTTGAAGGCGTCGCCGCCGGTCCCCTTGGCCGGGTCCCAGAGGAAGGCGCGGCCCGCGTTGCGTTCGCCGATGACATTGGTGGGGGCGGGCTCCTTCTGCGGGTTGGTCTCGATGCGTTCGAAGGAGAACAGCAGCACCTTGCCGGTGGGCAGCAGGGCGATGTGGGCGGCGAAGTCCGGGGAGTCGAAGTACTCCTTGAACGCGCCGTACACCTCGGCGCGGAAGCCGGCGTTCGTCCTGGCCTGCGACTGCGTCAGGGACCTGAGCCGGGCGACGCGGGTGGTGTCGGGGTAGCCGGACTCGTCGCGCAGGGCGAGGCGGGTGCGGGCGTGCGCCTCGGCGTGCTCGGGACCGAGATTGCGCGCCTCCTGCGGCGAGATCTCCCGCCGGACCCGCTCGCGTACCTCGGCCGGGCTCCGCCGGGTGGTGGCGGGATCGGGGGGCCCGTCGTGGGAGAGGGCGGCGGGCACGCCGGGGCCCAGGAGGAGGCCGGCGGGAAACAGCGACAGCACGGTGCTCGCGACGAGGGCGCGGGCGACTCCGCGACGGGGCATGCGGAACCCTCACGTAACGGGGAACAGGGGGGCGGGGACGGAGCGGCGCCGGACGGACGGGAACGCCCGGCCGGTGATCAACACCCTCCGCGAGGGATCGCGAACGCGCGCGCCGGACGAACTGTTTGAGTGACTGTCCGATCGCTTCGGGTGACACCCCGCACCTCCCTGACGGTGCGGCATCATCGTCTGCGTGACGACACGACGCCTGATGCTCCTGGACACCGCCTCCCTCTACTACCGCGCCTACTTCGGCGTGCCGGACTCCGTGAAGGCCCCCGACGGCACGCCGGTCAACGCCGTGCGCGGGCTGCTCGACTTCATCGGGCGGCTGGTACAGGACCACCACCCGGACGACCTGGTGGCCTGCATGGACGCCGACTGGCGGCCGCACTGGCGGGTGGAGCTGATCCCGTCCTACAAGGCGCACCGGGTCGCGGTGGAAACGGAGTCCGGCCCGGACGTGGAGGAGACCCCGGACACCCTGGCCCCGCAGGTGCCGATCATCGAGGCGGCGCTGGACGCCTTCGGCATCGCCCGGGTGGGGGTCGCCGGGTACGAGGCGGACGACGTGATCGGCACCCTGACCACCCGCGCCACCGGCCCGGTGGACATCGTCACCGGTGACCGGGACCTCTACCAGCTGGTGGACGACGCCCGGCAGCGCCGCGTCCTCTACCCCCTCAAGGGCGTGGGCAGCCTCCAGGTGACGGACGAGGCCTGGCTGCGCGAGAAGTACGGGGTGGACGGCCCCGGGTACGCGGACCTCGCGCTGCTGCGCGGCGACCCGAGCGACGGCCTGCCGGGGGTGCCCGGCATCGGCGAGAAGACCGCGGCCAAGCTGCTGGACGCGTACGGGGACCTGGCCGGGATCATCGCGGCGGCCGGCGACCCCAAGTCGAAGCTGACCCCCACCCAGCGCAAGCGGCTCGACGAGTCCCGGCCCTACCTGGAGGTGGCCCCCAAGGTCGTCCGGGTGGCCTCCGACGTCCCGCTCCCGGCCTTCGACCCGGCCCTTCCGAAGGCCCCCGCTCAACCCGAGATGGTGGACGCACTCGCCCATCGGTGGGGTCTGGGAGGAGCAATGTCACGCCTGAGCAGCGCGCTGCGCCCTTGAGGTGCTAACTTAGGTAATCCTAAGCTTCGTAAGCGCAAGGGGAGATACCGTGGCAGAAGGACGCGCCCGCACCGTCGGCACCGCAGTCGTCGTACGCACCGAACGACTGACGCCGCACATGGTCCGCCTCGTACTGGGCGGCGACGGGCTGGCCGACTTCGGCGCGGGCGGGTACACGGACCACTACGTGAAACTCCTCTTCGCTCCCGAGGGCGTGCGGTACGCCGAACCCTGGGACATGGACGCGATCCGCGCGACGCACCGCCGCGAGGCCTGGCCCCGTCAGCGCGCGTACACCGTCCGCGCCTGGGACCCGGCGCGGCGCGAGCTGACCCTGGACTTCGTCGTCCACGGCGACGAGGGCCTGGCCGGCCCCTGGGCGGCCCGCGTCCCGCCCGGCGAAACGGTGCACTTCCTCGGCCCGGGCGGCGGCTACGCCCCCGACCCGCTGGCCGGCTGGCACCTGCTCGCGGGCGACGAGAGCGCGCTGCCGGGGATCGCCGCCGCGATGGAGCGGATGCCGCGCGGCGCGCTGGTGCACGCCTTCGTGGAGATCGACGGCCCGGCCGACGAGCAGCGCGTCACGACCCCGGACGGGATCTCCCCGGTCTGGCTGCACCGCGGCGACCGCCCGGTGGGCGCGGCCCTGGTGGAGGCCGTCACCTCCCTGGAGTTCCCCTCCACGGACGTCCACGCCTTCATCCACGGCGAGGCGGGCTTCGTGAAGGAACTCCGCCGCCACCTCCGCCTGGACCGCGGCATCGCGCGCGAGCGCATGTCGATCTCGGGCTACTGGCGCCACGGCGAGACGGACGAGGGCTGGCGCGCGATCAAGCGCGACTGGAACGCCACGGTCGAAGCCGAACAAGACCTCCCCACCCCCGCCGCCGCCTGAGGCCGGCGTTTGAGGCGCGGGGTCCGGGGGTCGGCCCCCGACCACGGCCCCGCACCCAACCAGCCACCGCAGCCAAATCCAGCCCCGCCGGCGTTTGAGGCGCGGGGTCCGGGGCGGAGCCCCCAGGTCTTCCAGCCCCGCCGGCGTTTGAGGCGCGGGGTCCGGGGCGGAGCCCAGGGATACGGAGAAAGGGCGGGGCGGGGACCAGCTCCGCGCAGCGGCGCCGCACCCACCCCCGCCCGGCCAGGGCAACGGCCCACCGAGCCGGCGGAGCCACCCGGCGGGACAATGACCCCATGCGTACCCACCGCGCAGCCGGCGGCCTGCTCGGGGCCGCGATCCTCCTCGCCACAGCAACGGGCACGGCAACGGCAACGGCGGCACCCTCCCCACCCCCGCCCCCCAAACCCCGCCTCACCGACGCCGCCATCGACACCGCCCTGGCCCGCCTCGACACCACCGTCACCGACGGCATGCGCCGCACCGGCATACCCGGCCTCTCCGTGGCCGTCGTCCACCACGACGAGGTCGTCTACCTCAAGGGCTTCGGCATACGCCGCACCGGCGAGAGCGCCAAGGTCGGCCCCGACACCGTCTTCCAGCTGGCCTCCCTCTCCAAGCCCCTCGCCACCACGGCCGTCGCCGGCACCCTCACCGCCCCCGACGCCTGGGACAAGCCCCTCGGCTCCACCCTCCCCGGCTTCGCGCTGAAGGACCCCTGGGTCACCTCCCACATGTCCCCCGCCGACCTGTTCTCGCACCGCAGCGGCCTCCCCGACCACGCCGGGGACCTCCTGGAGGACCTCGGCTACGACCGGGCGTACATCCTGGACCACCTGCGCCTCGAGCCGCTCACCCCCTTCCGCGCGAGCTACGCGTACACCAACTACGGGTTCACCGCCGCCGCCGAGGCCATCGCCCGCGAGCACGGCGTGAGCTGGCAGAAGCTCAGCGAAGACACCCTCTTCAAGCCCGCCGGCATGACCCGTACCAGTACGGAGTTCTCCGCCTACGCCAAGGCGGCGGACCGGGCGTACGGCCACGTGCGCAACCCCGACGGCACCTGGAGCCCCCGCTACGTCCGCGACGCCGACGCCCAGGCCCCGGCCGGCGGGGCCAGTTCCACCGCCCGTGACATGTCCCGCTGGCTGCGGCTCCAGCTGAACACCGGCACCCTCGACGGCAAGCGGATCATCCCCGCCGACACCCTCACCCGCACCCGCCTGCCCGAGATCGTCGCGCAGGCCGAGACCGGCCAGGGCACCCCGCAGTTCTACGGGCTCGGCTGGAACGTCAGCTACGACGACGCCGGCCGGCTGCGCCTGAGCCACTCCGGGGCCTTCGACCTCGGCGCCAACTCCAACGTCACCATGCTCCCCCTGGAGCAGCTCGGCATCGTGGTCCTGACCAACGCTGCCCCGGCCGGCCTCGCCGACGCCGTCGCCCTGGACTTCTTCGACACCGCCGAGCACGGCAAGCCGACCACCGACTGGCTCGCCCTGACCGCGGCGCTGTACGCGCGGCTGGAAGGGGAGGACCGCTCCCGCACCGACTACGCGCACCCGCCGGCCGGTGCGAAGCCCGCCCGCGACGACAGCGTCTACACCGGCACCTACGAGAACCCGTACTACGGCCCCCTCACCGTCACGGCGGACCCCTCCGGCAAGGGCCTGGTCCTCTCCCTCGGCCCGGGGCCCCTGCGCTTCCCCCTGAAGCACTACGACGGCGACACCTTCAGCTTCGAGACCACCGGCGAGAACGCCGTCGGCCGCACCGGGGTCTTCTTCTCCGACGGCACCGTCCGCGTCGAATACCTGGACGAGAACCACCTGGGCACCTTCACCGGGCGGTAGCGGCCTACCCTGGTCCCGATGACCCGCAGATCCCACATCCCGCCCGCGCCCCTCCCCCAGCAGGCCGGTATCGACCCGGTCCGGATGCGCCTGCCCCCCGACCCCGAGGGCAGGTGGGCCCGGCTCGGCGACTACCTGACCGAGCGGTACGCCGGCACGCGCGGCTCCGAGTCCATGGCCCGGCTGCTCGCGGACGGCCGGGTGCTCGGCCCGGGCGGGCGGGTGCTGCGCCCGCAGGACCCGTACGAGCCCGGCGGCTGGCTCTGGTTCCACCGGGACATGCCGCCCGAGCCGGCCGTGCCCTTCCCGATCGGCGTGGTCTACCGCGACCGGCACCTCCTGGTGGTGGACAAGCCGCACTTCCTGGCGACCACCCCGCGCGGCAGCCACGTCACCCAGACCGCCCTGGCGCGGCTGCGCCGGGAGCTGGACCTGCCGGCCCTGAGCCCGGCGCACCGGCTGGACCGGATGACGGCCGGACTGGTCATGTTCAGCATCCGCCCCGAGGACCGCGGCGCCTACCAGCTGCTGTTCCAGGAGCGGCGGGTCCGCAAGGAGTACGAGGCCCTCGCGCCCCACGACCCGTCGGTCGAGCTGCCCCGCCTGGTCCGCAGCCACATCGAGAAGACCCGCGGGGTGATGGCGGCCGTCGAGGTCCCCGGCGCCGAGCCCAACGCCGAGAGCCTGGTCGAGCTGACCGGGACCCGGGGCGGGCTGGGCCGCTACCGGCTCACCCCGCACACCGGGCGCACCCACCAGCTGCGGGTGCACATGAACAGCCTGGGGCTGCCCATCCTCGGCGATCCGGTCTACCCGGTGGTGGCCGCGGCGGCCGACCCGGCGGACTACCGGCGCCCCCTCCAGCTGCTGGCCAGGACCCTGTCCTTCACCGACCCGGTCACCGGACTGGCCCACCGCCTGGAGACCGGACTCACCCTCCGGGCGTGGCAGGACCTGCCGGGATGGGAAGCGGGCCCGGCGGTCCCGGCGGGGTGATCCCCGCGATCCGCAGGGCGGCGTCGGCGGCGGCCTCCGCGAAGGCCGCGACCGGGCGCGCCGGATCGGAGCGGCGGATCAGCATGACGCCCTCGATCAGGCCGAAGACCAGGTCGTTGCGCAGGGTCAGCGCGGCCCGGTCCCCCGCCAGTTCGGCGCCGACGCGGGTGCCGGCGAGCAACACCCGGTAGCTGTCGCGCAGTTCCTCGCGCATCCGCCGGAACTGCGCGAACCGCTGCCCCCGCAGCTCGGGCAGCAGGTAGAGGGCGCCCAGGTTGTACGGCCCCCCGCACAGCAGCAGCACGTCCGAGCGGCACAGTTCCCACAGCCGGCGCGCGGCGGGCCGGCCGCTCTCGCCGAGCAGCCTGCGGGACAGCGCCAGCGAGGGCGCGACCGTGGACTCCAGCAGCTCGGCGAGGAGTTCCTCCTTGCCGCCGAAGTAGTGGTACATCGTGGCCTGGCGCATTCCGGCCCGTTCGGCCACCGCCCGTGTGGTGGTGGCCGCGTACCCCCGGACCGTGAACAGTTCGGCCGCCGCGCAGAGGAGTTCCTCGCGCGGCGGCCGGCCGCTGTCCGGTCTCAGCTGATCGGCGCGCGGCCGACCGACCCGTCTCGGACCCTCGCCCGTTCCCCCACTCATACGCCGATCGTCGCACAGGACACGAAGAAACGATCATGGCAAGAGGTGAGATCCGGCCATCAGGGGCTTCGGAGGAAGCCCCAAAAGGGCCTAGCCGACCGAGCTGTAGGCCACTACACCCCGCAACAGGGATTCGACGGCCTTGCGCGCGTTCCGCGCCACCGTGCTCCCGCCGGTGGCGGAGGCCGGAGCGGCCGCGGCGATCTGCCCCAGGACGTCGATGACCTGCTTGCACCAGCGCACGAAGTCACCGGCCGGCATCTCCGCCTCGCGCAGCACCTCGTCCAGGCTCTTGTCGGAGGCCCACTGGTACGCCGCCCACGCGAAGCCGAGGTCCGGCTCGCGCTGGCCCACGCCCTCCGCCTGGTTGATGCGGTGCTCCTCCTCCAGCGCGTCGAGCCGGCCCCAGATGCGGACCATCTCGCCCAGCGCCGTCTTCGCCGCGCCGTTCGGCACCTTGGGCGGCGTCGCGTCGTCGGACTGCCGGGCCTCGAAGACCAACGCCGAGACGCAGGCGGCCAGTTCCGCGGGGCTGAGCCCCTCCCAGACGCCCTCGCGCAGGCACTCCGAGGCCAGCAGGTCCAGCTCGCCGTAGAGCCGGGCCAGGCGCTTGCCGTGCACGGTGACCTCGTCCTCGCGCAGGTAGTCCAGCTCGGTCAGCAGCGCGTGGATCCGGTCGAAGGTGCGGGCGATGGTGTTCGTCCGGCCCTCGATGCGGCGCTCCAGCTGCTGCGTGTCCCGCTTGAGCCGGTGGTAGCGCTCCGCCCAGCGGGCGTGGTCCTCGCGCTCGTCGCAGCCGTGGCAGGGGTGCGCCCGCAGCTCGGCGCGCAGCCGGGCGATCTCGCGGTCGTCGGCCGCGACGGCCCGCCCGTGCCGGTGCCGCTCGGGGGTGATGTGGCCGGCCTTGTTGCGCAGCGCCGTCGCCAGGTCCCTGCGGGACTGCGGGGAGCGCGCGTTGAAGGTCTTGGGGATCCGCATCCGGTCGACGGCCTCGACCGGGACCGGGAAGTCGATCGCGGCGAGCCGCTTGACCTGCCGCTCGGCGGTGAGCACCAGCGGGCGCGGGCCCTCGGTGTACTCGTACCCCCGGTGCCCGTTGACCCGCCCGCCCGGCACGCCCGGGTCCAGGACCAGCGCGAGCCCGGCGAACTTGCCGGTCGGCACGTGGATGATGTCGCCCGGCTTGAGCTTCTCCAGGGAACCGGCCGCCTGCGCCCGGCGCTGCGCCGCGCCCTGCTTGGCGAGGTCGGTCTCGCGGTCCTTGAGGTCGCGGCGCAGCTGCGCGTACTGCTCGAAGTCGCCGAGGTGGCAGGTCATGCCCTCCTGGTAGCCCTCCAGGCCCTCCTCGTTGCGCTGGACCTGCCGGGAGATCCCGACGACGGAGCGGTCCGCCTGGAACTGCGCGAAGGAGGTCTCCAGCAGTTCGCGGGAGCGGTGCCGCCCGAACTGGCTGACCAGGTTGACGGCCATGTTGTACGAGGGCTTGAAGCTGGAGCGCAGCGGATAGGTGCGGGTGCCGGCGAGCCCGGCGAGCTGCACCGGGTCCATGGCCCGCTGCCACAGCACCACCGCGTGGCCCTCGACGTCGATGCCGCGGCGCCCGGCCCGGCCGGTGAGCTGGGTGTACTCGCCGGGGGTGATGTCGGCGTGCTGCTCGCCGTTCCACTTGACGAGCTTCTCCAGGATGACCGTGCGCGCGGGCATGTTGATGCCCAGCGCGAGGGTCTCGGTGGCGAAGACGGCCTTCACGAGGCCGCGTACGAACAGCTCCTCCACGACCTCCTTGAAGGTGGGGAGCATGCCCGCGTGGTGCGCGGCGATGCCCCGCTCCAGGCCTTCGAGCCACTCGTAGTAGCCCAGGACGTGCAGGTCCTCGGCGGGGATGGAGGCGGTGCGCTCCTCGACGATCTCGCGGACCCTCAGGCGCGCGGTGTCGTCATTGAGCCGCAGGCCCGCGTACAGGCACTGCTGGACGGCGGCCTCGCAGCCGGCCCGGCTGAAGATGAAGTTGATCGCGGGCAGCAGGTTGTCGTTGTCCAGGCGCGCGATCACCTCGGGGCGGCCGGGGGTCCAGATCCGGTTGCGGGAGCGGCGCTCGCGCTCGCGGTCGGCCTCGCGGACCATCTTGCCGCGCCGCCGGTCCTTGGGGTTGTAGCTGCGGCTGTTCTCCTCGCGGGCCATGCGCAGCAGGTCGGGGTTGACCTCGCGGCGGGCGGAGCCGCGGCCTCCGTGGTCGGACTCCTCCTCGAAGAGGTCGTAGATCCGCCGGCCGGCCATCACGTGCTGCCACAGCGGTACGGGCCGCTCCTCGGAGACGATCACCTCGGTGTCGCCGCGGACGGTGTCGAGCCAGTCGCCGAACTCCTCGGCGTTGGAGACGGTCGCGGACAGCGAGACGAGGGTCACCGACTCGGGGAGGTGGATGATCACTTCCTCCCAGACGGCGCCGCGGAAGCGGTCGGAGAGGTAGTGCACCTCGTCCATCACCACGTATCCGAGGCCGCCGAGCGCCTGCGAGCCCGCGTAGAGCATGTTGCGGAGCACCTCGGTGGTCATCACGACCACGGGGGCGTCGCCGTTGACACTGTTGTCGCCGGTCAGCAGGCCCACCTTGGCGGCGCCGTAGCGCTTGACCAGGTCGGCGTACTTCTGGTTCGACAGGGCCTTGATGGGCGTCGTGTAGAAGCACTTGCGGCCCTGCTGGAGGGCGAGGTGCACGGCGAACTCGCCCACGATGGTCTTGCCCGAGCCCGTCGGGGCGGCCACCAGGACGCCCTTGCCGGCCTCCAGGGCCTTGCAGGCCTCGACCTGGTACGGGTCCAGGTCGAATTCGTACATCTCGCGGAAGGGGGCCAGGGCGGAGGCCTCTTCGGCGGCGCGGATCCGGGCAGCGGCGTACCGCTCGGCGGGTGAGAGTTCTTCGGTCATCTTGCTCTCGAGCCTACCCGCCGCCTCTGACAACAGTCGCGATCATTTAAGTGAGCAGCCGGACCGCCCCGGGAACGCACTCGGCCGTCACCGGGAGCGGGCCCAGGGGCTCCCCGTCCGCGTAGGCGGTCAGGCCCGGTGCCTCGAGGGTGACCTTGGCGGCCCGGTGGACGGTGACCTTGGGGTGGGTCAGGTGCGTCCCCTTGTAGACCTGCGGGAACACCTTCAGGAGGGTGGCGCGCCCGCAGTCGCCGACGACGGTGACGTCGAAGAGCCCGTCGTCGGGCACGGCGTCCGCGCAGATGCGCATCCCGCCGCCGTAGGAGGTGCCGTTGCCGACGGCCACCAGCGTGGCCTCCGTCTCGATGACCGGGCCGTCGTCGAGGGTGATCCGGCACGGGAGGGGCTTGAAGGCGGCCAGCTCGAGGGCGATGGCCAGGTCGTACTTGAAGCGGCCCAGCGGCAGCCGCATCCGGTTGCCCCGGTCGTTGACCCGCGAGTCGAAGCCGGAGCACAGCACGGTCCCGTACCAGGTGCCGCCCGCCCGGCCGAGGTCGATCTCCCGGATCCGGCTCTCCTTGAGGGCCCCGGCGGCCAGCCGCCCCGCCCGCGCGGGGTCGCGTACGGGCAGCCCCAGCGACCGGGCGAAGTCGTTGCCGGTGCCCACCGCGACCACCCCGAGCGGGACCAGGGTGCCGGCCAGCGCCTGGAGGGCGAGGGAGACCATTCCGTCGCCGCCCACCGCGATCACCGCGCCGGTGCCCTCGCGGACGGCGGTGCGCAGCCGGGCCAGCGCGTCGGCGGCGTCGTTGCCGACGACGGTCCGTACGCAGAAGCCGGCCGCCCGGAGCGCGGAAGCGGCCGGCTGCGCGGCGTGCGCGCCCCGGCCGCGCCCCGCGGTGGGATTGACGAAGAGGGTGATCTCAGCGCTCACCCCCGGGAACTTACCTGTCAGGTGGCGTCGTCGTAACCGTTGATCTGGCGGCGTCCGCCGTCGGCCTGCTCGGGCAGTGCGGAGGGGGCCGGGGCCGCCGCTTCCGTCGCACCGATCGTCGCCGGGGTCAGGTCCAGCTCCGAGGCCTCGTCGTCGTCGAGGCCGGCGTCCGGGTTGGAGCGGCGGCGGCGCCGGTCGTTGAGGATGCAGATCCCGAGGGCGATGAAGTACAGCGCCACGATCGGGGCGGCCAGCGTCAGCATGGTGAGCGGGTCGCCGGTGGGCGTGGCGAAGGCCGAGAAGACCGTGATGCCCAGCACCATGGCGCGCCACCAGCTGCCCAGGCGCTTGGCGGTGAGGACCCCGGTGAAGTTCAGCAGCACCAGCATCAGCGGCAGCTCGAAGGCGAGGCCGAAGACCACGACCATGCGCGTCACCAGGTCGAGGTAGTCGTCGACCGGGAGCAGGTTCTTGACGTGGTCGGGGGTGAAGCCGAGGAGGATCTCCGCGGTCTGCGGAAGGATCTTGTACGCGAGGACCGCGCCGGCCAGGAACAGCGGCGCGCCGACCGCGACGAAGCTCAGCGCGTACTTCTTCTCGTTGCGGTGCAGGCCGGGGGCGGCGAAGGCCCACAGCTGGTACAGCCAGACCGGGGCGGAGAGCACGATGCCGGCGGAGAGGCCGACCTTCAGCGCGATGGAGAAGGGCGCGGTCAGGCCGTTGGTCGTCATCTCGGCGCAGGGGGCACCGTTGCGCTGGTGCGTCGCCCCGCTGGTGCACCCGACGGAGGACAGCATCGGCTCCAGCAGGAAGTCGATGATCGGCCGGTAGAAGTAGGCCGCGACGACGGTGATCACGACGATCGCCACGACCGACTTGAGCAGCCGGTTCCTCAGCTCACGCAGGTGTTCGACGAGCGGCATGCGCCCTTCGGCGTCCTTCGCCTGCTGGTCTCTTTTTCCCTGCTTGCGGGCAGACTTGAGCAACCCACGTCCCTTGTCTCGTTGCAGATGACTGTCGTGACGGGTGACCGCCGCGCGTCAGCCCTGGGTGGTGCGGTTCGGCTCGTTGACCGGCCGGGCGCTGGTGACGTCACCGGGCGCGGCCTGGATGGTGCGCGGGGCCACGGGCTGCTGCGCGGCCTGGTCGGCGGCCGGGGCGGCAGTGGTGGTGTCCTCCGCCTCGCCGTCCTTCTTCATGGCCTTGGCCTCGCTCTTGAGGATCCGGGCCGACTTGCCGAGCGAGCGGGCCATCTCGGGGAGCTTCTTGGCGCCGAACAGCAGCACGATGACAGCGATGATCAGAAGGATCTCAAGGGGCTTCAGATTGCCGATCATGTGTGTCTTCCTTCTCACCGAAACGGCTGGTTGTGGTGGCCAGGCGATACCGGACAAAGATCCGGTACCGCTCTGACTATGGATCGTAACCCCCGAGGGTTAACGCCCGGCAATCCCCGGGGGTCTCCACGATTGCCTGCGGCACTGACGGTACGGGCCCGGCCCCCCGGTTGCCAGACACGGGGAGGGCCCGCCGGACTCCGCGCCCCCTACGGGGCGGCCGCCCGCCCGGCCCGGGCGAGGTCGCAGGCGGCCCGTTCCAGGTCACCCGAGGCCTCGGTGATCCGGCGGCTGGCCAGCGCCACCTGCGCGGACAGCCGCCGCACCTCCAGGAACACCCGCAGGGCCAGGACGGACAGGACGGCGATCCCGAGGAACCCCAGGGCAATCGCGAGCATCGGCCACAGCATGGAAAGAGCCTAACGCCCCGGCCTCACACGCTGCGCAGGGTGCTCACTCCCCCGCCCGTCAGCAGCTCCACGATGCGCTCACCGGCGGGTTTGCGGACCGGCGCGGCGCACTCGGGACAGGTGAAGGAGTAGAAGGTGGTCCGCCGGCTGCCGCCGATCGCCAGGCGCAGCGCGTCCGCCGCGAGCTCGAAACGCGCCCGGCACTCGGGACAGGCGGCCTTGAAGGTGACCGGCACAAGACCTGGTGATCGCGACATCGCTCCCCGTTCCCTCTAGACCTGTTCCCCGTACCCCGCGAGTGCTTCTCCAGCCGCCTTCCGGGCGCTGTCCGCCAGTTCCGGCGGCGACACGATCCGCCCGTCGCGGCCCAGCCGCAGCGCCAGGCGGCGCAGCGAGGCCGGGTCGGGGCTGCGCAGCGTGATCCGCAGCCCGCCGTCGGGCTGCTCCTCGGCGCTGTCGTGCGGGTAGTACTCGGCGACCCAGCGCCCGCCGGGGCCCACCTCGACCACCACCTCCGGGTCCTCGGCGGCCGGCTGCACGAGACCCTCGGACAGGTCCCGGGGCTCGATCGCCGGCGGCTCGGCCCGCTCGTCGAGCAGCCGGATCTCGGCGACCCGGTCGAGCCGGAAGGTGCGCCGGGCCTCCGAGAGGTGGCACCACCCCTCCATGTACGTGTGCCCGACCGCGAAGAGCCGGATCGGGTCGACGGTGCGCTCGGTCAGCTCGTCGCGCGCGGGCGAGTAGTAGCGCAGCCACAGCCGACGCCGTTCGGCGATGGCCCGGTCGACGTCCGCGAACACCCCGCCCTCGGACTCGAAGGTCACCGACAGCCGGGAGCTGGCCCCGGCGACCTCGCCCGCGGCGGCCTCCAGCTTGGCGGTGGCCCGCAGGAGCGCGTCCCGGTCGCTCTCGCGCAGCCCCGGCAGGGTCGCCACGGCGCGGGCGGCGACCAGCAGCGCGGTGGCCTCGTCGGCTGCCAGCCGCAGCGGCTCGGCGGTGGACTCCCCCGAGGCGTCGGCGTTGTGCCACCAGATGCGGTCCCCGTCGGTGTCGATGTCGAGCAGGTCCCCGCCGCGGAAGCTCGTCCCGCACATGGGCAGCACGTCGAGGTCCGAGATCAGCTCGTCCTCGGTGATCCCGAAGGCCCGGGCTACGTCCGCTACGTGGGCGCCGGGGCGCTCCCGCAGGTAGGTCACCAGGGACAGCATCCGGCGGGTCTGGTCGATGGCGTTGGCGGCCATGCTGCTACGTCTCCCCCTCAGGGCGTTGCTGTTGTTGTTCGGGTTCAGCCCTTGGCGACGGCGCGCAGCCGGTCCACCACATCGGCCCGCAGGTCCGCCGGCTCCACCACCACGACGTCCGGGCCGAACTCCACGAGCCAGGCGTCCAGCCCGTGCCCGTAGGGGATCTCCAGCTCGTCCCAGCCGTCGCCGCCCTCTCGGACCGCGGTGGCCTTGGCCCGCAGCGGGTATCCCGCCCCGGCGCGCAGCCGGATCAGCGCGGAGCGCTGGGCGCCCTCTCCGGCCCAGGCCGCCACGGTCTCCCGTACGGTCACCACGTCCGGCACCTCGGCGGTGTACTTCCCGGCCCGCGAGCGGACCTTGCCGGTGATCCGGGAGAGCCGGAACACCCGCTCCGCCCCGCGGTCGCGGTCGTAGCCGGCCAGGTACCAGTGGCCGCGCCAGCACTCCAGGGCCCACGGCTCCACCTGGCGCGGCTCGGGCCGCGCCGCGTTGGACTTGCGGTACTCGAAGACCACCGGCCGCCGGTCGCGGCAGGCCAGCATCAGCGGCTCGAACGCCGCCTCGTGGACCGGGATCCGCGGCTCGATGGCGCTGTGCTGGCCCTCGTACGGATCACCGGCCTCCGGCATTCCGCCGGCGCGCAGCTTCTGCAGCGCGCCGCTGGCCGCGCCCGCCAGGCGGGCCTGCTGCCACACCTTCGCCGCGAGCCCCAGGGCCGCGGCCTCCTCCGCGTCGAGGGAGACGGGCGGCAGCCGGTTGCTGTCGCGGCGGGCCAGGTAGCCCGTCTCGCCCTCCAGGTTCTCCACGGTCTCGATCACCAGACCGAGTTCCCGCAGATCGTCCTTGTCCCGCTCGAACATCCGGTTGAAGGACTCGTCGTTCCCGGCTTCGAGATAGGCCTCGATGGAACCGCGCAGCTCGCGCTTGCTGAGGGGACGACGCGTCCCCAGCAGACACAGCGCCAGATTCATCAGCCGCTCGGCCTTGGCAATCGCCATCGACGCCCATCCCCCCGCTCTTCGACACACACTCGTGACCGTTGACCGTACCGCCCCGGCGGTCCCCGGCAAAAGCGAGGGCCCCCGCCTCACGGCAGGGGCCCTCGATGATCACAGCGGGTGAATCAGACGCCCATCAGGTCACAGACGAAGATCAGCGTCTCGCCCGGCTTGATGGCGTCGCCGGCACCCCGGTCGCCGTAGGCGAGGTGGGCGGGGATCGTCAGCTTGCGACGGCCGCCGACCTTCATGCCCTGGACACCCTTGTCCCAGCCGGGGATGACCTGGCCGATGCCCAGGATGAACTGCAGCGGGGCGCCGCGGTTCCAGGAGGCGTCGAACTCCTCGCCGGAGGAGAAGGCCACACCCACGTAGTGGACGGAGACCTTGTTGCCGGCCGTGGCCTCGGCGCCATCGCCCTCCCAGATGTCCTCGATGACCAGGTCGGTCGGGACCGGGCCCTCGGGGAAGTCGATCTCGGGCTTCTCGAGCTTGCTGCTCACGGAACTGCTCCTCATACGTACGAACCGGTGTACAACCGGAACAGTTTTACACTGCTCCGACGATGTCCACGACGAAGACGAGGGTGGAGTTGGCCGGCAGGTCCTCACCCTTGGCCTGATCCTTGTACGCCTGCTCCGGCGGGATCACCAGCAGGACACGGCTGCCGACCTTCTTGCCCACCAGGCCCTTGTCCCAGCCCTCGATGACCTGGCCCTGGCCGATCACGGTCGAGAACGGGGCGCCCGTCTTCCACGAGGTGTCGAAGAGCTTGGCCGCGTCCTTGCCCTGGTTCGGCGCCCACGCCGCACCGCTGTACTGCATGTACACGGTCTGGCCGGACTTGACCTCCGCGCCCTTGCCCTCGATCAGGACCTTGTCGACCAGCTCCTTCGGAGGGTCGTTCTTCGGGACCGTGATCGTGGCGGCCTCGTCCTTGTCCGCCTTCACCTGCGGCAGGTCGGAGGGGATCGGCGCCTGCGTGCCCTCGGCCTTCTTCGGCAGGATCGAGTCCACGTCCAGGACGAACACCAGGTTGTCCTTCGGGCCGACACCCAGCTGCGGCTGGCCCTGCTCACCGAAGGCCGCCGCCGGCGGGGCGACGACCAGCACGCGGCTGCCGACCTTCTTGCCCAGCACCGACTCGCTGAACAGCGGCAGGATCGTCGGCGAACCGGCCGGGACGACCAGCGGCTGGCCGTCCTTGTCGTAGGAGCCGCTCAGCTCCTTGCCGCTCTTCCAGACCTTGCCCGTGTACTTGGTGACCACGAGATCGTCCTTCTTGATCTCCGGCCCGGTGCCCTCCTTGAGGGTGTTCACCACGAACTTGCCGCTCGGCTCGCCCTTGGGGACGGTGATCTCCGCCTTCTTCCCGGCCTCACCGGCGACCGTCGGCATCGGGTCCGCCGACGCCACCGCCTTCGGAACCTCGGTCTTCGCGGCATCGGCCGACGGAGACGCCGAGGCAGAGGCGTCCTTCTTGGAGTCGTCGCCCCCTCCGCAGGCCGCGGTGAGCATCAGAGCCGGCACGATGAGCGCGGCAGCAAGTCGGCGTCGCACAATGGTCCTCAGGGTCGCTGGAATGGTCCGTCGTAGCGGCCCACTCTACGGGCTGACCCCTCCGCGACAAGGCGTTGGCGTGCGAAGACCCCGTACGCCACAGCGCACGGGGCCCCGGCCGCACCGGCTCACATGCCGGCGATGAGCTTCTCCACCCGGTCGTCCACCGACCGGAACGGGTCCTTGCACAGCACCGTGCGCTGCGCCTGGTCATTGAGCTTCAGGTGCACCCAGTCGACCGTGAAGTCCCGCCGCTGCTCCTGCGCCCGGCGGATGAAGTCGCCGCGCAGCCTGGCGCGCGTCGTCTGCGGGGGCACCGACTTGCCCTCGAAGATCTTCAGGTCGTTGCAGATCCGCGCCGCCTGCCCCTTGCGCTCGAGCAGGTAGTACAGGCCCCGACGGCGGTGGATGTCGTGGTACGCGAGGTCTATCTGGGCGACCCGCGGATTGGACATCGTCATGTTGTGCTTGGCCCGGTACCGCTCGATCAGCTGGTACTTCATGACCCAGTCGATCTCCGTGCCGATCCGGTCCAGGTCCTCGGCCTCGATGGCCTCCAGCGTGCGGCCCCACAGCTCCAGGACCTGCTCCACCACCCCGGTACGGATGCCCCGCCGCTCGGCGAAGTCCAGGGCCTTGTCGAAGTACTCCCGCTGGATCTCCAGCGCCGAGGCCTCCCGGCCGCTGGCCAGGCGCACCTTGCGCTGGCCGGTGATGTCGTGGCTGACCTCGCGGATCGCCCGGATCGGGTTCTCCAGGGTCAGGTCCCGCATCACCGTGCCCGCCTCGATCATGCGCAGCACCAGGTCGGTGGCACCCACCTTGAGCAGCATGGTCGTCTCGGACATGTTCGAGTCGCCGACGATGACGTGCAGCCGCCGGTAGCGCTCCGCGTCCGCGTGCGGCTCGTCGCGCGTGTTGATGATCGGCCGGGAACGGGTAGTGGCGGAGCTGACGCCCTCCCAGATGTGCTCGGCCCGCTGGCTGACGCAGTAGACCGCGCCCCGGGGCGTCTGCAGCACCTTGCCCGCGCCACAGATCAGCTGACGCGTGACGAGGAACGGAATCAGGATGTCCGCCAGGCGGGAGAATTCTCCGTGCCGTGCCACCAGGTAGTTCTCGTGGCAGCCGTACGAATTGCCCGCCGAGTCGGTGTTGTTCTTGAAGAGGTAGACGTCGCCCGCGATTCCCTCCTCGTGCAGGCGGCGTTCGGCGTCGACGAGCAGGCCCTCGAGAATGCGCTCGCCGGCCTTGTCGTGAGTGACCAGTTCGGTCAGGTTGTCGCATTCGGGTGTTGCATATTCCGGATGCGAACCCACGTCCAGGTAGAGGCGGGCGCCGTTCCGCAGGAAGACATTGCTGCTGCGGCCCCATGACACAACACGGCGGAAGAGGTAGCGCGCCACTTCGTCAGGAGACAGTCGGCGCTGTCCCCTGAACGTGCACGTGACGCCGTACTCGTTCTCCAGCCCGAAAATGCGGCGGTCCATGACTGAACATTACGCCTTCTGCCCTCTTCTGAAACCGGGTTCGAGAACGGCGTTCCGATCAGTTTTTGACCAACGGCTGCGAAACGGCCTCCGCCGACCCCGCCACCGCCCGGCTGCGACCGCCCCCGGCCAGCGCCCCCTGAGTCAGCATCAGCACCAGCAGGGCCGCCGCGCCACCGCCGCAGGCCACCGCGAAACCGGCCGACGTACCGCTCAGTTCCAGCGCCGGACCCGCCGCCGCCGTACCGATGGCAGCGCCCACCCCGAAGAACGTCACCAGCCACGAGAACGCCTCCGTCACCGTCCCCGCCGGAGCGTGCCGGTCCACCACGATGAACGCACACGCCAGCGAAGGCGCCAGGAACACGCCCGACAGCGCCGCCAGCGCCGTCATCGCCACCGGACCCACATCCAGCATCAGCGGCAGGTAACACACGGCCAGCAGCGCCACCAGCAGCCGCAGCCGCCGCTCCGGCGCCCCCGCCCACTGCCGCGCACCGTAGAACACCCCACCGACCAGCGCGCCCAGACCCAGCGCCGCCATCAGCCAGCCGTACACCGCCTGACCGCCGTGCCCGTCCGCGTACGCCACCGCCGCCACCGCGATCGAACCCAGCGCCATGCCGACGAAGAAGAACGCGCCCAGCAGCGCCAGCAGCCCGCGCGAGCGCAGCGCGCCCAGCCAGTGCGCCTCGCGCGGCGCGGAGCGCCAGGTGCGCGAGGGCTCCGAGACCACCACCGACAGCACGCCCACCACACCGATGCCGTTCAGCACCAGCAGCGCCACCGCCGGGGACCACAGCGACACGAACAGCGTCACCAGCAGCGGCCCGACCGTGTACATGACCTCCTGGGCCACCGCGTCCATCGCGTACGCCGCGTGCACCCGCTCCTCGCGCCCGCCGAGCACCCCCGGCCACAGCGCCCGCAGACCGCCCTCCAGGGGCGGGGTGAACAGTCCGGAGATCACCACCGCCGCGTACGCGGCCGCCACCGAGCCGGTACCGGCCACCGCCAGCCAGACCATGCCCAGCGCCGACAGCAGTGCCGCCGGCAGCTGCACGCGCGGCTGCCCGTACAGGTCCACCGCCCGGCCCAGCAGCGGCTGTCCCACGGCGTTGGCCAGCCCGTACGCGGCCGCCAGCGCGCCCGCCAGGCTGTAGCTGCCCCCCTCGCCCCGGACGAAGAGGACGATCGCGATCGCCGCCGTGCCGTTCGGCAGCCGGCCTATCAGCGTGCCCACCAGCAGCCTCGCGGCGTACCTGGTCCTGAGCAGCTCCGCGTAACCCGCGGCCATGACCGCCCCCTTCTTGCCCGGATCCAGCCGGGGTAATACGTATAACGAGACCCGTCATACGTACCATGGCGGCAGACCCCCGGTCCACCCGGCGGACCACCCGCACCCCGCCCCACCTCGCATTTCAGGAGCACCCTGTGACGAGACCCACCAGCCGCGACGTCGCCACCGCCGCCGGGGTCTCCCAGGCCACGGTCTCCCTCGTCCTCGGCGACAAATGGCGCGGCCGCGTCTCCGAACGCACCGCCACCCTCGTCCGCGAAGCCGCCACCACCCTCGGCTACCGCCCCAACCTCGCCGCCCGCAACCTCCGCCTCGGCAGCACCCGCACCGCCCTCCTCGTCGTCCCCGCCCTCACCAACGAGTTCTTCGCCCGCGTCTACACCGGCGCCGCCCGCATCGCCGCCGAACACGGCTTCGGCGTCGTCCTCTACCCCTCCCCCGAAGGCACCGGCCCCGCCCGCGACCCCTTCGCCTCCGCCCGCGCCGCCCTCGACGGGGTCATCGCCTCCTCCATGGCCACCGACGCCCTCGACGCCATCGGCGGCGACGGCCTCCCCCTCGTCATGCTCGACAGCGACCCCACCTCCGGCAACGCCGCCGCCCACGTCAACCTCGCCATCACCGACGGCATGCGCCAGATCACCGAACACCTCCTCGGCCTCGGCCACCGCCGCTTCCTCCACCTCGCCTCCGCCGTCGACACCTGGACCTTCGACATCCGCGCCGAAGCCCTCGCCGCCCTCCTCGGCCCCCACGCCGAGCTGCGCACCGTCCGGGCCCCCCTCACCGTGGCCGCCGCCCTCACGGCCATGGAGGCCGCCCTGGCGGCCCCCGGGACCCGGCCCACCGCCGTCGTCTGCGACGACGACATCCTCGCCGCCGGCGCCTGCAAGGCCGCCCGCCGCCTCGGCCTGCGCGTCCCCGAGGACCTCTCCGTGACCGGCTTCGACGACCTCGCCCTCGCCACCGCCGTCGAACCCGAGCTCACCACCGTCCGCCTCCCCGCCGAACGCGTCGGCGAACAGGGCATGACCGCCCTCCTCGCCGTCCTCGACGGCACCCCCTGGACGGCCCCCGACATCCCCGTCGAACTCACCGTCCGCGATTCCACGGGCCCCGCCCCCGCCGCCTGAACGCGCGAAAGCCCCGGCCCGCCCCCGTGGGGCCGGACCGGGGCTTCCCGGAACCGCTGCTACTCGGCGTCGTCCTCCGGCACCTCGTCATTCGACACGGCATCCGCCTGGGCCGCCGCCGGAACGTCCGCCTCCAGCAGCCGCGACAGCTGCCGGCCCCGGATCCGCTTGAACTTGCGCTGCTGCGACCGCGTACGGTCCAGCACCGCGACCTCCAGCCGCTCGGCCGGGATCGTCTTGTCCGCGCCGTTCGCCTGGCTCGACAGCGCCTGCACCGCCAGCTTCAGCGCGTCGGGCAGGGTCATCCCGTCCCGATGCCGCTGGTCGAGGAAGGTGCTGATCTGCTCGGCGTTGCCGCCGACCGCGACCGAACCGTGCTCGTCCACGATCGAGCCGTCGTGCGGCAGCCGGTAGATCTGGTCCCCGGCGGCCGTCGCGCCGACCTCGGCCACCACCAGCTCCACCTCGTACGGCTTCTCGCCGGCCGAGGAGAAGATGGTGCCGAGCGTCTGCGCGTACACGTTCGCCAGCCCGCGCGCCGTCACGTCGTCACGGTCGTAGGTGTATCCGCGCAGATCGGCGTAGCGCACCCCGCCGATCCGCAGGTTCTCGTACTCGTTGTACTTGCCGGCGGCCGCGAAGCCGATCCGGTCGTAGATCTCGCTGAACTTGTGCAGCGCGCGGGACGGGTTCTCGCCGACGAACACGATGCCGTCGGCGTACTGCAGCACGACGAGGCTGCGACCGCGGGCGATGCCCTTCCGGGCGTATTCCGCCCGGTCGGCCATGGCCTGCTGGGGTGACACATAGAACGGAGTCGACACCGGTTATCCGTCCCTTTCTTCTGGGCGACGAGACGAGGACTGGTCAGAGCAGGGCGGCGCGCGGTCCGTCGGGCTGCTCGAGCCGACGGTCCGTCACCTTGCGGGCGAGCGACTGCGACTCGTCCTCGTCCAGCCTGCGGAAGCCCTCGTCGGTGATGACGGTGACGATGGGGTAGATGTGGCGGTACAGGTCCGGCCCACCGGTCGCCGAGTCGTCGTCGGCGGCGTCGTACAGCGCCTGCACGACCAGCGTGGTCGCCTGCTCCTCCGTCAGGTCGGGACGGTACAGCTTCTTCATCGAACCCCGGGCGAAGATCGAACCGGAACCGGTGGCGGCGAAGCCGTGCTCCTCGGAGCGCCCGCCGGTCACGTCGTAGGAGAAGATCCGGCCCTTCTCCTTGGCCTCGTCGTACCCGGCGAACAGCGGCACGACGGCCAGGCCCTGCATGGCCATCCCCAGATTGCTCCGGATCATGGTCGAGAGCCGGTTCGCCTTGCCCTCGAGCGACAGCGTCGCCCCTTCGACCTTCTCGAAGTGCTCCAGCTCCAGCTGGAACAGCTTGACCATCTCCACGGCCAGACCGGCCGTACCGGCGATGCCGACCGCGGAGTACTCGTCGGCCGGGAACACCTTCTCGATGTCCCGCTGCGCGATCATGTTCCCCATGGTCGCCCGCCGGTCACCGGCGAGCACGACCCCGCCGGGGAAGGTCGTGGCGACGATGGTCGTCCCGTGCGGCGCCTCGACGATCCCCTCGGGCAGCTTCCGGTTCCCCGGCAGCATCTCGGGCGCGTGCGCACCCAGGAAGTCCATGAAGGACGACGACCCCGGCGTCAGGAAGGCTGCCGGTAGACGCCCTGTGCTACGAGTGTTGGGTTCCACAGGTTTCCTTCCACGTAAGCGGCTGCCCGACGAAAGCGGTCGGGATTCTCCTTCAATAGGCCAAGGCCCACGTTGCAGTTGAAGCAAAGTACGCCTCGGACCCTACCCGTCGTGTGGCAATGATCCACATGCACGGCCGGAGCCCGGAGGCAGAGACAGCAGAGGCCGCCCTGAGCTGCGATCATCTGATCGCGCTCGGCCTCCGTGATTCCATACTTCCGCTTCAGGTGCCCGGCACTGTCCCGGGGCTTGCGGCAGGCCTTGCATCGCGTCGCGAGACCATCAGGAGCACTCTTCCGGCGATGCCACTCGCTGTGCGGCTTGACCTCTCCGCACGTCCGGCAGAGTTTGCGCCCATCCGGCACATCCACCTTCTCGCGGACAGTCTTGCCCTCAGCAGCCCGACGGGCCCGGTATCGCTCGGCGCAGTATTCGGAGACACACTTGCGACATCGCGTCTGGAGCCCGTCGGGACGGTTCCGGTCCGCCGCGAACGAGTCAGGCGCGAGCACCTCAAGGCAGCGTCGGCACTGCCTCCCATTCGCCGAATCGGACATTTAGCTCATTCGCCACCTTTCTGCACAAATGAGCGCACGAAGTCCTCGGCATTCTCCTCGAGTACATCGTCAATCTCGTCAAGAACCGAGTCGACGTCGTCGGAGAGCTTCTCCTGCCGTTCCTTGAGGTCGGCGCTCGCCTCGGCGGTCGTCTCCTCGACCTCCTCGGTCGAGCGCGTCGCCTTCTGCTGTCCGCCGCCGGTGTCCTTGGTCGCCATGTCTACCTCACCCCGCTCGGTTCGCACGCTCACATGAAGAGACCCCGGGATTCGGGACCTCTCAAGATCAGACCCTATGTCGGACCCTACAAGGAGGGTCCGACATTCGTCCCCGCACTCGTTCAAAAGATCCGGCATAACGTCCGGCTGATTTCATGATTCCCGGACCGGAGGCCTTTCAGGCCACTTCACTGCCCCGAAAGCACGCGGACCAGGTCCTCCGCCGTACGACAGCGGTCCAGGAGCTCCTTGACGTGGTTCCGGGTCCCCCGCAGGGGTTCCATGGTCGGGACCCGCTGGAGGGAGTCCCGGCCCGGGAGGTCGAAGATCACCGAGTCCCAGGAGGCCGCCGCCACGTCGTCCGCGTACTGCTCGAGGCACCGGCCCCGGAAGTAGGCCCGGGTGTCCTCCGGCGGCTTGCCCTCGGCCCGCTCCACCGCCGGCTCCTCCACCAGCCGCTTCATCTTCCCGCGGGCGACGAGGCGGTTGTACAGGCCCTTCTCGGGCCGCACGTCGGAGTACTGGAGGTCCACCAGGTGCAGCCGCGCCGCGTCCCAGCCGAGCCCGTCGCGCCGTCGGTAGCCCTCCAGGATCTCCCGCTTGGCGATCCAGTCCAGCTCCCCCGACAGGCTCATCGGGTCGGTCTCCAGGCGCCCCAGCACGTCCTCCCACCGAGTGAGGACATCCTTGGTCTGCTCGTCCGCGTCGGCCCCGAAACGCTCGTCCACGTACTTCCTGGCCAGCTCGAAGTACTCCATCTGGAGTTGTACGGCGGTCAGGGTGCGCCCGCTGCGCAGGGTGATGAGGTGCTGGAGGTCCGGGTCGTGGGAGACCTGGTGGAGGGTGCGCACGGGCTGGTCCACGGCGAGGTCGACGTTGATGAAGCCGTCCTCGATCATCGAGAGGACCAGGGCCGTCGTGCCCAGCTTCAGGTACGTGGAGATCTCGGAGAGGTTCGCGTCGCCGATGATCACGTGGAGGCGGCGGTACTTCTCGGCGTCCGAGTGGGGTTCGTCGCGGGTGTTGATGATGGGGCGCTTGAGGGTGGTCTCCAGCCCGACCTCGACCTCGAAGTAGTCCGCCCGCTGGCTGATCTGGAAGCCGTGCTCACGGCCGTCCTGGCCGATGCCGACGCGGCCGGCGCCGGTGACGACCTGGCGGGAGACGAAGAAGGGGGTCAGGTGGCGCACGATGTCCGAGAAGGGGGTCTCCCGCTTCATCAGGTAGTTCTCGTGCGTGCCGTAGGAGGCGCCCTTGTTGTCGGTGTTGTTCTTGTAGAGGTGGATCGGCTGGGCGCCGGGCAGCTGGGCGGCCCGCTCGGCGGCCTCGGCCATGATCCGTTCGCCGGCCTTGTCCCACAGCACCGCGTCGAGGGGGTTGGTGATCTCGGGCGAGCTGTACTCGGGGTGGGCGTGGTCGACGTAGAGCCGTGCGCCGTTCGTCAGGATGACGTTGGCGAGGCCGATGTCCTCGTCGGTGAGCTGGCTGTTGTCGGCGGCCTCGCGGGCGAGGTCGAAGCCGCGGGCGTCCCGCAGCGGATTCTCCTCCTCGAAGTCCCAGCGGGCGCGTCGCGCCCGGTGCATCGCCGCCGCGTAGGCGTTGACGATCTGGGACGAGGTGAGCATGGCATTGGCGTTCGGGTGCCCCGGAACGGAGATCCCGTACTCCGTTTCGATCCCCATTACTCGCCGTACGGTCATGCGGCCCTCCTTGCCCGGCGGCGCTCCCGTTCGGGAGCGGCGCTCAAGTACCGCTGGTGCTCCGGTGCGTCATGTGCGGTGCCCGTCCCCGCACTGCGCGACCGGCGGTACGGAAGAGCCTAGAACCACTCCGCGCTGGTGGGGAGATCATTTCGGTCATTGACTTTGCCTTGTCCCCGGCCGAAAAGAGCAGACGGGAATACCGGGCGGTAAAGCAGGCGGCTGCGGGTGCCCGGTGAGGCACCCGCAGCCGCCTCGCTTCGTCAGAGGTACTGACCGGTGTTCGCCACCGTGTCGATGGAGCGTCCGGTGTCCGCGCCTTGCTTTCCGGTGACGAGGGTGCGGATGAATACGATCCGCTCGCCCTTCTTTCCGGAGATGCGGGCCCAGTCGTCCGGGTTGGTGGTGTTGGGCAGGTCCTCGTTCTCCTTGAACTCGTCCACGCAGGCCTGGAGGAGGTGGGAGACCCGCAGGCCCTTCTGGTTGTGCTCGAGGAAGGCCTTGATGGCCATCTTCTTGGCCCGGTCCACGATGTTCTGGATCATGGCTCCGGAGTTGAAGTCCTTGAAGTAGAGGACTTCCTTGTCGCCGTTGGCGTACGTGACCTCGAGGAAGCGGTTCTCCTCGGTTTCGGCGTACATCTGCTCGACGACGGTCTGGATCATGCTGTGGACGGCGACCTCGGCCGAGCCCGAGTGTTCGCTCAGGTCGTCCGTGTGGAGCGGGAGCGAGGCCTTGAGGTACTTGGCGAAGATGTCCTTCGCGGCCTCGGCGTCCGGGCGCTCGATCTTGATCTTCACATCGAGGCGTCCGGGGCGCAGGATGGCCGGGTCGATCATGTCCTCGCGGTTGGAGGCGCCGATGACGATGACGTTCTCCAGGCCTTCCACGCCGTCGATCTCGGCGAGCAGCTGGGGGACGATGGTGTTCTCCACGTCCGAGCTGACTCCGGATCCGCGGGTGCGGAAGAGGGATTCCATCTCGTCGAAGAAGACGATGACGGGGGTGCCCTCGCTCGCCTTCTCCCGGGCACGCTGGAAGACGAGGCGGATGTGCCGCTCGGTCTCGCCGACGTACTTGTTGAGGAGCTCGGGGCCCTTGATGTTCAGGAAGTACGACTTGCCGGCCGCCTGCCCGGTCACTTCCGCGACCTTCTTGGCAAGGGAGTTGGCGACGGCCTTGGCGATGAGCGTCTTGCCGCAGCCGGGCGGGCCGTAGAGCAGGATGCCCTTCGGGGGCCGCAGTTCGTGCTCCTTGAACAGGTCGGGGTAGAGGTAGGGGAGCTCGACGGCGTCGCGGATCAGCTCGATCTGGTCGCCCAGGCCGCCGATCTTCTCGTAGTCGATGTCCGGGACCTCTTCGAGGACCAGGTCCTCGACCTCGCTCTTGGGGACGACCTCGTAGACGTAGCCGGAGCGGGGCTCGAGCAGGAGGGCGTCGCCGGGGCGGATGGTGATGTCCAGGAGCGGCTCGGCGAGCCTCACCACCCTCTCCTCGTCGGTGTGCCCGACCACCAGGGCGCGCTCGCCGTCCTCGAGGATCTCCTTGAGGGTGACGATGTCCCCGGCCCGCTCGTACGCCATGGCCTCGACCACGTTGAGCGCTTCGTTGAGCATGACCTCCTGGCCGCGCCGGAGGTCTTCCGGTTCGACGCTGGGGCTCACGTTCACGCGGAGCTTTCGGCCGCCGGTGAAGATGTCGACGGTGCCGTCCTCGTTCGCCTGAAGGAAGACACCGAAGCCGGCCGGCGGCTGTGCGAGCCGGTCGACCTCTTCCTTGAGGGCCACGATCTGGTCGCGGGCCTCACGGAGGGTGTTCGCCAGTCGTTCGTTCTGCGCGGAGACGCCTGCCAGATTCGTCTGGAGCTCGACGATCCGCTCTTCGAGAATCCTCGTGTGACGCGGAGAGTCGGCGAGCTTGCGTCGCAGGACGGCGATTTCCTGCTCGAGATAGGCAACCTGGCCAGCGGGGTCCTCAGACCCTCGCCCGGGCCGGATGCCGCGGTTGATGTCGTCGTCGTGGGCTGCCACGGTCCTCACCTCCTCCAAGGGGAGCTGGACGCTTCCTGACCCTACCTGGGCTGGTGGTGATTGAAACCCCTAGATCACAAAGACGGTAGAGGTGTGTCCGATCTTCACCCTTGCGTACTCCCTCACGCCAAGGAAATACCCACCCTTCAACATCGGAAAGCAGCCGGTTGTAAGGTCGAACTGTTCAACACCCGTCAGGGCTCGCGCGACTTGCCGCGAGTATGCGTTCGCGGCGGATCACTCAGAGCAGGAAACGGCAGGAGATATGACCGTGCAGCAGGAGGCCCCGACGGGTGGTTCCGAGGGGGCCGGGGAGCCTCTGGAGGTCTGGATCGACCAGGACCTGTGCACCGGGGACGGCATCTGCGTGCAGTACGCCCCCGAGGTATTCGAGCTGGACATCGATGGTCTGGCGTATGTGAAGAGCTCCGAGGACGAGCTCCTCGTGGAGGCGGGGGCGACCACTCCGGTTCCTCTGACGCTGCTCCAGGACGTGGTCGACTCGGCGAAGGAATGTCCGGGTGACTGCATCCACGTAAGGCGCGTTTCGGACAGGGTCGAGGTGTTCGGCCCGGACGCGGAGTGACGGTTCAAACACTTCCGGCGGCCGAGTCCGTCAGCTCCTGGCGGAATTTCCCGGCGGCCCAGCGCCACTTGGCGAGCTGTGTGACGTCGGGGCTGGAGCGCGGGACCGAGGGCGCGGAGTAGCCGAGGAGACGTGCGGTGACGAGTCCGTCGCGCACGGTGAGGTCGGTCGCGGTCCGGCGGCGCGTGGCGTCGAGGAGGGTGGCGACGACGCGGGGGGCGGAGCCCTCCTGCCGGTCCTGGGCGAGTACGTAGATCGCGTGGGGCGGGGTGCCGGAGCCGGCGTCGCAGCGGACGGCCGCGACGGTCTCGGGGCGGCCGTCGCCGTCGAGGTCGCCCTGGGCGGTGTCGGTGACGGTGTGCGGGGCGCCCTTGCAGTCCAGTGGGTACGTGGCCGCGTGCGCGTCGGGGGCGGTGGCCTTCGGGGCGCTCGGGGCGCCGGCCGCGGGGGTGGCTCCGGTGGCCCGGTCTGGCTGGAGCAGGCCTGCGCCGGCTATGACGGCGGCGAGGGCGGAGGCCGTGGCGACCCAGTGGACGGGCCTGGTGCGACGGTGCGCCAGGTCGGTGGGGCTGTGCAGCACGCCGGGTGTCTCCTGTGCGAAGGGTGACGGGGAGCCAGCATCGTGCCACACCTCACACGGGGGTGGCACGGCCGGGTCCGCGTCGGCTCCTTGCGGCATCGAAAAGGCAACGAAAAGGCGCTGTGGCGCAGTTCCCGGTTCGTCCGGGGAACTGCGCCACAGCGCTTTCGTGTTGGTGGGGCGGCTGCGTGGGCAGGCTATGCGGAGCGGTCGCTGCCGGGGCCCTCGTAGTCCTCGCCGTAGGCGCCCTTGGAGGGGCGGCGGCGGCGCATGGGGGGCTCGACGCCGTCGGCGAGGCGGCGGGCGGTGACCAGGAAGCCGGTGTGGCCGATCATCCGGTGGTCGGGGCGGACGGCGAGGCCTTCGACGTGCCAGTTGCGGATCATCGATTCCCAGGGCTGCGGTTCGGCGTAGCAGCCGAACTCGCGGATGGATTCGACGGTGCGCGAGAGCTGGGTGGTGGTGGCCACGTAGCAGCAGAGGATGCCGCCGGGGACGAGGGCCTTGGAGACGGCCTCCAGGCACTCCCAGGGGGCGAGCATGTCGAGGATGACGCGGTCGACGTCGGTGTCGGACAGGTTGTCCTGGAGGTCGCCCACGGTCAGCTGCCACGCGGGGTGCGGGCCGCCGAAGTAGCGCTCGACGTTGGCCGTGGCGATCTCGGCGAAGTCCGCGCGGCGCTCGTAGCTGTGGAGCATGCCCTGGTCGCCGATGGCGCGCAGCAGGAAGCTGCTCAGGGAGCCGGATCCGACGCCTGCTTCCACGACGCGGGCGCCGGGGAAGATGTCGGCGAAGGCCAGGATCTGGCCCGCGTCCTTGGGGTAGACCACGGCGGCACCGCGGGGCATGGACAGGACATAGTCGGGGAGCAGGGGGCGCAGCGCGAGGTACGCGACGTTCCCCGTGGTACGGACAACACTGCCCTCGGGAGCACCGATCAGCTCGTCGTGCGGGAAGGAACCCTTGTGGGTGTGGAAATTCTTCCCGGCTTCGAGCGTGAACGTGTAGTGGCGGCCCTTGGGGTCGGTGAGCTGAACCTGGTCCCCGACCTCGAAGGGCCCGCGTCGGCGGGCGGCACCGGTCGGTTCGGACATGTGACCAGTGTATTGGCTTCAGGACTGGGGCCGCGCCATGGCCTTCACGAAGGCCTTTTCGACGTCGAGGGTGGAGAGGACGCCGTAGATCTCGCCGGTGGGTTCGAGGACGAGGTACTCGGTGGCGGGGGTGGCGCGGAGGTGGTCGAGGAGTTCTTCGCCGGTGAGGTCCGCGGAAACCTTCATGCCGTCGGTGAGGTCCTGGGCGAGGGTGCTGACGGCGACCCAGGGGCGGCGGTGTTCGGGGACCTGGGCGATGGCGGTCTCGCGGACGATGGCGGTGGGGTCGCCCTGACCGTCGACGACGACGAGGGCGCGGGCTCCGGCCTCGTTGGCTCGGCGGAGGGCTTCGGAGAGGGGGGTGGCGGTCTGGACGGGGATGGCGCGGCGGGTGAGGGTGCGGGCCTGGAGTTCGGGGAGGTGTTCGCGCAGGCGTGCCATGCGCAGGCTGTTGCCGGCGCCGGTCCAGATGATCGCGGCCAGGATCGCGGCGAGGAGGGCGTCCATGACGGTGTCCATGCCGCCGATTTCCTGGGTGGGGTTGCCGAGGGCTCCGGTGTGGGTGAGGAGCGGCAGGCCGAGGAGGACGGCGACGGCGAGGGCGCGGCCGACCCAGGCGGCGGCGATGGTGCCGGTCATGGGTTTGCCGGTGATGCCCCAGATGACGGCGCGGAGCATGCGGCCGCCGTCGAGGGGGAGGCCGGGGAGGAGGTTGAAGGCGGCGACGAGGAGGTTGGAGATCATCAGGCCGGCGAGGAGCACGCCGGGGACGGTGGCGGGGTCGACGGCCTTCATGCCGAGGTAGAAGAGTCCGGCGAGGGCGAGGGAGAGGAGGGGGCCGACGAAGGCGAGGACGAATTCGCGGCCGGGGGTCTCGGATTCCTTCTCGATCTCGGAGACTCCGCCGAAGAACTGGAGCTGGATGCGGCGGACCGGGAGTTTGAAGCGGAGCGCGGCGATGGTGTGCGCGAGTTCGTGGACGAGGACGGAGGCGTAGAACGCGACGGCGAAGAAGAGGGAGACCAGGTAGCGGGCCGGGCCGAGGTCGGGCAGGACCCGGTCGAGCTGGTCGCCGAAGACCCAGGTGATGAGGGCGGCGACGAGGAACCAGCTGGGCGAGACGTAGACGGGCACGCCGAAGGGGCGGCCCATGAGGATGCCGCCGCCCGGGTCGGAGCGCTTGCTCGCGCGCTCGCCGGTTTCGTCGGTGTCTGCCACGGCTTTCCTTCGTTCGGTGCGTTGCTTCCAGTGTGGTCCACGTCGTGTGGGTGGCGCGGTGCGCTGTTGCGCGGTGTGATGCTCCGATCATGCAGTGCGAGGGGCCAGGAGTCGATGGTATGCGCGTGCTGTCGGTTCCGGGTCGTAGGGTTTTACGCATGACGACGACCCCCGGTGCCGGTTCCGCTGATGCTTCTTCGGGTGCTTCCCGGCCGACCTCGCTGTCCCCTTCGCGGGCCGGTGATTTCATGCAGTGCCCGTTGCTGTACCGGTTCCGGGTGATCGACCGGCTGCCGGAGAAGCCGAGTGCGGCGGCGACGCGGGGGACGCTGGTGCACGCGGTGCTGGAGCGGCTCTTCGATCATCCTGCGCAGGAGCGGACGGTGCCGCGGGCGAAGGCGTTGGTTCCGGGGCAGTGGGACCGGTTGCTGGAGGCGAAGCCGGAGCTGGCGGAGCTGTTCCCTGCGGGGGACGACGGGGCGGGGCTGGCGCGCTGGCTGTCGGAGGCGGAGGCGCTGGTGGAGCGCTGGTTCACGCTGGAGGACCCGACGCGGCTGGAGCCGGTGGAGCGGGAGTTCTTCGTGGAGACGGAGCTGGAGTCGGGGCTGCGGCTGCGCGGGATCATCGACCGGGTGGATGTGGCGCCGTCGGGTGAGGTGCGGATCGTCGACTACAAGACGGGGAAGGCGCCGCGGCCGGAGTACGCCGAGGGCGCGCTGTTCCAGATGAAGTTCTACGCGCTGGTGGTGTGGCGGCTGAAGCAGGTGGTGCCGCGGCGGCTGCAGCTGGTGTACCTGGGCAGTGGGGACGTGCTGACGTACGACCCGGTGGTGGCGGATCTGGAGCGGGTGGAGCGGAAGCTGCACGCGCTGTGGGAGGCGATCCGGGAGGCGACGGAGACGGGTGAGTGGCGGCCGCGGCCGACGAAGCTGTGCGGCTGGTGTGATCATCAGGCGGTGTGTCCGGAGTTCGGGGGTACTCCCCCGGCCTATCCTCTGGTGATCTCTCCCAGGGGCGGGGCCGGTCTCCCCGCCGAATCCTGATCTTCCGGTCAGGGCAGAATGGGCGGCGTCCGCCGTAGCCGTCCGACGAATACGAGGTACCCCGTGGCGATCCGCGTCCTGCTGGTCGACGACCAGCCGCTCCTGCGCACCGGCTTCCGGATGATCCTGGAGGCCGAGCAGGACCTGGTGGTGGTGGGCGAGGCCGGGGACGGTCTGCAGGCGCTGGAGCAGGTGCGGGCGCTGCAGCCCGACGTGGTGCTGATGGACATCCGGATGCCGCGGATGGACGGGGTGGAGGCCACCCGGCAGATCACGGGTCCGGAGCGGAACGGGCCGGCGAAGGTGCTGGTGCTGACCACGTTCGACCTGGACGAGTACGTGGTGGAGGCGCTGCGGGCGGGGGCGAGCGGGTTCCTGCTGAAGGACGCCCCGGCGACGGAGCTGGTGCAGGCGATCCGGGTGGTCGCGGCGGGTGAGGCGATGCTCGCGCCGAGCATCACGCGGCGGCTGCTGGACAAGTACGCGGGGCATCTGCCGTCGGGTGAGGACAGCGTTCCGGACACGCTGGGGACGCTGACCGAGCGCGAGGTGGAGGTGCTGAAGCTGGTGGCCCGGGGGTTGTCGAACGCGGAGATCGCGGCGGATCTGTTCGTGAGCGAGACGACGGTGAAGACGCATGTGGGGCACGTGCTGACGAAGCTGGGCCTGCGTGACCGGGTGCAGGCGGCGGTGTACGCGTACGAGAGCGGTCTGGTCCGCCCGGGCGCGCAGTAGGGCGTACGGATACGGGTCCGCCCCGGCACCCTTCGCGGGTGCCGGGGCGGAGTCGTGTCCGGGGCGGGTCAGCCCTTGCTGATCTCCCAGAAGCGGAAGACCGTGGAGGCGTCCAGGGACCACTGGAGTCCGGTCACGTTCTGGCGGGCGACGGCGTACTGCTTGCCCTGCCAGAGCGGGAGGATCGGGAGCTCGTCGGCGACGATGTCCTGGAGGCGGGTGTAGTCCGTGTTGGCCGCGGTGCGGTCGGACTTGGTGGAGGTCGACGGGATGATGTTCCCGCTGATCTCCTTGTTGTCGTAGTTGTTGTGCAGGACGTTGTCCGGGCCGAAGAACGGCTGGGTGAAGTTGTCGGCGTCCGGGTAGTCGGGGACCCAGCCCTTGACGTAGACGCCGTACTTGCCGGCCTGGATGTCCTTCTCGTACTGCTCGAACTCGACGGACTTGACGTCGGCCTCGAACAGGCCGCTCTCGTTGAGCTGCTTGGCGATGACCTGGAACTGCTGGTCGGTGGAGGGGCCGTAACGGGCCGGCGTCGACCACAGGGTCAGCTTGATCTTGCCGGTGATGTTGGCGGCCTTGAGGACGGCCTTGGCCTTCTCCAGCTGGGGGCTGCCCCCGTAGCGGTCGAAGTAGGGGGTGGTGTGTCCGGCGATACCGGCCGGGACGATGGAGTACAGCGGGGCGGCGGTGCCCGCGTACACGTCCTTGACGAGCGCTTCGCGGTCGATGAGGTAGGCCATGGCCTTGCGGACCGGGAGCTTGCCGACGACCGGGTCGCTGACGTTGAAGACCATGTGCTGGACTTCGGCGCCGGTGCCCTGGACCACGTCGACCTTGTTGTCGCCGGTCTTGGTCGAAGCGAGGCCGGCGATGTCCTTGGCGGCGAGGCCGCGGAAGGCGAAGTCGACGTCTCCGCTTTCCAGGACGGTCTTGAGGCCGGCCTGGTCGCCGTTGAAGAACTTCAGCGTGACGCCGGTGTTCTTGGCCTTGGCCTTGCCGCTGTATGAGTCGTTCACCGAGAAGTTGGCGCTCTTCTCGCTGAAGGCGTCCAGCTTGTAGAGGCCGGAGCCGATCGCCTTGTTGTCGCCGCGGAGCTTGTCGGCCGGGTACTCGCGGTGGTCGACGATGGCGCCCGCACCCGATGCGATCTTGCTCGGGAAGGTCGCGTCGGGCGACTTCAGCTTGAAGACCACGGTCTTCTCGTCGGGGGCGTCGATGCTCGCGATCGACGCGAGCATCACGGCGGGGCCGTTCTCGTCGTTGATCTTCAGCGTGCGCTCGAAGGAGAACTTGACGTCCTTCGAGGTCAGGCTGTTGCCGTTGCTGAACTTCAGGCCGCTGCGCAGGGTGCACTTGTACACCTTGCTGTCACCGCCCTCGAAGTTGCAGGCCTGGGCGGCGTCGGGCTCGGGCGTGGTGCCGCCCTTCGGGAACGTCAGCAGGGACTGGAAGACGTTGTTGAAGAGCAGCCAGGACCCCGGGTCGTAGCCCGACGCGGGGTCGGTGGACTTCACCTTGTCGGATATGCCCATGACCACGCCCTTGCCGTTGCCGGCGGCCGAGCCGTCCTGCGAACCGCAACCGCTGAGCAGCGCGGCGGCAGTGGCCGCGCCGAGCGGGGCTGCCAACCACTGGTTACGCATCTTCACGCGAATGTCCTTCACAATCTTGTCTGATCGTTGCGCCGGCCTGCGACGTCCGCCGCCGGTTGCTGCCGGTTACTGCCGGTCTCAGCCGCTGACACCCCGGCCGAGTTCCCACAGCTGGAGGTCGGAGATGGCGTTGACCGACCACTCCACTCCGGTGATCCCGTCGCGTGCGGCGACGTACTGCTTGCCCTGCCACAGGGGCAGGACGGGTACGTCCTCGGCGACGATGTCCTGCATCTCCGTGATCGCGGGCACGGCGACGTTGCGGTCGGCCGCGCGGCGGGATTCGGGGATGAGCCTGGTGCGCACCGCGTTGTTGGCGTACGGCGTGCCCAGGAAGTTGTCCTGCTCCAGGAACGGGGCGAGGAAGTTGTCGGCGTCCGGGTAGTCGGGGAACCAGCCGAGCCCGTAGGCGGCGTAGTCGCCCTTCTTCTGGGCGGGGCGGAAGTCGCCCCATTCGTTGCCCTGGACGGTGATGTCGAACAGCTGGGTGGAGTTCAGCTGGGTCTTGAGGGCCTCGAACTCGGCGGCGGTGCCGTCGCCGTAGTGGTCCGAGGTGTAGTTCAGGGTCAGCTTGACGGGGGTCTTGACCCCGGCGGCCTTGAGGAGCTCGGCGGCCTTGGCGGTGTTGGCCTCGCCGTACTTGTTGAAGAACGAGTTGACGTGGCCGGGGACCGCGGTGGGGACCAGCGAGTACAGGGGCTGCGCGGACTTCCCGTAGACCTTGGAGATCACGTTGTTGCGGTCGACGGCGGCGGCGAGGGCCTGGCGCACGGCCTTGTTGTTGGCGGCCGGGGCATCGGTGTTGAAGCCGATGTAGCGGATCTCCAGGCCGGGCATCGGGGTGAGCTTGACGCCCTTGGGCGGCTTGTTCGCGAACTCCGTGATCTGGGCGGGCGACAGGGTGCGGGAGACCACGTGGATCTTCCCGTCGGTGAGCGCCTTGCCCATGCCGGCGGAGTCGGCGAAGGTGCGCAGTTCGACCTTGTCGTTCTGCAGCTTGATGTCGCCCTTGTAGTTCGGGTTCTTGGTGAAGACGGCCCGGACGAGGTGGTTGTCCTTGACCTCGGCCTTCATCGTGTACGGGCCGGAGCCGTCGACGGCGAAGCCGGGGCGGAGCTTCCTGGCCTCGTAGTTCTTCTCGCTGATGATGCCGGCGGCGGGGGTGGAGAGCTTGTACGGGAAGGTCGCGTCGGCGGTCTTCAGGTGGAAGACGACGGTGTCGGCGCCCTTGACCTCGACGGTGTCGAGGGTGGAGAGGAGGGCGGAGGGGCCGTTCTCGTCCTTGATCGCGAGGACGCGGTCGATGGAGAACTTGACGTCCTTGGCGGTGAGCGGGTCGCCACTGGCGAACTTCAGGCCGGGCCGCAGGGTGCAGCGGTAGCTCTCGTTGCCGGTGTCCGTGAAGCGGCAGTCGGAGGCGGCTTCGGGGACGGGCTGGCCGCCGCCGCGCGGGGTGCGCATGAGCGTCTGGACGGTCTGGCGCAGCACGTTCCAGGCGCCCGCGTCGTAGGCGTAGGCGGGGTCGAAGGGGGCGGGGGCGTAGTCGGCGGCCTCGAACCGGTCGGTGGTACCGACGACGATCGCTCCGGACGCTGCTCCTCCGCCGCTCGCGCTGCCGCATGCGGACAGCGCGGGGGTGAGCAGGCCGATCGCGGCCGTCAGCACCATGGTCTTGCGGTTCATGCTGGAAGTACTCCCTCACCCGGCACTTGTTCAAAGCGGCGTAGAGGGCACTTCGCGGCGTCGCCCGTTCAGGGCGGAACGATCGGGCCGGTGTTTGACGATCGGTCCACGCGGTGCCGGCGCAGGGGTGTGCGTCCGGTACGGCAGAGGTGCGTGCGGAGTGCCCGCGTCGACATTAGTGGCCTGGGGCGGGATGGCTGGAACTGGCAGGAGTTGGGGTGTAATCGCACGGTGATGGGAGCGGACTTACCGCTTATGCCGGAGTCCTCGCAGATGAGGTCAGGAGATGATCAATCCGGACACATCGGAAGCCCCCGGAGCCTGCGGGCGGGCTCGGCGGGGGCTTCGCGGGTGACCAAGGTCACCCGATCCAACTCGTACGGGGAGGATGGAATTTCGGCCTCCGGGGTTAGGGGCGGAAGATCCTCTCGTCGGACCCCGGCCCTGCCCCCGTTCTGTTCGGTACGGAGCGTGCGCGCTCAGTTCATCGGAGTGATGAGGGAGCGCAGGAAGGGGAGGTTCACGTCCTCGAGGGAGCGCACGATGGTGCGGCCGGGCGCGGGCTCGATGCGGCCCACGGAGGGGACGGCCACGACCCGGCAGCCGGCGGCCTCGGCCGCGGCGACCCCGGTGGCGGTGTCCTCGATCACGGCGCAGCGCGAGGGGTGCGCGCCGAGGGTCCCGGCGGCGAGCAGGTACGGGTCGGGGTGGGGCTTGGTACGGGGGACCTCGTCCCCGGCGACCGTCAGCGTGAAGCGGTCGCGGCCGAGGGTGAGCAGGACCTGGTCGATGACGCGGCGGTGGGAGGCGGAGACGAGGGCGGTGGGCACGTTGTGCCGGGCCAGCTCGCTCAGGAGGCGCTCGGCGCCGGGCATCAGGGGGACCCGGTCGGCGATGCGGGCCTCGAAGCGCTCGTTGAGCAGGACGCTCAGCTCGGCGAGGCCGATGTCGGCGCCGGTCGCCTCGATCAGGAAGGCGGCACTGCGGCTCATGGGGCCGCCGACGACCACGTCCCGCCAGGACTCGTCGAGGCGGTGGCCCAGCTCGTGGAAGATCTGCGCCTCGATCTCCCACCAGAACCCCTCGGTGTCGACGAGCGTGCCGTCCATGTCGAGCAGCACCGCCTGCAGAGCGTGCCCGTCGGCCGTGCGGGCGACGGGTGCGGGAACGGTGCTGGTCATGCGGACGCCTCTCTCCGGGGACGACAAGGCCGGCCACCTCGACCCGTGGGACATCCCCCTCGGGAACAGGTGACCGGCCTGTATGGGACCGACCAGTGTACGCCGGTCCGTGTCAGCGTGCGTTGAAATACTTCGCTTCGGGGTGGTGAATCACCAGGGCGTCGGTGGACTGCTCGGGGTGGAGCTGGAACTCCTCCGAGAGGTGGACGCCGATCCGCTCCGGCTGGAGGAGGTCGGCGATCTTCGCACGGTCCTCCAGGTCGGGGCAGGCGCCGTAGCCGAGGGAGAAGCGGGCGCCGCGGTACTTGAGGTCGAACATGTCCTCGACCTTGTCGGGGTCCTCGCCGCCGAAGCCGAGCTCGGCGCGGACCCGGGCGTGCCAGTACTCGGCCATGGCCTCGGCCAGCTGGACGGACAGGCCGTGCAGCTCCAGGTAGTCGCGGTAGGAGTCGGACTCGAAGAGCTTGGCCGTGGCCTCGCCGATCTTCGAGCCGACGGTGACCACCTGGAGGCCGATGACGTCGGTCTCGCCGGACTCCTCCGGACGGAAGAAGTCGGCGAGGCACAGGCGCCGGCCGCGGCGCTGGCGCGGGAAGGTGAAGCGGGTCCGCTCGTTGCCCTCCTCGTCGAGGATGATCAGGTCCTCGCCCTTGGAGACGCAGGGGAAGTAGCCGTAGACCACGGCCGCCTCGAGCAGGTTCTCGGTGTGCAGCTTCTCCAGCAGGCCGCGCAGGCGCGGACGGCCCTCGCTCTCGACCAGCTCCTCGTACGTGGCTCCGCCGGCGCGGGCCTGCTTGAGGCCCCACTGCCCCTTGAAGAGGGCGCCCTCGTCCAGCCAGGAGGCGTAGTCCTTGAGCGGGATGCCCTTGACCACGCGGGTCCCCCAGAAGGGAGGAGTGGGGACGGGGTTGTCGACGGCCACGTCGGACCGGCCGCCGGGCTCCTCCGCCTCCTCCACCTCGACGGCGGTGGTGGCCCGCTTGGCGACGCGGCGCTGCTTGAGCTCGGGCAGGGTGGCGCCGGGGACTCCGCGCTTGACCGCGATCAGGGCGTCCATGAGGCGGAGGCCTTCGAAGGCGTCACGGGCGTAGCGGACCTCGCCCTCGTAGATCTCGTGGAGGTCCTGCTCGACGTAGGCGCGGGTCAGGGCCGCGCCGCCGAGGATGACCGGGTAGTCGGCCGCCAGCTTGCGCTGGTTGAGCTCCTGGAGGTTCTCCTTCATGATCACGGTCGACTTCACGAGGAGGCCCGACATGCCGATGACGTCGGCCTTGTGCTCCTGCGCCGCCTCGAGGATCGCGGAGACCGGCTGCTTGATGCCGATGTTGACGACGTTGTAGCCGTTGTTGGTCAGGATGATGTCGACCAGGTTCTTGCCGATGTCGTGGACATCACCGCGGACGGTCGCGAGGACGATCGTCCCCTTGCCCTCGTCGTCGGTCTTCTCCATGTGCGGCTCGAGGTGGGCGACGGCCGTCTTCATGACCTCCGCCGACTGGAGCACGAACGGCAGCTGCATCTGACCGGAGCCGAAGAGCTCGCCGACGACCTTCATGCCCTCCAGGAGGGTGTCGTTGACGATGTCCAGGGCGGGGCGGGTCTGGAGGGCCTCATCCAGGTCGGCTTCCAGGCCGTTCTTCTCGCCGTCGATGATGCGGCGCTGGAGACGCTCGTCCAGCGGCAGGGCGGCGAGCTCCTCGGCGCGGCCGGCCTTCAGGGACTTGGTGTTGACGCCCTCGAAGAGCGCCATCAGCTTCTGCAGCGGGTCGTAGCCCTCGGCACGGCGGTCGTAGATCAGGTCCAGGGCCGTGTTGACCTGCTCATCGTCGAACCGGGCGATCGGCAGGATCTTCGACGCGTGCACGATCGCCGAGTCCAGACCGGCCTTCACGCACTCGTCCAGGAACACCGAGTTCAGCAGCACACGGGCCGCCGGATTCAGACCGAAGGAGATGTTCGACAGACCCAGCGTCGTCTGCACGTCCGGGTGGCGCCGCTTGAGCTCGCGGATCGACTCGATCGTCGCGATGCCGTCCTTGCGGGATTCTTCCTGGCCGGTGCAGATCGTGAAGGTCAGGGTGTCGATGAGGATGTCCGACTCACGGATCCCCCAGTTCGACGTCAAGTCCTCGATCAGCCGCTCGGCGATCGCGACCTTGTGCTCGACCGTGCGGGCCTGGCCCTCCTCGTCGATGGTCAGCGCGATCAGCGCCGCACCGTGCTCCTGAGCCAGCCGGGTGACCTTCGCGAAACGGGACTCCGGGCCGTCGCCGTCCTCGTAGTTGACCGAGTTGATGACCGCGCGCCCGCCGAGCTTCTCCAGGCCGGCCTGGATGACGGGAACCTCGGTCGAGTCCAGCACGATCGGCAGGGTGGAGGCGGTGGCGAAACGGCCGGCCAGCTCCTTCATGTCCGCGACGCCGTCGCGGCCCACGTAGTCCACGCACAGGTCGAGCATGTGCGCGCCCTCGCGGATCTGGTCGCGCGCCATCTCCACGCAGTCGTCCCAGCGGGCCTCCAGCATGGCCTCGCGGAACTTCTTCGACCCGTTCGCGTTCGTCCGCTCACCGATCGCCATGTACGCGGTGTCCTGCCGGAACGGCACCGTCTGGTAGAGGGAGGCCGCGCCCGGCTCGGGCTGCGGGCTGCGCTCGGTGACGGCCGTGCCCCGGACCCGCTCCACGACCTGGCGCAGGTGCTCGGGGGTGGTGCCGCAGCAGCCACCGACCAGGGAGAGCCCGTACTCACGGACGAAGGTCTCCTGCGCGTCCGCCAGCTCGGCGGCCGACAGCGGGTAGTGCGCGCCCTGCTTGGTCAGGACGGGCAGGCCGGCGTTGGGCATGCAGGAGAGCGGGATGCGGGCGTTGCGCGCGAGGTAGCGCAGGTGCTCGCTCATCTCGGCGGGGCCGGTGGCGCAGTTCAGGCCGATCATGTCGATCCCCAGCGGCTCCAGCGCCGTGAGCGCCGCACCGATCTCGGAACCCAGCAGCATCGTGCCGGTGGTCTCGACGGTGACGGAGCAGATCAGCGGGACGGTGACACCGAGGGCCTCCATGGCGCGGCGGGCGCCGATGATGGAGGACTTCGTCTGGAGGAGGTCCTGGGTGGTCTCGACGAGCAGCGCGTCGGCGCCGCCGGAGATCAGGCCCTCGGCGTTGATCTGGTAGGCGTCACGGATCTGGGCGTAGGTGATGTGGCCGAGGGTGGGCAGCTTGGTGCCGGGGCCCATGGAGCCCAGGACCCAGCGCTGCTGTCCGGTGGAGGCGGTGAACTCGTCGGCGACCTCACGGGCGATGCGGGCGCCGGACTCGGACAGCTCGAAGTTGCGCTCGGCGATGTCGTACTCGGCCAGGGCGGCGTAGTTCGCGCCGAAGGTGTTGGTCTCGACGCAGTCCACGCCCACCGAGAAGTACTCCTCGTGGACCGAGCGGACGATGTCGGGGCGGGTGACGTTCAGGACCTCGTTGCAGCCTTCGAGCTGCTGGAAGTCATCCAGGGTGGGGTCCTGCGCCTGGAGCATGGTTCCCATGGCTCCGTCGGCGACGACCACGCGGGTGGCGAGCGCCTCTCGGAGGGCATCGGCCCGGGTCTGGGTGTCTGCGGGCGGGTTCGGCAACGAGGCCATGGTTGAGCTCCCTGGGATGCGACGGCTGTCGGCTTTGCACCCCCTCTGCGTCAAGGGTGCACGCGGTCAGGGTAACCGCGTGGCACCGGCCCCGGTGAGGGCGTCCCACGTGGCGGACTGCATTCTGTGCGCGGGAGCCGCGTGGCAGGGTGCCCCGGGCTCGGCGCACCGGGAAACCCCCAACCATGCACAAGGTCGGCATCGACCGATAGTGTTCAGCATTGTCGAACTACGTCAGCAGGAGGCTGCGCGATGGCACGGAACATCCAGTCGCTCGAACGAGCCGCTGCGATGCTGCGGCTCCTGGCCGGCGGGGAACGCCGGCTGGGTCTCTCGGACGTGGCGTCCTCCCTCGGCCTGGCCAAGGGCACGGCGCACGGGATCCTGCGCACGCTGCAGGCCGAGGGCTTCGTGGAGCAGGACCCGGCCTCCGGGCGCTATCAGCTGGGCGCGGAGCTGCTGCGCCTGGGCAACAGCTATCTGGACGTGCACGAGCTGCGCGCACGCGCGCTGGTGTGGACGGACGACCTGGCCCGGGCGAGCGGCGAGAGCGTGTACGTGGGAGTGCTCCACCAGAGCGGGGTGCTGATCATGCACCACGTGTTCCGGCCGGACGACAGCCGTCAAGTGCTGGAGGTGGGGGCGATGCAGCCGCTGCACTCCACGGCCCTGGGCAAGGTGCTGTCGGCCTACGACCCGGTGGCGCACACGGAGGCCGTGGACGGGGAGCGTGAGGCCTTCACGCCGCGCACGGTCACCGAGGCGGCGGGCTTCGAGGAGGTCCTGGACCTGACCCGGGCGCGCGGCTGGGCGGCGGACGTCGAGGAGACCTGGGAGGGCATCGCCTCGGTGGCGGCGCCGATCCACGACCGGCGGCGGATGCCGGTCGGCGCGGTGGCGGTCGCGGGGGCCGTGGAGCGGGTCTGCGGGGAGTCCGGGGAGCCGCGTGCGGCGCTGGTGGCCTCCGTACGGGACTGCGCCCGGTCGGTTTCGCGCGATCTCGGAGCGGGCCGGTTCTGAGCTTGACCTGAATCAATCGGTCCACCCAATGGCCACTCCGCGCGCCATTTGGGTGGACTTTGGCGTTTTCCGATCATCCGATGGCCTGTTTTGGGCGATCGTACCGAGTGGTAACGATCCGGTTCTTTGACCTGGTCAGCCCTTGACGCGTTCTTCACCCAGGCGGAAAACTGCCGTTCATCGGTCGGCATTGTCGAACACCTACCGGCAATACGCGTTAGGGTATGGCGAGGCCAAGGACCGGTGCAGCACTCACCGAGTGCGGTGGACCACCGGAGGGACCCGGTGTCCGCCCACCCCCTGGACGTAAGACAAAGGAGTCGCGGGTGTCCAGCTCCGACATCTTCATCGGCGAGACCATCGGTACCGCCCTGCTCACCCTGCTCGGCGGCGGCGTCTGTGCCGCCCTGACGCTCAAGAGCTCCAAGGCCCGCAACGCGGGCTGGCTCGCGATCACCTTCGGCTGGGGTTTCGCCGTACTGATCGCCGCGTACGTCTCCGCTCCGCTCTCCGGCGCGCACCTCAACCCGGCGGTCACCGTCGGCATCGCCGTCAAGACCGGCGAGTGGGGTGACGTCCCCGTCTACTTCGCGGGCCAGCTCCTCGGCGCGATGCTCGGCGCGGTCCTGATGTGGATCACGTACTACGGCCAGTTCCGTGTGCACCTGGCGGACCCGGAGAACATCCGTGACGCCAAGCTCGGCCCGGAGGACCCGCACCCGCACGACCAGGCCGGCCCGGTGCTCGGGATCTTCTCCACCGGCCCGGAGATCCGCAACGTCGTCCAGAACCTGGCCACCGAGATCATCGGTACGTTCGTCCTGGTCCTGGCGATCCTCACCCAGGGCCTCCAGGACGGCGGCAAGGGCCTCGGCGTCATCGGCGTCCTGATCACCTCCTTCGTCGTCGTCGGCATCGGCCTCTCGCTCGGCGGCCCGACCGGCTACGCCATCAACCCGGTGCGCGACCTCGGTCCGCGCATCGTTCACGCCCTCCTGCCGCTGCCCAACAAGGGCGGTTCGGACTGGGGCTACTCCTGGATCCCGGTCGTCGGCCCGCTCGTCGGTGCCGCCATCGCCGGTGGTCTGTACAACATCGCGTTCGCCTGATCAGCTTCGGCCGCGCTCGTAAGATCCGCACCGCCCTCCTGATTCCGCCTACTCAACAGACCTGCCAGGAGCAGCCATCATGACCAGCAGCACCGGCCCCTTCATCGCCGCGATCGACCAGGGCACCACCTCCTCCCGCTGCATCGTCTTCGACCGCGACGGCCGCATCGTGGCCGTCGACCAGAAGGAGCACGAGCAGATCTTCCCGAAGCCGGGCTGGGTCGAGCACGACGCCACGGAGATCTGGACCAACGTCCAGGAGGTCGTCGCCGGCGCCATCGCCAAGGCTGAGATCACCGCCGCCGACGTCAAGGCAGTCGGCATCACCAACCAGCGCGAGACCACCGTCCTGTGGGACCGCCACACCGGCGAGCCGGTGCACAACGCGCTGGTCTGGCAGGACACCCGTACCGACTCGCTGTGCAAGGAGCTCGGCCGCAACGTCGGCCAGGACCGCTTCCGCCGCGAGACCGGCCTGCCGCTCGCGAGCTACTTCGCGGGCCCGAAGGTCCGCTGGCTGCTCGACAACGTCGAGGGCCTGCGCGAGCGCGCCGAGGCCGGCGACATCCTCTTCGGCACCATGGACTCCTGGGTCATCTGGAACCTCACCGGTGGCGCCCAGGGCGGCGTGCACGTCACGGACGTCACCAACGCCTCGCGCACCATGCTGATGAACCTTCACAGCCTGGCCTGGGACGAGAAGATCGCCGAGTCCATGGGCGTCCCGCTCAACGTCCTCCCGGAGATCAAGTCCTCCGCCGAGGTCTACGGCCACGTCCAGGACGGCGTCCTCGCCGGTGTCCCGGTCGCCTCGGCGCTCGGTGACCAGCAGGCCGCGCTCTTCGGCCAGACCTGTTTCGCCGAGGGCGAGGCGAAGTCCACCTACGGCACCGGCACGTTCATGCTGATGAACACCGGCGACAAGATCATCAACTCCTACAGCGGCCTGCTGACCACGGTCGGCTACCAGATCGGCGACCAGAAGCCGGTCTACGCCCTCGAGGGCTCCATCGCCGTCACCGGCTCGCTCGTCCAGTGGATGCGCGACCAGATGGGCATGATCAAGACCGCGGCCGAGATCGAGACCCTGGCCTCCTCCGTCGAGGACAACGGCGGCGCCTACTTCGTGCCGGCCTTCTCCGGCCTGTTCGCCCCGTACTGGCGCTCCGACGCCCGCGGTGTGATCGCCGGCCTCACCCGGTACGTCACCAAGGCGCACATCGCCCGTGCCGTCCTGGAGGCCACCGCCTGGCAGACCCGCGAGATCACCGACGCCATGACCAAGGACTCCGGCGTCGAGCTGGCGGCCCTCAAGGTCGACGGTGGTATGACCTCGAACAACCTGCTGATGCAGACGCTCTCGGACTTCCTGGACGCCCCCGTGGTGCGCCCGATGGTCGCCGAGACCACCTGCCTCGGCGCCGCCTACGCCGCCGGCCTGGCCGTCGGCTTCTGGCCCGACACCGACGCCCTGCGCGCCAACTGGCGCCGCGCGGCGGAATGGACCCCGCGGATGCCCGCCGACCAGCGGGACCGCGAGTACAAGAACTGGCTCAAGGCCGTCGAGCGGTCCATGGGCTGGATCGACGACGAAGACGCCAGCTGACGCACCAGCTGAGTCAATCGACGAGGAGCTGAAAGAGATATGAGCAGCCTGCAGAGCGTTCCCACACTGGGTACGCACCCGACCGCCGGTGTCAACGCGAGCCGCGCCGAGACGCGTGAGCAGCTGGCGAAGGCCACGTACGACCTGCTGGTCATCGGCGGTGGGATCCTGGGCACCTCGGTGGCCTGGCACGCCGCGCAGTCGGGTCTGCGGGTTGCCATGGTGGACGCCGGCGACTTCGCCGGCGCCACCTCCTCGGCTTCCTCCAAGCTCGTCCACGGCGGTCTGCGCTACCTGCAGACCGGTGCGGTCAAGCTGGTGGCGGAGAACCACCACGAGCGTCGGGTGCTGGCCAAGGACGTGGCCCCGCACCTGGTCAACCCGCTCACCTTCTACCTGCCGGTCTACAAGGGCGGTCCGGTGGGTGCGGCCAAGCTGGGCGCGGGCGTCTTCGCCTACTCCGCCCTCTCGGCCTTCGGCGACGGCATGGGCAAGGTCATATCCCCGGCCCGTGCCGCCGCCGACAACCCGGGTCTGAAGACGGACAACCTCAAGGCCGTCGCGGTCTACTACGACCACCAGATGAACGACTCCCGCGTGGCCGTCATGACGGTCCGCGCGGCCGTCGAGTCGGGTGCGGTCGTCCTCAACCACGCCGAGGTCACCGGCCTGCGCATGACGCGCGGCCGGGTCAGCGGCGCCGAGCTCAAGGACCGCCTGGACGGCACCGAGTTCGGAGTCGACGCGCGCGTCGTGCTCAACGCCACCGGCCCGTGGGTGGACCACCTGCGGCGCATGGAAGACAAGCACTCGATGCCGTCGATCCGCCTCTCCAAGGGCGCGCACATCGTCATGAAGCGCAAGTCGCCGTGGAAGGCCGCCATGGCCACCCCGATCGACAAGTACCGCATCACCTTCGCCCTCCCGTGGGAGGACCAGCTGCTGCTCGGCACCACCGACGAGGTCTACGAGGGCGACCCGGCGGACGTGCGCGCCACCGAGAAGGACATCGAGCAGATCCTGGACGAGGCCGCGTTCTCCATCAAGGACGCCGACCTCGACCGCTCGCTGATGACGTACGCCTTCGCCGGCCTGCGCGTGCTGCCCGGCGGCCCCGGCGGCGTCGAGAAGGCCAAGCGCGAGACGGTGGTCTCCGAGGGCGCGGGCGGCATGCTGTCCGTGGCCGGCGGCAAGTGGACCACGTACCGTCACATCGGCCGTGTGGTCATGGACAAGCTCGCCAAGCTCCCGGGCAGCCCGCTGACCGAGGACATGGAGTCGGTGAAGTCGCTCGTACGCCGGATCCCGCTGCCCGGTGTCGCCAACCCGAACGCGGTCGCGCACCGGCTGCTGGTGGACCGCGAGCCCGGCACGCGGATGGACCCGCTGACCGCCCGCCACCTGGCCTCGCACTACGGCTCGCTGGCCTTCGACATCGCCCGACTGGCGAACGAGGACGCGGCGCTGGCCGAGCGGATCCACCCGGACGGTCCGGAGATCTGGGCGCAGGTCGCCTACGCCCGTGACAACGAGTGGGCCGAGACGGTCGACGACGTGCTGCGCCGCCGTACGACGGTGACGGTCCGCGGCCTGGACGACGAGGCCGTACGGGCCCGCGTCGAGGAGATGCTGAGCCGCAAGGCATAGCTCGTACGCAGGTGGGGAAGAGGGGCGGTTCCGAGGGGAACCGCCCCTCTGTCGTGGGCTGTGGCCGATGTCCCACAAAGGCTTAGGCTGGCCCACGTACGCAAGAACTTCGGAAGGAGACCTGGGTGATCGAGCTTGAGGGCGTGCCCGAGCTGATCGACCCGGTCATGGTGGCCGCGTTCGAGGGCTGGAACGACGCGGGTGACGCCGCCTCCGGTGCGGTGGCGCACCTGGACCGGGAGTGGAAGGGCGAGGTCTTCGCGGCGCTGGACGCCGAGGACTACTACGACTTCCAGGTCAACCGGCCGACGGTGTGGCTGGACAACGGGGTCAGGAAGATCATCTGGCCGACGACGCGGCTTTCGGTGGTCCGGATCGGCGGCGCGAAGCCGCGCGACCTGGTGCTGGTGCGGGGCATCGAACCGTCCATGCGCTGGCGGTCGTTCTGCAACGAGCTGCTCGGTTTCGCGCACGAGCTGGGCGTGGAGATGGTGGTCATCCTGGGCGCGCTGCTCGGCGACACCCCGCACACGCGGCCGGTGCCGGTGAGCGGGGTGACCTCGGACGCGGACCTCGCGCGGACGATGGACCTCGAGGAGACCAAGTACGAGGGCCCGACCGGGATCGTGGGCGTGCTCCAGGAGGCCTGTACGCACGCGGGTGTTCCGGCGGTGTCGCTGTGGGCGGCGGTGCCGCACTACGTCTCCCAGCCGCCGAACCCGAAGGCGACGCTGGCGCTGCTGAACCGGCTCGAGGACCTGATCGACATCCGGATCCCGCTGGGCGAACTCCCGGAGGACGCGCGGGCGTGGCAGCTGGGCGTGGACCAACTGGCCGCCGAGGACAGCGAGGTGGCGGAGTACGTCCAGACGCTGGAGGAGGCGCGGGACACCGCCGACCTGCCGGAGGCGTCGGGCGACGCGATCGCGCGGGAGTTCGAGCGGTACCTGCGGCGGCGTGACCCCTCCGCCGGTGCGGAGCCGGGGGACGGGTCGTACCTGCGGGACACGTCCAGCGGGCTGACGCGGCCGCCGCGGCGCAAGGCCGAGCCCTCCGGGGAGGAGGCGCAGCCGCCGGTGGCTCCGCCGGAGGAGCCGGGGGACTCCCCGGAGACCCCGGGAGCCCCGGAGACCCCCGAGGCGTAGCCGGGCCGGGGCCGGGGCGGGGCCGGGCGGGGCCGCTGCGCGGAGCCGTCCCCTACCCGCCCTTTCACCGTTTCTCCCCCAGCTACCGCTGGGAGGTGCCCCCAGGGCTCTGCCCGGACCCTCCCCCAGACTCCGTCCGGGGGGACCCCCAGCCTCAAACGCCGGCGGGGCTGGAATTGCCCTCCGGGCAATCCAGCCCCGCCGTGCGCAGCTTTACAGGGCTACGCCCAGGAGGGCGTCGACCGTGCGGGAGACCAGGCCGGGGGCCGTTTCGTCGGTCTCGTCGGAGGCGAGCTGGCGCTCGACCCAGCGGTCCACGGCCGCCAGCGCGGCCGGGGCGTCGAGGTCGCGGGCGAGGGCCTCGCGGACCTCCTCGACCAGGGCGTCCGCCGGGACCCCGTCCGGACGGGAGACCGCCGCGCGCCAGCGCTCCAGGCGGGCCACCGCCTCGGCGAGGACCTCGTCGGTCCACTCCCAGTTCGCCCGGTAGTGGTGCGAGAGCAGGGCCAGGCGGATCGCGGCCGGGTCGACGCCGGCTCGGCGCAGGGCGGAGACGAAGACCAGGTTGCCCTTGGACTTCGACATCTTCTCGCCGTGCAGCGCGACCATGCCCGCGTGGACGTACGCCTTGGCCATCGGGAACTCGCCCGTCAGGGCCTGCGCGTGCGAGGCGCCCATCTCGTGGTGCGGGAAGGCCAGGTCGGAGCCGCCGCCCTGGATGTCGAAGCCCATGCCCAGGTGTTCCAGGGCGATGGCGACGCACTCGATGTGCCAGCCCGGCCGGCCGCGGCCCAGCGAGGCGCCGTCCCAGCTCGGCTCGCCCTCACGGGCGGCCATCCACAGCATCGGGTCGAGGGGGTTCTTCTTGCCCGGGCGGTCCGGGTCCCCGCCGCGCTCGGCGGACAGCAGCCGCATCGCCTGGGCGTCGAGGTGGGAGACCCCGCCGAAGTGCGGGTCGGACTCCACCGAGAAGTAGACGTCGCCGTCCAGCTCGTACGCGGCGCCCGCGTCCCGGAGCCGCTCGACCAGCGGCACGATGCCGGGTATGGCCTCGACGGCGCCGATGTAGTGCTGCGGCGGCAGCATGCGCAGGGCGGTCATGTCCTCGCGGAAGAGGGCGGTCTCGCGCTCGGCGAGCTCGGTCCAGTCGTGCCCGTCGCGCAGCGCGCGCTCGAGGAGCGGATCGTCCACGTCCGTGACGTTCTGGACGTAGTGGACCTGCCGCTTGTTGTCGAGCCACACGCGCTGAACGAGGTCGAACGCGTTGTAGGTCGCCGCGTGACCGATATGGGTCGCGTCGTACGGGGTGATCCCGCAGACATAGAGGCGGGCGACGGGACCGGGGGCGAGGGTGATCGTCCCCTGTGTCGCGGAGTCGTGGATCTGGAGGTCGCGGCCCTTGCCGGGCAGGGCGGGGACCTCAGAAGCGGGCCAGGCATGCATGCTTCGAGCCTAACCGGACGAGTGTTCCGGAAACGAATGCGACCAGCACTGTTGGCTTGATCGGCACTCTTGCGATCTGGCCGATTCTGTGCGTCCGCCACATCCGGGCGACCGGCCTGCTCAGACGGGCGGCCAGGGGATCGCCGGCCACTGCCCGGAGGGCTGCGGATGCCGCCCCTCGCGCAGCAGCAGGGCCACCCGGGCCCGTACGGCGGCCAGCTCGGCGGCGGTGATCAGTTCGCCCAGCCGGGTGGCGAGCGGGGCCCCTTCGGCGAGCTGGTCCCGCAGGGACTCCAGGACCGAGCGGGCCTCCTCGGTGAGCGGTTCCCCGGCCCAGCCCCACAGCAGGGTGCGCAGCTTGTCGTCGGCGTGGAAGGACACCCCGTGGTCGATCCCGTAGAGCCTGCCGTCCGGTGCGGGCAGCAGGTGGCCGCCCTTGCGGTCGCCGTTGTTGATCACCGCGTCCAGCACGGCGAGGCGGCGCAGCCGGGGGTCGTCGGCGTGCACGAGGAGGGCGGTGCGGCCCTCCCCGACCTCGGCGAGGGCGACGGGCTTCCAGCCCTCCCCCGCCTCCTCTCCCTCGACGAGCGCGAGGAGCCCGGACTCCGGTGATTCTCCGGCGTCGATCCAGTGCTGGACCATGCCTTCTCCGTACGGGCCGTCGCGCAGCACCGTGGTCGGCACCAGTCCCCACCCGGTGGCCTCGGAGACGAGGTAGGCGGCGCGCTCGCGCCGGGCGAGGTTCCCGTCGGGGAAGTCCCACAGGGGCCGCTCGCCCTTGACGGGCTTGTAGACGCACTCCGCGCTTCGGCCCTCGTAGGCGACCGTGCACAGCAGGACCGCGTTGGAGGCCTCGGCGATGCGGCCGCGGACGGTGAGCTCACCGCGGGTGAGCAGCTCCTCTATCGGGGTCACGGCGCTCACACCTGGCGCCGGTACCCGTTCTGGCGGGGGCACACGTGCCCCTCGGGGTCCAGGGGCAGGCTGCACAGCGGGCACGGCGGGCGGCCCGCGTTGACCACGTCGAGGGCCCGCTTGGCGAAGGCCCGGGCCTGTGCGCCGGAGAGCCGGACGCGCAGCATCGGCGGGCCGTTCTCCTCGTCCTGGAGCAGGCGTTCCTCGGCCTCGGCGAGGTCCTCCTCGGAGTCGGCGTCGAGTTCGACGAGCGCCTGGGCCTCGACGATCATCCGCTGCTCCTCGCCGTCCCAGGCGAGCGCCATGGTGCCGACGCGGAACTCCTCCTCGACGGGGACGTCCAGCGGTGCGGTGTCGGCGGCCTCGGTGGAGGCGACGGCGGGGACGGGGGCGTTGCCTCCGGTGCGCCGGACGACCTCGTCGAGCAGCTCGTCCATCCGCTCGGCCAGCGCCGCGACCTGGGTCTTCTCCAGGGACACGCTGGTGACGCGGCTGCCCGCGGAGGCCTGGAGGAAGAAGGTGCGGCGCCCCGGCAGACCGACCGTGCCGGCCACGAAGCGGTCCGGGGGGTCGTATAGGAACACCTGACGGGGCACGACCGGTCTCCAAGTCTGAGGCGGGGCAGGGCTGCGCTCTTGCTGTTGGCCCTGCCACCCTACTGCGCCGTTCGATCAGGCCGCGCCCGCGCCGCCTCCCACGACGGCGTTGCCCCCGCCCTCGGTCTCGCTCTCGGCGGAGACGGCCGCGCGCGGGATCAGCGGGGCGAGGTCGCCGGTGTCGCCGAGGCGCAGCAGGAAGGGCCGGGTGGGGGTGTAGCGGATCGCGGTGACCGAGCAGGGGTCGACGTGGATCCGCTGGAAGAGGTCGAGGTGCATGCCGAGGGCGTCGGCGACGAGGGACTTGATGATGTCCCCGTGGGAGCACATGAGGAAGACGGCGTCGGCGCCGTGCTCCTGCTCGATCCGCGTGTTCCATTCGCGTACGGCGTCCACGGCGCGGCTCTGCATGGCGCGCATCGACTCGCCGCCGGGGAAGGCGGCGGCCGAGGGGTGCTGCTGGACGATCTTCATGAGGGGTTCGTCGGCGAGTTCGGAGAGTTTGCGGCCCGACCAGTCGCCGTAGTGGCATTCGCCGATCCGCTCGTCCGTGTGCAGGGGCAGCCCGGGGCGGGCGGCGAGCAGCGGGGCCAGGGTCTCCTGGCAGCGCTGGAGCGGGCTGCTGACGGCGGCCGCGAGGGGGACCCCGTCCAGCCGTCCGGGCAGTGCGGCGGCCTGTCCGGCGCCGTGTTCGTCGAGGGCCACTCCCGGGGTCCATCCGGCGAGCAGCCCTGCGGTGTTGGCGGTGGACCGCCCGTGTCGTACGAGGATCAGCGTGGCCATGCATGCAGGGTAAGCGGTGGCGCCGGTATGCGGGCGGGCCCGTGTGGGGGGAGAATGCCCGGCGTGATTGTCGACTGCGCGATGTACCGGGACGGCCGCCGCTCCGAGGCCCCCGGGGACTTCTCCGACGCCCTGGAGGAGGCCCGGGCCTACGGCGACGCCTTCCTGTGGGTCGGCATGCACGAGCCGACGGCGGAGGAGTTCGACCATGTGAGCCGGGAGTTCGGCCTGCACCCGCTGGCGGTGGAGGACGCGCTGACGGCGCACCAGCGTCCGAAGCTGGAGGTGTACGACGACTCGCTGTTCGTGGTCCTCAAGCCGGTGATCTACGACGACGACGCGGACACGGTGACCACGGGCGAGCTGATGGTGTTCATCGGCGACTCCTTCGTGGTCACGGTCCGGCACGGCGAGGGGGCCGCGCTGGCGGCCGTACGCCGCCGGCTGGAGCAGGAGCCGGACGTACTGCGGCACGGCCCGACGGCGGTGCTGTACGCGGTGTCCGACGCGGTGGTGGACCACTACATCGAGGTGGCGGCCGAACTCCAGGCGGACCTGGAGGAGCTGGAGGCGGAGGTGTTCGCGCCGAACGCCCAGGACTCCAAGAACACCGCCGCCCGGATCTACGGTTTCAAGCGGCAGGTCCTGGAGTTCCGCCGGGCGACGAGCCCGCTGCTCCAGCCGATGGACCGGCTCGCCTTCGGGCAGGTGCCCTTCGTGCACGAGCACGCCCAGCCCTTCTTCCGGGACGTGGCCGACCACCTGACGAAGGCCAACGAGTACATCGAGGGCCTGGACCGGCTGCTGTCGGACGCGCTGGCCGCGCACCTGGCGCAGATGGGCGTCCGGCAGAACGACGACATGCGCAAGATCTCCGCCTGGGCGGCCATGGCGGCCGTCCCGACGATGGTCGCGGGGATCTACGGGATGAACTTCGACGACATGCCGGAGCTCAGGCAGACCTGGGGCTATCCGGCGGTGGTGCTGCTCATGGTGGGCCTGTGCCTGGGCCTGCACCGAATGTTCAAGCGGCGCGGCTGGCTCTGAGCCTCGCGAGCCGTCCGGCTCCGGGGCTCCGGCTCGGGCTTCCCGGCTACGCGAAGCCGTGGGAGGCCGCGGGCAGGCCGCCCAGCGGGTTCTCGCGCTCCGGGGGACGCAGCCGGACCATGCGGTGCCAGCCGCTGAAGCGCTCGTACGCGTACATCGCGCGGATGCCGGCGGAGAGCGCCGCGGCCTTGGGCGCGGGCCAGTGCAGCAGCCGGCCCATGTGGCCCATGACGGCGAGGCTGACGTCCCGGTAGACGCCGATCTCGGCGAGGGCGCTCTCGCGCAGGACCCGCTGGATGGTCCGGCCGTGTCCCTCGCGGGCGAGGCGCAGCAGTTCCTCGTGGCAGTAGGCGAGGTGGTTGTCCTCGTCGTGGCTGATCACGCGGATGGCCTTGCCGACCTCGGGGTGGTCGCCGAAGTGGCGTACCAGCATGTCCATCTGGTCGGCGGCGCGCTGTTCGGTGACCCGGCTGTGCGCGAGGTAGACGACGATGTCCTCCTCGGTCAGGGGCTCGTCGCGGCGCAGCTTGTCGTGCGCGAGGCCGATGCCGCGGCGTTCCAGCAGCATCGTGTAGTCGGTCTCGGGCGGGACGGGGACGGCGGGCAGGCCGCGCTTGCGCAGCAGGGCCTGGAAGATCCGGCCGTGCTTGTCCTCGTCGGCGCCGTGCCGGGTGATCTTGGGGGCGAGGTCGCGCATGCCGTCGGGTACCAGGGCGGAGATCCGGGCGTTCTCCCAGCCGCCCTGGGACTCCCCGCTGGCGGCGATCGAGCAGAACAGCTGGAAGGAGTCGTCGTGGTCGACGATCTCCTGGAACAGGCTGCGGGCAGAGAGCATGGAACGAGTCAAATGCGGATCGATCGGGCGGGCAACCGATACGTCGCACTACTCGGCCGAATGAACGAAACCGGCGGCCCGTCCGCGGGGCGTAACCCCGGGGCCGGGCCGCGCGTTGTGTGCTGTGTCGGCCGTGGCGGGGAAGACCCCCCGAGCCCCCACCACGGCCGCAGAGCCCTTTCCCTCGTCCGGCCGTCAGGCCAGGCCGGCCAGCTCCAGCGCCTCGGTGCCGGCCCGCAGGGCGGTGATCCGCTCGTCGAGGGTGAAGCCTGCCGGGGCCAGCGTGAGGGTGGTGACCCCGGCCTCGGCGTAGGCCCGCATCCCGTCCGCGATCCGCTCCACGGAACCCAGCAGGGTGGTCGAGTCGATCAGCGAGTGCGGGACGGCGGCGGCCGCCCCCTCCTTGTCGCCGCCCAGGTACTTGGCCTGGATCTCGGCGGCCTCCTTCTCGTAGCCCATCCGCTGGGCGAGCTGGTTGTAGAAGTTCTGCTTCGGGCTGCCCATGCCGCCGACGTACAGGGCGGTGTAGGGGCGGAACATGTCCGCGAGGGCCGTCACGTCCTCGCCGATGGCCAGCGGCACGGTCGGGCAGACGTCGAAGCCGTCCATCGTCAGCCCGGCCTTCTCGCGGCCCGCGCGGATGTGCCGCAGGGCCGTCTCCTCCAGGTGTTCGGCGGCCGGGAAGATCAGCAGGGCGCCGTCGGCGATCTCCCCGGTCTGCTCCAGGTTCTTCGGCCCGATGGCGGCGATGTAGAGCGGGATGTGCTCGCGCTCCGGGTGCACGGTCAGCTTGAGCGGCTTGCCGGGGCCGCCGGGCAGCGGGAGGGTCCAGTGCGCGCCCTCATAACTCAGCCGTTCGCGGGACATGGCCTTGCGGACGATCTCCACGTACTCCCGGGTCCGGGCGAGCGGCTTGTCGAACTTCACGCCGTACCAGCCCTCGGAGACCTGCGGGCCGGAGACGCCGAGGCCGAGCCGGAAGCGGCCCTTGGTGAGCGAGTCCAGGGTGGCGGCGGTCATCGCCGTCATCGCGGGCTGGCGGGCCGGGATCTGGAAGATGGCCGAGCCGACGTCGATCCGCTCCGTCTGGGCGGCCACCCAGGCCAGCACGGTCGCCGCGTCCGAGCCGTAGGCCTCGGCGGCCCAGCAGACGTCGTAGCCGAGCCGGTCGGCCTCCTGGGCGACGGCGAGGTTGTCGGCGTCCATGCCCGCACCCCAGTAGCCGAGATTGATGCCGAGCCGCATGTGTCGTCCCCTTACGAATGTGCCGGTTTACCGATCAGTAACGTGGGTCTGCGGGGGACTGTAGCGCGCCCGACGGCCCCGCGTCAGTGCCCCAGTAGTCTCAGCGCTCATGGAGCAGAGGCATCTCGGCCGCACCGGACTGCGCGTCTCCCGGATCGGCCTCGGCACCCTGACCTGGGGCCGTGACACCGGCGAGGAAGCCGCCGCCGAGCAGTTGAAGACGTTCTGGGACGCGGGCGGCACGCTCGTCGACACGGCCGACGTGTACGGCGGCGGGGAGGCGGAGTACCTCCTCGGGCAGCTGGTGGGCTCCCTCGTGCCGCGCCGGGACCTGGTCATCGCGACCAAGGCGGGCAGCGTGCCCGATCCCGACCGGCGCTTCAACGGCTCGCGCGGGCATCTGCTGGCCGCCCTGGACGACTCCCTGGACCGCCTCGGCACCGATTACGTGGACCTGTGGCAGGTCCACGCCTTCGACCCCGAGACCCCGCTGGAGGAGACCCTCCAGGTGCTGGACCTGGCCGTCAGCAGCGGGCGGGCCCGGTACGCGGGGGTGTCCAACTTCAGCGGCTGGCAGCTGGCGAAGGCCGCGACCTGGCAGCTCGCCGCGCCGGGGACGCGCACCCGGCTGGCCTCGACCCAGATGGAGTACTCGCTCCTCCAGCGGGGCGTGGAGCGGGAGGTGCTCCCGGCCGCGCTGGACCTGGGGGTCGGCCTGCTGCCGTCCTCCCCGCTGGGCCGGGGGGTGCTGACGGGCAAGTACCGGGACGGGACCCCGGCCGACTCCCGGGGCGCGTCGCCCTCCCTGGCCGCGCTCGTGGACCCGTACCTGGACGAGGCGGCGGGGCGGATCGTGGACGCGGTGGTGACGGCCGCGCAGGGCCTGGCCGTGACCCCGCTCCAGGTGGCCCTGGCCTGGATCCGGGACCGGCCCGGGGTGGCCGCCCCGATCGTCGGCGCGCGGACGGCCGCGCAGCTGGGGGCGGCGCTGTCGGTGGAGGCGCTTAGTCTTCCGGAGGAGATCTGCCGGGCGCTGGACGACGTGTCGGCGCCCGTGCACCGCTACCCCGATCAGGACTGGAGCACGCTGTGAGTACGGACCCCGAGGCCGCCCGCCCCGCCGACCCGGCTGCCGCGGAGGCCACGCACGGGGCCGCCGCGGCGACCCCGGAGCCCGGCCCCGCCGGCGCGGAGCCCGAGGATCCGCACGCACCCGCCTCCACCGCCGCCGAGCGGGCCCGGGACGAAGACCCGGTTCCCCCGGCCGGCTCCGGCGAGGCGGACGCCCCTGCGTCCACCGGCCCCGACGGGGACGGCTCCGGCGAGGCGGGCGCCGACGGCCGGGAGGGTCCGGGCGGAGCCCCGGGGGCCCCGGACGGGGACGGGGGGCCGGGGGCGGAGCCTTTGGTTTCGGGAAGGGGCGGGGTGGGGGAAAGCCCCGCAGGGCCGGACACCGGCACCTCCGACGGCGCGGCCGAACCCGCGGAGGCGCAGCCGGCGCCCGGGCTGACCGAGGCGCAGGCCGAGCTGGCCGCGCAGAAGGTCGAGCGGGAGCGCATCGCCCGGCGCAAGGCCGAGCGCGAGGCCCCCGTCGAGGCCGGCGGCAAGCTCAGCGGCAAGGCCGCCGATCTGATGGCCGCCGTACGGGCCGTGGAGAGCGGAGCCAAGCCCGCCGCCGTGTACTTCGACGAGGCCCCGGCCGCTCCCCGCAAGGCGGCCCCGGCGCCCCCGCAGCCCCGCCCGGCGGCCCCGGCCCCCTCCCCCGCGCCGGCCGCCGCGGACATCGGCGCCGTCCGCGCCGTACTGACCCGCGGCGGCGCCCCCGAGGCCCTGGCCGGGCAGGCCGCCGAGGCCCTCGGCGAGGGCGCGGCCGAGCAGCTGGCCGAGGACCCCTGGCGGCTGCTCGTGGTCCCCGGGGTGCGCCCGGCGCAGGCGGACGGCTTCGCGCAGGCCCTGCTGGGGGCGGAGGCCGGTCCCGCCGACGAGCGCCGGGGCGCGGCCCTGCTGGGCTGGCTCCTCGCCCAGGCCGCCGTCAAGGGGCACACCGCCCTGGAGGCCCCGGTCCTGGAGAAGGCCCTGGCCCAGTACGGGGTCCCGGCCCCCGCCGAGGCCCTGGAGTCGGCCATCGGCGAGGGCGCGGTGCTGGTGTTCCACGAGCCGCTCGGGCCGCCCGCCGGTGAGGACGAGGAGCAGCCCGTCCGGATCCTCGTGGGCCTGGAGGAACACGCCCTGGCGGAGGAGGCCCTGGCGGACGGCCTGGCCCGGCTGGCCGGCACCTTCGGCGGCCCCGCCGACTGGTCGGCCGCCGCCACCGGCCCCGCCGCCGAACTGGTCCGGGCCGTCGCGGGCCACGGCCTGGTCACCCACACCGGCGGCGAGGCCGCCCGCGCCGAACCGCGGGCCCTGCTGGCGGCCGCCCGGGAACTGGGCCTGCGGGCCTGCCTGGCGGCGCACGCGCCCGCCACCGGCGTCGGCGTCGGCGCCGTCACCGTGGCCGGGCTGCTCGCGGGGACGCAGGGCCCCGGGCGGGACGCCGACGGCCGCTTCGACCTGGACCTGCTGATCGTCCTGGACGCGCCCCAGCTGGACGTGGAGACGGCGGCCGCCCTCGTGGAGTCCGTGCCCGACGGGGCCCGCCTGGTGCTCTCCGGCGACCCCGGGGTGCTCGGATCGGCCGGCCCCGGGCGGGTGTTCGCCGATGTGCTGGCGGCCCGCGCGTTCCCCCAGGTGGTGTCCCGCACCCCGGACCCCGGCCCGATCGGCGAGCTGGTCTCGGGGGTCGGGATCGGGGAGCTCAACCAGGTCGACGCCCCCGGCAAGGAGGTCGTCATCGTCCCCGTGCGGGACGCCGGCGAGGCCGTGCACCGCACCGTCCAGCTGGTCGCCGAGTCGGTGCCGCGCGCCTTCGGGATCCCGGCGGACGCCGTGCAGGTCATCACCCCGGGCCACGGCGGCTCGGCGGGTACCCGGGCGCTGAACGCCGCCCTGAAGGAGCGGCTGAACCCCGGCCCCGGCCGGTTCGGCGGCTTCGACCCCGGCGACCGGGTGGTCCACGTGCCCTCCCCCGGGCGGGCGCTGCCGGCCCGGGTGGTGTCGGCCGACGCGCAGGGGCTGCACCTGGACGCGGCGGGCGCGCGGGTCGTCGTACCGAAGGAGCGGGTGGAGTCGCAGGTGCGGCACGGCTGGGCGGTGACGGCGCACCAGGCCGTGGGGGCGCGCTGGCCCGCGGTGGTCGTCGTACTGCCGGGGGACGCGGCGCAGGCCCTGTCCCGGGACTGGGTGTACACGGCCTTCGGCCGCGCCGAGCGGCACCTGTCCGTGGTCCACGGGGTCGACGAGGCGCTGCCGCGCGCGGTGGCGCAGGTGCTGCCGAAGCCGCGTACGACCCGGCTCACGGGCCTGCTGCGGGCCCTGACGGCTGCTCAGGAGGAGCAGCCGTAGCGGACGGCGGCGCGCCGTGCCCCCGCCCGGTGACCGGGCGGGGGCACGGCGGGCGCCGCGGACCCGGCCCTCAGGCGGGGGCCAGACCGGACTCGGCGGCGCTCTCCTCCTCGTCGGCTTCCTCGGCGTCTTCGGCGTCTTCGTCTTCGAAGTCGGGCTCCTCGTCGAAGACGGAGCTCACGTCGAAGCGGTGCAGGACGTCCTGCGGATCGGTCTGGCCGAAGGGCGAGCCCAACCAGTCCCCCGGTTCCGCGACCTCCTCCAGGGCGGCGATCCAGAGGGTGGAGTCGCCTTCCTCGAGACCGAACTCCTTGTAGCGGGAGGCGATCTCGTCGGGCTCGTACTCCCCGAAGAGCACACCGAGCGCTCCGGCGGTGCCGGCGTCGTCGAGGAGCTCGGCGTCCCGGTCGTGCGCGGCGACGCGTTCGGCCTGGGCGATCAGCCGGGCCGGTTCGACCACGGCGTAGTCGCGGCGGATGAGCACGCTGAACGCGGCGGGCTCGGCGGGGCCGGTGTACGGGACACCGGTCTCGGGGGTGGGGATCTCGAAGGGGGTGACCTCGTCGTAGCGGTCGTAGAGGAGTTCGTCGTACTCCTCGGCCGCGGCGGCGAGTTCGTTGAAGGCGGCGTAGACGGCCGGGTCCTCGTCCCCGATCCTGCTCTCGACCGCGGCGAGGTGACGGTCGAGAGCGGCCTTGACCGCCTCGGCGGCGGCGCGTACCTCGGCAACAGTGGGCAGAGCGGCATCAGACATAGTGCAGACGCTATCCGTAGCGGGGCTCTGCCCGCACAATAGATGCGATGCCGGAATACGAATTTGTCGACGTGTACGTGCCTCGCGGGACCTCCCGCCAGGAGGCGAACCGCCTGTTGACCGACCATGCCGAGTACGGGCACTGGGAGCTGGACCGCCTGTCCCTGTTCCGGGACGGCAGCCGCCGCGTGCGGTTGCGCCGCCGGATCATCCGCCAGGTCCGCGCGACCTGGTGACGCGGGCCCCGGTACGGGGGCCCGCGTCGTGAGTGGCCGTCAGGCGGCGTTGCGGGCGCGCCGGTAGAGCACGGCTCCGGCCAGCAGCAGACCGCCGGCGAGCGGGACACCGGCCGTCAGGGCGTCACCGGCACCGGTGGCGGCGAGGCCCACGCCCTGCCCCTGGCCGGGGTGAGTGGCCGGGGTGACCGGGGTGCCCGTGCCGGGCGTGCCCGGGGTGACCGTGCCGGGCGTGCCCGGGGTGACCGAGCCCGCGCCGGGGCCGGTGGGGGTACCGGGCGTACCCGGCTTTCCGGGGGTGTGCCCGCCCGGGGTGCCGGGGTTGCCCGGGGTGTGCCCGCCGGGGTTGCCCGGGGTCTGGCCGCCGGGCGTTCCGGGGTTACCCGGGGTCTGCCCGCCCGGGGTGCCCGGGGTGCCGGGGGTCTGGCCGCCCGGGGTGCCGGGGTTGCCCGGGTGTCCCGGCTCGTCGTCGCACGGCTCCTCGTGCCCGCCGCCCGGGGTGCCCGGGTTGCCCGGGTGACCGGGGTGGTCCGGGTGCTGCGGGTGTTCCGGGTGGCTCGGGTGATCCGGGTGCTGCGGCTTGCCCGGCTGGTTGGCGCAGCGGTTGCCGAAGGCCGGGTTCAGACCCCCAACCACCGTCACCGTGTTGCCGCACACGTTCACCGGCGCGTCCACCGGCGCCTGCACGGTGTTCCCGGACAGCAGGCCCGGAGAGTTCGCGGCGTGCCCGGACGCCGCCGAATCCGCCTGGGCGTGACCGCCGCCGAGCGCCAGAACACCCCCCGCGGCCGCCATCGTGATCAGTGTCTTCCTCGTGACCTGAACCGGTCGTCGCATCTGTACTCGTCCCCTGGTGTGTACGTTCCGTTCGACGCACAGGCCGTGCCGTACGGGCTCCCCCGCCTGCCGCGCCGAAATGAGCATCCGGGCCCGAAAAGCCCGGCGGCCCCGGAGCGCTGGCAGCGCCCCGGGGCCAGAACTTCAGATGCGTCAGGCGTTGACGCAGGTGTTGCCGAAGGACGGGTTCAGCAGCGCGATGATGTTCACCGTGTTGCCGCAGACGTTGACCGGGACGTGGACCGGGACCTGGACGACGTTGCCGGACAGGACGCCGGGGGAGCCGATGGCCGCACCCTGGGCACCCGCGTCGGCGACAGCCAGGCCCGCACCCGCGAGAACCAGACCACCGGTGGCAGCCGCAGCGGCGGCAACCTTCTTGAGCATTGTTCCTCCTAGTAGGCAAGTGCGGTCCCAGCCGCGGACCGCACCACCTGTAACGAGGAGGGATCACCAGGGCTACGAGCGTATGAGCGCATTCACTCTTCTCAGTGGAATCCGCACACCTTCCCGAATCTCCGGCGTTATCCGGCGTCAGGCGTTGTCGATGAACCGGTCGAGGACTCGGACGCCGAACTTCAGCCCGTCCACCGGCACCCGCTCGTCCACGCCGTGGAACATGCCGGCGAAGTCCAGCTCCGGCGGCAGCTGGAGCGGGGCGAAGCCGAAGCAGCGGATGCCGAGGTCGTCGAAGGACTTGGCGTCCGTCCCGCCGGAGAGCATGTACGGGACCGCCCGCGCGATCGGGTCCTCGGCCCTCAGGGCGCCCTGCATGGCGTCCACGAGGCGCCCGTCGAAGTCCGTCTCCAGGGCCTTGTCCCCGTGTACGTCCTCCCGCTTCACGCGCGGGCCGAGGATCCGGTCGAGGTCGGCGAAGAACTCGTCCTCGTAGCCCGGCAGGAAGCGGCCGTCCACGTGGGCCGTGGCCTGGCCGGGGATGACGTTGACCTTGTAGCCGGCGCCGAGCATCGTCGGGGCGGCGGAGTTGCGCAGGGTCGCGCCGACCATCTTGGCGATGCCGCCGAGCTTGGCGAGCGTGGCGTCCATGTCGTCGGGGTCGAGCGGGGTTCCGAGGGCGTCCGAGAGTTCGTCGAGGAAGTGTCGAACGGTCTTCGTGACGCGCACCGGCCACTGGTGGCGGCCGAGGCGGCCGACGGCCTCGCACAGCTCGGTGATCGCGTTGTCGTTGTTGGTCATGGAGCCGTGTCCCGCGGTGCCCTCGACCGTGAGCCGCATCCAGTGCATGCCCTTCTGGGCCGTCTCCACGAGGTAGAGCCGCAGGTTCTCGTTCACGGTGAAGGAGAAGCCGCCGACCTCCCCGATGGCCTCGGTGACGCCCTCGAAGAGCCCGGGGTGCTTGTCGACGAGGTGCCGGGCGCCGTAGGTGCCGCCGGCCTCCTCGTCGGCGAGGAAGGCCAGCACGATGTCGCGCGGGGGCTTGCGCCCGCTGCGCATGCGGTCGCGTACGACGGCCAGCGTCATCGCGTCCATGTCCTTCATGTCGACCGCGCCGCGGCCCCATACGCAGCCGTCGGCGATCTCGCCCGCGAAGGGGTCGTAGGTCCAGTCGGCGGCGTTGGCCGGGACCACGTCGGTGTGCCCGTGGATCAGCAGGGCGGGCCGCGAGGGGTCCTCCCCCTCGATCCGGGCCACGGTCGAGGCCCGCCCCTTGTGCGATTCGAAGATCTGCGGTTCCAGCCCGACCTCGGCCAGTTTCTCGGCGACCCACTCGGCCGCCTTGCGCTCGCCGGGACCCGAGTGGTCCCCGTAGTTGCTGGTGTCGATCCGGATGAGGTCCCGGCAGAGGTCGACGACCTCGTCCTCTCCGGAGACGGCCTTGCCCGCGCCCGATGCGCTCACGCTGTTCCTCCCACTGATCAGTACCGGCTACCTCCCCCATCCTCCCGCTCCGGGCCCTTCCGCCCAAGGGCGATCCCGGGCCACCGGGGGGTGTGATCGAGGACCCCCGGCGGTTTGGTAATGTTTTCCACGTCGAAGCGGCCCGCGAGGGGCGTACGGCACACACCCGGTCCGGGTGGCGGAATGGCAGACGCGCTAGCTTGAGGTGCTAGTGCCCTTTATCGGGCGTGGGGGTTCAAGTCCCCCCTCGGACACAAAGAGAAGGACCCCGCTTCGGCGGGGTCCTTCTTCGTTCCCGGGAGCCCCGGGACGGCCGCCCCGGGCGCGAGAAGGCGGCCCCGGAATGTTTGGTAGTGTTTCCCTCGTCGCAACGGCCCGCCAGGGGCGTACGGCACACACCCGGTCCGGGTGGCGGAATGGCAGACGCGCTAGCTTGAGGTGCTAGTGCCCTTTATCGGGCGTGGGGGTTCAAGTCCCCCCTCGGACACAGACAGAAGGACCCCGCTTCGGCGGGGTCCTTCTTCGTTCCCCGGCGGCGGCAGGGCGGAACGGAGAAGGCCCCCGGGCCGGGATCTCGGATCCCGGCCCGGGGGCCTTCCGCGTACGGCGGGGGTGTCAGTCGCGGGTGGCGGCGAGCTCGGCCACCCGGCCGCGGACCAGGAACCAGCCGCCGACGAGGGCGGCGGCGATGGCCGGGAGGAACATGACCGTGGTGCGGCCGACGCCGCCGTCGCACCACATCAGGACCAGGACCGTGACCAGGAAGACCAGGGTCACGATCTGGGTGTAGGGGGCCCAGGGCAGGCGGTAGGCCGGCCGGTCGACCAGGCCGTTCTGCGCGCGGCGCCAGAAGAACAGCGAGCAGAGCATGACCATCGCCCAGGTGCCGAGGATGCCGATGGAGGCGAGGTTGAGGACGATCTCGAAGGCCTCGCCGGGCATCCAGTAGTTCAGGCCGACGCCGGCGACGCCGAAGGCGGCGGTGAAGAGGACACCGCCGTAGGGGACCTTGCCCTTGTTCATGACGCCGGTGAACTTGGGGGCGGAGCCGGACATGGCCATCGAGCGCAGGATCCGGCCGGTGGAGTAGAGGCCGGAGTTCAGGCTGGACAGGGCGGCGGTCAGGACGACCAGGTTCATCACGCCGGCGGCGCCGGGGACGCCGAGCTTGTCGAAGACGGTGACGAAGGGGCTCTGGTCGGACGAGTACGCGGTGTACGGGAGCAGCAGGGCCAGCAGGACCACGGAGCCGACGTAGAAGAGGCCCACGCGCCACATGATCGAGTTGATCGCCTTCGGCATGATCTTCTCGGGGTTCTCGGTCTCGCCGGCGGCGACGCCGCAGAGCTCGACGGAGGCGTACGCGAAGACCACGCCCTGGATCACCAGGAGCATCGGGAGGACGCCGGAGGGGAAGATGCCGCCGTTGTCGGTGATGTTGGCCAGGCCCGGGGTGTTGCCGCCGATGTCGTGGCTGGTGGCGACGAGCCAGATGCCGACGATCAGGAAGATCACCAGGGCGGCGACCTTGACCAGGGAGAACCAGAACTCCATCTCGCCGAAGTACTTCACCGAGATCAGGTTCGCGGTGAGGACGACGGCCAGGGCGATGAAGGCGAGCACCCACTGGGGGACGTCGGTGAACATCGACCAGAAGTGGGCGTAGGTCGCGGCGGCCGTGATGTCAGCCACGGTGGTCGTGGACCAGTTGAGGAAGTAGAGCCAGCCCGCGGTGTAGGCGCCCTTCTCCCCCATGAACTCGCGCGCGTACGAGACGAAGGCTCCGGAGGACGGGCGGTAGAGGACCAGCTCGCCCAGGGCCCGGACCACGAAGAAGGCGAAGACGCCGCACACCGCGTAGGCGATGGCCAGGGAGGGGCCGGCGCCGGCGATGCGGCCTCCGGCGCCGAGGAACAGGCCGGTGCCTATCGCCCCGCCGATGGCGATCATGTTGATGTGGCGGGACTTGAGATCCTTGCTGTAGCCCTCATCACCGGCGTCGACAGGGCGGGGGGACGCCTTGGCTGGGGCCTCGGTCAAGGTGCGATCGCTCATGCGGGACTTCGCCTTCGTGGGTCGGACAGGCAGGTCCGGACCGCGTGCGGGGGAGCTGGGTGGTGTCCCCCGTGCTGCGGTTCCGGTGATTTTGTCGACCCAGGAGACCATGAGCTTCGGCCACCCGCCAAAATCGGCCTCCTGCACGCGGAAACCCCCGGGGACCATGGAAACGGTCTCCGGGGGCTTCCCAGGGATATGAATACGAGGCTACGGGCCTCAGGCGCTCGGGGTGGCCTCCGCGGCCTGGTCGAGGCGGAAGGCCTCGTTGCCCAGGCCGATCCGGGCGTGGGCCTCGGGGCGGCGGGACTTCAGCAGCAGCCCGTTGACCAGTCCGCCGAGCGCGGCGACGGCGATGATGGCGGGCAGGGCCCAGCTCAGCACGGAGCCCGCCTCGGCGCCGACCAGGACGGCGAAGTCCTTGACGGTGTAGACGGCGATCCCGACCAGGGCCAGGGCGGCCAGGCCCGCCGCGACGAGCCGCCAGACCTGGGCGCCCGCGGTGCCCCGTCGGACGAAGAAGGCGATGACGGCGACGGAGGCCGCGGCCATCAGGACGGTGACGCCGAGGGCGCCGACGCTGCCCATCCAGGTGAACAGGTGCAGGACGGGCGCGGTGGGGTCGCCGGTCGGCATGGAGTCGGTGACCGCGAACACGATGACGACGAGGGCGGCGACCACGGTCTGGAGGAGGGAGCCGGTCGCGGGGGCGCCGGTGCCCGGGTTGGTGCGGCCGAAGCGGGCGGGCAGCAGGCCCTCGCGGCCCATGGCGAAGGCGTAGCGCGCCACGACGTTGTGGAAGCTGAGCATGGCCGCGAACATGCCGGTCACGAAGAGCACGTGCAGGACGTCGGTGAAGGTGGCGCCGAGGCGGCTCTGGGTGAGCTCGAAGAGCAGGCCGGGCCCGGCCTCGGCGGAGGCCTTGACGATCCCGGCGGGGCCGGTGGCGACCGAGAGGGCCCAGGAGCTGAGGGCGAAGAACAGCGCGACGAAGCCGATGGCGAGGAACATCACGCGGGAGACGATGATGTGCGGCTTGGTGGTCTCCTCGGCGTAGACCGGGGACTGCTCGAAGCCGACGAAGGCGGCGATGCAGAAGCACAGGGCGGTGCCGAGGCCGGCTCCGCCGAGGGTGCCGGGGTCGAAGGCGCTCAGGGAGAGGCCTTCGGGGCCGGGCTTGCCGAGGGCGGCGAGGTCGAAGACGACGACGAGGGCGCACTCGACGATCAGCAGAACGCCGAGCACCTTGGCGTTGAGGTCGATCTTGAGCCAGCCGAGGGCGCCGGTGACGGCGACCGCGATCAGGGCCGGGATCCACCAGGCGAGCTGCGTGTCCAGGTAGGTCGCGAAGAGGCCGGATATCTCGAAGCCGAGGATGCCGTACACGGCGACCTGCATGGCGCTGTACGCGACGAGGGCGACGAGGGAGGCGGTGGCTCCGGCGGTGGGCCCGAGGCCGCGGGCGATGTAGGCGTAGAAGGCGCCGGCGTTGTGGACGTGCCGGCTCATCTCGGCGTAGCCCACGCCGAACAGGGCGAGGACGACGCCGAGGATCACGTAGAGCAGCGGCTGGCCGACGATGCCCATGACCCCGAAGATCGTGGGCATGACACCGGCGACGACCAGCAGCGGGGCGCTGGCGGCGAGTACGGAGAGCAGCAGTCCGGCGGTGCCGAGGCGGTCGGCCCGCAGGGCCCGGTCCTGGCCCTTGTACGTGCGGATCTCGGCCGCGGTGTCGGCTGGGAGCGTGGTGGATCTGCCCGTCGGCATGGCAGGGTCCTTTCGGGGGTGACTGGTCAAGCCGTGCCGAGCGCGGCACTGCGCGCGGCGAGGAAGGCCTTGTGCGGGTCCCGGTCCGGGTAGGACCAGGGGGCGGGGGTGGCGTGGCCGCCGATGCGGTGGAAGAGGGCGGCCGCCTCGGCGGGGCGGCCTTCGCAGAGCTTGGCGTGGGCGAGGAAGTTGAGGTCGACCCGGTTGCGGGGGTGGTCCTCGCGTTCCCACTCCAGCCACCAGTCGAAGGCGGAGCGCAGTACCTGGCGGGCGCGGCGGCCGGTCCAGTGCTCTGCGGCGGCCTCGGAGGTGGCGCTGCCCCGGGCGGCGGCGAGGACGCGGAAGCGTTCGGCGTGGGCGATCACGGGCAGTACGGCGAGCGGGGAGTCGGCCGGGGACTCCTCGGCGGCCCAGGCGGCGAAGTCGTAGACCTCGTGGAGCGGGTCCTGGCCGGCGGCGGGGGTGCGTTCGGCGAGCTTGGCGACCATGAGGTGGTGGGCGTGGTGGTGCTCGCGGTGGCGGGCCCGGACCTGGTCGAAGTGGCGGCTGAACTCCTCCTCGGTGCCGAAGGCGCGGGCGAGCATGAGCAGGCCGAGCCAGGGGGTCGGGTCGGCGGGGAGCAGCGCGGCGGCGCGACGGCAGGCCTCCTCGGCGGCCTCGGGAGTGCCCTTGCCGCGCAGGGCGGTGAAGACGGCGGAGCAGGCGAGGAGGGTGGCGGCGTCGGCGCTCTCGGGTTCGGCGAGCAGCCATTCGCGGGCCCAGGCGGTGGCGGCCGGGGTCTCGGCGAGGACGACGACGCGGTGGCCGCGGCGGTCCCAGTCGTCGCCGGTGGCGACGAGGAGGGTACGGGCCTTGGCCCAGCGGCCCTGGGTGAACTGGGTCCGGACTCCGACGAGTTCGGTGTCGCACAGGGCCGGGTCGAAGAGCTGGGCGTCCCGTTTGCGGGCGCGGCCGAGGGGCGGCGGAGGCGGGGACATCCGCGGGTTCCCTCCAGGACGCGGGCGCGTGTGGACGCGCGTGGACTACGTACGTGGGAGCACGCACGGCGGTACGGGTGTGGCGGGTGGTGCGGGTGGTACGCGTGGGATGCCGACGGTGCGGCTTGATCATGCCGGTGAGCGATCCGGATGATCACGCACAGCAAACCGGTAGGCACAGCTCCGCGTCAAGGTCCGGTCCACTGGGTGGCGCGTTTCAACTGGTGAGCAGAAGGGGCGAGTTGGGACGCATGTGGCGGTTCGAAATCAAGGTGTGACCTGCGGGAACGCTCCGTAGGGTGGATCCATGACGAGCCATGACGATCTCCGCCCCTTCGAACTGGGCTTTCCCGGGGAACAGCGCGACAGGCTGGTGGCCGCCGTGCTCAGCGGGGCGAAGACCACCACGACGGGGCTGTTGGGCTGGTACGAGGCCGAGGGCGAGCCGCTGCCCCGGCCGGGGGAACGCCTGGTGCTGGTGGACTCCGGGGAGCAGCCGCTGGCCGTCCTGGAGATGACGGAGGTCCGGGTGCTGCGGCTGGCCGAGGTGGAACTGCGGCACGCGCTGGACGAGGGTGAGGGTTTCGCCTCCGTGGCCGAATGGCGCTCCGCGCACGAGGGGTTCTGGCACAGCGAGGCACTGCGCGCGGAGCTGGGCGATCCGCAGTTCACGGCGGACGACGACACCCTGGTCGTCGCCGAACGCTTTCGCCTTCTTTGAGGGCTCGGTTCGCCTCCGGGGCGCTTGCAGCCTGACTCACAGTCCGCCCGTGCGGGCTTCGCCCGGCGCGGCTATCCCACCGCCCGGGCGGCCGCGCGGCCGGCGGCGCGGCCCGAGAAGATGCAGCCGCCCAGGAAGGTGCCCTCCAGCGCCCGGTAGCCGTGGACGCCCCCGCCGCCGAAACCGGCCGCCTCGCCGGCCGCGTAGACACCCGGCAGGGGGTCGCCGGAGGGGGTCAGGACGCGGGAGGACAGGTCGGTCTCCAGGCCGCCCAGGGACTTGCGGGTCAGGATGGAGAGCCGGACGGCGATCAGCGGGCCCGCCTTGGGGTCCAGGACGCGGTGCGGGGCGGCGGTGCGGATCAGCTTGTCGCCGAGGTACCTGCGCGCTCCGTGGATGGCCGTCACCTGGAGGTCCTTGGTGAAGGGGTTGGCGATCTCCCGGTCCCGGGCGGTGACCTCGCGCCGGACGGTGGCCTCGTCGAGCAGGTCCTGCCCGGTGAGTTCGTTCATCCGGCGGACCATCGCGGACAGGTCCCGCTCCACGATGAAGTCGACGCCGTGGTCCATGAAGGCCCTGACCGGGCCGGGGACGGACTGCCGGGCCCGGTTGATCACCTCGCGGACGGACCTGCCCGTCAGGTCGGGGTTCTGCTCGGAGCCGGAGAGGCCGAACTCCTTGCCGATGATGCGCTGGTTGAGCACGAACCAGGTGTGGTCGTGGCCGGTGCGCATGATGTGCTCGAGGGTGCCGAGGGTGTCGAAACCGGGGAAGAGCGGTACGGGCAGCCGCTTGCCGGTGGCGTCGAGCCAGAGCGAGGAGGGGCCGGGCAGGATGCGGATGCCGTGCCGGGCCCAGATGGGGTTCCAGTTCTCGATGCCCTCGGTGTAGTGCCACATCCGGTCCTTGTTGATGTGGCTGGCGCCGGCGCCCTCGGCGATGCCCAGCATCAGGCCGTCCACGTGCGCCGGGACCCCGGAGAGCATCCGCGCGGGCGGAGTGCCGAGCCGGGCGGGCCACTGCGCGCGCACGAGGTCGTGGTTGCCGCCGATGCCCCCGCTGGTCACGATGACCGCCTGGGCCCGCAGGCTGAAGGCGCCCACGCTCTCGCGGCTGCTCGCGGTGCCCCGTACGGCGTCCGAGGGCGCCAGGACCTCCCCGGTGACGGTGTCCACGGCGCCGGCGGTGGCGGACAGCCCGGTGACCCGGTGGCGGAAGGCGAACCGGACCAGGCCGCGGGCCGCCCCGGCGCGGACCCGCCGCTCGAAGGGCTCCACCAGGCCGGGGCCGGTGCCCCAGGTGATGTGGAAGCGGGGCACGGAGTTGCCGTGGCCGTTCGCGTCGTAGCCGCCGCGTTCGGCCCAGCCGACCACGGGGAAGAAGCGCACGCCCCGGGAGTGCAGCCAGGGCCGCTTCTCGCCGGCCGCGAAGTCCACGTACGCCTCGGCCCAGCGGCGCGGCCAGGCGTCCTCCTCCCGGTCGAACCCGGCGGTGCCGAGCCAGTCCTGGAGGGCGAGCTCGCGGCTGTCCTTGATGCGCATGCGGCGCTGCTCGGGCGAGTCCACGAAGAACAGCCCGCCGAAGGACCAGTGCGCCTGGCCGCCGATCGACCGCTCCGGCTCCTGGTCGAGGAGGATCACCTTGCGGCCCGCGTCGACCAGCTCGGCGGTGGCCACCAGGCCCGCGAGGCCCGCTCCGATCACGATCACGTCAGCGTCGTACGTCATACCTGGCCCGTCCTCCGGTCGGTCGGTGGTGGGCAGATCCTTTGCTACGGAGCGGTAACCAGTCAACAGCGGTGATTGGATGAGTCCGTGAATCCCGCTGATGAGGTACTGGACGTGGTGGACCGGGACGACCGGGTCGTCGGGCAGGCCCCCCGGGGTGAGGTGTACGGCCGGGGGCTGCTCCACCGGTGCGTGTTCGTGCTGGTCACGGACGGGGAGGGGCGGGTGTTCGTCCACCGGCGGACCGCGTCGAAGCTGGTGTTCCCCGCGTACTACGACATGTTCGTGGGCGGGGTGCTGGGCGCCGGGGAGGAGTACGCGGGCGCCGCGCTGCGGGAGGCCGAGGAAGAGCTGGGGGTGAGCGGGCTGGCTCGGCCCGAGCCGCTGTTCAAGTTCCTGTACGAGGGTCCGGGCGGGGGCTGGTGGTCGTACGTGCACGAGGTGCGGTGCACCCTGCCGGTGGCTCCGCAGGTCTCGGAGGTGGACTGGCACGCCTGGCTCCCCCGGGAGGAGCTGGAGCGGCGGATCGCCGGCGGGGAGTGGGCGTGGGTGCCGGACGGGCTGGAGGCCTACCGGCGGCTGCGCGCCTTCCGGGAGGCCGGGGCGCAGCCCCCCGCGCCGCCTGAGTGAAGGGGACGTAAATTGGCCACGTGATCGACTTCGTCAAAGATGTGCGGCTCTGGTTCGCACCGGAGCAGCTGCGGGACGAGGGCGAGACGCCGGACTACCGCTTCTCCCTCGCCAACGAGCGGACCTTCCTGGCCTGGATCCGGACCGCGCTGGCCCTGGTGGGCGGCGGGTTCGCGGTGGACCAGTTCCTGCCGGACCTGCGGTGGGGGGTGCGGATCGGGATGGCCTTCGCGCTGCTGGCGGTGGGGGCGGCCTGCGCGCTGCGGGCCGTGAACCACTGGGTGCGCTGCGAGCGGGCCATGCGGCGGGGCGACGACCTGCCGCTGTCGCGGTTCCCGGTGGTGCTGAGCCTGGGGGTCGGGATGGTGGCCGCCGCGATGGTGGTGGTCGTGCTGCTGGGGTGGACGGCCGGGCGGTGAGCAGCCGTCCCGGTACGGACACCCGCGACGCGGGGCTCCAGCCCGAGCGGACCCGGCTGGCGTGGCGGCGTACGACGCTGGCCTGCTCGGTCACCGCGGTGCTGGCGCTGCGGCAGGCGCTGCACGGGTCCGGCTCGCGGGTGGAGGTGGCCGGGGCGGCGGTGATCGCGTTGATCTGGGTGGTCTTCCTGTGGGTGGCGCACCGGCGGGTGCGGGAGCTGGCCGCGGTCCGGCCGCCGGAGCTGGCGCCGCGGGTGGCGCTGGGGGTGGTGCTGTGCTCGGTGGCGCTGGCGGTGTTCGCGATGGCGGTGATCGTCTGAGCCGCTCGTCCGATCGTCCGGCTTGTGCCGCGCCACGGTGACACCGGAGGGGACACAACGGGCGATCCGGGGCACTCACGGTTAGCCTCGGCGCCATGACGACCCTGCACCAGGAACACCCCACGCACGCGCACGAGCACGGCCCCGGCTGCGGGCACACGGCGGTCGCCCACGGCGACCACCTCGACTACGCGCACGACGGCCACCTGCACCGGGAGCACTCCGGGCACTGGGACGAGTGCGAGACCTCCGCGCACTCCCCGCACGAGGGCCACGGCCACGCGCACGGCGAGGGCTGCGGGCACGACGCGGTCCCGCACGGCGACCACCTGGACTACCTGCACGACGGGCACCGTCACGCCCAGCACGACGACCACTTCGACGACCACTGACGCCCGCTGACGACCACTGACGACCACCGACCGGTCCGGGGCGGCCTCCCGCGGGTACGGCCGCCCCCGCTCTCCCCGGGCACCCCACCGGCTGACAGGATGCTGACCATCTGTCACAGCGTCCCGGGGAGAGCGTCCATGACCGTCGAAGAGCCGTACGTGGTCCAGCCGGCGGCCGGGGTGTACGCCTACGTCCAGCCGGACGGGGGCTGGTGCCTGAACAACGCCGGCTTCGTCAGCGACGGCGGCCGGACCCTGCTCGTCGACACCGCCGCCACCGAGCGGCGGGCGCTGGCCCTGCGCGAGGCGGTCGTGGCGGCCGGGGTGCCGCTGCCCCGGACGGTGGTCAACACCCACCACCACGGCGACCACACCTACGGCAACGCCACCTTCGCGCCCGGGGCGCTGATCCTCGGGCACGACAACGCACGCGCCGAGCAGCTCGCCGCCGGGCACCAGCTGGAGCTGATCTGGCCCGCGACCGACTTCGGGGCGATAGAGATCACCGCGCCCGACCTCACGTACAGCGACCGGCTGACCCTGCACGTGGGGGACACCGAGGTCCAGGTCATCCACCCGGGCGTGGCGCACACCACCGGGGACTCCGTGGTGTGGCTGCCCCGGCAGCGGGTGGTGTTCACCGGTGACCTGGTCTTCGCCGAGGGCACCCCCTTCCTCGCGATGGGCTCCCTCGCCGGCTCGCTGCGGGCGCTGGAGCTGCTGCGCGCGCTGGGCGCGCGGACCGTCGTACCGGGCCACGGGCCGCTGACGGACGCCTCCGCGTACGAGGCCACCGAGCGCTACCTGCGGTACGTGGCCGAACTGGCGCGGGAGGGCCGGGAGAAGGGGCTGACCCCGCTGGAGACGGCGCGCGGGGCCGACCTGGGCGAGTTCGCGGCCTGGCGGGAGAGCGAGCGGCTGGTCGCGAACCTGCACCGGGCGTACGCGGAGCTGGCCGGGGAGCCGGAAGGGGCGCCGCTGGACATCATGGCGGTGCTGCGGGACATGACGGTGATGAACGGCGGGACGCCGATCCTGTGCCACGCGTGACCTGAGCGCGCCGGGCCGGAGAGAGTTCTTTCGGCCCGCCCTATGGACGGCATACCGACTGGTCGGCATGATGACTGCGGGCGCCGCCCGGGCCACGGCTCCGGGGCGCCGCCCCCGGACCACCCGCCGTCCACTTCGTCCACTTCATCTGTTTCGCCTACTTCGCACGGAGGCGCGCACCATGACCCCAGCCGACCCCCGAGGCCTCGATCTGGAACGGCTGCGCGGCCATCTCGACGCCGCGCGGCCCGGGCTCGTGACCGGCCCGCTGAGCGGCCGGCTGATCGAGGGTGGCCGGTCGAACCTGACGTACGCCGTCACCGACGGCTCCGCCCGCTGGGTGGTGCGCCGACCTCCGCTCGGGCACGTCCTGGCCACCGCGCACGACATGCGGCGCGAGCACCGGGTGATCTCCGCCCTGCACGGGACGGCCGTGCCGGTGCCCGAGCCGCTGCTGCTGTGCGAGGACGAGGAGGTGCTGGGGGCGCCGTTCTACGTCATGGAGTACGTGGACGGGGTCCCGTACCGGACGGCCGGGCAGCTCGCGGAGATCGGGCCCGAGCGGACCCGGCGGGCGGTACTGGGCCTGGTGGACACCCTGGTCGACCTGCATGCGGTGGACCCGGAGGCGGTGGGCCTGGGCGACTTCGGCCGGCCCGAGGGCTTCCTCGACCGGCAGCTGCGCCGCTGGGGCAAGCAGCTCGCCGCCTCCCGGGGCCGGGAGCTCGCCGGGATCGACGAACTGCACGGGGCGCTGGGCCGGGCCCTGCCCCGCTCCCCCGCCGCGACCGTGGTCCACGGGGACTTCCGGCTGGACAACGTCCTGATCGGGGGTCCCGACGACGCGATCCTGGCGGTGCTGGACTGGGAGATGTCCACACTGGGCGATCCGCTGACGGACCTCGGGCTGCTGGTGATGTACAGCTCGGACCTGGGCCTGGCCGATTCCCCGGTGAGCACGACGAGCGGGGCCCCGGGCCATCCGGCGCCCGCCGAGCTGATCGAGCGGTACGCCGCCCGCTCGGGCCGGGACACCGGGGCGATCGCCTGGTACACGGCCTTCGCCTGGTTCAAGCTCGCGGTGATCCTCGAGGGCATCCACTACCGCTTCACGCTCGGGCAGACGGTGGGCGCGGGCTTCGACCGGATCGGCGAGCTGGTCCCGGTCTTCATCGAACACGGACTGACCACGCTCCAGGAAGGCTGACCCACCCCCATGGACTTCGCATTCGACGCCCGGACCGAGGAACTCCGCGAGCGGCTGCTCGCGTTCATGGAGGAGTACGTCTACCCGGCGGAACCCCTCGCCGCCGAGCAGCGCGCACGGCTGGCCTCGCCCTGGGACACCCCGGCCGTCTTCGGTGAACTGAAGGCCGAGGCGCGCCGCCAGGGCCTGTGGAACCTCTTTCTCACCGACCAGCACGGCTTGCCGGATTCCGGGCACGGCGCCGGGCTGAGCAACCTCCAGTACGCCCCGCTGGCCGAGATCACCGGCCGCAGCCCGCACCTGGCGCCGATGGCGACCAACTGCGCGGCCCCGGACACCGGGAACATGGAGCTGCTCGCGCAGTTCGGCGACGACGGGCAGAAGAAGCAGTGGCTGGAGCCGCTCCTGGCCGGGGAGATCCGGTCGGCCTTCGCCATGACCGAGCCCGAGGTGGCCTCCTCCGACGCCACGAACATCGAGACCCGGATCGAGCGCGAGGGTGACGCGTACGTGGTCACCGGCCGCAAGTGGTTCATCTCCGGGGCGATGAACCCGGACTGCAAGATCTTCATCGTGATGGGCAAGACCGACCCGGAGAACGCCGATCCGCGTCGCCAGCAGTCGATGGTCCTGGTCCCGCGCGACACCCCGGGGGTCGAGGTGCGGCGGGCCATGACGGTGTACGGGTACGCGGACCACGACCACGGCGGCCACGCCGAGGTGGTCTTCGACGGGGCCCGGGTGCCGGCGGCGAACCTGATCGGCGAGGAGGGCGGCGGCTTCGCCATCGCCCAGGCGCGGCTCGGCCCGGGCCGGATCCACCACTGCATGCGGCTGATCGGGATGGCGGAGCGGGCGATCGAGCTGATGTGCCGGCGCGCGGTGGAGCGTACGGCCTTCGGCAAGCCGCTGGCCGCGCAGGGGGTGGTGCAGAACTGGATCGCGGACGCCCGGGTGACCGTGGAACAGCTGCGGCTGCTGGTGCTGAAGACCGCCTGGCTGATGGACACGGTCGGGAACCGGGGCGCCCACACGGAGATCCAGGCCATCAAGATCGCGACCCCGCGGGCGGTGGTGGGGATCCTGGACCAGGCGGTGCAGCTGCACGGCGCGGGCGGGGTGAGCCAGGACTTCCCGCTGGCCGAGCTGTGGGCGGCGGCGCGGACGCTGCGGCTGGCCGACGGGCCGGACGAGGTGCACCAGCGCTCGCTGGCGCGGCGGGAGCTGAAGAGGTACCTCTGACGCGCCCGGGGTGTGACCCGCGGTCCGGGTCACACCCCGGACCTCTCGGCCCCGGTGCTACGGCCGCAGCGAGCGCAGCAGCAGGTCGGCGAGGTGGTCGGCGACCTGGTGGGGGGTGAGCGGACCGTCCGTGCGGTACCAGGTGGAGAGGTGGTGAACGGACCCGAAGTAGTAGTCCACGACCAGGTCGGCGGGGGTGGCCGTGGAGAACACCCCGGTGCGCTGCCCCTCCTCGACCAGCGCGCGGAAGCGCTCGTGGTAGCGCCGGCGCTCCGCCCGGACCTGCTTGTACTTCTCGGGGCCGAGCTGGTGCATCGACCGGAAGAAGATCATCGCGTCGTCGAGGTTCTCGATCGTGGTGACCACGACGTCGGCGGCGGCGGCCCGCAGCCGCTCCTCGACGGGGGCGTCGGATCCGGCCACCGCGTCGAGCCGCTGCTGCTGGAGGCGCAGCATCCGCGCGTACACCTCGTGCAGCAGGTCGTCCTTGGAGCCGAAGTAGTGGTAGAGCGCGCCCTTGGTCACCCCGGCCGCCTCGACGATCTCCTGGACGGAGGTGCGGTCGTAGCCGCGTTCGGCGAAGAGCCTGGTGGCGACGGCCAGCAGCCGCTGCGGCACCGGGGTCTCCCGGTTTCCGTCCTCGGGGCCCTCGGTGGTCCTGGCGGCCATGGTGCTCGCCTTCCTCTCCTGATCCTGACCTGTCCCGCGCTGTACGACCGTCCGACAGTTTTCAGCCGCGCTCGCGCAGTTCTCGTCGCAGGATCTTGCCACTGGTGGTCTGGGGAAGAACAGGCAGGATCTCCACCTGGCGGGGGTACTTGTACGCGGCCAGGCGCTCGGCGCAGTAGGCGGCGAGTTCCGCCGGCCGGGCCGAGGCTCCCGGGCGCAGGCTCACGTACGCCTTGACGCTCTCCCCCCGGTACGCGTCGGGGACCCCGACCACGGCCGCCTGCCGTACGGCGGGGTGGGTGTAGAGGACGTCCTCCACCTCGCGCGGCCAGACCTTGAACCCGGAGGCGTTGATCATGTCCTTCTTGCGGTCGACCACGTAGAGCCAGCCGTCGGGGTCCATGAACCCGACGTCCCCGGTGCGCAGTTCGCCGTCCGGGAAGGCCTCGGCGGTGTCCTCGGGCAGGCCCCAGTAGCCGGGGACGACCTGGGGGCCGCGCACGGCTATCTCCCCGGTCCGCCCGAAGGGCAGCTCCGCGCCGTGCTCGTCGAGGATCCGTACGAGGGTCTGCGCGCCCGGGACCCCGACCGAGAGGGTGCCGGTGGCGGGGTCGACGGGTGCTTCGAGGTGCGCGGGGACCGAGGCGCAGGGGGCGGTGCACTCGGTGAGGCCGTAGCCGTTGCGCAGGTAGAAGCCGAAGGAGGCGCGGAGGCGTTCGACGAGGGCGGGCGGGAGCGGGGCGCCGCCGGAGGAGATCACCTGGAAGGAGGCGAAGTGGTCCGGGGTGGCGGCGGGGTGGGCGGCCAGGGCCATGAAGGCGGTGGCCGGGCCGATGGTGTAGGCGGGGCGGTGTTCGAGGAAGGCGTCGAGGACGGCGCCGGCGTCGAAGCGGTGCGCGAGGACGAGGGTCCCGGCGTTGGTGAGGCAGGCGGCGAGCTCGCAGACCAGGCCGGTGATGTGGAAGAGCGGGGCGAGGGCGAAGTAGCCGGCGCCCTCGGGGAGGGGGTGGCCGGTGACCTGGCGGGTGGCGTTGTAGGTGAGCGCGCCGTGCGGGTTCATGGCGCCCTTGGGGGTCCCGGAGGTGCCCGAGGTGTAGCTGATGAGGGCGGTGTCGGCGGCGGTGAGGCCCGGGTCGGCCGGCGCGGGGTGGCCCTGGCGGGCCACGGTGGCGAGGTCGGCGGGGTCGGCGGGGCGCGGGTCCGGGGCGGGGGCGGTGGCGGTGGCGGTGGCGGCGGCCGGGACGGAGTCCGGGGCGGTGGCGGTGGCGGCGGCCGGGACGGAGTCCGGGGCGGTGGCGGTGGCGGTGGCCGGGACGGAGTCCGGGGCGGTGGCGGCGGCGGTGGCCGGGACGGAGTCCGGGGCGGTGGCGGCGGCGGTGGCCGGGACGGAGCGGGGGGCCGGGACGGAGTCCGGGGTCGGGGCGGCGGGGAGGACGCGGGGGTCGTGGCGGGTCTGGAAGTCCGTGTCGCGCGCCGTCAGGACGACCCGTACGCCGGTCCCCCGGGCGCTCTCGCGCAGGTACGCCTCCCAGGCGCCGCCCTCGCAGACCAGCGCGGCGGCGCCGGAGTCGCGCAGGATGTGCGCGGCCTCGGCGGACTTGTACATGGGGTTGAGCGGGACGACCACCGCCCCGGCCTTCCAGGCGGCCAGCACGGCGAGCACGAAGTGCGGGGTGTTCTGGAGCATGACCGCGACCCGGTCGCCCCGGCCGATCCCCCGCCCGGCGAGGTGCCCGGCGAGGGAGTCGGAGAGGGAGTCGGCCTCCGCGTAGCCGATCCGGCCGTCGAAGTACGCCAGAGCCGTGCGCCCGGGGGCGCGGGCCACGGCGGCGCGGAACGCGTGCAGCACGCTGGGCGGCGGTGCGACGGGGGCCCGCTGGGCCGGGCTCAGCTGCCGCAGCCAGGGCCGGGCGGCGTAGCGGGATCCGGAGGGGTCCGTCACGAGGTCTCCCACTTCTGCTGGAGGTGGTTCATGGAGCGCAGCCAGCGGTCGGGGTCGTTCGCGCGGGCGGCGTGGTAGTCCGCCACCTCGGGGTGCGGAAGGATCAAGAACCGGCCCTTCTCCATGCCGTCGAACAGCGCTTCGGCCACGGTTTCCGGCTCGATCGCGGTCGGCGCCAGGACCAGCTCGCCCGCCGAGCCCGCCGCGGTCAGCATGTCGGTGCGCACGCCCTGCGGGCAGATGGCGTGGACCTGGACGCCCCGGTGGCGGTAGGTCAGCGAGAGCCACTCCGCGAAGGCGAGGGCACCGTGCTTGGTGACACTGTACGGGGCCGCTCCGATCATGGTCAGCAGCCCGGCGGCGGAGACGGTGGACACGAAGCGGCCGCTCCCGCGCTCCAGCCAGTCGGGCAGCAGGGCCCGGGCGGCGCGCACGTGGGCCATGACGTTGGTGTCCCAGGCCGCCTCCCAGACGGCCTCGTCCGCGAAGGCGTCGCCGCCCGAGGCGAGTCCGGCGTTGGCGCAGTACACGTCGACGGTTCCGCCGAGGGCCTCGCGCGCCTCGCGGACGATCGCGGAGGCGTCGCCGGGGAGCGCGATCGCCCGGGGGCCGATGGCGCCCGCCACGGAGGCGGCCTTGGCGGGGTCGAGGTCGTTGACCACGACGGTGGCCCCTTCGGCGGCGAAGCGGTGGGCGAGGGCCGCGCCGATGCCGCCGCCCGCGCCGGTGACGACGACTCGCTGGTCCTGGTACGCGCTCACGGGGGACACCTTTCGTCACTGCCTGCCGGGGCTGCCGGATCCCGGGCAGACTAACCAGTCGGTATGTGAGGGGGGAAGGGGCGTGAGGGCTAGCTTGGCGGGATGACGGTGTCGCGACGCGGGGTGCTGGGACTGGCGGGGGCCGCTGGGGCCGCGGGGGCCCTGGGGGTTGCCGGGGGCGTCGGGCCCGCGGGCGCGGCCGGGGCGGCGGAGCGGGTGCGTACCGGCTTCGAGCGGCTCGCCGCCGACGGGTACGCGGAGCTCGCCGGGCAGCGGGTCGGGGTGGTCACCAACCCCACCGGGATCACCGCCGACGCCCGCCACTTGGTCGACGTACTGCACGCCGACGAGCGGGTCGACCTGGTCGCGGTGTTCGGGCCGGAGCACGGCTTCCGCGGGACGGCGCAGGCGGGCGGGTCGGAGGGGGCCGGCCGGGATCCCGCGACGGGCCTGCCGGTGTACGACGCGTACGGCAAGAGCGGGCAGAAGCTGGCGGACCTCTTCACGGCGGCGGGTATCGACACCGTCGTCTTCGACATCCAGGACGTCGGGGCGCGCTTCTACACCTACATCTGGACCCTGTACGACTGCATGCGCGCGGCCGCGCTGGCCGGCAAGGCGGTGGTGGTCCTGGACCGGCCCAACCCGGCGGGCGGGCGCCGGGCGGCCGGGCCGGTGCTGGAGCCGGCGTACGCGAGCTTCGTGGGCCGGGAGCCGATCGCGCTGGCGCACGGGATGACGGCGGCCGAGCTGGCCCTGCTGTTCAACGGCGAGTTCCTGGGCGGCGACCGGGTCAAGCTGCGGACCGTGCGGATGTCGGGGTGGCGGCGGGAGTCGTTCTTCGGGGAGACGGGGCTGCCGTGGGTGCCGCCGAGCCCGAACATGCCCACTGCGGACACGGCGCTCGCGTACGCGGGGACCTGCCTGTTCGAGGGGACCAACCTGTCCGAGGGCCGGGGTACGACCACGCCCTTCGAGCTGCTCGGCGCGCAGGGAGTGGACCGGCGCTGGGCGGAGGCGGCGAACGGGCTGGGGCTGCCCGGGGTGTGGTTCCGGGAGGCCTGGTTCACGCCCGCCTTCTCCAAGCACGCCGGGAAGGTCTGCGGCGGGGTCCGGCTGATCGTGCACGACCGGGAGGCCTTCGACCCGGTGCGGGCGGGGATCGGGCTGCTGGTGACGGCGCGGCGGGCGTGGAGCGGGTTCGGCTGGCGGACGGACCACTGGATCGACCGGCTGACGGGCTCGGACCGGGTGCGGACGATGGTGGACGCGGGCGCGGGGGTGGAGGAGGTCGCGGGCGCCTGGGCGGCCGGGCTGGCGCGGTTCGCGGCGGTCCGGGAGGAGTACCTGCTCTACCCCTGACGCCGGGCCGCTCGCCGGGAGCCGCGCGGGAGAGGTGCTGTCGCGGGGCTGGCCGAGGGGACCTCGCGGCGGGATGCTGCGAGCACCGGGGGCTCGACGTGAAGGGAGAGGCCATGGTGGACGGCGGTGGCGCGTTCGGAGCGGGGATCGGGGTGGGTCCGTACCAGGAGCTGACTTTCGACGCCCAGGGCGATGTGGACCCGGCCACGCGGGCGGCGGTGGCCCGGATGGAGGCGACGGACCTGCTGGTCTTCGCGCACGGCTGGAACAGCGACCGGTCCACCTCGACCCGGCTCTACGACCGGTTCTTCGCCCCCTTCCCGGGGCTGGTGGGGGCGGGGGTGCGGCTGGGGTACGTGGGGGTGGTCTGGCCCTCGATCCGCTTCTCGGACGAGCCGATCCCGGACTTCGATCCGCCCGGCGGGGCGACCGGGGCACGGTCGGGGGCCGAGTCGGGGACGGCCCTGGACGACGCCACGCGCGCGGCGCTCGGGGTGTTCTGGCCGGGGCGGGAGGCGGAGCTGGAGCGGGTCGCCGCACTGCTGGCGGAGCGGCCGGAGTCGCAGGCGGCCTTCGCCGAGTTCGGGGAGCTGGTACGGCAGCTCGTGCACGCGGACCCGGCCGCCGGCCCGGCGGGCGCCGCGGGCGCCGACCCGGACGTGCCGGCGATCTTCACGCTGGACACCCTCCAGGTGTGCCGGGCACTGACGCGGGCCCTGGCGCAGGCGGCGGCCGCCGACGCGGCCCGGGAGCTCTCGGCCGGCGACGGGCTGCGCTCCCTGTGGGACGGGGCCAAGGAGCTGCTGCGCCAGGCGACGTACTACGAGATGAAGAAGCGGGCCGGAGTGGTCGGCGAGCACGGGCTCGGCCCGGTGCTGGCCGACCTCGCCGGACGGCGGCCGGCCCTGCGCGTCCACCTGATCGGCCACAGCTTCGGGGCCCGGGTGGTGTCCTTCTCCCTGCGGGCCGTACCGGACGGGGCGCGGCACGTGAAGTCGCTGACTCTGCTCCAGGGGGCCTTCTCCCACTACTCCTTCAGCGAGCGCCTCCCCCACGATCCGCGGCGCGGCGGCGCCCTGCGCGGGCTCCAGCGCAGGGTGGACGGGCCGGTGGTGGCCTGCCACTCCGCCCACGACTCGGCCCTGGGCGTGTTCTATCCGCTGGCCTCCCGGATGGCGGGCGATTCGGCCGGTCTGCTCGGTTCCGGCGAGCGGTGGGGCGCGGTCGGGCACGACGGGGTGCGGGCGGTGCCCGGCGCACCGCGGCTGAGCCTGGAGGCGGCCCTGCGCGGCGGGCTGCCGGAGGCCGGTTGTGTCAGCGTGGACGCGGGCTCCGTGGTCCGTCGCGGCGGGCCCCCGTCGGGGGCGCACAGCGACATCTGCCACGAGGAACTGGCCCGTGTCGTGGTCGGCGCGGGGCGCATGGGGCGCTGAGTTCCGGCCATGTGCCACCCGCACGCCTCGACCGCCCCCGCATGCGCCCACTGCCCTCAGGGCATGTTGGGCACGTCGCGGGGGGTTGCTTCGTTCGACGGAGTGACGCGGGCACAGGTCTGGGCGTGGGCACGGCGGAGGTGAAGGTACGGTGGCAGGTTTTCGGAGTCTGGCCTACCAGGTGCGTGACGCGCGCAACGACCGGGCCCTGCGGCGCCATTCGCTGCGCCGGTGCCTGGAGCGGTTCGCGCCCTACGGGCACCGGGCGACGTGGTGGCACCTGTGCGACCGGCACGGGATCGCCCCCGAGGACCGGGGCGCGGACCCGCTGCGGCTGGTCGCGGCGCTGGAGGAGCTGGAGGACGCGCGGGCGGTCTGGCTGGAGTACGAGCGGCAGTTCGCGGAGCGGCGCAGACGCGAGAAGCACGACGGGGTCCGGCGGCCGGAGTGGGCCTGGGGCGGCAGCGGGGACGCCGTGGTGCGGTGTGCCGATCCGGGGGTGCGGCCGGAGGGGGCGCTGGGCGAGGTGCTGCGGCGGCTGGTCGCGGCCCTGGAGTCGGAGCCGGGGACGGCGTGCCCGGTCTGCGGCGAGCGGGAACTGCGCTGGCCCGCGGCGTTGTCGGGGCCCGGGGCGTGGGCCGGGGCGTGGGCGTGGGACGGGCCGGTGTGCGGGGGCTGCGGGATCGTGGTGCCCCGGCCGGCGCTGGCGGACACGGCGGTGGTCCACCAGGGTGCGGCGTGAGCGGGGCGCGGGGCGGGCTGCGGGACGGGCTGCGGGGCGCGCTGCTCCAGGTCGCGCTGAACGGCTCGCGCGGCGCTGCCGAGGGGGCGGCGGTGCCGCTGTCCCCAGGGGATCTGGCCCGCTCGGCGCTCGAGGCCGTGGCCGCCGGGGCCGGCGAGGTGCTGGTGCACCCGCGGACCCCGTGCGGGCGGGAGAGCCTCTCGCCCCGGGTGGTCGGGCCCCTGCTGGAGGAGATGCGCGGTGCGGGGGTCCGCGTACCTCTGACGGTTCCGGCGGGGGTCGCCGCCGAGCCGGATCCGGCGGGGCGCCTGGAGCGGGTGCGGTCCTGGACGGTGCTGCCCGACCGGGCGGTGGTGCCGTTCGCGGAGCCGGGGGCGGCGGAGCTGGGGCGGGCCCTGCTGGCGCGCGGGGTCGCGGTGGACGCGGTGGTCCCGCTGGGCGGCGGGGCCGGGCCGGAGCCGCTGGCGCGGTTCCTGGCGTGGGCCCCGCCGGAGCGGGGCCGGGTCCGGCTGGTGGCGGAGCTGGCGGAGGCCGACCCGGCGCTGGTGGCGGGGCTGCGCTGGCTGCCGCCGGTGCCGGTGGTGCTGTACGGGCGGGAGGCCGCCGCCTGGCCGGTGCTGCGGCTGGCCGCGCGGTGCGGTGCGGGCGCGCGGATCGGCGTAGCGCAGGTGCTGCGCCTTCCGGACGGGCGGCCGGCACGCTCGAATGCCGAACTGGTGGCGGCGGCCCGGGAGGTGCGGGAGGCGGAGGGCGCGGGGCCCGCCGGGGGCGGAGCTACGGCGACAGCCGGGAGCCGGTGAGGCGTTCGCCGAAGACGTCGTCCGGGTTGGAGAGCGCGCAGTTCTTCAGCGAGAGGCAGCCACAGCCGATGCAGTCGGACAAGTGGTCGCGCAGGCGGCTCAGTTGCTGGATCCGCTGGTCGAGCTCGCCGCGCCAGTTCTCGGACAGCCGCGCCCAGTCCTCCCGCGTGGGGGTGCGCTCCTCCGGCAGCTGGGCCAGCGCCTCGCGGATGCTGGCGAGCGGGATGCCCACGCGCTGGGCGGCGCGCACGAAGGCGACCCGGCGCAGCGCCTCACGGTTGTAGCGCCGCTGGTTGCCGGCGGTGCGGCGGCTGCTGATCAGCCCCTTGGCCTCGTAGAAGTGCAGGGCGGAGACGGCCGCTCCGCTGCGCGCGGACAGCTGGCCGACGGTGAGTTCGTGGACGTTCTCGGGAATCTGCGGCACGCGTCCGAGCGTAGTCGGAGGTCCGTTGACAGACGCACCAGGCCCCCAGCATGCTGAGCAAGCGCTTATTCGACGGAGATAGACGGAGACAGGGGCAGGGCATGGCCGAACCGAGGATCTTCACGTCCGCCGAGGAGCTGCGCGCCGGCATCGGCGAGCCGCTCGGCCCGAGCGGATGGCTGGAGGTGGACCAGAAGCGGATCGACCTCTTCGCGGACGCGACCGGCGACCACCAGTGGATCCACGTGGACCCGGAGCGGGCCGCCACCGGACCCTTCGGTTCCACCATCGCGCACGGCTATCTGACGCTGTCGCTGCTGCCGAGCCTGGTGCCGCAGATCATGCGGGTCGAGGGCATGCGGATGGGCATCAACTACGGCATGGACAAGGTGCGTTTCCCCGCCCCGGTGCCGGTCGGTTCGCGGCTGCGCGCCACCGCCGTGATCACGGCGGTCACCGAGGCGGGCGGCGGGGTGCAGGTCGCGGCGACCGTGACCGTCGAGCGCGAGGGCGGCGAGAAGCCGGTGTGCGTCGCGGAGTCGGTGTCCCGCTACTACTTCTGAGCCGCGCCCTGGCCGCGGGCCGTGTCCTGCTTACCGGCCGCGCCCTGCTTACCAGCCGTGTCCTGCCGACCGGCCGCGTCCTGCTTCCCGGCCGTGTCCGCGGCCGGGCGCGCGCCCACCATCCGGAGCACGAGGTCGGCGTAGAGCCCGCCGACCTCGTCGGGCGTGCGCCGGCCGGCCGTGCTGAACCAGCGGGCCACGTCGATGCACAGGGACAGCACGGCGAGGGTGGTGCCCGGCACGTCGGGGACGTCGAACTCCCCCGCCCCCACGCCCTCGGCGATGATCCGGCGCACGGCGGCGTCGCTCAGCCGGCGCAGGGCGACGATCTCGGAGCGGTGCTCCGGGGCGAGGGCGTCGAGCTCGTACTGGACCACGCGGGCGGTGGTGTGGTGCGCGGCGTGCCAGCGCACGAAGGAGCGTACGGCCGCGTCGAGCCGTTCGGCGGCGGTCCCCGGGCCGCAGGCGGCGGTCTCCAGGATCTCCAGGGCCTTGTCGTGGCCTATCCGGCTGATCCGGTGGAGCAGCTCTTCCTTGGTCTTGTAGTGGATGTAGAGGGCGGCCGGGCTCATGCCGGCGCGGCCCGCGATGTCGCGCGTGGTGGTCGCGTGGTACCCGCGCTCGGCGAAGGCGTCGACGGCCGCCACGAGCAGCCGCCGCGCGGCGTCGGGGGTGACCTCCGACCACGGCTGGTAGCCGTCGGTCGTCTCCGCCGCGCTGTCCATCGCTCGCTCACCCTCTTCGCCCTGTAGGAAGGAACCAGCTTACCGGAGGGTGAGCAAGCGCTTAGCGTACGACCGCTCCGGCTGCTTCGGCTGCTCCGGCTGCTTCTACTTCGGCGAGTAGGGGTCGTACTCCGCCATCATCTTCTCCATCCGGGCCTGGTCGACCCGGCTGACGATCTGCGTGGCCTCCTGGCGGTCGCGGACCACCTTGGCGAGGGTGAAGGCCGAGGTGGTCAGGTAGAGGACCGCGATGCCGAGGAAGGCCCGGACCCAGCCGTTGACGTCCATGCTGTAGATCCCCACGGCCACGGCGGCCACGGCGATGCCGAAGGACGCGACCGCCTGGCCGTAGTACGCCCCCGTGTTCTGCTGCTTGACCGGTGTCTCGTTCATGGGCACAGCATCGGACGCGGTGACGCGGAACACATCCGCGCAGGTACTCAGACGGGTACTCAGAAAGCGGAAACCCCGGTGCGGGCACGGCCGATGAGCAGTTTCTGGATCTGGCTGGTGCCTTCGTAGAGGGTCATGACGCGGGCGTCGCGCAGCAGCTTCCCGGCCGGGTACTCGTCGATGTAGCCGTAGCCGCCGTGCACCTGGAGGGCGTTGCCCGCGGCGCGCACCGCCGCCTCGGAGGCGAAGAGCTTGGCGGTGGAGGACTCGGTGGCGAAGGGCTGCCCGCGGTCGATCAGGTCGGCGACCCGCCAGGTCAGCAGCCGGGCCGCGTCCACGTCGACCGAGATGTCGGCGATCAGCTCCTGGACCAGCTGGTGGTGGGCGATCGGCTTGCCGAACTGCTCGCGCTGGGCCGCGTACGAGACGGCGGCGTCCAGCGCGGCCTGGGCGATGCCGACGCAGCCGGCGGCCACCGACATACGCCCCTTGGCCAGGGCCGACATGGCCACGGAGAAGCCCTTGCCCTCGGGTCCGAGCATCGCGGAGGCCGGGACGCGGACTCCGTCGAGGGTGAGTTCGGCGGTGGCCTGGCCGCGCAGGCCGAGCTTGCCGTGGACCTCGCGGCGGGTCAGGCCCGGGCTGTCGGCGGGGACGAGGAAGGCGGAGATCCCCCGGTGGCCGGGGGCGTCACCGGTCCGGGCGAAGAGGAGGACGAGGTCGGCCCAGGTGCCGTTGGTGATGAACATCTTGCTGCCGCTGATCACGTACGCGTCCCCCTCGCGCACGGCGCGGGTGGTGAGGGCGGCCGCGTCGGAGCCGGTGCCGGGCTCGGTCAGGGCGAAGCAGCCGAGCGCGTCGCCGGAGCACAGCCGGGGCAGCCAGGCCCGCTTCTGCTCCTCGGTGCCCCAGGCGGCGACGGTCTTGGCGACCAGCCCGAGGGAGACGGAGACGATGCCGCGCACGGCGGAGTCCCCGCGGCCGAGCTCCTCGGTGACGAGCACGTAGGAGAGGTGGTCGCCGCCGGAGCCGCCGTACTCCTCCGGGACGGTGAGGCCGAGGAAGCCGAGGTCGCCGAGCTTCTTCACGATCGAGCGGTCCACGCTCTCGGCGCGGTCCCACTCGGCGGCGTACGGGACGATCTCGCGCTCGGTGAAGGCGCGGGCGAGGCGGCGCACGGCCTCCTGCTCCTCGCTGAGCTCCAGGTTCACGGGGTCCCTCCGGGACGTGGGCCGGCATGGTCCGGGGCGTGGCCGGGGGCCTTAACTAGCATCGCTAGTTTATGGCGCGGCAGGGCCTACTATGTGGCGCATGGCCAGACCGCGCAAGCCCCTCCTCAGCAGAGACCGCATCGTCGAGGCGGCGGGTGCGCTGGTGGACGCGGAGGGGCTGGAGGCGGTGTCGACGCGGCGGCTGGCGTCGGCGCTCGGGGTCAGCGGGCCCTCGCTGTACAACCACTTCCGGACCAAGGACGCGATCCTCGAGGCGGTCGCGGACGCGGTGAGCGCGAAGGTCGACCTGTCGATGTTCGACGGCGGCAAGGACTGGCGGGGGGCCCTGTACGACTGGGCGCACTCGTACCGGGACGCCCTGTCGGACCACCCGAACATCGTGCCGGTGCTGGCGCGCGGGCCGGGCCGCCGCCCGGCCGGGCTGCGGCTGGCGGACGCGGTGTTCGGCGCCATGACGGCAGCGGGGTGGCCCCCGGCCCAGGCGACCCGGATCGGGGCGCTGATGCGGTACTTCATCCTGGGCTCGGCGGTGGCCTCCTTCGCCCGGGGTTTCGTGGACGACGAGACGGCGTACGACCCGGCGGACTACCCGCACCTGGGCCGGGCCCACCTGCTGGCCGAGCGCCAGCGGGAGGTGGACGAGGGCGCCTTCGAAACGGGCCTGACGGCGCTCCTGGACGGCCTGACCCTCCAGTACGAGGCCCTGCGAGCGGGGGCGGCGCAGTCGTAGGCCGCCGGGGCGCTCGGGGGCGCGGAGGTCCGGCCCCGCGCGGGCGCGACAACCTCCCCGGGGCGTCAGGACCTCGGCCGGTCCGGCCGTCGCGCGGCGGGCGTCCCGGGACGGCGACAGGACGCCGCCGGGCGGGAGGCGGGTCGTGCCGCGCGGCGCCACCTCCAGGAGCCGGCTCCCGCCCGGCGTGCCCGCCCGGCGCCCGTCCGGTGTGCCCGCGTGGCGCCCGCCCGGTGTGCCCGCCGGCCCGCGACCGGGCTAAAAGACCACCAGGGAGCGACCGCCCTTGCCCGCCAGCATCGCGTCGAACGCTGCCGGGATGCCGTCGAGGGTGATGCGGTCGGTGACCATGGAGCCCAGGTCCAGGCGGCCGGCCCGGACGTGCTCGGCGATCACCGGGAGGTCGCGGGCCGGATCGCTGTTGCCGTACACGCAGCCGCTGAGGGTGCGGGCGAAGTGGAAGATCTCCAGCGCGTGGAAGCTCACCTGCTGCTCCTTGCCGCCGATGCCGACGACCGTGGTGCGCCCGCCCCGGCGGGTGGACTCCCAGGCCGTGCGGATGGTCTCGGCGCGGCCCACGCACTCCACGGCCACGTCCGCGCCCTGCCCGCCGGTCAGGGCCCGGATCTGCTTGGCGGTGGTCTCGGAGGCGAGCACGAAGTCGGTGGCTCCGGCGGCGCGGGCCAGTTCCTCCTTGGCCGGGGAGACGTCGACGGCGACGATCGGGCCCGCCCCGGCGATCCGGGCCGCCTGGAGGGCGGCGAGGCCGACTCCGCCGACGCCGAAGACGGCCACCGACTCGCCCGGGCGGACCTGGGCGCTGTGGCGCACCGCGCCGTAGCCGGTCAGGACGGCGCAGCCGAGCAGGGCGGCCTCCGGGAGCGGGATCCCGGCGGGTGCGGGCAGCACGCAGTTCGCCGCGACGACGGTTTCCTCGGCGAAGGCGGCGACGTTGAGCCCGGGGTGCAGCTCGGTGCCCTCGGCGTCATGGGCGTAGACCGCACCGACCCCGGTCAGGGCCTTCGCGCAGAGCCAGACCTCGCCGATCCGGCAGTGGTGGCACTCCCCGCAGGACGGCGCCCAGTTGAGCACCACCCCGTCGCCCGGGGAGACGTGGGTGACGCCCTCGCCGACGGCGAGGACCGTCCCCGCGCCCTCGTGGCCGAGGACGGCCGGGACGGGCACCCGCATGGTGCCGTCGGTGAGGGAGAGGTCGGAGTGGCAGACCCCGGCCGCGGCGAGCCGCACCCGGACCTGCCCGGGTCCGGGCTCGGGCAGCACGATGTCCCGTATCTCCAGCGGTGCTCCGACTGCGGGCAGGATCGCGGCGCGGACCATGTCGTCGTCTCCGTGTCTTGGGGGCTGCCCGCTCTGCGGGTGCTGCTGCCCGGTCTGCGGGGTGGCGGGATCACTCCGGCGGGGCGGTGCGGAGCCGCGGGCGGGTCCCCCGCCTGCGGCTCCGGTCCGTCGGCGCCGTCGGCGGCTCAGAACTGCAGGGACTTGGTCTGGAGGTACTCCCCCAGGCCGTGGCTGCCCAGCTCGCGGCCCACGCCCGACTGCTTGTAGCCGCCGAAGGGCGCGAGCACGTTGAAGCGGCCGCCGTTGATGTCCACCTGGCCGGTGTCCATGCGGCGGGCGAAGGCCACGGCCGTCTCCTCGTCCGCGGCCCAGACCGCGCCGCCCAGGCCGTAGACGGTGCCGTTGGCGATGCGCAGGGCGTCGTCGTGGTCCTCGTAGGGGAGGATCGCCAGCACGGGGCCGAAGATCTCCTCCTGCGCGATGGTCATGTCGGGGGTGACGTCCGCGAAGACGGTCGGGGCGATGAAGTACCCGCGCTCGTGGGGCGCGTCGAGGCCGCCCGCGACCAGGCGGGCGCCCTCCGCGACGCCCTTGCCGATGTACGAGCGCACGCGGTCGCGCTGGGTGGCGTTGACGACCGGCCCGAGGCGGGTGGCCCGGTCGCGGGGGTCGCCCGAGGGGTACGTGGCGACGGCGGCGGCCGCGAGGGCGACGGCCTCCTCGTGCTGGTCCCGGTGGACGAGCATGCGGGTGAGCGCGTTGCAGCTCTGGCCGGTGTTGTTCATGACGTGTCCGACGCCCACCGCGACGGCCTTGGCCAGATCGGCCCCGGGCAGGATGACGTTCGCCGACTTGCCGCCCAGCTCGAGGGCGACGCGCTTGACGGCGGCGCCGGCGATGGCGCCGATCTTCTTGCCGACGGCGGTCGAGCCGGTGAAGGAGAGGAGGTCGACTCCTTCGTGCTCGGCCAGCGCCTGGCCGGCGACCGGGCCGGTACCGGTCACCAGGTTGAAGACTCCGGCCGGGATGCCCGCCTCGTGCACGGCTTCGGCGAAGAGCTGTGCGGTCAGCGGGGTGTCCTCGGCCGGCTTGAGGACGATGGTGCAGCCGGCGGCGAGAGCGGGCGCCACCTTTGCAACGACTTGGTGCAGCGGGTAGTTCCAGGGCGTGATGGCCCCGACCACGCCGACCGGCTCCAGGAACACGGTGGAGTTGCCGATCCGCTCCTCGAAGGCGTACGAGGCACCGAGTTCGGCGTAGGAGGAGGCCACCGCGATCGGCGCACCGACGTGCACGGCCTCCGCGAAGCCGAGCGGGGAGCCGAGCTCGGCGGTGATGGTCTCGGTGAACTCGCCCTTGCGGGCGACGAGCACGTCGCGGAGGGCGCCGATCAGGGCGGCCCGCTCGGCCGGAGCCGTGGCCGCCCAGCCGGGGAAGGCCGCACGGGCCGCGCGTACGGCCGCGTCCACGTCCTCGGCCGTACCGGCCGGGACGGCGCCGATGACCTGCTCGTCGGCCGGGTTGACGACCTCGATCCGGCCGGCTCCGGCGGCGGGCCGCCATTCCCCGCCGATGTACATCCCGTCGTGGGCCTTCATGGCATTCCTCCCGAGCACGCACGAGCGCGTAGACCTGACCTCGCCGACACACCCTACAAACTAGCGTCGGTAGTTTTCGGCCCGCCAGAGGCCACGAGGTTCAGATGATGCCGAAAACCATCCCTGCCGCCAGGACCACCAGGGAGGTGAGGGCCGCCCATTTCACGGTGAAGCGGGTGTGGTCGCCGAACTCGACCTTGGCCATGCCGACGAGGACGTAGACGGCCGGAACCAGTGGGCTGGACATGTGCAGGGCCTGTCCGACCAGGGAGGCGCGGGCGATCTCCAGCGGGGAGACTCCGTGGGCGGCGCCCGCTTCGGCCAGTACCGGCAGGACGCCGAAGTAGAAGCCGTCGTTCGACATGAAGTAGGTGAGGGGCAGGCTCAGCAGGCCGGTGACCAGGGCCATGTGCGGGCCCATGCCCTCGGGGATGGCGCCGACGAGCCAGTCCGCCATGTGCTTGACCATGCCGGTGCCGGTGAGGACGCCGGTGAAGACGGCGGCGGCGAAGACCATGCCGGCGACGTTGAGGACGTTGTCCGCGTGAGCGGCGATCCGGGCCTTCTGGTCGGGCATGTGGGGGAAGTTCACGGTGAGGGCGAGGGCCGCGCCGAGCAGGAAGAGCACGGGGATCGGCAGCAGCTCCATGATCATCGCGGTGAGCAGGGCGACCGTGAGGCCCGCGTTGAACCAGTACAGGCGGGGACGCAGGGTCGGGCGCTCGGGGTCCAGCCCCTGGAAGCCCTCGCCCTCGCCCCCGGGCAGGGTGGCAGCGGTTCCGGACCCGCCGGAGCCGGCCGCGCCGGAGCCGGCGGCAGCGGTACGGGCCCCCGCGGCGGATTCCTCCGCACCCGGGCCGGCCGTCACCAGGGACTCCTGCTTCTCGGCCTCCTCGGCCTCCTCGCCGGGCATCACCAGGGAGCCGACCCGGCGGCGCTCCCTGACGCCGAGAACATAGGCCAGGACGAAGACGAAGACCAGGCCGACGGCGAGCGCCGGGATCATCGGGACGAAGATGTCGGCCGCGTCGAGCTTGAGCGCGGTGGCCGCGCGGGCGGTGGGACCGCCCCAGGGCAGGGTGTTCATCACGCCGTTGGCCGTGGCGGCGACGCCGGTCATGACCACGAGGCTGAGGCCGAGGCGCTTGTAGAGCGGGTACATGGCCGAAACGGTGATCATGAAGGTGGTCGATCCGTCGCCGTCGAGGGAGACGATCGCGGCGAGGACGGCCGTGCCGACCACCACCCGCATGGGGTCGGCCTTGCAGAAGCGCAGGATCCCCCGGACGATCGGGTCGAAGAGGCCGACGTCGATCATCACCCCGAAGTAGACGATGGCGAACATCAGCATGGCGGCGGTCGGGGCGAGCTTGCCGACGCCTTCGATGACGTAGTCCCCCAGGTGCGCGCCCTTTCCGGCGAACACGCAGAAGAGCGCGGGGATGAGGACGAGCGCCGCGATGGGCGACATTTTCTTCAGCATGATCAGGACCAGGAAGGTCGCGATCATGGCGAAGCCGAGGAAGGTCAGCATGCAGGGAAGGTAGGTGCCGCCTCCTTACGCCAACAAGACGTCGGCGCGTGAGCAATACGAGCAAAACTCCAGCTCAGGGCAGGGGTGCGACGGTGACGGGGAAGCCGTTGAGCACCGCGGTGCCCGACAGCGGGTCGAGGCGGGTGCCGTCGAGCAGCTGGTTCACATTGGCCCCCGGGTCGGCGCCGGCGACCGCGAGGCGGGTGCCGGGCCGGTCGTGGCCCCAGCCGTGCGGGAGGCTGACCACGCCTGCGCGGACGGTGTCGGTGACCTCCACCGGCACCTCCAGGCTTCCGCCGTCGGAGGTGATCCGCGCCCGGCTGCCGTCGGCGAGGCCGAGCCGGTCCGCGTCGTGCGGGTGGACCTGGAGGGTGCAGCGGTTGGAACCTCCGACGAGGGCCGGGACGTTGTGCAACCAGCTGTTGTTGGACCGCAGGTGGCGGCGGCCCACGAGCACCAGGGCGGCGGGGCGGTCGGCGAGCGCCGCGCGCAGCCTGGGAAGCTCGGCCGCGATCGGGTCCGGGAGCAGCTCGATCCTGCCGCTGCGGGTCCGGAGCACGCCCGGGAGCCGGGTCCCCAGCGGGCCCAGGTCGATGCCGTGCGGGTGCGCGAGGAGCCGCTCCAGGCTGAGCCCGGGGGCGGTGGGCCCGGCGGTGCTGGGCGCGGGGGTGGTGGGCCCGGGGGTGGTGGGCCCGGGGGTGCTGGGCGCGGCGGGCTGTTCGGGCGTGCCCGCGCTGCCCCGCGTACCGTCGTCGGCGCCGCTGCCGGCCGGCTGTCCGGCGGCGCCGAACAGGTCTCCGTACGGGCCGAGTCGGAGCATCAGGTCGAGTCTGCGCTCCGGGCCGTTCTCGCCGGTGAGCAGCCCGGCCAGGCGGGCCGGGTCCGCTCCGTGCAGGGGGGAGCGGCGGTCGGCAGTTTCCCTGGCGAGGGCGCCCTGGATCGCCATGTCGTCGACGGCGGACGGCTCGGCGGAGCCGTGCATGCCCGAGACGGCCAGGACGAGGCGTGCGTGGATCTCGCACTCGTCGAGCCGGTCCGCGTCGAGGGGAACGGCGGGCCGGGTGTAGCGGACCTGGTTGCGGATGGCGAATCCGTTGAAGGCGAAGTCGTGGTGCGCACTCTGCGAGGGCGGCGGCGGGGGCAGGACGACATGGGCGTGCCGCGAGGTCTCGTTGAGGTACGGGTCGATGCTGACCATGAAGTCGAGCCCGGCGAGGGCCGCGTCGAGCCGGCGCCCGTCGGGGGCGGACAGCACCGGGTTGGCGGCGATGGAGATCAGGGCACGGATGCGCCCCTCCCCCGGGGTCTCGATCTCCTCGGCCAGAGCGGCGCTGGGCAGTTCGCTCTTGACCTCGGGGTGGCCGCTGACCCGGCTGCGCCAGCGGCCGAGGGCGAAGCCCCTGCCGGGCCCGGCGGGGCGGGGCCGCGGGCCGGCGGCGGGGAGCGGGAAGAGGGCTCCGCCCGGGCGGTCGAGGTTGCCGGTGAGGATGTTCAGTACGTCCACCAGCCAGCTGGCGAGCGTGCCGTACTCCACGGTGCAGCTGCCGATCCGCCCGTAGACGGCGGCGGTCGGCGCGGCCGCCAGCTCCCGGGCGAGGGTGCGGATCCGGTCGGCCGGCAGGTCGCAGGCGGGGGCGACCGCCTCAGGAGTGAAACTCGCGAGGGCGTCGGCGAGTTCCCCGATTCCCTCGACGTGTTCCGTGAGGGCTCCGGGAGCCGCGAGCTTCTCTGTGAGCAGGGTGTGGGCGAGCGCGGCCAGCAGCAGCGCGTCACTGCCGGGGCGGGGCGCGAGGTGATGGTCGGCGAGCCGGGCGGTGCGCGTGCGGCGCGGGTCGACGACCACGAGCGTGCCACCGCGGGCCCGCAGGGCCTTGAGCCGGCCGGGGAAGTCGGGGGCGGTGCACAGGGAGCCGTTGGATTCGACCGGGTTGGCGCCGAGCAGGAGGAGGAAGTCGGTCCGGTCGAGGTCGGGCACGGGGATGGCGAAGGGGTCGCCGAACAGGAGCCCGCTGGAGACGTGTTTGGGCATCTGGTCGAGGGTGCTGGCGGTGAAGAGGTTGCGGGTGCCCAGGGTGTTGACGAGGAGCGGCGGATAGAGGGCGCCGGCCATGGTGTGGGTGTTGGGGTTGCCGAGCACGATGCCGACGGACTGGGCGCCGTGGTCCCGGACGAGGGCGGGGACGGCGGCGGCGATGGCGGCGTAGGCCTCTTCCCAGGTGGCCTCCCGCAGTTGCCCGTCGCGGCGCACGAGGGGGGTGCGCAGCCGGTCGGGGTCGGCGTCGAGGGCGCCGAAGGCGGCTCCCTTGGGGCAGATGAAGCCGCGGCTGAAGACGTCGTCGCGGTCGCCTCGGGCTCCAGTGACGGTGGTGCCCTCGATGGTGAGGGTGAGACCGCAGGTGGCTTCGCAGAGCGGGCAGATGCGCGGGGCGGTGCGGGGCATGGGCCCTCCTGGGGGCGGCAGGCTGCGGCGCGGGCGCGGAACCGGTGACCCGGCCGTGCGGCGCAGGCGCGGGACGGCGCGGGCACGCGGGCGCCCCGAGCATACCGACCGGTAGGCACGGTGGGGAGGGGGTTGCGGCAGCCCGCCCGTTCAAGGCCGAAGGCGGGCGGGGCCTGCCGAGGTCGGTCAGTCGGTCAGTCGGTCAGTCGGTCAGTCGGTCAGTCGGTCAGTCGGTCAATCAATCAGTCCAGGACGCGGGCCAGGTAGGCGTGCATCATCGCCCGGGTCTCGGCGACGATGCCGGGATCCCCCGCCGGATCGACCCGGAAGGCCAGCTGGACCAGCGCGTCGGTCGCCTCGACGGCCACCAGGACCGCCCGGGCCAGGGCGGGCGCGGGCGTGAGCCCGAGGTGGGCGCACAGCAGCTCGGTCAGGCGTGCGGCGACCAGGTGGTTGGGGTCGACGGCCGGGCCTTCCGGCGGCGGGGCGGGTACGCCGAAGTCGACGAGGGCGAAGCCGGGGACGCTGCGCTTCATGGCCAGGTACTCGTCCAGCACGGCGTCCACGACGGGCCGCCAGTCGGTGCCCGGGAGGAGGGCGAGCCGCGCCTGGATGCCCTCGGCGTACTGGTCGAGGTTGCGGTGGGCCAGGGCGACGGCCATGGCCCGCTTGTTCCCGAAGAAGCGGTAGACCGAGCCGATGGGCACTCCGGCGCGCAGGGCGACGGCGCGGGTGCTGAGGTTCTCGTATCCGGTCTCGTCGAGGAGTTCGGCGCAGGCGTCGAGGATCCGGGCGAGCCGGTCGGCGCTGCGCTGCTGGACCGGGGTCCTGCGCAGGGGGTGGGCGGGAGGCACGGGGTCCATCATGCCGCTCCTGGGTCGTGGGTCCAGCGGTGCGGGTGCCCGGTCCTCAGTTCAGGAGGAGGGTGAGCCCGCCGATGGTGTACGTGATCATGAGCGCGAGCAGCGGCAGCTGGCCCGCGACCGCCTTCGCCGGCGGGAAGAGGCGTACGGAACGGTCGTGGGCGGCGATCACACCGAGTACGTGGCCGGCCACCACGGAGATCACCTGGAGGGCGGCGAGACCGCCCGGACCCAAGGGGGGACTGGGATCGGGGGCGTTGTCAGTGCCGAGTGCCATGCTTACTGTGCGTGGTCCTTCGGTAACGAGGAGGGAGAAGTAATGAGCGGTGAGATAGCCGAGGGCGATCGGCACGAGTGAGTGCGCGAAGGCGGTCAGCGGTCGGGGGTGCGGGCCGCTGACGAGGCGGGTGACCGCCGCGCACAGGCAGTACAGGGTGGCGACGAGGGCGATGGAAGCAAGCAGTCCGAGCGTGGCCGTGGGGGTGCGGCCGAGGGGGGAGGTCTGGAGGGTGTTGATCCAGGAGGGGCTGTCGGAGTAGCCGTCGTAGGCGGTGGAGCCGAGCAGGACGCAGACGGTGGCGACGAGTCCGGGCCGCTCGGGCGTCGCGTCGAGTCCGTGGAAGGGGTTACGCAGAACCAGGCGGCCGTCGCTGCGGCGGCCGAGGGGGGAGAGCCGGGACAGGAGGTCGGAGTAGGCCTCGAAGGCGTCGGCGACGGCGAACCAGCTCTCGCCGAAGCGGGCGGCGAGCAGCAGGTGGGCGGCGGCGTAGGCGGTGAGGGCACACAGGAGGGTGGTGGTGGATGCGGGATCGGGAGCGACGAGCTCGAGCCAGGTGAAGCCGAACAGCCCGGCGGCGGCCGGCCATTGGCCGAGCCCGGCCGGCAGGGGGCGGCCGGCCCCGGGCGGGCGGCGGCGGGCCCGGCAGAGCAGCCGGTGCAGGGTGCGCAGCGGGTTGAGCAGGCGCCAGAGGGGGCCGAGGAGAAGGGAGGCGGGCACGATCCCGACCCACAGCAGGACGTAGACGGCACCGGGAGCGGGGTTGCGGTCGGGGTCGTCGGGACCGAGGAGGAGGTGGAGGAACACGGCGAGGGCTGCGGCGAGACCGAGCCCGCGCAGGGTGGTGCGGGTGGCCGGCGCGTCGGCCACCCGCTGGAGCCCGGCGGGCAGGGCGAGGCCGGAGCGTTCGCCGCGGAAGCGGGAGGCGGACCACAGGAGGCCGAGTGCGAGGAAGGAGACGAAGAGCGCCGCGAAGGCTCCGGCGAAGGCGTAGAAGGGGGAGATCGGCAGGTCGTGCTGGGAGCCGATCCCGTGCGCGAGCAGGGCCGACGGGTCGGCCGGGTGAAGGACCACGCCCTGGCCCGGCCCCGGGCCCGGCTGCGCGCCGGGCCACCCGAGGGGCGGCGGGGTCCGGAGCGGGAGGGCCGCCCCGATCGCGGGGGTCATCGGACGAGGAGCTGGGTCAGGACGAGTCCGGACTCGTGGGTCTCGACCTCGAAGAGGCCGGTGCGGTCGACGGTCAGGACCAGGGTGGCCTCCTGGCCTGCGGGCAGGGGGAGTTCCTTGTCGTAGCCGTGGACGTGCAGGGTGTCGACGCGGTCGCTGGTGACGCGCAGGGCGAGGCGCTCACCGCGCTTCAGCTCGGTGCGGCCGGGGGCGGGGACCACCTTTCCGTCCCGGACGGCGACGGTGACGGTCCGGTCGGCCTGCGGGGCGGGCGGGGGCGCCGGAGAACCGGTCGGGGTGGGAGCGGGGTGGCTGTGGGTTCCTTGGCCCGGGGGGCCCGCAGTCAGCGGGACCACCGCTTCGACCGGCTTGCCGGCGACCGCCCAGGCGGTGTGGTCGTCCGCGTAGAGGCGGACGGTCAGGGTGTGCGCGCCCTCGGGCACCTGCGCCGCGGGCAGGTGGAACCAGGGGCCGTACACCCGGGCCAGCTTGTGGCCGTCGAGTTCCAGGTGGGCGTGGCCGGCGCCGGGGAGGGCGGCGCCGCCGGTGCTGTCGGGGGTGAAGCGGAAGTCGGTCACGGCCAGTTGGAGGTTCCAGCCGTCCTCGGAGTCGGGGCGGGCGGCGAGCTTCACCCCGGGCGCGCCCTGGGCCGGGACCTCGCGCAGGCGGTGGCCGCCGCCGTCCTGGGTGTCGAGCAGGGTGCCGACGCTGCCGGAGGCCTGTTCGTGGGTGGTGCCGGGTTTGTGGTGGGTGGTGGCCCGGCCGCCGCAGCCCGTCGCCGCGCCACCCGCGAGCAGCAGGAGGAGGGCCACCAGCGCCGCCGTGCGGGCGGAGCGGCGGGGTGGGCGGGCCTGGGGGGTGGGTGTCCGGCACACGTCGCACCGGATGCGGGTCTTGGCGGGCACGGTCACAGCGGGACTCCGGTCATCGGTCGGGCCGCCCCGGCCCGGCCCGGCCCGGACCGGCCCGGCGCCCCGCCCTGCCGCCGTCCTGGCCGGCGGCCGGCGGGGCGGGGCGGGCGACGGGGGCGGGCGGGGGCCGGGCGCGGCGGGGCTGCGGTCAGGGGGCGGTGGGGGTGGGGGTCATGCGGGGCCGCCGTCGGGGTGGGGGGTGGGGGGTTCGGCGGCGGCGCTCCGGGCCGGCGAGGGGCCTGCCGGGACCGGGGCGCGGTCGCCCGCCGGGTCGCCGCCCGGGCCGGCCGGGCGGGTGGGGGCGGCCGTGCCCGGGCGGGCCGAGGCGACGACCGCCCACAGCACCCACACCACCGCGACCAGGGCCCGTACCCAGGCGGGGCTCAGCGGGATCCAAGGGATCATCAGGACGGCCTGGTCGAAGGCGTCCAGCAGGGTCAGGGCCCCCAGGAGCAGGGTGAGGCGCGCCAGCCAGGGGCGTCCGGGGCGCAGCGCCAGGCCGGCGCCCGTCCACCACAGGCCCAGCAGGAGCAGGGCGAGCGCCGGGACGGGGGTGTCCACCAGCGGCATCGTGGAGCCGGCCACGTCCAGGGCGAGGCCGGCCAGCCCCAGCAGGGACGCCACCGTGCCCAGCCGGGACCGGCGCAGCCGCCGCCACCACAGCGTCCCGCCGACCAGCAGCAGCACCGCCGCCACCGCCACCGCGATCTGCGTCTCCACCCGCTCCAGGCCCCGGGCCCCGTACCAGTCGCAGCCCGCCGGCAGCTTGCGGGCCTGGACGTTGTAGTCGGCGCAGACCATCAGCTGGGTGAGCTTCACCGGTTCGCCCACCAGCCGGGCCGAGGAGCCGCTGAGCTGGCCGCGTTCCTTCCCGCACTGCGGCAGGGTGCCGGGGGTGGAGCCGTCGGGGCCGTCCTGCCAGCAGTTCCCCCTGCCCTGGCCGTCCCACCACACGTCGGTGCCGTTGGGCCGGGAGGCCCCGGAGCGGTCCTTGCCGAGGACGTTGCCCGCGTACCGGTTGTGGTGGGAGGTGTCGGTCTGCTTGGACCACTGCTCCTCGCCCCGGATGAAGGCCGGGACCGCGCTGAGGAAGAAGCCCGCGCGCCGGTGCCCGTACACCCAGTTGTTCTCGTAGAGGTTCCAGTTGCCTCCGGCGGTGATGATGCCTGTGCCCGGCGGCATGGAGATCTGCGGGCAGACCACCCCCTGCTCGTAGCCGCGTTCGACGGGCGGCTTGGCGCAGGTGCCGTCGGCGACGTGGTGGTAGTAGTCGGCGTTGTTGTCGTGGATCAGGTTGCGTTCGAAACGGGCGTGGTTCTGCGGGAGTCCGGGGTGTCCGGGGAAGGCGCTGTCCATCGAGGCGCCGCCCATGTTCTGGTCGAACTCGTTGTCGTGGACCCACACCGAGTCCCCGGCGGTGCCGGAGTAGCCGACCATGTTGTGGTGGCTGCGGCAGCCCGTGATCTCGATGGAGTAGCGGGGCACGTCGTAGCCGCGTCCGTCGTTGATGTTGGAGGCGCTGCCGGGGTAGATGCCCGAGTCGCCGTTGCCGTAGGACTCGCAGTTCTTGTAGAGGCCGTGGTCGCTGGCGAAGGTCAGGAAGCCGTACTCGTCGTTCCAGCGGGTCAGGACGTCGTCGATGACGAAGCCGTCGCCGGCGAGTACGTACAGGGAGTTGAAGGTGGTGCGCTGCGCGGTGAAGTTCCGGAAGTAGACGCCGTTGGACCTGTCGGCGCGGATGGCGTTCAGCTTCTGGTACTTGGCGTCGATGACGACGTCCGTGCGGGTGGCGCCGGTGCCCTCGATCTGGAGGTTCGTCTTGCCGAGGATCGCGACGAGGTTCTGGTTGTGCCGGCACTTCTCCTGCTGTTCGTACGACAGGATCTGGTAGCCCAGTGAGGAGCTGGGGGCCTTGAGTTCGGCGCACTCCCCCGCCGGCTTGGGCAGCGAGGGCTCCTCCTCGTAGAGGCCGGGCAGGATCGCGATGTTCATCCCCGGCCGGTCGACGGCGTCCACGGCCGCCTGGAGGTGGCGGTAGCCGTTCTTCTCGCAGCGGTCGTAGAGGTCGAGGTTGCGCTGCCGGAGCTCCTGCGGGAAGCCCGATATCCGGCGTTCGAAGGCGAGCCGGTCGATCTTGCAGACCAGCAGGTCGGGCTCGGCCGCACGGTACTGCGGCACGGATCCGGAGCCGTCGGGGAGGGCTACGGGGCGCTCCTCGTGCGCGCGGGCGGTGGGCGCGGCGGCGAGGAGGGACAGGAGGGCGAGGAGGGCGGCGAGGAGCGCCGCCGGCACGGCAGGGAACCTGCGGGTCCACGACATGCGCGTGAGAGTAGAGCAATGTTCACCTTTTGGGATCCCCCCGTGCGGATTCCTGCGGAGCGTTGGCCGGATCGTTGCGCGGGGCCTGCCCTGCGGGACCGGTTCGCGGGTGGGGCCGGCCCGGGGGTGGATTCCCCCACCCCGCCCCTTCCCGAAACTGGGGGCACGCCCCCAGCCCCCCGGGCCGGCCCGACGGCCGCGGTGACCACCGGCGGACGCCCGACGGTGGGCGCGCAGCCGTGGGCCCCTGGGGCGAGTGCCCCGTCCGGTGACCCCTGGGGCGGGCCCCGTCCGGTGGCACCCCGGGGGCGGGCTCCAGGGGGCAAGCTCCAGGGGGCGGGTTCTGGGGGGAATTGGTCCCGTAGTGGTGGGACGGCGTTGACGTGGGGGGGCCGGGAATCCTACTGTCGGCCATAGGATTCCTTCGACGGAGCGGGAGCAGCCCATGAGTGAGCAGGCCAGGAAGACGGCGGAGGCGCTGGAGTACCTCACCGGCTTCGGGAACGAGCACAGCTCGGAGGCCGTGCCCGGGGCGCTCCCGCACGGCCGGAACTCCCCCCAGCGCGCCGCCCTCGGCCTCTACGCCGAGCAGCTCAGCGGCAGCGCCTTCACCGAGCCGCGCCGCCACAACCGGCGCTCGTGGCTCTACCGGATCCGCCCCTCGGCCGCGCACCCGGCCTTCACCCGGGTGGACAACGGCGCCCTGCGCAGCGGGCCCTTCACCGAGTCCGTCCCGGACCCCAACCGGCTGCGCTGGAACCCGCTGCCCGACCCGGCCCCCGGCACCGACTTCCTGGCCGGTCTGTGGACCCTGGGCGGCAACGGCGACACCACCCAGCGCACCGGCATGGCCATCCACCTCTACTCCGCCAACGCCTCGATGACCGACCGGGTGTTCAGCGACTCGGACGGCGAGCTGCTGATCGTCCCGGAGCGCGGCGGCCTGCTGCTGCGCACCGAGCTCGGCCTGCTGAGCGCCGGCCCCGGCGAGGTGGCGCTGATCCCGCGCGGCGTCCGTTTCCGCGTCGAGCTGCTCGACGGCGACGCGCGCGGCTACGTGTGCGAGAACTACGGGCAGCCCTTCGAGCTGCCCGACCTCGGCCCGATCGGCGCCAACGGCCTGGCCTCCGCCCGCGACTTCCGCGCGCCGGTCGCCGCGTACGAGGACGTGGAGCGCCCGACCGAGGTGGTCAACAAGTTCTGCGGCAACCTCTGGTCCGCGACGTACGACCACTCCCCGCTGGACGTGGTCGCCTGGCACGGCACGCACGTCCCGTACGTCTACGACCTGCGCCGCTTCAACGTGATCGGCTCCATCAGCTACGACCACCCCGACCCGTCGATCTTCACCGTGCTGACCTCGCCCTCCGACACCCCGGGCCTGGCGGGCGTGGACTTCGTGGTGTTCGCCCCGCGCTGGCTGGTCGGCGAGGACACCTTCCGCCCGCCGTACTTCCACCGGAACGTGATGAGCGAGTACATGGGCCTGATCGAGGGCGCCTACGACGCCAAGGCCGAGGGCTTCGTGCCCGGCGGCGGCTCGCTGCACAACATGATGTCCGCCCACGGCCCGGACCGGGAGACCTTCGACAAGGCCAGCGCCGCCGAGCTGAAGCCGCAGAAGATCGACGACGGCCTGGCCTTCATGTTCGAGACCCGCTGGCCGATCACCGCCACCCCCCAGGCGGCCGGGGCGGATCACCTCCAGCGCGGATACGACGACGTATGGCAGGGTCTCCAGCGCCACTTCCGCGCCTAACATGCCCATGCCTACACCTGCATGCCCGCCTCACCCCGCATGAAGTCCAGTACGGAGAACCACCCGTGACCGCCTTCGCCCCCGACTCCCTGGTCCTGAACCGGAAGCTGCCGCTCTGGTACCAGGTGTCCCAGTCGTTGCGCGCCTCGATACTGGGGCGCACCCCGGACGCCTCGCTGCGGCTGCCGACCGAGGAGCGGCTCGCCGAGCACTACGGGGTGAGCGTGCTGACGATGCGCCAGGCGCTCAAGGAGCTGGAGGGCGAGGGCCTCATCAGCCGGCACCGGCGGCGCGGCACCTTCATCGAGCCGGGCGCGATGCGCAGCGCGCCCGTGCGGCTGCTCGGCTCGGTGGACGCGATCGTGGCGCAGCAGTCGGGTGAGCGGACGACGGTCCTCGGCCGTGAGCGGACGCCGGTGTCCGGGGAGCTGCTGGAGCACTTCCCGGACACGGCGGAGGTGGTCACGTACCGCAGGCTGCGGCGCGACGGCGAGAGCGGGGAGCCCACCAACTGGGCGGAGAACGCGGTGCGCCCGGAGCTCGCCGACGCGGTGGACCTGGCCGATCTGGAGCGCTGGCCGATGACGAAGGTGCTGCGCGACGTGGTCGGCGTACGGATCAGCCGGATCACGGACACCGTCGAGGCGCGGCTCGCCGACCCGGTCACGGCCGAGCTGCTCGAGGTCCCGCTGCTGAGCCCGATCCTGCACTACACGGGCGTGACCTACGACGAGGGCGGGCGGGTCGTCGACGTGGCCCGGATCCGGTACCGGGGCGACCGGTTCTCCTTCACGGTGACCGTCGAGGCGCCCTGAGGGGCGTACGGGGAAGCCGTCGGCTCCGGGGTTCCCGGGCCCGGCGGTCCCGGAGCCGGCGCGATTCTCGTCCCGCTCCCCCTGTTTCCTCTGCTTCCCGGTCCTACTTCTCGTCCTGTTCCTCGGTCGTGCGCTCGCCCTCGGCCTGGGAGGGCGTGGTGCGCATGGTCTGCGGGTGGCGTTGCGCCTTCTCCCGCTCGTCCATGTCCTCATCCAGCCGCTCGCCCTCGGCCTGCGACGGCGTCGAATACTCGTCGTACTGACTCATGGCCGACTCCTCCGTGCCCATCCGTACAGAGCCCATGCATACATACATGGAGGATGCGTACATAAGGAGCGTAACGCTTCGGCCGGGACACGGCCCGGCCCCGGCACCCCGTCGCTACCATCTGCCGGGTGAGCGCTGACGTACCGCTGCTGGACGATCTGATGCCGTGGGCCGTGGGCGGCCTGCGCCTGGGCCGCGACTGGGTGGCGGCGCCCGATCCCGCCACGCTGCGCGCCCGCTGGACTGCCCTGACCGCCGCCGAAGGGGCGGAGCGGGAGCGGCTGTTCCGCCCGAGCCGGACCCGTACGCCCTCCGCCGGGGCGGCCGCCCTGCCCGGGCAGCGTTCGGCCACCGCCCGCTTCGCCGACGAGCCCGGCCCCTTCCCGGACCCGGTACGGGTGCTCCGCGCGCCCTTCGACGAGCAGTGGCTGCTGCCCGACCAGCGGCTCATCGACTCCGCCCGCCCCGAGCTGTGGCGGGTCCGCGACGCGCAGCAGCTGTTCCTGGTGGAGGCCCCCGGCCCGCTGGTCACCCCGCACCTCCCGGCCGGCCGGCTCGGCCGGATCCGCCCGCTGCACCGGCGCCCGGGCGGGGCCGAGCCGAATCTCGCGCCGGGGCTCGCGGCCCTGCTGGGCGGGCGCTACGGCGGCTGGGTCACCCCGGAGGACGTGCTGTGCTGGATCCTCGCCGCGGGACGCCCCGGGCCGCGGGGGTACGAGGTCCCGCTCGCCGCCGACCCCGGGCGCTGGCGGGCCGGCCTGGAGCTGGGCCACCGGCTGCTGACCGTCCAGCTGCGCGGGGCGCGCGGCGGGGAGCCGCCGCGGCTGCCCGGCGGGCGGCGGCCGTACGTCCGCGCGGCGGTCACGGCCTGGCCGGAGGGGCTCGGGTACGACCCGCAGACCGAGACGCTGACCCTCGGGGACGGGGCGGTCTCCCCGGTCCCGGCGGGGGCCTGGGAGTACGAGGCCCAGGGCGTGCGGGTGCTCGAGGCGTGGCTCGCGGCCCGCGGCGCGCACCGGGATCCGCAGGTGCGGGACCTGGAGGGGCTGGGTCCCGCCGAGTGGCCGCAGGCCTGGACCTCGGAGCTGCTCGCCCTGGTGACGACCTTGGCGCTGCTGGCCGATCTGGCTCCGGAGCGGGCGGGGTTCACCCCCGGGCCGCTGCTGCCGGTCGCGGAGCTGGAGGCCGCCGGGGTGCTGCCGCCGCCGCGCTGGGCCCGGCGGCCGGCCTCGGTGCTGGACCACGAGGAGGAGGGCCCGGGCGGCCAGTTCGCGCTGCTCTGACCTGCGGTAAGCCCGCGCGGCGGCCCGGGAAGCCCCCGGGGAAGCCTGCGCCCCCGCCCCGCCCCGGGGAAGCCTCGGGAAGCCCGAGCCCGACCCCGGGAAGCCCTCGCCCCGCCCCACCCCGGGAGCCCCCGGGAAGCCCCGAGCCCGGCCCCGGGAGCCCCCGGCAGCCCCCGAAGCCCCCTACGCGGCCCACGCCTCCAGCAGCCGGGACACCGCGCGGTCGAACGCCGCCGTCAGGTCGGCCCCGGCGGCGGTCACCGGGGTGCCCTCGGTGAGGGCCGCCGCGAGCCGCGGGTACTCCCCCGTCTCCAGCCGCGAGCCGAGCCAGGCCATCCGTACGCCCTGCTCCGCGGCCTCGCTCCAGGGCAGCGAGCGGGCCCGTTCGGCCAGGGCCAGCTCCCCCGCCACGAAGGTGGCCACCGTGCCGTTGATCGCCGCGATCAGCTCCAGCTTCTCGCCGCCGGGCACCTCCAGCGGCTCCAGGCAGGCCAGGCTGTGCTCCAGGTACCGCAGGGCGTGCGGGCTGAAGCCGTAGACCGGGCTCAGCAGCCGGGGCAGCCAGGGGTGGCGGCGCATCAGGGCCCGGGTCTGGCGGGCCAGTGCGAGCAGGTCGCCCCGCCAGTCCCCGCTCGGCGGGGTCAGGTCGTACTCCCCGCTGACCGCGTCGACCATCAGCTCGTACAGGTCCTCCTTGCGGGGGACGTAGTTGTACAGGGACATCGTCCCTGCGCCGATCCCGGCGGCCACGCGCCGCATGGAAACGGCCTCGATCCCCTCCGCGTCGGCGATCCGTACCGCCTCGGCCGCGATGGAGTCGCGGCTGTGCGCGGGCCGCGGCCCGCGGCCGGCCCGTGGCGGGCGGGCCCAGATCACTTCGGGTTCAGCGGGGCTCCCGCCGGCAGTCATCGGTCACATCACCTCGTCGTCGTCTCGGCAACCATCTTAGTTACGTACACCGTACGTAGTGCGGTAGGGTGCGGCACATGACAACTACGTACGCTGTACTTAGTGAGGGTCTGGAGAAGCACTACGGAGAGGTGCACGCCCTGCGCGGGCTGGACCTGGCCGTGCCGCAAGGCACCGTCTGCGGGCTGCTGGGCCCCAACGGCGCGGGCAAGACCACCGCCGTGCGGATCCTGACCACGCTCACCACCCCCACCGCCGGCCGCGCCCTGGTCGCGGGCCACGAGGTCACCGGCGACCCGGCCGCCGTACGCCGCGCCATCGGGGTCACCGGCCAGTACGCCTCCGTCGACGGGGACCTGACCGGCCGTGAGAACCTCCGGCTCTTCGCCCGGCTCGCCGGACTGCGCGGACGGGCCGGGCGGGCCCGCGCCGACGAGCTGCTGGAGCGCTTCGGGCTGGACGAGGCCGCCGACCGGATGGCCTCCACCTGGTCGGGCGGTATGAAGCGGCGCCTGGACCTGGCCGCCGGGCTGGTCACCCACCCCCGGGTACTGTTCCTCGACGAGCCCACGACCGGCCTCGACCCGGCGGCCCGCGAGCAGATCTGGACGGCGGTGCGCGAACTCGCCGACGGGGGCACCACGGTGCTGCTCACCACGCAGTACCTGGAGGAGGCCGACCGGCTCGCCGACGACATCGTGGTCGTCGACCGGGGCCGGGCCGTCGCCACCGGCACCCCCACCGACCTCAAGGCCCGGATCGGCGCCTACGCCGAGGTCACCGTCGCCGAGCCGCCCGCCCTCCCGGGTGCGGCCGTGGTCCTCGACCAGCTCACCGGCGGCCGGCCCGTCCTGGACGAGGAACGCCTCACCGTCGGCGTGACCGTGGCGGACCCCGGGCTCACCCTGCCCCGGATCATCCGCGAACTCGACACCGCCGGGGTCCCGGTGACCGACGCGAGCCTGCGCCCGCCCACCCTCGACGAGGTGTTCCTGCGCCTCACCCGGACCCGTACGACCCCTGCCGGCGCGCAGAACGACCAGAACGAGGAGATCGCGGCATGACCACCCTGCTGTCGGACGGCGGCGCCGTCCTCACCCGCCAGCTCCAGAAGGCCCGGCACGCCCCGGCCCTGCTGATCCTGACCCAGACCATGCCGATCACGATGCTGCTCTTCTTCGGCTACGTGTTCGGCAGCGCGCTCGCCATGCCGGGCGCCGAGTACCGCGAGTTCCTGGTGCCCGGGCTGCTCGCCGCGACCGCCGCGAACGGCCTGATGACCGGCATGTTCACCGCCGCGCAGGACGCCCACCGCGGGGTGATGGACCGTTTCCGGACGCTGCCGATGAGCCGGACGGCGGTCCCGCTGGGACAGACCGCCGCCGACCTGCTGACCACGGCGGTGTCGATGGTCCCGCTGATGCTGGTGGGGCTGGCGATGGGCTGGCGGGTCGAGAACGGACTGCCCGGCGCGCTCGGGGCGCTCGGAGTGCTACTGCTGTTCCGCTTCGCCGCCGCCTGGGCGGGCACGTACCTCGGGCTGGTGAGCAAGAGCGAGGAGGCGGCGGGCCAGCTCGGCAGCGCCACCTTCATCCTGCCCATGCTCTCCAGCGCCTATCTGCCGACGGCCGGGCTGCCCGGCTGGCTGCGGGCGGTCGCGGAATGGAACCCGATCAGCGCGGTGGCCACCGCCGTACGGGAGCTGTGCGGGAACGCGGGCGGCGCGGCCGCGCCGGGCGCGGCCTGGCCGATGGAGCATCCGGTCGCGGGGGCGGTGCTGTGGTCGCTGCTGCTCCTGACCCTCTTCGTGCCGCTGGCCACGCGCCGGTTCGCGCGTGGCCAGGGCTGAGGGGACCGGAGGGAGCGTCAAGGAACCGGCGTGACCGGCACCTGTACGGCCACCGGGACCGTCTCCGTGTGCAGGTTGCCGTCCAGGGCGTCCGTCAGGGACGTCTGGGTGTTGGCGGTGAAGCGGCAGCCCAGGACGACCAGGCCGCACACCCGGTAGCGGACGACCACCGCCGCGGTGGCGCCGGACCGGATGGCGCCCACCGTCTGCGGCACCGGGCCGAGCCGGGTGATCCCGGACCCCGTGGGCAGGGCGTCGAGCAGCTTCACGTTGAAGGCGTCGCCGGGCCCCGTGTTCCGGATCCGGTACTCGACGCTGAGGGTGCGGGTCAGGTAGTTGCCGATGCCGCCCCAGTAGGCACGCTGGGTCACGGCGACCTGCGGCTGGGGCAGGGTGACGCTCCCCGAGAGGCTCAGGCTCCATGACTTGCCGGTGCCGGTGGGCGTGACGTCGGAGTTCAGCGTGAAGGTTCCCGAGCCCGAAGCGCCCCGGTAGGCGTTCGCCGGGGTGGCGTCCGGTACGACGGTCCAGTTGCCGCCCCCGCTCACCGTGGTCCCGTCGTAGACCAGGCTGCCGGGGGTGGTGCAGTCTCCGCTGCTGAGGGCCAGGGTCAGGGTTCCGCGTGCGTTGGCCAGGGCGACCTGGGCCTCGCTCCCGGAGAGGCCGACCTGGATGCCGCCGATCCGGAAGGGCAGGCTGACGCTCAACTGGCTGGCGAGCGAGGAGAAGGCTCCGGGGGGCAGCGAGGTGCTGCCGGTGAGCAGCCTGCCCTCGGTGAGCGGCCCCGAGGGGCAGCCCGGAGCGCTCGTCACGACGCCGGCGGTGCTGGAAGCGGTCACGCCCAGCGGGTCCGGTGCGCGGCCCTGCGCCCCGGCCGGGGCCACCGCCAGCGCCAGCCCTGACAGAAGAGCTATCAGCACGACCGCCACCCGCCGGACTGCGGAGCGTGCGAGCGGTGCGGTCGGGGCTCTCATGGGCAACCCTTCTGTACGAGTCGTCGACGGACGCCCCGTACATTACGCATGCAACCGGGACATTCCACCGGACTTCCGCTCCGCACCCGGGTGACAGACCCGGCTTCCACCCGGTAGGCAGGCCCCATGGCTACCGAACCCCTCCCGCTCGCCGGGCTCACCGTCGTCGCCGTCGAGCAGGCCGTCTCGGCCCCCTTCGCCACCCGCCAGCTCGCCGACCTCGGCGCCCGGGTGATCAAGGTCGAGCGGCCCGACGGCGGCGACTTCGCGCGCGCCTACGACACCGCCGCCCGGGGTCTGGCCTCGCACTTCGTGTGGGCCAACCGCGGCAAGGAGTCCCTGACGCTCGATCTGAAGGACCCGCGGGGGCTGGAGGTGCTGCACGGCCTGCTCGAGGGCGCCGACGTCTTCGTCCAGAACCTGGCGCACGGGGCCGCCGCCCGGCTGGGGATCGACGCGGCCGCGCTGTGCGCCCGCTACCCGCGCCTGGTCGCCGTGGACATCTCCGGCTACGGCGCCGAGGGCCCGTACGCCCACAAGCGCGCCTACGACATGCTCGTGCAGTGCGAGGCGGGGCTGGTCTCGGTGACCGGCACCGCCGGGCAGCCCGTGAAGGCGGGGATCCCGGCCGCGGACATCGCGGCCGCCATGTACGCCTTCTCGGGGGTGCTGGCCGCCCTGCTGCGGCGCGGGGTCACCGGGCGCGGCGGGCCCGTGGAGGTGTCGATGCTGGACGCGCTCGCCGAGTGGATGGGGCATCCCCTGCACCACACGATGCACGGCGGGCGGCAGCCGGTACGCACAGGGCTCGCGCACTCCGTGATCGCGCCCTACGACGCCTACGCGACCGCCGACGGGGACCGCGTCCTGCTGTCGGTGCAGAACGACCGGGAGTGGCGGCGGCTCGCGGTCCAGGTGCTGGAGCGGCCGGACCTGGCGCAGGATCCGGCGTACGCGACGAACGCGGCCCGCACCCGGGGCCGGGAGAAGACCGACGCCGTGGTGGCCGAGGCGCTCGGCCGGCTCGGCGCGGAGGAGGCCGTCGCGCGGCTGGAGGCGGCCGGGATCGCCTGCGCGCGGCTGGGCTCGGTGGAGCGACTGGCCGCGCACCCGCAGCTGGCGGCACGCGACCGCTGGCGGGAGGTGGATTCACCTGCGGGCCCGCTGCGGGCGCTGCTGCCGCCGATCGGGCTGCCGGGTGGCGCGGAACCGCGGATGGGAGCGGTGCCCGCGCTCGGCGAACACACCGACGCCCTGCTGCGCGCCCTGGGGATGACGGGCGCGCAGATCACGGCACTGCGCCGGGACGGTGTGATCGCCTGAGGCCGGGGTGGCGCCGGGGGTTCCCGGGGACGCCGGAAGGGGACGGGAACGGGGCCGGGGTGCACAGCCGGACGGGCCGGCTGCGCGTGCGGTTTACGAGCGGCGGCTGCCGAAGAGCGTGCGCCGCAGCCTGCGCAGCGGTGCGAAGAGCGCGACGCGCGCGCTCCGGCTCCGCTGGACGTGGGTGTGGTCGCGCGAGGTGAGCTCGCGCATCAGCAGGGTCGCCTCGGCGACCTCGTGGTGCGGGACGGCGGGTCCGCCCAGCACGGCGAGGTGGCGGTCGAGGCGCGAGCTGACCGCGCTGCTGCCGCAGGTGATGGCAGGCACGCGGGGCGGCCTGCTGCGCATTGCTATCTGTTCCATGTCTCTCCCCACCCGTACGAGGGCACCCGGCCCGGGCAGGGTAACCCTATCGCCCCCGCAACGCCCTCGGGTATCCCGGTGGTGTGAATTACCCCTGTAATTACGGGTAGTTGACGATTACTCAGCGGAGTCGACCGTCACTCTCCGTACCAATGGGGCGACTTGGGGGGCCGTGTACAGCGGTCGGTGACAGTGTCGTCACGACGGGGGCCACCGGACCCGCACTGCGCTAACTTGGAGTGATCACCCGGTGACGCAGGGGGGTTCACGTGAGCGGGAACGAAAGCGGGGACACCGGGCGTGTCATCGCCGGCCGGTACCGGCTGCTCGGAGAGCTGGGCCGCGGCGGCATGGGCCTCGTGTGGCGCGCCCGGGACGAGGTGCTGGGCCGCGAGGTCGCGGTCAAGGAGGTGCGGGCCCCCGCCGGGCTGGACGCCGCCGAGGTCGAGCGCATGTACCGGCGGCTGGAGCGGGAGGCGTGGGCCGCCGCCCGGGTCTCGCACCGCGGGGTGGTCACGGTCTACGACGTGGCGAGCGAGGAGGGCCGCCCCTGGATCGTGATGGAGCTGGTGCGCGGGCTCTCCCTGGCGGAGGTGCTGGAGGGCGAGGGCCCGATGACCCCGCAGCGGGCCGCGCACATCGGCGAGCAGGTGCTGGCCGCGCTGCGCTCCGCGCACGAGGCCGGGGTGCTGCACCGGGACGTGAAGCCGGCCAACGTGCTGATCGCCAATGACGGACGGGTGGTGCTGAGCGACTTCGGGATCGCGCGCCTGGAGGGCTCCTCGGCGCTCACGATGACCGGCGAGGTCGTCGGCTCCCCCGAATTCCTCGCCCCGGAGCGGGCGTTGGGGCAGGAGCCCGGGCCGGAGTCGGACCTGTGGTCGCTCGGGGTGATGCTGTACGCGGCCGTGGAGGGGGTCTCGCCCTTCCGGAAGGACACCCCGCTGTCCACCCTCCAGGCCGTGGTGGACTCGGAGTTGCCCCCGCCGCGCCGGGCCGGGACGCTGGAGCCGGTGCTGGAGGGGCTGCTGCGCAAGGACCCGGGCGCGCGGCTGCCCGCCGCGGAGGCCGCCCGGATGCTGCGGATCATCGGCGCGGGAGGGGCCGTACGGGACCCCGGCGGGCCGGCGTCGGGCCCGGGGGCGCCGACGGCCACCACGCGGGCGGTGTACGGGGAGACCCCGCCGGTGCCGCACGCGCCCGTACCCGTACCGGCGCCGGTGTCCGGGCCGACGTCGGGGCAGGGGCGGGCCGGGGCGGTGCTGACCCTCGGGATCGTGGTGCTGCTGCTGGCGGTGGCCCTGCTGGGGTGGCTGCTGCTGCGGGACACCGGGGGCGAGGAGGAGCCGGGCGGCGGCCCCTCCGCCCCCGCCTCCGGCGCGCAGACCTCCGCCTCCCCGTCCGCGCCCCCGTCGGCATCGGCTTCGGCCTCCGCTTCGCCGTCCACGAGTGCGGAGCCCCCGCAGGGCGTCACCGTCTACGTCCACACCCTGCGCGCCGCCTACACCGGGAGCTGCCCGCCGCCCGAGGTGGCCGCGCCCGCCTTCACCGGCACCATCGAGGTGGCCCGTACCCCCGCCGTGGTGGAGTACCGCTGGGTCGGGCGCGACGGGGGGACGGCGGCCACGGCCGGCTGGCAGAGCATCACGTACGAGGCCGGCGGGGCGCGCACCCGCCAGCTGAACCACACCGAGCCGGGCGACCCGGCCGGCGCGAGCGTCGACGGCGCGGTCCGGCTGGAGGTGCGCCGGCCCGCGCAGACGGCTTCGGCGTGGCTGGAGTACTCCCTGACGTGCGAGAAGGAGACCCCGACGGGCGGGGCCTCCTCCCCCGGCTCCCCCGGCCCGTCCGGTTCACCGGCCGGGACGGGGACGCCGACGCCGAGCGCGGGCGTCACTCCGTAGCCGGGCCCTCCTACGCGTTGTTCGTGAAGACGGGCAGGTAGCCACTGGACTGTCCGGTGGCGGTGGGGTGGTACGACTCTCCGATGTTGGCCCAGTTGACGCTGTGCAGCCACGCGCTGCCGGAGCAGATCTCGTGGCCGGTGAAGGCGCCGACGACCGAGGCGAAGGTGAAGCCGTGGTCGGCGGCGCGTTTGGCGATGGCGGCGTTGAGGTGGTCGGCCGCGCCGTTGATGGCGGAGCGTTCGCCCTCGGTGAGGCCGGCGACGCAGGTGCCGTTCAGCTTGTAGAAGCGGGGATAGCCGATGACGACGACCCTGGCGCCGGGGGCGCGGCCGTGGATGGCGTCGTAGACCTGGTCGAGCTGGCCGGGAAGGGTGGAGTCCACGTACCTCTTGGCCTCGTTGACCCGGCTGACGCAGGTCGACTCGGACTGCAGGACACAGGTCGTCATCACGTCGGAGAATCCGGCGTCGTTGCCGCCGACGGTGATGCTGACCAGGTCGGTGCCGGAATTGAGCGGGCCGAGCTGGCCCGCGAGGACGTCACCGGTACGGGCACCCGAGCACGCGGTGAAGGAGAAGGACTGCGGGGCGTGGGCGGCGGCCCACAGGGCCGGGTAGGCGCGGGTGGTGCGCTTGCAGTTGCCGCTGGAGCTGTCGTAGTTCCCGGCGCCGACGCCGGAGGAGTACGAGTCACCGAGGGCGACGTAGCCGAAGTCGGCCTGTGCGGCGGCCGCCTGGCCGGCGCCGAACAGGGCGGCGCCCGCGGCGAGGATCAGGGAGGAGGTCAGGGCAGCGAAGCGCGGCATTCTCATGCTCATGTGTGCGGCTCCTTGTGGGGGTTACTCCTGAGTCCGTGGTACAAGCAGCCGGGGATGTCTGGAAGTGTCCATGCCAAGAATGTTCGGGGTGGGATTGGGGTGGGGCGGCGGCCGGAATCTTCACTCCCGATGCGTTTGAAGAGGGAACCCGGCCACCCGATCCGGCGAAACACGGGTGCGTGGGGGCAGTTCGTGCCGGATCATGGGCGCCATGCCAGCAGACCCGCATGACGCGCTGCCGATCCGGCTCCATGTCGACGACAGCGACTCACCGTCGGATGTCGTCGACGCGCTGTTCCTCGGCCGGTTCGCGACCGGCGAGCAGCCGTACGCGCAGAGCGTCACGATCGAGCGGGTGAAGGCGGAGGCCACCCTGCTGCCCCCGAAGGCCACCGTGCTCCGCGCGGCGCGCGACACCGACCGCAGCGCCACGCTCGCCGAGGGCGAGGGCTGGACGGTACTGGTCTCCCGCTGGAGCCGGGGAGCGGACGTGACCGTGACGGCGGTCAGCGAGGAACTCGCGGAGAAGGTGCTCGGCGAGGCCACGGAGGGGGCGCAGGACGAGCCCGAACCACAGCCTTCGAGCGTCACGATGGGGTTCTGGTACGTCTCCCCGCGCCGCGGCCCGTACCGCACGACCCGGCAGATCTCCGCGGGCACCTGGGCGGAGGTGCGGCCGAACTACACCGCGCCGGTGGCAGGGGCGATGGACCGGCTGATGAAGGTCACCCCGGACGACATCGCGGGCCGGCTGCTGCTGCTCCACGGCCCGCCGGGCACGGGCAAGACCTCGGCGCTGCGCACCCTCGCCCGTTCCTGGCGGGACTGGTGCCAGGTGGACTGCGTCCTGGACCCGGAGCGGCTGTTCAACGACGTGGGCTACCTCATGGACATCGCGATCGGCGAGGACGAGGGCACGGCGAAGGGCCGGTGGCGGCTGCTGCTGCTGGAGGACTGCGACGAGCTGATCCGCGGCGAGGCCCGGCACACGGCGGGCCAGGCCCTGTCCCGGCTCCTGAACCTCACCGACGGTCTGCTGGGGCAGGGCCGCAACGTCCTGGTCGGCGTCACGACGAACGAGGACCTCGAACGCCTCCACCCGGCGGTGGTCCGCCCGGGGCGCTGCCTGGCCCGCATCGAGGTCGGCCGGCTGACCCACCGGGAGGCGGTGGACTGGCTCGGCACGGACGAGGGCGTCTCCCGCGAGGGCGCGACCCTGGCCGAACTCTTCGCCCTCCGCCGCGGCACGGGCCCCGCCGCCGTCCTCCCACCCCAGCCCCACAACTCCGAGGCCGGGCTCTATCTTTAACGCGCCGCTCGCGCGGCTCGGCCGCGAGCGGCCTCCCCGGCTTCGCGCCGCTGCGCCGGCCTCCGTCCGGCGGCCTGTCGGGCGGGGCTACGGGCCCGGGCTGGGTCCGGCCGTCGCCTGCGGGTGGTGGGCCGCTGCGCGGAGCAGGTCCCCTACCCGCCCTTCCACCGTTCCCGCCTCAATCGCCGGCGCGGCTGGAACTGCCCTCCGAGCACACCAGCGCCGCCGGGCAACTTCAGCCCCGCCGGCGTTTGAGGCGCGGGTCCGGGCAGCGCCCGGGGAACGGTGGAAGGGCGGGTAGGGGACTTGCCCCGCGCAGCGGCCACCACCCGCAGACGGACAACCGACCCCAGCCCGGGCCCGTGGCCCCACCCCCGGTCCGCCGGCGGAGGCCGGCGCAGCGTCAAGAATGGGCGTAGCGGGCCCGCAGGGCGGTGGTGGCGGCGGCCAGGGCTTCGGCTTCCGTGAGGCCCAGCCGGTGGGCCCGGTCCGCGAAGGCCTGCGCGGCGGCGGCCGCCTCCCGCGAGGAACCCTCCGCCGCCGCGACGAACGTCCCGTTCCGCCCCCGCGTCTCGATCACCCCGTCGGCCTCCAGCGCCCGGTACGCCTTCGCGACGGTGTTCGCGGCCAGCCCCAGCTCCTCCGCCAGCCCCCGCACGGTCGGCAGCTTGAAGCCCGCCGGCAGCTTCCCCGACCGGGCCCGGTCCGCGATCTGCGCGCGCAGCTGTTCGTACGGGGCGGCCGAGCCGGCCGAGCCGTCGATCCTGATCCTGAGGTTGGTCGAGGTCACGCGGCCGATTGTCCCCCATGTTTGACATTCGCCGGGTAATTCGCAGGCGTCGAGGCCGTCCCCGGACATAACGTCGGCCGCATGACCTTCCACGTCCGCGATCTGCGCCCCGACGACCTCCCGGACGCCGAGGCCGTCGTACGGGTCCGCCGTGCCGCCCTGCCCTTCATGGTCACCACCCCCGCCGGTGTGGCCCACGAACTCGCCTCCGCCCACCCCGCGAAGCGCTACCGCCTCCTCCTCGCCGAGGCCCCGGACGGGACGGTCGTCGCCACCGCCCAGGTGGGCCTCGCGTACGACAGCCCCGAGCCCGGGGTGTCGTACGTGAACGCCTACGTCGACCCCGCGCACCGGGGCTTCGGCGCCGGGACCGCGCTGCTGCGCGCGGCCGAGGAGCACCTCGCGGCGCAGGGCGCGGTGGACGCGTACGCCTGGGTGCTCGACGAGCCCGCCCACCGGGCCTTCGCCGAGCGGCACGGCTACCGCCCCAGCCGCTCCGCGCACTTCCTGCGCCTGGACCTGGCGGCGGGCACCCTGCCGCCGCTCCCCCGGGAGCTGCCCGCCGGGGTCGAGCTGCGCCCCGGCTCCGCCTTCGCCGACGACCCGCGCCCGCTGTTCGAGGCCGACGCCGAGATGACGGCCGACGAGCCGGGGGACGTACCGGCGGAGCTGAACGACTACCAGGACTGGCTGGACAGCGTCTGGCACCAGCCGACCTTCGACCAGGAGCTGACGACGGTCGTCCTCGTCGACGGGGCCGTGGCGGCCTTCTCCGCCGCGCAGACGGACGGCGCGACCCGCTACTCCTCGGCGATGACCGGCACCCTGCGCGCCTTCCGCGGCCGCGGGCTGGCCAAGCTCGCCAAGACGGACTCCCTGCACCGGGCCCGCGCGGCCGGGTACACCGAGGCCTTCACCGGCAACGACGCCGGGAACGAGCCGATGCTCGCGATCAACTCATGGTTCGGATACGAGATCTGCGCGACCGAGACGCGCCACAAGAAGCAGCTGGGAGCAGCGCAGTGACCACACGGTGGACCATCACCCTCACCAAGGCCGGCCGCACCAAGATCAGCTACCCGGCGGCGCAGGTGGCCGACGACGGCGACCGGATCTCCGTGCGCGCGCCCTGGGCGGCCGAGGGGGTACGGGACTTCGGCTTCGTCCGCTTCGAGCCCGGTGACGTGTTCGTGGAGCACTTCTGGCGGACGCGCTGGTACGCGGTCAAGGAGGTGTGGAGCGGGGAGGGCGTCCTCAAGGGCTGGTACTGCGACATCACGCGCCCGGCGGTGGTCCGCGAGGGCGAGATCGTGGTCGAGGACCTGGACCTGGACCTGTGGGTCTCGGCGGACGGGGAGTCCGTCCTGCGCCTGGACGAGGACGAGTTCGCGGCGAGCGGCCTGGCCGCGAGCGACCCCGAGGCGGCGGCCCAGGCCGTACGGGCCCTGGACGCCCTGGACGACCAGGCCCGGACGCCGGCCGGCCTGGCCGCACTCCTCGGCTGAACGGCCCGTTCCTGAGGCGCCTCTTACCGCTGCCTTAAGCGGACCCTAAGGATCCCCTCCGGGGGGCCTGAACGGGCCGAACGGGGGTGGGGGCGGGCTAGCTTGGCGGGGCCAGGGAGGGCCGGAGGCGGCGCCGGGACCCATCGGGGGGCGGCGCCGCACCGGCTGGTTCCGCTGGCGCCCCCTGCCTTGCGCCCGAAGGAGATCCACCCATGCCCGCACCCCGTGCCCGTACCGCCGTCCGTATCGCCGCCACCGGTCTCGCCCCGCTCGCGGTGGCCGCGTACGCCGCCGTCCCCGCGGCCGCGCACGGTTCGATGACGGACCCGGTCAGCCGGGTGGCGGCGTGCTACGCGGAGGGTCCGGAGGCGCCGAAGTCGGCGGCGTGCAAGGCGGCCGTCGCGGCGGGCGGGGCGCAGGCGTTCTACGACTGGAACGCGGTGAACATCGCCAACGCCGCCGGGCAGCACAAGGCGCTGATCCCGGACGGGCAGCTGTGCTCGGCGGGCAACGCCAAGTACAAGGGGCTGGACCTGGCCCGCGCCGACTGGCCGGCCAGCCCGATGACGGCCGGGGCGCACACCTTCCGGTACAAGGGGACCGCCCCGCACAAGGGCTCCTTCGAGCTGTACGTGACGAAGGACGGCTACGACCCCTCCAAGCCGCTGAAGTGGTCCGACCTGGAGCCCGCGCCCTTCGCGAAGGCCACCGACCCGGGCATGCAGAACGGCGACTACGTCTTCGGCGGGACGGTCCCGAAGAAGACCGGCCGCCACCTGATCTACAGCATCTGGCAGCGCTCGGACAGCCCGGAGGCCTTCTACACCTGCTCGGACGTGGTGTTCGGGAAGGACAGCGGAAGCGCCGGCGGAAGCGGTACGGGGGCCACCCCGAGCGGCAAGCCGAGCGCGAAGCCCAGTACCGGTGCTTCCGCGAAGCCCGTCGAACCGCCCAAGGCCCCGACGGAGCAGCAGATCTCCGACGGCGCGGGCAGGTCCACGGTGGAGCACAACGGCCACGGCGACAACGACCCGAAGACGAACGGCCAGGGTGCCGCGTCCCCGATCGCCGCCGCCCCGGCCCCCGCCCCGGCCGCCGCCCAGGGCGGGGGCGGGGACCTCGCGGAGACCGGCGGCAGCGCCGCCACCCCGGCGATCGCGATCGCCGGAGCGGGGGTGCTGGCCGTCGGCGCGGCCGTGCTGTTCGCGCTGGCCCGCCGCCGGGCGACGGCCGGCCGTCACGGCCGCTAGGGGGTCCGCCTCAGTCGAAGACCGAGGCGCAGGTGGTCCGTTCGGCGTGTGCGGGGTCGAGGGCGTTGGCCGCCTCGTGCCAGGCGATCCGGTCGGTCAGGCCGATGGTCACGTGCTCGGAGAGGTCGAGCGGGCACAGGTCCTGGAGTACGACGTTCCGTACGCCCGGCCCGTCCAGGAAGGCGCTGCGGTACGGGGTGACCACCTCGTCGTACTTGGTGGCGATCACCGTGTACTGCACGCCGGGGACGGTGTCGCCGCCCTCGTTCAGCTTCTTCTGGAAGGCGGAGCCGGCGATCTGGTCGGCCAGCCCCGGGGTCGCGGTGCTGATCAGGTCCTCGGCCCCGGGGAAGTACGGGAGCAGCTGGGTGAGCCCGGACAGGGTGGTGCCGTGGTTGTCGGGGGCGAGGCCGACGAGGGCGTTGACCTTGTCGGCGCCGCCCAGGAACTTGAGGTAGTAGCGCGGCATCATGCCGCCCTGGGAGTGGCCGACGAGGTCGGCCTCGGCGGCGCCGGTGGAGGCCAGGACCTTGTCGACGAAGGCGTCGAGCTGGCCCGCGGACTTGTCGATGGGCCCGAGCCCGTTGAAGAAGGGCACGCCGGGCAGCTGGCCGTAGTCGAGGGAGTAGACGCAGTACCCGCGGTGGACGAGGTACGGCGCGAAGCCGAGCCAGTTGTCGACGGAGTTCCCGAAGGTGCCGTGGACGAGGACGACGGGGCGCGGATGCGCGGCGGACGGTTTGCAGGACCAGTTGTTCCAGCCGCTGCTGGGGGCGGTCGCGGCCTGCGCGGCGCCGGTGGGGGCGACGAGCGCGGCGGCGGTGAGGGTGAGGACGGCCAGCGGGCGGAGCAGGCGTCTCCAGGGCAGCATCGTGTGATCTCCTTGCGAGTCAAGGGGAAGGGCGTGGGGATTCGTCCCGTGATCCGGATCACAAGGGGTAGCTGCTGCCGCTAAATTACGGCTGAGTAGCAAGACTTGGAAGTTACGCGTCGGTAAAAACTCGCGTGTCGAGCCTTCCTCCAGTACCCCTCAGGAACAATGGACGCCCCCGAACCAGGACTTGAGGTGATCGCGGCCATGCAGAGGGCCCCTGGAGCCGGTACCGCCCTGGCCACCCCGCCCGAGCTGGCGGCCGACCCGCTGGTCGCCGCCGTCACGGAGACCGCCGTACGCGTCCTGGCGCCGGAGGCGGAGCGGACCGCCGCGGCCGGGGTGCCCCGTACGCATCTGGACGCGCTCGCCTCCGCCGGCGCGTACGGGCTGATCGGATACGAACCGGACCCGGCGGGCGGGCTCACGCCGCGTCAGGTGGTCCGGGAAGTGCACGAGGTACTGGCGGCGGTGGATCCGTCGACCTGGTTCGTGTGGACCCAGCACGTCCCGCTGGCCAAGGCCCTGCAACAGGCCTCCGGCCCGGCGGGCACCGCCCTGCGCGAGAGCTGGCTGCCCTCCCTCGCGCGCGGCGAGCGGCGCCCCACGGCCGGCTTCGCCTTCCTGCGCCATCCGCGCCCGCCCGTCACGGCGCAGCGGGTCCCGGGCGGCTGGCGGCTCACCGGGCGGATGCCGTGGGTGACCGGCTGGGGGCTGGCCGACGCCCTGTTCGTCGGCGCCGTCACCCCGTCCGACGAGGCGGTCCTCGCCCTGGTCGACCGCGTACCGGGCGATGGCGACGACGGCGGTGTCGGCGACGGCGACGGCCTGAGCGCCGCCGAAGGAGCCCCGCTGTGGGCGATGGGCGGTACGCACACGGCCTCCGTCGAGCTGCGCGAGGTCCACGTACCCGACGACCGGGTGGTCGGCCTGGTACCGCGGGCCGACTGGATCCGGGCCTACGACCTGGAGAACGCCGACGCCCAGCCGGCCGTCTTCGGCCAGCTGCGCGCCACCGCCGACTTCCTCCTCCAGTCACCCCCGTACGAGGACCTCGGCCTGCGCCTCGCCGAGCGGACCGCCCGGCTGCGCGCCGAGGCCTACGCCCTGCGGGACGAGGTCCCCCAGGGGGAGCGCACCGAGGCCCGCCTCACCCTCCGGGCCCGCGCCCTGGACCTGGCCGTACGGGCGGCCGCGACCTGTGTGGCGGTGGCGGGCGGCCGGGCGATCCAGTACGGGCACACCGCCGGCCGGCTCTCCCGCGAGGCCCAGTTCCACCTGATCCAGGCCCAGACCACCCCGCTGCGCGCGGAGACGGCCCGGCTGATGCTGGACGGCGTCTGACGGAGCGGCGCGGGATCCGGCCGGAGCGGCGCGGGCCGCGACCGAGGCGGGGCGGACCGTGCCGGGGCCGAAGCGGGCGTTGGCGCGGTCGACGGCGGCCTCCACCGTCAGGCGGGACTCGCGGACGGGGTCCAGCGTGAGCTGGCGGGTCACGCCCTCCGCGCCCGTGAGGTCCTCGGCGCGCAGCACCATGCCGGTCAGCCGGGCCCGTTGCAGGCCCGCCGCGTCCATCAGCCGGTACGCGAGGGTGCGCAGGTCCTCGTCGTGCGCGGAGGGCTCCACCAGCCGCCGGGACCTCTCCCACCGGGTGCCGCCCGCGAACTGCAGGGTCAGGGACAGGGACCGGGCGGCCTGGCGGCGTCCGCGCAGGGCGGCGCCGAGCCGGACCACGAGGCCGAGCAGCGCGGCCCGGGCGTGCGGGCCGTCCAGCTCGTGGCGGGTGAAGCCGGTCCGGACGGCGGCCGAGGAGGGCAGGTCCCGGGGGGTGACCGGGCGGGGGTCGACGCCGCGGGCACGCTCGGCGACGAGCCGGCCGGCCCGTTTGCCGAGGATCCGCTCCAGGACCCCGGGCGGGACCTGGGTGAGCGCTCCGACGGTGTGCAGCCCGTACCCGCGCAGCGCCTCGGCCTGCCGGGAGCCGAGCCCGTACAGCGCGTCCACCGGGAGGGGGCCGAGGAAGCCGGCCACCGCCCCTTGCGGCACGGCCAGGATCCCGCCGGCTCCCGGGATCCGGGCGGAGGCCATGGCCGCCACCGCCCAGGTGGCGGCGACCCCGATCCGGACGTCCGTGCCCAGCCGGGCCACCGCGCGCAGCCGGATCACCTCGGCGATGCGGGCGGCGTCGGCGCCGAAGTACCGCTGGGCGCCCCGGACCTGGACCAGCGCGGCCCGCGGCGGCAGGGCCTGGACCAGCGGGGAGAACTCGCGCAGCAGCTCCAGCACCTCGCGGTAGCCCTCCCCGGACAGGGCGGGGGCACAGCGCAGGTGCAGGACGCCGGAGCCGGAGCCGCCTGCGCCTGCGCCCGTGCCGGCGGTGGTCATCCCGCGCTCCCCGGGCTGGAGTGCCACAGCTTGCGGCCGGTCGCGGCGCGTTCCCCGGGCGGCTGGAGGTCGGCCCACGGGTTCATCTCGTAGCCGGTCGGCAGGTGGATGCGGCGGCCGGTGTCGGCGCCGCCCCCGGCCAGGGGCTCCGCGAGCCGGGCCGTGACCGCCTCCAGGCCGCTGCTGCCGCGCAGTTCCACCAGCTCGGCGAGGTTCCAGGCGGCCGCCCCGACCACGCTCAGGCTCTGCGGGCCGCGCCGCTGCACGACTCCCCGTACCAGCAGCAGGAAGGAGTGGAAGACGGTGTGCGCGCAGGCCTCCTGGCTGTCGTCGAAGAAGGCCAGGTCGACCAGGCCGGTGCCGTCGTCGAGGGTGGTGAAGATGACCCGCTTCCCGGAGCGGATCGGCGGGGTCTGGGTGGCCGCCTTGGCGCCCGCGACGAGTACGGTCCGGCCGTGCTCGGTGTCCCGCAGGCGGCGGGCCGGGGTCACGCCCAGCTCGGCGAGGAAGGCGTGGTGATCACCCATCAGGTGACGGGAGGCGTCCATGCCGAGGACGCCGAGTTCGGCGCTGAGCCGCTCGGCCTCGGTCAGGTCGGGCAGCCCGACGGCGGCGGTGGACCGGCCGCCGCCCAGGGGGAGTTGGGCTCCGCCCCGGACTCCGGCGGCGCGCTGGGCGCCGTGCAGTTCCGTCAAGTGCAGCAGCAGGTCACGGCGGTTCGCGCCGAAGGCGTCCAACGCCCCGACCTGCGCGAGCCGTTCGGCCACGGGGCGGCCCGGGTGGGCGCGGTCCCAGAAGTCGCGCAGTGAGGCGTACGGCTGTCCGGCCTCGATGCGCAGGGCCTCGGCCCCGCTGATGCCGTGGACGTCGGCCAGCGCGAGCCGCAGCCCCCACCGGTCCGACCCCGACCGGCCCGGCTCATCGGACACCAGTTCGATCCGGTGGGCGACCGCCGAGCGGTTCACGTCCAGCGGCAGCACCGGCACGCCCCGCCGCCGGGCGTCCGCCAGCAGCAGCCGCTTCGGGTACATCCCGGGGTCGTGGGTGAGCAGCCCGGCGTAGAAGGCCGCCGGGTGGTGCGCCTTCAGCCACGCCGACTGGTACGTGGGCACGGCGAAGGCCACGGCGTGCGCCTTGCAGAAGCCGTAGCTGCCGAAGGCCTCGACGATCTCCCAGGTCCGGGCGATCACCTCCGGCGCGTAGCCGCGCCCGGCCGCCGTCGCCGCGAACCAGGCCTTGATCCGGCCCTGGGACTCCGGGTCGGAGAGCCCGCGCCGCACCCGGTCGGCCTCGTCGCGTCCGCAGCCGGTCATGACGTGCACGATCTCGATGATCTGCTCGTGGAAGACCACCACCCCGTACGTCTCGCGCAGCGCGTCGGCCAGGTCCGGGTGCGGGAAGCGGACCGGGGCCCGCCCGTGCCGGGCCTCGATGAAGGGCCGCACCATGTCGGCGGCGACCGGCCCCGGCCGGAAGAGGGAGATGTCGACGACCAGGTCGTGGAAGACGGCCGGCTGGAGCCGGCCCACCAGGTCGCGTTGGCCGGGGGACTCGATCTGGAAGCAGCCCAGCGTCTCGGCCGAGCGGATCAGTTCGTACGTCGCCCCGTCGTCCGGGGGCACCTGCGCGGGGTCGTCCAGGTCGAGCTCCTCCCCCGTCGCGCGCCGCAGTTCCGCGACCGCGTGCGCCATCGCGGACTGCATGCGCACGCCCAGCACGTCGAGTTTGAGCAGCCCGAGGTCCTCCACGTCCTCCTTGTCGAACTGGGACATCGGGAATCCCTCCCCGCTGGTGGGGACCACCGGGGTGCGGGCGAGCAGCGAGGCGTCGGAGAGCAGCACCCCGCACGGGTGCATGGCGATCCCGCGCGGCAGTGCGTCCAGTGCCTCGACGAGGTCCCACAGCCGCCCGTGCTCCTCCCCCCGTACGTCGCGCAGTTCCGGCAGCTCGGCCAGGGCGGCGCGGGCGTCGCGGGCCCGGATGTGCGGGAAGGCCTTGGCGAGCCGGTCGACGGCGGCCGGGTCCATGGACAGGGCGGCGCCGACGTCGCGGATGGCGTGGCGGACCCGGTAGGTCTCGGGCATGGCGACGGTGGCGACGCGCTCGGCGCCGAAGCGGTCGATGATCCGGCGGTAGACCTCCAGCCGGCGGGCGGACTCCACGTCGATGTCGATGTCGGGCAGCACGCGCCGGCGCTTGGACAGGAAGCGCTCCATCAGCAGGCCGTGCTCGACGGGGTCGGCGTGCGCGATGCCGAGGAGGTGGTTGACGAGGGAGCCCGCGCCGGAGCCGCGGGCGGCCACCCGGATGCCCATCTCCCGTACGTCGTCCACGACCTGCGCGACCGTCAGGAAGTACGAGGCGTAGCCGTGGTGGGCGATGATGTCGAGCTCCTCCTCCATCCGGTCCCAGTACGTGCGCTCGCCGGCGTAGCCGCGCAGCACCATGCCGGCGGCGGCGCGGGAGGCGAGCACCCGCTGGGCGGTGCGGTGGGCGGCGCCGACGAGGCGGGCCTCGGGGAAGTGCACGGAGCCGATGCCGAGGTCGTCCTCGGGGTCCACGGAGCAGGCCTCGGCGGTCTCCCGGGTCCGCGCGAGCAGCCGCCGGGCGTCGGCGGGGCGCAGCCCGGCGGCCTCGGCGATCCGTTCGGCGGCCCCGGCCATGGCGGCGGGGTCCTTGAGCCAGCGCTCGCCGCTGTCGCGGGGTCCCCGGGGGTCGAGGGGGACGAGCCGGCGGGCGGCGTCGAGCACGTCGGCGACGGGGCCCTGGCCGGGGTCGGCGTACCGGACGGCGTTGGTCAGCACGGCCGGGACGCCCTGCTCCGCGGCGAAGCCGACGGTACGGGCGGCCAGGCGCAGCGAGCCGGAGCCGGTGCCGGTGCGGCCGTGGTGGACGGCCTCCAGGCGCAGGGCGTCTCCGTAGATCTCCCGCCAGGGCGCGAGCAGCCGGGCCGCCCGGTCCGGCCGGCCCGCGGCGAGCGCCCGGCCCACCTCGGAGCCGGGCCCGAGCAGTACGAACACCCCGCCGCCCCGCAGCGCCTCCCAGGGCAGCACCGGCTGCCCGTTGCCCCCGGCGGCCCGTACGAACCCCGCCTGCGGAGCGGAGCCCGCGGCCCACCCGGAGCCGGCAGCCACACCCCCGGCCGCACCGGCCCACTCGGCCCCGTCGCCGCCCTGCGGGAACCCGCCTGAGGCGGCGTCGCCGGCCCAGCCGACCGCGCCGGTAACCGGCCCGGTCCCGCCGGAGGAGGAACCCCCCTCCCCGACTCCGCCGCCGAAGGCACCGGCCCCGCCGAACGCGGCTCCACCCGGGCCGGGGCCACCGGCCCCGGTACCCTCCCCCCGCCCGGCCAGGGCATGGGCATGGGCGGCGGTGACCATCCGGCACAGCTCCGCCCAGCCGGCGGCCCCGTCCCGGGCCAGGAAGACCGCGCGCGGGGCGGACTCGTCGACGAAGGCCCCGCCCTTGACGGGGGTGCGCCTGCGGTACGAGGCCTCACCGGGGCGCGACCCCGCAGGGGACACGGCAGGGGACACGGCAGGGGACACGGGGGACGCGGCAGGGGACACGGGGGACACGGCCAGGTCCACTCCGAACAGCGGCCGGATCCCGGCCTTCGCGGCCGCCTTCGCGAACCGCACCGCGCCCGCGAGGGTGTCGCGGTCGGTGAGGGCGAGGGCGTCCATGCCCCGCTCGACGGCACGTTCCGCCAGTCGCTCCGGGTGCGAAGCTCCGTATCGCATGGAGAACCCCGAAACGGTGTGCAGATGCGTGAACCCGGGCACCCGCGGCCTCCTGCTTCGCTCGACCTTCAACCTCCCCCGTCTCGTCTCCACCATAGAGCAATTCGAATATCCGTGCGAAACACTTGTTCGATCATCCATTCGGCCCTCCCCTGCTGCGCCGCGTACCCGGCGCGCCGAGCGTGGGAGCCATGACCCAGCCCACCAAGAGCAGCTTCCTGGCCGAGATCAAGGACGCCGTGACCACCCGGGCGGCCCTGCTGGTCATGGGGGTGCTGGCCCTCCAGCTGGCCTTCATCACCTCGTACATCGGGGCCTTCCACCACCCGGAGCCCAGCGAGATCCCCCTCGCGGTGGCCGCCCCCGCCGAGCCGCTCGCCGCGCGGACCGCGAAGCGGCTCGACGCCCTGCCGGGCAGGCCGCTCGACGCCGACCCGGTCAAGGACGAGGCGACGGCGCTCGAGCGGATCGCGAACCGGGACGCGGACGGGGCGCTGATCATCGACCCGGCCGGCACCACCGACCGGCTGCTGGTCGCGAGCGGAGCCGGGGCCGCGCTCTCCCAGGCCCTGGAGCAGATCGTCGGCCTGGCCGAGCAGGCCCAGGGCCGTACCCTGCGGATCGTCGACGTGGCCCCCGCCGACCAGGGCGACAGCCGCGGCCTGAGCTCCTTCTACCTGGTCGTCGGCTGGTGCGTGGGCGGCTACCTGTGCGCCGCGATCCTCGCGATCAGCGCCGGTGCCCGGCCCGCCAACATCCACCGCGCGGTCATCCGGCTCGGCGCGCTGCTCCTGTACTCGATCGCCGCCGGGCTGCTCGGCTCTGTCATCGCGGGCCCGGTGCTGGGCGCGCTGCCCGGCTCGATCGCGGCCCTGTGGGGGCTCGGCACCCTGGTCGTCTTCGCCGTCGGCGCGGTCACCCTGGCCTTCCAGGGGCTGGCGGGCGTGGTCGGCATCGGCCTGGCGATCCTGCTGGTCGTGGTGTTCGGCAATCCGAGCGCGGGCGGCGCCTACCCGTATCCGCTGCTGCCGCCGTTCTGGCGGGCCATCGGCCCGGCCCTGCCGCCGGGCGCCGGTACGTACGCCGCGCGCTCGATCGCGTACTTCAAGGGCAACGCCGCGGCCGGGCCCATGCTGGTGCTGGCCGCGTGGGCGGTCGCCGGTTCCGCGGTCACGCTGGCCTGCGCGGTCCTGCGCCGGGGCCGGCCGGGAGCCGCGGTGGGCAGCGGCCTGCCCGACGACGCCCCGTCCGTACCCCGCTTCGCGGGCGAGGCCGCGGACCCCCGCTGAACACCTGCGGCAGCCGGGGAAGAACGGGGTCCGGGGCTCACCCCGGGGAACGGGCGAAGGGCGGGGCGCCCCGCTGCCCCTGCGGTTGTGAAAGCTTTCACGAGAATTTTCCCCCCGAGTGCGCCCTACCGCGCTCCCCGGCCTGAGAGCACAATCGGCCTGACTGCCCGCGTCGAACGTGAGGGAGGGAGCGCGTGCGCAAAGAGGTGCGCACCGCCGACGGACGCGCCCTGATGGCGGAACGCTGGGGCGACCCGGACGGCAAGCCCGTCCTCCTGCTCCACGGCATGCCCGGCAGCAGACTCGGCCCGGCCCCCCGCGGCATGGTCCTCTACCAGCGGCGGATGCAGCTCATCGCCTACGACCGGCCCGGCTACGGCGGCTCCGAACGCCACCCGGGCCGCACCGTCGCCGACGTGGCCCAGGACGTGGCCGCGATCGCCGACGCCTTCGGGCTGGACACCTTCGCCGTGGCCGGCCGCTCGGGCGGCGCCCCCGGCGCCCTGGCCTGCGCCGCCCTGCTGCCGGAGCGGGTCACCCGGACCGCGGCCCTGGTCCCCATCGCCCCCCGGGACGCGGAGGACCTGGACTGGTTCGCCGGAATGGCCGCCTCGAACGTACGGGAGTACACCACCGCCACCGACGACCCCGAGGAGCTGGCGGCCCGGCTGATCCCGCGTGCCGCCGGCATCGCCAGGGACCCCGGACGGCTCCTGGACGAGCTGCGCCGGGAGCTGACCGACAGCGACCGCATGATCGTCTCGGACGCGGGCCTGCGGTCGATGCTGCTGCGCAACTACCGTGAGGGCGTGCGCACTTCCGCGTACGGGTGGATCGACGACATCCTCGCCTTCAGCAGCCCCTGGGGCTTCGACCCCGCCGACATCCGCTGCCCCGTACTGCTCTGGCACGGGGAGCTGGACGTCTTCTCCCCCGTGGGCCACTCCCGCTGGCTGGCCCGACGCATCCCCGGGGCCACCACCACCATCGACCCGGCCGCCGCGCACTTCGCGGCCCTGCGCGCACTGCCCGACGTACTCAACTGGCTGCTGCGCGAGCCACTGGGGGAACAGCAGCCGGCCTAAGCGACTCCGGCCAGCAGGGCGAGCACCTCGGCGAGGCGGGCCCGGGCGGCGGGGTCGGTGATGATCCCGTCGGCGTCCACCGCCCCGCGGGCCACCGGGATCCGCACGCAGGCCGGATCCACGACGGCGGCGCCCGTATAGCCCAGCACCGTCCGCAGCTGGGCCTGCGCGCCCTCGCCGCGGCCCGGGGCGGCGGCGTTCACCCAGGCGACGGGCTTGTCGCAGATCTCGGTGCCGCCCACCGTCCAGTCCAGCAGGTTCTTGAACGAGCCGGGCAGGCCGCCCGCGTACTCCGGGGCGCAGACCAGCACCGCCGCCGCCCGCGCGATCGCCGCGCGCAGCGCGGCCACCGGGGCCGGCAACGGGTCGGTGTCGTCATCGGGGTTGAAGTGCGGGAGCCCGCCCAGGCCGTCGTAGAGGACGGCGCGCAGCGGCGGGGAGGCCTCGGCGGCCACGGAGCGCGCGGTGCGCAGCACGGTCTTGTTGGAGGAACCGGCGCGCAGGCTTCCGGACAGCAGCAGGATCACGGGTGCGGTGGGCATCCGCCCAACCTACCGACCTGCGCCGATACCGCCCGGGGCGGCCCCGGAGGGAACTGGATCTCGCATTGCGGCAAACGGCCGAATGCACCGCCTCGACGATTCCCTCAGGCTTTCTGTAGAACGCTTGACCAGGCGTCATGTCTCGGTTGCCAATGGGGTGTGGACGAGTAAAGTCCACGCTTGACGGCAGCAAGGCGCTGGTGTCTTTCCCGCCCATTTCAGATGGCTTCCCCGAGGACGGTGTCGTGAACACTTCCGCAACCCCCCCGACCAGCACGGTCAAGGACCGCCGGGTCCCGCTCACGAAGATCGACGCCCACAGCGCGTCCGCGGCCGCGGCGCTCGGCCGCGTACTCCCGTCGGAATCCGGTCGTCACGTTCAGACTCCGATCTTCAACTCTGCGCTCTGACGGTGAGTTACGAGCTCTAGACTGGTGGAATGACCGGCCTGATCGCATTCCGCGAGATCGTCCTGAAGGTTCACAGCAGATGCGATCTCGCTTGTGATCATTGCTATGTCTACGAACACGCAGATCAGAGCTGGCGAGCCCGGCCGAAAGTGATCTCCCCCGGGGTCATTTCCCAGACCGCGTCGCGGCTCGCCGAACATGCCCGTGACCATGCACTCCCCTCCGTCACGGTGATCCTCCACGGAGGGGAACCCCTGTTGGCGGGCCCGGACCGACTGCGCCTGGTGTGTGAGGAATTCACCCGCGCCCTCCGCGGTACGGCCGCCCTCGATCTGCGGATCCACACCAACGGGCTCCAGCTCAGCCGCCGTTACCTGGACCTCTTCGCCGAGTACGGCGTCCGGGTCGGCATCTCCCTCGACGGGGACCGCGCGGCGAACGACCGCCACCGGCGCTTCGCGGACGGCCGGTCGAGCCACCCGCTGGTCCTGGCCGCCGTGGCCCTGCTCCGCTCGGAGCCCTACCGCCACCTCTACCAGGGCCTGTTGTGCACTGTGGACGTGGCCAACGACCCGGTCGCCGTCCTGGAGGCCCTGGTCGCCCTGGAGCCGCCCCGGGTGGACTTCCTGCTCCCGCACGCCACCTGGCAGACCCCGCCGGTACGGCCCGACGGCGCGCCCGACGCGTACGCGCGCTGGCTGCTGCGGGTCTTCGACCGCTGGGAGCAGCTGGAACGGCCGGTGCCGGTACGGCTCTTCGAGTCCCTGCTGTCCACCCTGCGCGGCGGGCCCAGCCTGACGGAGTCCCTGGGGCTGGCTCCGACCGACCTCGTCGTGGTGGAGACCGACGGGGCGCTGGAGCAGGTCGACTCCCTCAAGAGCGCCTTCGAGGGGGCCGCGGCCACCGGGTTCAACGTCTTCGACCACGCCTTCGACGAGGTCGCGGCGCATCCCGGGGTCCGGGCCCGGCAGCTGGGGCTGGCCGGCGTCAGCGACACGTGCCGCCGCTGCCCCGTCGTTCGTTCGTGCGGGGGCGGCCTCTACACGCACCGCTACCGGGAGCCCGACGGCTTCGACAACCCCTCCGTCTACTGCACCGACCTGCGCGAGCTGGTGGACGGGGTCGAGGGGCGCACGGCCGCCCGGGAGACCGCGCCCGAGCTGACCGACCCGGCCGAACTGGCCCGGTCCCAGGAGGAGCTGACCCGGGTCCTGCTGGCCCGGCTCCACGGCGACCTCGCGCGGGATCCCGGCTGGGCGCGGGCCTGGGAGCTGCTGGCCGGGGTGGAGGAGGCCGGGGAGGCGGGCGCGGACGCGCTGGACGCCGTACTGGGCCACCCGTTCACCCGGACCTGGGTGCTGGAGGCTCTGGACGCCGTGCGGGAGGGGCGCCCGGACGGCCCGGGAGCGGCCCGCAGGCTGGCCGCGCTGGCGGCGGCCGCCGTGCTGCGGGGCGGGCTGGAGCTGCCGGCCGAGGTGGCGTACCGGGACGGCGAGGTGTACCTGCCGACGCTGGGGCTGCTGCGGCTCGGGGAGCCCGGCACCCGGGGGCGGGCCGTGCTGCACGCCACCGGCGAGGGGTGCGGGGTCGTCCGCGACGGGCGCACCGAGCACCGCTTCGGCCCGGCGGCGGGGGACGCGCGCTGGCTGCCCGTACGGACCTGGTCGCCGGGGCCGGGCGCGCCGGCGGTGGCGCTGGAGGACCTGGACCCGTACCGCAACTGCTTCGCCCGCCCGCCCCGGCTGCGGCTCGGCGCCGGGGAGGCCGACGCGTGGCGGGGCCGGCTCGACGCGGCCTGGGCACTGCTGCACCGCACCGTCCCCGAGTTCGCGCGGGCGGCCGCCGCCGGGCTGAGCACCCTGACCCCGCTCGCCGGCGGCCCGCGGGCCGGTGGCTGGGGCGAGGCCGGGCGGCACGGGCCGGGCGCGCTCGGGGTGCCGTACGCCGCCGGGGTCCGGGAGACGGCGCTGGCCCTGCTGACCGGGCGGCGCCGGGCCCGGCTGCGGGCGCTGACCGAGGTGGCCGACCTCTACGCGCTGGACGGGGCCTGGCAGCACCCCTCACCCTGGCGGACGCGCCCGGTGCCGGTGTCCCGGCTGCTGGCCGACGTGCACGAGCGGGTCGCGGTGGAGGCGTACCGCAGGGCCACGACCACGCAGGAGCCCGGCGGCGCGGACCGGATCCACCGCGCCCTGGACCGGCTGGCGGAGGCGGCCGAGCTGACGGTGACCGGCAAGCGGCTGGTGGAGGAGCTGCGCTGGGAGCTGAAGGCGGTCGACGCGTGACCGTCCCGGCCGTCCCGGCCGTCCCACCGGGCCCGCCGGGCCGCTACCGGCTGGCCGCCCAGCTCCGGCTGCTCGGCGTGCGCCCCGGGCAGCGATTACTGGTGCACGCCGCCCTCGGCGGCACCGGCCTGCGCGCCGAGACCCTGCGCGACGCCCTGCGCGGGCTCCTCGGCCCCCACGGCACCCTGGTCGTCCCGGCCTTCACCATGGAGAACTCCCTCACCTCCACCGCCCACCTCACCCGCGTCGCCGGCCTCGGCGAGAACGAGACGGCCGCCTTCCGCGCGCGGATGCCCCCCTTCGACCCGGCCCGCACCCCCTGCCCGGGCATGGGCGCCTTCGCCGAGCTGGTCCGCACCACGCCGGGCGCCGCCCGCAGCGACCACCCGCAGAGTTCCTTCGCCGCGCTCGGCGCGGACGCGCACCGGCTGTGCGCGGAGCACCGCACCGAAAACCACCTGGGTGAGGACTCGCCGCTGGGAAAACTGTGCTGGGAGGGAGGACAGGTACTCATGATCAATGTGGGATTTTCGGCCTGTACGGCTTTCCATCTCGCGGAGTACCGAATTCCGAAGCCCCTCTTGCGCATGTACGACTGTGTGGTGAAGGTGAACCTTCCGGAGGGGCGGAGAGGGGGCCCTCACGAGGGGGCGTGGACCAGGTACGAGGACGTCGCGCTGGACGACGGGGATTTCGAGGAGATCGGCCGGGCATTCCCGGATTCGCTGATGCGCAGGGGGCGGGTGGGAGGGGCATCCGCCGTGTTCTTCTCGATTCAGCACGCCGTGGACCACGCCTTGGCCTGGATGACCGAAAACAGACGCTGATTGACTGAACGATGAGGGGATGTGGCGAAGCAGCTCCGGAATGATGTCTCTTCGCTCGCAGCTTCGGGACGGGGGTCGTGTGCCCGCATCAGTGCAGCCGTACTTTTTTCTCAGTTATGCGCATACACCGAGGTTCGGGCCCGGGGGTCCCGATCCCGACATGTGGGTGGAGCGCCTCTTCCGCGACCTGTGCAGCCACATCATGGCGCTGACGGACCTGCCCGCCGGCGCCGAGGCCGGCTTCATGGACCGGGAAATACGCAGCGGCGAGGGCTGGTCGGAACGGCTCGGGGCGGCGCTCGCCACCTGCCGGGTCTTCGTCCCCCTGTTCTCGCCGCGCTACTTCGCCAGTGAGATGTGCGGGAAGGAGTGGTTCGCCTTCGCGCAGCGCACCATCCAGCACGGAGCGATCAGCAACCAGCCGGCCGCGGAGGCCATCGTCCCCGCCCTGTGGGTGCCGGTGCCGCCCTCCCAACTGCCCGGCCCCGCCGAGCGGTTGCAGTTCAACCACAACACCTTCGGCGAGCGCTACGTCACCGACGGGCTGTACGGGCTGATCAAACTGCGCGGGTACGCCGAGCAGTACGAGCAGGCGGTGTACGAGCTGGCCCGGCGGATCGTCCGGGTCGCCGAGACCGTACGCCTCCACCCGGTCCGCCCGCTGGACTACCGGGTGGTGCCCAGCGCCTTCGGACCCGCCGGCGGCCACACCGGCGGAGCCGGCGGGGGCCCCTCCCGCACCCTCCACGTGACCGTGGCCGCCTCCTCCCGGCACGATCTGCCGGACGGCCGCAGCCCCGAGTACTACGGGGAGAGCGCCCTGGACTGGAACCCGTACCATCCCGTCTCCCAGCGGCCCATCGCCTATGTGGCCGAGGACCTGGTCAAGAACCTCAACTACCAGACCACGATGTCCTCCTTCGACGACGAGGCCGGGCACTTCGACAGCAAGCAGCCGCCCACCCGTCCGGAGATCCTGATCGTCGACCGCTGGGCGGTGGAGGACGAGCAGCGCCGCCAGCGGCTGGCCGCCTTCGACCAGGAGCACCGCCCGTGGATCAACGTGGTCGTGCCGTGGAACCGTTACGACCACCAGAGCCGGGCCAAGGAGACCGAACTGGCGCACCGGCTGGAGGAGACCCTGCCCGTCAAGATGAGCCAGGGCCGGGCGGCCTGCCGGGCCGCGGCCAACGGCGTGGCCAACATGGAGACCCTCGGCCAGATCCTGCCGCAGGTGGTCGAGGCGGCCGCGCAGCAGTTCCTCAGACACGCCCAGGTGTACCTGCCGGCCGGGAACACCCCCACCGAACGCCCGCGGCTGCTGGGGCCGATGGGAATGAGCGGGCCGCCCGCACCGCCGCCGGCCCCCTTCCCACCCACCGCCGCCCAGCACGCGCGGGACGGACGGCACGACGCACGACTCAGCGGACACGACAGGCACGACAGGCACGACGACACCACAGACACGGACCGGGGGGACGCGGATGACAGCCAGTCGTGACAGCCGAGACGGACGCATCGTCACTTTCTACTCGTACAAGGGCGGTACCGGCCGCACGATGGCGCTGGCCAACACCGCCTGGATCCTCGCCGCCAACGGCAAGCGGGTGCTCGCCGTGGACTGGGACCTGGAGGCCCCGGGCCTGCACCGCTTCTTCCACCCCTTCCTGGACCCCTCCACCCTCGGGGCCACCACCGGGGTCATCGACCTGATCAGCGAGTACGCCTGGGCCGCCACCAGCCCCGTGCAGCGCGCCGCCGACTGGCACAAGGACTACGCGCGGATCCAGCCGCACGCCGTCTCCCTCACCCCCGAGACCCTCGGCTGGGAGTTCCCGGACGGCGGCACCCTCGACTTCGTCTCCGCGGGCCGGCAGAACCGCGAGTACTCGGCGACCGTGTCCACCTTCGACTGGGACAACTTCTACGACCGGCTCGGCGGCGGCCTCTTCTTCGACGCCCTGCGGGCCGACATGAAGCGCAACTACGACTACGTCCTGATCGACAGCCGCACCGGGCTGTCCGACATCGCCGACATCTGCACCGTCCACCTCCCCGACATCCTGGTCGACTGCTTCACCCTGTCCGACCAGTCCATCGACGGCGCCGCCTCGGTGGCCCGGCAGATCGACGAGCGGTTCAACGACCGCGGGATCAAGATCTACCCGGTCCCGATGCGCATCGACGAGGGCGAGAAGGAGAAGGCCGACGCGGGCCGGGCGCTGGCCCGGATCAAGTTCGACCGCTTCCCGAACGGCCTGGTCGGGGACGAACTGACCTCCTACTGGGGCGCGGTGGAGATCCCGTACCGGCCCTACTACGCCTACGAGGAGACCCTGGCCACCTTCGGTGACGAGGCCGGGCTCACCAACTCCCTGCTCTCCGCCTTCGAACGGCTCACCACGGTGGTCACCGAGGGCGAGATCACCTCGATGCCCGCCATCGGCGAGGAGGTGCGGCTGCGGATCCGGGACGCCTTCACCCGGCGCCGCCCGGCGCTGCCCGCCGACCTGTTCCTGTCCTACGTCGCCGAGAACCGGATGTGGGCCGACTGGATCGAGTCGGTGCTCACCCGGGCCGGCTTCCGGGTCGTCCCCAAGGACGTCTCCGCCGAGCGGGCGCCCGACACCTCCCCCGGCGACACCCTGGGCGCGGGGATCGGCGTCGACACCGCCGCCCGGACCGTGGTGCTGCTCTCCAGCGCCTACCTCAAGTCGGCCCGGGCCGTGGACGTGTGGAACCGGGCGGCGGCCGAGGACCCGACCGGGGGCCGGCGCCATCTGGTGCCGCTGCGGGTGGGCGACGTACGGCTGGCCACGCCCTACATCGACCGCAACCCGGTGGACCTGTTCCGGCTCGACGAGGTGCACGCGACCACCGCCCTGCTGCGCGCGGTGGAGCGGCCGATGGCGCTGCCGGACAGCGTCGCCAGCGCCTCCCAGCCCGGACCCCGCTTCCCGGGGACCGTCCCGAAGATCTGGAACGCGCCGCCCCGCAACCCCGGTTTCACCGGCCGGTCCATCGTGCTGGAGCGGATGCGCGACCAGCTCGGCGGCGGCATGGCCGTGGTGCTGCCGCAGCCGCAGACCCTGTACGGGCTGGGCGGCGTGGGCAAGACCCAGGTGGCGCTGGAGTACGTCCACCGGTTCATGGCCGACTACGACCTGGTCTGGTGGATCTCCTCGGAGCAGACCGACGACGTGGTCGCGGCCCTCGCGGAACTGGCCGTACGGCTGGGCGCCCAGACGGGCGAGGACATGTCGGCCGCCTCCCAGGAGGCGATCGACCTGCTGCGGCGCGGGGTGCCCTCCTCGCGCTGGCTGCTGGTCTTCGACAACGCCGACGACCCCGAGACCCTCAAGCGGTTCTTCCCGCCGGGCGGCCCGGGGCACGTGCTGGTGACCTCGCGGAACCAGTCCTGGTCCCAGTACGGGGACGCACTGCCGGTGGACGTGTTCCTGCGCGAGGAGTCCATCGAGCACCTCCAGCGCCGGGCCCCCGGGCTCACCAAGGACGACGCCGAGCAGGTGGCCATAGCGGTGGGCGACCTGCCGCTGGCCGTCGAGCAGGCGGGCGCCTGGATCGCGGAGACCGCGACGCCGGTGTCCGCGTACCTGGAGCAGCTGGCCCAGCAGGCCGCGCGGGTGCTGGGCCTGAACCAGCCGCCCGGATACCCCGAGCCGGTGGCCGCGACCTGGAACGTGTCGATCGAGCGGCTGCAGTCCCGCTCCCCCGCCGCGGTGCGCCTGCTCCAGCTGTGCGCCTTCTTCGCGCCGGAGCCGATATCGGCGAACCTGCTCTACAGCAAGGAGATGATCGACGCCCTCAAGCCGTACGACTCCTCGCTCCAGGAGAAGCTGGTGCTGGGCCGGGTGATCCGGGAGATCGGCCGGTTCGCGATGGCCAAGGTCGACCAGGTCAGCAACAGCATCCAGGTGCACCGGCTGGTGCAGGCGGTGATCCGGGCGCAGCTGTCGGAGGAGGAGCAGCGCGAGGCCCGGCACGCGGTGCACCGGATCCTGGCGGGTGCCCGGCCGGACGACGACGAGCCGATAGACAATCCGGCGACCTGGCCGCGGTTCAACACGATCTGGCCGCACCTGAGCCCCTCCGAGGCCCGGTTCTGCAAGGAGCCGGAGACCCGCCGGCTGCTGATCGACCGGGTCCGCTACCTGTGGAAGCGCGGTGACTTCAAGGCGGCGTACGCGCTGGGCGAGGAGCTGCGCGAGTCCTGGCGGGAGATGCTGGGCAGCGACGACCTCCAGTACCTGTACCTGCGGTTCCACCTGTCGAACATCCTGCGCTCGCAGGGCCGGTTCGTGGAGGCGAAGGAGCTGGACGAGGTGACGCTGGAGCGGCAGCGGGCCGCGCTGGGCCCCTCGCATCCGCACACGTACATGACGACCAGCGGTCTGGCGATGGACCTGGGCGCGATGGGCCGGTACGGCGAGGCGATGGAGCTGGCGACGGCCGCGCACGAGGGCTTCGGGCAGATCTTCCACGAGGCGCACCCGCGCACCCTGGCGGCGGCGAACAACCTGGCGCTGAACCTGCGCATGGTCGGGCAGTACGCGCGGGCCCGGGAGATCGACCAGGAGGTCTTCGACCGGCGCACCGAGGTGCTGGGCCCGGACCACCCGTACACCCTGTCGTCGGCGCAGAACCTGGCCCGGGACCTGCGCGAGGTGGGCCGCTACGACGATTCGGTGCAACTGCTGAGCCGGACGTACGACATCTACAAGCAGCAGCTGGGCCGGGCCTTCCCGGGCACGCTGTCGGCGGCGAAGAACCTGGCGGTGTCGCTGCGGCGGGCCGGGGAGCTGGAGGACGCGCTGCGGCTGACGACGGCGACCCGCAACCGCTACCGGGCCAAGTACACCTCGGTCAACCCCGACCTGCTGGCCTGTGAGCTGAACCTGGCCTCGGACCTGTTCGCGACGGGTGATCCGGGCGCGGCGCGGGACCTGGCGCAGGAGGTGGTGGACGAGTACATGAAGGTGCCGGGCGAGCGGCACCCGTACACCCTGGCGGCGGTCAACAACCTGGCGGTCTTCCACTGGGGCACGGGCGCGGCGGACACGGCGGATCCGATGCTGCGCCAGACGATCCGCAGCATGCGCGAGGTGCTGGGCGACAGCCACCCGCACACCATCTTCGCGCACCTCAACCTGGCCAACGCGCGGGCCGACCTGGGGGATCCGGAGGGGGCGCTGGAGCTGGAGCGGATCGCGGTGGTGCGGCTGCGCGAGGCCCTGGGCGCACACCATCCGGAGACCCTGGCGAGCGCGTCGAACATGGCGGTCAGCCTGGACATGATGGGCCGCAAGGAGGAGGCGGCCCGGGTGCGGGCGGAGGCGGTGTCCGAGCTGACGCGGCTGCTCGGCGAGGACCACGGTCTGACCCGGTACGCCCGCGACGAGCGGCGGGTCCACCGGGACCTGGAGCCGCTCGCGGTGTGATCCGGCCGCGTGGTGATCCGTAGGAGGGCGGCGGGGCCCCATGTTCGTGGGGTGCCCGCCGTCCGCCACCCGAGAGTTGGGGGGCGCTGTGCCCGACAGCATGACCTTTCGCAACGAGGACCTGCCGGCCCTCTTCCACCACACCGACCAGGCGGCGATCTCCCGGCAGCGGGAGTCCACGCAGGCCACGCGCGCCCAGCTGATGCTGCTGGTCGCCGCGGCGGGGGCCGCCGCCCTGCCCTCCGGGCCCGCCGTCGGCGGGCTGCACGTGTTCGCGGCGCTGAGCGCGCTGGCGTACGCGGGGGTGCTGGCCGTGGGCGTACGGGCGACCCGGCGCCGGGCCCGTCCGCAGTGGCAGCTCAACCGCAGCGCGGCCGAGTTCATCAAGTCCCTGGCGTGGCGGTACGCCGTGCACGGGGCGCCCTTCGGCAGTGAGGTCGCCGGGCCGGAGGGGGTGTACCGGACGCGGCTGGAGGCGGGCCTGGACGAGCTGCGCAAGATGGGCTGGCAGGATCCGCGGCCGGCCGGCCTGGTGCCGGAGGGAGGGGAGATCACCGGGGCGATGCAGCGGCTGCGCGGGCTGGACTACCAGGTGCGCAGGGAGACGTACGTCCGGGACCGGCTGATCGAGCAGCGCAACTGGTACCAGCGCAAGACGGAGGGGGCGCGGCGGACGACGGCGCTGTGGTCGGGGGTGATCGTGCTGCTGACCTGTCTGGCCCTGCTGTTCGCGCTGTTCGGGGCGTTCGGCTCGGGTCCGGGGGCGGTGCCCGCGGGGCTGCTGAGCGCGACGGCGACGGCGGGGATCGCCTGGAAGGAGGTGCGGCGCCGCCATCCGCTGATCGAGGCGCACACCCTGATCGAGCAGGACCTGTCGGCGATGATGGTCGTGATGCAGACGACCATCACGGAGTCCCATTGGCCGTCGGCCGTCTACGAGACGGAGCGGTACGTGTCCCCGCAGCACACCGACTGGCTGGCCCGGCACAGCAGTTGACGGCGTGGAGGGCGTGGAGGGCGTGGCTCAGTCCCGGGTCACGCCCTCGCGCCACAGGACGGTGACGGGCTTGCCGAGGGCCCGGGCGTAGGCGACGATCTCGCCGGTGCCGCCGTGCCCTCGGGCCGGGAGGCCGTCCCAGACGGCGACGAGCCGGTCGCAGGAGTCGGCGATGTAGGTGCCGGCCGCGTAGTAGGCCTCGTCGGTGGAGCGGGCGAAGGCCATCCGGACCTCCTGGGCGGCGCGGCGCCTGAGCCGCCGGTAGCCGGCGAGGGCGTCGGGGTCCTCGAAGGTGTCCTCGTAGTCCCCGCTGGGGATGACGACGGTGAGGTCGGCGCCGTATTCCAGGGCGATGTCGGCGAAGAGCTGGTCGGCGCCGTCCGCGAGGCTGGAGAAGGCCTCCAGTGGGCCCTCGTGGCCGCCCAGCACGGCCCGCAGGCCCTCTTCCACATGACCGAGCACCTGATCGGGAATCGACCGGTGGCCGGTCACGCCGATGCGCTTCATGTCGATGCGCTTCATGCCGATGCGCTTCAATCGAGATCCTCCCCCGTGGACGCCCTGGACATCCTCCCAGAAGGCGGGAGGACGTCCAGGGGGCCTGCGGGGCCGTGCGGAGCAGGGTCAGTAGACGCTGACTCCGTAGGCGTTCAGGGCCTCGACGACGGGCTGGAAGAAGGTGGTTCCGCCCGAGGAGCAGTTTCCGCTGCCGCCGGAGGTGAGGCCGACGGCGCGGCTGCCCGAGTAGAGGGGGCCGCCGCTGTCGCCGGGTTCGGCGCAGACGTTGGTCCGGATCATTCCGTAGACGATGTCGCCGCCGCCGTAGTTCACGGTGGCGTTGAGGCCGGTCACGGAGCCGCTGTGGGTGCCGGTGGTGGAGCCGCGCCGTTTGACCGACATGCCGGTGGTGGCGTTGACGGCGCTGGTGATGTCCTGGCTGCCGACGGTGCCGGGCGGGACCGGGGAGTTGCTGGCGTACTTGATGAGCCCGTAGTCATTGGTGGGGAAGCTGGAGCCGGCGGTGGTGCCGACGGTGGTGGTGTGGGAGGAGTTGGCCCACCAGGTGCCGGCGCCGTCAGTGCAGTGGCCGGCGGTCAGGATGTAGTAGTTGCTGCCGCTGCGGACGTTGAAGCCGAGCGAACAGCGCCAGCTGCTGGCGTAGATGGCGTCGCCGCCGGAGAGCAGCTTGGTCAGCTTGCCGGGGGTGCGCTCGATGCGCAGCGCGGCCGCGTCCGCTCCGGCCTCGCGCCGGATTCTGGCGATGTCGGCGGCGGTGACGGTGGAGTCGGCGGTGACCACGAGGGTCCCGGTGGCGGGGTCGGTGTGCCAGGCGGTGCCGGCGACGTCGGCGCGCAGTACGGAGGCCCCGGCGGCGGCGAGCCGGGCGGCGCCGAAGCCGGTGCCGTTGTCGTCCGCGCTGGCGGCGGTGGGGGCGGCGAGGGCGGCAGTCGCTGCCAGGCCGGTGGCCAGGGCGAGCAGCCGGAGGCGGATGGTGCTGTTGATCCTCACTTCACGTCCTCCCGGAAGGGGGTCGGGGGCCCGGCTGAGGTGGGGGTGCCGGAGCCCGTGAGCGGCGGAGGGGGGCGCTGCGGGCGTGCGGCCGGGAAGCCGCACGACTCGACGTGCCCCTGACAAGTCCGCCGGGTGACGCTGAACGGGAGTGTCCTGGCGTCAGTTGCCGGCGACAAGGGCGCCTTTCAGCCGTCGTTCTCCGGCGGCGACCTCGAAGGGCAGGGTGTTCCCGGGCGGCGGGAACGGGCAGATGAAGTGATCGGCGAAGGCGCAGGGCGGGAGCTGGGCCCGGTTGAGGTCCACGGTGATGGAGCCGTCGGGGGCCGGGGTCCCCGGTCTGAGGAAGCGGAAGCGGTAGCTGGAGCCGCCGCCGGTGGCGTCGCCGAAGACGGCCCAGAGGCTGCCGTCGTCCGCGTCCACGGCCACCTGGAGGGTGTACGGGACACCGGCGCGGGAAAAGCTCAGCTCGCCGCCGAGGTGGAGTCCGCGGTCCCGGCCGTCGGCGTTCTCGACCTGGACGGTCCGCCGCTCGGGGTACGGGCGGAAGTGCCCCGGCAGCGCGTGGGCCGGGTCGTAGGGGGTGGCCTCGATGCCGCCGAAGGCGCGCCGGGCCGCGGCGGCGGGGTCGTAGACGCGGACCGCCCACTCCCCCTCGCGCCGGATCACCACGAGCCGTACGTCACCGGCGGCGAGCCGGGAGTGCGCGGGCGGGCCCTCGTCCGCGGCCAGGACGGCCTCCCCGGCGAGGGGTTGGCCGTCCAGCTCGACACCGTCCTCGGCGGCGGCGGTCAGCACGACCTCGCCGCCGGTGGCGCGCCAGCTCCCCGGAACGGCCGGAATTCGACCTTCCGGGTAGTCGGCGATCCAGTGGGTGCCCGTCAGGGCGAGGGGTCCGTACGGGGCGGAGACGGTGGCCACCCGATGCTCGTGCCACTCCCGCCAGGCTTTGGTCGCTTCGTCGTCGCTCATTTCGCTCAGCCCTTCCCCCGCCGGCCCGGGCGGAACCTCCGGGTACTCCGTCCGGGGCCGGGGGGAATGGACGGAGCGTCAGTTCCGGTCAGCTGCACCCGCAATCGCAGTCACAGCAGTTGCAGTCGCAGCAGCCGCCGTCGCCACCACCGGCGTCACCGCCGCCACCGCCACCGCCCTCGCTGTGGTGTTCGTTCAGGGAGGAGCCGGTCCGGCAGTAGTCGCGGCAGCACTCGCAGACCTCGCACCACGCATCGCGCTTCTTGCGCGACCAGGGGCCCTCGTAGTCGGTGCAGCAGAGCTGGCAGGTGCAGAAGAGGCCGATGGCCACCGCGCAGCCGGGTATCAGCCCCCGGCGCGGCTTGCGCCCCGGAGGGCCGCCGTGACCGTCGCCGCCTCCGCCCGGACCCCACGGTCCGCCCGGTCCCATCGGCGGCGGCATCCCCGGGCCGCCGGGAACGGGCTGCCCGTACGGGTACCCGCCTCCGGGCTGCCCGCCGCCGTACTGGCCGCCCCCGTACTGGCCTCCTTGCTGGCCGCCCGCGTACGGACCCCCGCCGTAGGGGCCACCACCGCCGTACTGCCCGCCACCGCCCGCGTACGGGTCGCCCGCGCCGGGACCGTAGCCCGGGGGCTGCCCGTAGCCCTGGCCGGCCGCGTTCACCGCCGCCCCGTGCCGGCAGGTGCCGACCCCGAACGCCCGGTCCACCGAGGTGCGCAGCTCGTGCACCAGCAGCCGGTGGGCGAGCCCCGCGTCGGCGAACTCCACCTCGCCGAGCGCCAGCCGGATCCCGTGCAGCGCGTCGTCGCACAGCCGGCGCGCCTCGGCGCGGGAGGTCCCGGTCGCGGTCAGCGGGTTCCAGGCGCCCGCCTCGGCGTCGGCGACCTGGTCCTCGACGGCGTCCAGCAGGTGTGCGAGCCGCCCGAAGTACCGGCCGGCCTCCGCGAGGGCCGGGCCGTTGCCTGGCCGTCCCGCGAGGACCGCGGTATGCGCGAAGGCGGCCGCGGTCGCGGTCTCCGTCGGCTCGGTGACCACCAGCACCGGCGTGCCCGGCCCGGCCAGGCTCTCGATGCCGCCCTGGCGGTCCACGGCGTCGACGAGCACCGCCGTGTCGAAGCCGAGCGAGGCGCCGGTGCGGGCGCCGGCCCGGTCCCAGCCCCTGGCCACCTTGCGCGCGGCGGCGGCGATCGGGGCCCGGGCCAACAGCCCGTCCCGGTCGGCCACGTGGTCCCGTACCTTCGCCGAGGCCAGGACCAGCGAGACGGCCGCCGCGAGCCGGGCGCCCTCGCCGTTGGCCACCGGGGCGCTGCGCATGCCGCGCAGCGGGCAGGGCCCGGCGGTGCGCCGGGCGCCGGGCAACGGACCCGACTGAGCCTCCGTCAGAACGGAGACGAGCAGGCCGTCGTAGTTGGTGACGATCCTGGCGAACTGGCCGTGGTCACCGCGAAGTGCCAGGCAGAGCCCGCACAGATGAGCCATCCACTCCGTCTTGAAGCGCTCACCGAGCCGGTGCGCGCACGGTCTGACGATGCCGAACAACCGCTTCCCCCGTGTGTCATACGCATGTTTCCGGGGCATCGTATCCAGCCAGGCGGATCACTCATACGCCCCATTGCCTCACCCGGACGGCGGCGGCAGTCGTATTTTCACTCAGTCAGCAGCGGTAGCGTCCAGGAACCTTGACCGTGCAACGGATGTTCTGCACCAGTCCCGTCACGAAACCTCTGCGCGGCGGCTATCCACTTGGCGCGTTGTCAGCATCATGGACGACCATAGGGGCAGCGGAGAAGAAGACAGACTGGCCACGGTGAAAGGAGGCGTCCATGGGTTCGGTACGCAAGGCGAGTGCCTGGTTGGGTCTCGTAGAGGACAGCGACGACGAGCGGTACTACGACGACGATTACGCGGAGGCGGTGGAGCGCCAGCAGGGCTCGGTCTCCGGCCCCGGCGACCAGTGGGTCACCGACCCCCGTGTGAAGGTGGCCTCGGATTCGGCGGTCGACCGTGGCCGTCGGATCGCGACCGTGACCCCGGACGGCTTCCGTGACGCGCGCGGCATCGGCGAGCTGTTCCGCGAGGGCGTCCCGGTGATCGTGAACCTGTCCTCGATGGACCCGACCGACGCCAAGCGCGTGGTCGACTTCGCGGCCGGCCTGACCTTCGGGCTGCGCGGGTCGATCGAGCGGGTGGCGACCAGGGTCTTCCTCCTGACCCCGGCCGACACCCAGGTCGTCAGCGGCGAAGCGGGCGGCCGCTCCCGCGACTTCTTCAACCAAAGCTAAGCGAGGCCCTCACCGGCTTACCGGAAGGCGTCGAGCCCGGTGAGCGCCTTGCCCAGGACCAGCTGGTGCATCTCGACCGTGCCCTCGTAGGTGAGCACCGACTCCAGGTTGGTGGCGTGCCGCATGACGGGGTACTCCAGGGAGATCCCGTTGGCCCCGAGAATGGTCCGCGCGGTGCGGCAGATGTCGATGGCCTCGCGGACGTTGTTGAGCTTGCCGAAGCTGATCTGCTCCGGCCGCAGGGTGCCCGCGTCCATGCGGCGGCCCAGGTGGTGGGCGAGCAGAAGGCCCTTGTGGAGTTCCAGCGCCATGTCGGCCAGCTTGGCCTGGGTGAGCTGGAAGCCGCCGATCGGCTTGCCGAACTGCTCCCGCGTCCTCGCGTAGTCGAGCGCCGACTCGAAGCTGGCGCGTGCCGCGCCCATGGACCCCCAGATGATCCCGTACCGCGCGTGGCTGAGGCAGCCCAGCGGTCCCTTGAGCCCGACGACGCCCGGAAGCACCGCGTCCGCGGGCAGCCGTACGTCGTCCAGCACCAGTTCGCTCGTCACTGAGGCGCGCAGCGACCACTTGTGCTTGATCTCCGGAGCCGAGAAGCCGGCACTGTCGGTGGGTACGGCGAAGCCGCGGATCCCCTCGTCCGTCTGGGCCCAGACGACGGCCACGGCGGCCACCGAACCGTTGGTGATCCACATCTTGCGGCCGTTCAGCACCCAGTCGGAGCCGTCGCGCTTCGCGTACGTGCGCATCGCGGCCGGGTCGGAGCCGATGTCGGGCTCGGTCAGCCCGAAGCAGCCGATCAGCTCGCCGGCCGCCATGCCGGGCAGCCAGCGCTGCTTCTGCTCCTCGGAGCCGTACTTCCAGATCGCGTACATGGCCAGCGAGCCCTGTACGGAGACCAGCGAGCGGATCCCCGAGTCGGCGGCCTCCAGCTCCAGGCAGGCCAGGCCGTACTGGACGGCGCTCGCGCCCGCGCACCCGTAGCCCGTCAGGGACATGCCGAGCGCGCCGATGGAGCCGAGCTCGCGGGCCAGCTCGCGGATGACGGGGAGCTCCCCGTCCTCGTACCACTGGGCGATGTGCGGCAGGACCCGGTCGGCGGCCCAGGAGCGGACCGTGTCGCGGACGGCGAGGTCCTCGGGGCCGAGCAGCTCGTCGAGCCCGAGCGGATCGGTGGGGGCGAAGGGGGTCTTCGGCGCGGACGACGCAGACGGCGCGGACAAGGGGGCCTCCCGGCAGGCACGTGGGGCGAAACCTAGCGGTGCAAGTTTGTCTGCGACCCGGCCCCGGGTCCACCCCCGGCCCGGCCGCCGACGGCGGGATCGCACTCGGGCTTGGCCGGACCGGGGATCCGCGCGCCCCCCGCGGCCGGGCCGGACCGGCCCTCGAGCGGGGAGGGGCCCTCGAGCTGGGACGGGCCCTTGGGCTGGGCGGGCAGGCGTACGGGGGTCTCGGCGTCGGCGACGGCCGCGCCGCAGGCGGCCGGCTCGGCGTGCTCCATGGTGCGCGGCAGCTTCAGCGCCATCACGGCGCCGGCGAGCAGCAGGCAGGCGCTGACCACGAGGGTGACGTGCAGCCCGTGTACGAAGGAGTGCCGGGCGGCGGCGTAGAGGGACTCTCCCGCCGGACCGCCGAGGTGGGCGGCGATCTGGTAGGCCTCGCCGAGGGAGTTCGCGGCGCCCGCCGAGTCCTGGGCGGGAACGCCGGGGACGTCCAGCAGGCCGGGCCGGTAGGCGGCGTTCATCACGCTGCCGAGCAGGGCGATGCCCATGCCCGCACCGAGCTGGTAGGAGGTCTCGCCTATGGAGGCGGCGCCGCCGGCGGTGTCCGCCGGGGCCTCGCTCAGCATGGACTCGTACGCGGCGAACAGGGTGGTCTGGAGCCCGAAGCCGAGCAGGACGAAGCCCGCGGTCAGCAGCACGAACCGGTCCTGCTGGCCCATCAGCGTCAGCAGCAGCACGGCGCCGGCGGTGAGCACGAAGCCCAGCGAGACCATGGTGCGCGGGCCGACCCGCTGGAGGGTGTAGGAGCCGGTGGCGCCCGCTGCCATGGCGGCGAAGGTCAGCGGCAGCAGCCGCAGGCCGGTCTCGAGCGGGCTCAGGTCCAGCACCAGCTGGAGGTACTGGACGGCGATCAGCTCCAGGCCGACCAGGGCCAGCATGGCGAGCACGATGCAGCCGACGGAGGTGGAGAAGGCGGCCCGGGAGAACATCCGCATGTCGATCAGCGGGTGCTCGCGCCGCTTCTGGCGGCGTACGAAGAGGGCCAGCACCAGCACGCCGAGCAGCAGCGGGAGCAGCGCCCCGGGGTCGGTGAGCTGCCGCTCCGCGCCGATCCGCTTGATGCCGAGCACCGCGCCCAGCACGCCGCCGGCGGCCATCAGCGCGCCGAGCACGTCCCACGGCCCGTCGGCGGCGCCCCGGGATTCGGGCAGCAGCCAGCGGCCGAGCGGCAGGATCAGCGCCATCAGCGGGATGTTGATGAGGAAGACGGAACCCCACCAGAAGTGCTGGACGAGGAAGCCGCCGAGTACGGGCCCGCCGGCCGCGCCGACCGCGGCGACGGCGGTCCAGATGCCGATGGCCAGGGCGCGCTCGCGCCGGTCGGGGAAGACCTGGCGCAGGATCGACAGGGTGGCCGGCATGATCATCGCCCCGCCGACGCCGAGCAGGGCGCGCGCGGCGATCAGGACCTGGGCGTTGTCGGCGAGGGCGGCGATCGCGGAGGCGACGCCGAAGAGGGTGTAGCCGAGGAGCAGGATCCGGCGGCGGCCGACCCGGTCGCCGAGGGTGCCGAAGAGGATCAGGAGCGCGGCGCAGACCAGCGGGTAGGCGTCGACGATCCACAGGAGTTCCATCGAGCCGGGGCGCAGGTCCTCGGTGACGGAGGGGACGGCCACGTGCAGAATGGTCGCGTCGAGCGCGACGAGCACGAGGCTGACGCACAGCACCGCCAGGACGACCCAGCGGTTGGCCCCGCCGGAGACCGCGCGGAGCTGCTCCCGGAGGGAGGGTTTCCTGTCGCCGGCCGTGTTCGTCCCCGACATGCATGTACCTCCCAGGTGGTCCCTCGCACTCGGCGGACAGCGTCGTGGGGCGCCGCGGGGTGGTGCGCTGAGCGGCGTCCTACGGGGTCCGGCATCGACACGCGAGTGAAGGGTCAGCGTACGCGAGTTCGCGTGTCCGACACGTGGTCAAGCTCTCATCCCGGCGGGGGCCCCGCTGTGGTGTGCGCCACTCGCCCCGCCGCGCCCTCCCCCCGCGTACGCACCTGGTCACGTCCCGTGGCGCCCGTTCCGTACCCGGTGTCCGCGCCGTCGATACTCGTCCCCGTGACCACTGTGCCCGTTGACGATGTCCCCGCGAAGGTTCCCGGACCGAGCCGTGCCGCGCCCGCGCTCGCCGCCTTCGCCGCGGTGCGGCTGCTCGGCCTGGCGGTGCTCGCGCTGTGGGGCGCGGCGGCCGGCAGCAGTCCGCACACCCTGCTGTCGGCCCGCTGGGACTCCCTCTGGTACGCCCGGATCGCCGCCGGGGGGTACGGGTACGAGGTGGTCCTGCCGAACGGGGCCGTCCACTCCAACCTGGCCTTCTTCCCGCTGCTGCCGTGGCTGGAGCGGCTGGTGGCGGCGCCCTCGGGGCTCTCGTACGGCTCGGCGGGCCTGGTGGTCTCGGCAGTGGCGGGGCTCGCCGCCGCCTGGGGGATCTTCGCCGTCGCGGACCTGCGCTACGGGCGGCGCGCGGGGGTCCTCGCGGTGGCCCTGTGGGCGGCGCTGCCGGTGGGGATCGTGCAGTCCATGGCGTACAGCGAGTCGCTGTTCACGGCCCTGGCCGCCTGGGCGCTGTACGCGGTGCTGCGCGGGCGCTGGATCGCGGCGGGCCTGCTCGCGGCCGGGGCGGGGCTGACCCGTCCGGTCGGGGCGGCGGTGGTGCTGGCGGTGTGGGTGGCGGCGGCCCTGGCCTGGCGGCGCGGGGAGCGCTCGTGGCGCACGGCGGCCGGGGTGGTGCTGGCCCCGCTGGGCGCGGCGGCGTACGTGCTGTGGGTCGGGCACCGGACCGGCGGCGGGCTGCTGGGCTACCTGGACGTGCAGGCGGGCTGGGGCAACGGCTTCGACGGGGGCCTGGCCTTCGCCCGGTTCATCGGGGCGCGGCTGGCCTCCCCCGCCTTCCCCGCCGGGGTGGCGCTGATCGCCGGGGTGGCGCTGGTGCTGTGGCTGTACCGGCTGTGCGTGCGCGACCGGCAGCCCGTGGCGCTGCTGGTGTACTGCGGGATCGTGGTGGCGCTGGCGCTGTGCGCCTCCGGGTACTTCGGCTCCAAGCCCCGGCTGCTGCTGCCGGCCTTCCCGCTGCTGCTGCCGGTGGCGGTGGCCCTGGCCCGGTGGCGGACCGGGCGGGCGGCGGGCGCGGTGGGGGCGCTGGCGCTGGCCTCGGCGGTGTACGGGGCCTTCTGGCTGAACGGCTCCGGGCCTCCGTAGGCGGGCCGGGAACCGTGATCACGGAATGGACCATTCCAATCCATGATTGTGCAAAGGAATTGAGCTGCGGCAATAAACCCGATGTAAGCATGCGGATAATTGCAGGGGCAGCGCTCCCGGAGTTGAATCCGATAAGGTCCAACAAGTGCCGGAACAAGGGGAATTAAGTCCCCCGTGAGACGCACTCCACATCACATGGTCATCACAAAGCCCGCGATTCGCCCGGGCTGCCCTTCGGCGCGCGGTAACGTCGATTGAGTGCGTACTGACCAAATGCTTGCCCGTCTGGAGCCGGTGTTCGCCCGGCTGGACCGGGAACCAGAGCGACCGGCTCATCTGCAAACTCCGCAGATGAGCCGGCACCGCGTCGTGCTCCTCTCCGCGACCCTCGGCGCCTACCTCGTGACCGTCGTGGCCGTGCTGACGACCTCCTGGCTCGTCCGCCTGGACTGGCAGATCATGTTCTTCCGGCCCTACGAGCAGTGGCCGCAGGTACACGCCTTCCTCGACTACCTCGTCGTACTCGGCCAGCGCGGACCGACCGCCGTGATGGTCGCGGCCTGGCTCGGCTGGCGCTCCTGGCGGCAGCACACCCTCCGCCCGCTGATCGCCCTCGGCGTGGCCCTGCTGCTGCTGAACATCACCGTGGGCTCCGTCAAGCTCGGCCTGGGCCGGCTCGGACCGCACTACGCCACCCAGATCGGCTCCGCCGAGCTCTTCGCGGGCGGCGATATATTCCCTTCGGGCCACACCGCCAACGCCGTCGTGACCTGGGGGATCCTGGCCTACTTGGCCTCCACCACCGTCACCCGCCGGGTGCTGTCCGTGCTCTCCGCGGTCGTCTCGCTGAGCGTCGGCGCCACCACCGTGTACCTCGGCACCCACTGGGTGAGCGACGTACTCCTCGGCTGGATGGCCGGACTGCTCATCATGCTGGCGCTGCCCTGGTTCGAGCCGCTCATCGCCCGCGCCGAGGCCTACGTCTTCGAGCTGCGCGAGCTGTGGCGCCGCCGGCTGGAGGACGGCCGGGTCTCCGAACCGGTCGCCGCCGCGCTCACGCCGCTGCTCTCCGCGGGCGGGAAGTGGCAGCCCGGGCGCACCGCCGCCGTCGAGGACGGGACCCCGGCCCCCGCCCCGGCCGGGCACGCCCCGGCCCTGCGCCCCGCCACGCACCCGGTGTCCCGGCAGCACGTCATCCGCTCCGAGCGCACCCCGGTCACCCCGGCCGGCAGCCGGCGCCCGGCACACACCGAGCGGGCCACCGCCCGGGGCGCCTCGGCCCGCCCGGCGACCGGCGGCTGACCCACTGCGCGGGGACGGTACGCACAGCCCCACCCCGCACCGCGAAAACGGCGGGCCGGTTCACCGAACCGGCCCGCCGTCGCCGTTCATATGCACAGCCCGTCAGCCGGGCGAGCGGATGTTCCTCCGTACCGGGTCACGCTTGTGTCACGGGTTGTCGACAGCCGCCACCCCCGGAAGACCCCCGTCCCCTTCCTTTCCGGAGCCCTTTCGAATTCCGCCGGAGAACCCGAATTCCGGCGCCCGGGAGTTACTCCGGCACCGCTTCCAGGGCACGGCCCAGAAGGTCCCGTACCCACCGGATCCGCTCGGTCAGCTCGGGCGGCTCCACCACCTCGAACTCACAGCCGAGCAGCATGATGTGAATCACGAGAACCTCGAGGTTCACCGCCCCGGTGTGCAGCAGGCAGCTCTCCGCGTCGACCGGCTCCAGCGCCCCGTCGGAGGGCCCGATGATCCGCGCCGCCTCCTCGGCCGGTACGCGCAGCCGCACCACCGCCTGGGCCGCGTACGCGCGCTGCGACACGCCCTGGGAGACGTACGCGGCGAGGTCCTCGGCGGGCGCCGGGCGCGGGGTGAAGCGCGGGCCGTGCGGCGGGCGGGGCTCGATCCGGTCCGCGCGGAAGGTCCGCCAGTCCTCCCGGTCGAGGTCCCAGGCGACGAGGTACCAGCGCCGCTCGGTACAGACGAGCCGGTGCGGCTCGACAACGCGCCGGCTGACGCTGCCCCCGTGGTCCCGGTACCCGAAACGGAGCCGCTCGCTGTCCCGGCAGGCGGCGGCGAGCTCGGTGAGCACCGAGGCGTCGACGGTGGCGCGGCCCGGCCCGCGCAGCATGGGCACGGTGAACTCGTTGAGCGCCGAGACCCGCCCGCGCAGCCGCGACGGCAGCACCTGCTCCAGCTTGGCGAGGGCCCGTACGGAGGCCTCCCCGATCCCCTCGACCCCGTTCCCGGCGGCCGTGCGCAGCCCGACGGCGACCGCGACGGCCTCGTCGTCGTCCAGCAGCAGCGGCGGCAGCTCGGCCCCGGCCCCCAGCTGGTACCCGCCGCCGGTCCCGGGGCTGGCGTTCACGGGGTACCCGAGCTCGCGCAGCCGGTCGACGTCCCGCCGCACGGTACGCGGCGTGACGCCGAGCCGTGCGGCGAGATCGGCACCGGTCCATTCCCGGTGGGCCTGCAACAGGGAGAGCAGGCGCAGCAGTCGTGCGGAGGTCTCGAGCATCCGCCCAGTGTGGCCCCTTTTTGACGCGCCGCTCGCGCGGTGCGGCCCTGGCGGGCCTTACCGGCTTCGCGCCGCTGCGCCGGCCTCCGGCCGGCGGACCCGGGGCGGGGCCACGGGCCCTGGCCAGGGTCCGGCCGTCGTCTGCGGGTGGTGGGCCGCTGCGCGGGGCTGTCCCCTACCCACCCTTCCACCGTTCCCCGGGCGCTGCCCGGACCCGCGCCTCAAACGCCGGCGGGGCTGGAGGGGCCCTGCGGGCACATGTGAGCGCGGCTCAGCCAAATCCAGCCTCGCCGGCGTTTGAGGCGCTGGGGGTCCCCCCGGACGGAGTCTGGGGGAGGGTCCGGGGGCTGGCCCCCCGGCGGCGGGCCCGCACACGAACGAGTCCGGGCGTAGCCCGGGGAACGGTGGAAGGGCGGGTAGGGGACTTGCTCCGCGCAGCGGCACCACCGACCCGCAGGCTCAGCGCACCGGCGCAGGCGTCGGAGGCAACGGAACGCCCGACGGGCCGACGGGCGCAGGACCCGGCGCGGGGCCGGCCGGGGCCGAGGCCGCCGGCACCGGCGCGGGGCCGGCGGGCGCGGCGGGCACTGGAGGCACCGCGGCGGGCACCGGAACCGCGGGCGGGCCCGCCGGCACCGGCGCAGGGTTGGCAGGGGCCGGCGGCGCCGACGGCAGGGTCAGGAGGAGCCCCACGCGGAGGCGGTCCGGGCGGGGGCCGACCGCCGACCGGTTGGCCTCGTACAGGGCCCGCCACCCTCCCCCCACCCGCCACCGCCGCGCGATCCCGTCCAGCGTGTCCCCGCCCCGCACCACGTGCGTCCGCCCCGCCAGCCCGTACCGCTTCGCGCACACCGGCCACGCCTCCCACCCCGCAACGCCCAGCAGCTCCTCCGCGACCCGGATCTGCTGCTCCCGGCTCGCCAGGTCGGCCCGCGCCGCGTACAGCAGGCCCCCGTGCTCCTCCCAGGTCGGCTGCCGGAACTGCAGGCCCCCGTAGAAGCCGTTGCCGGTGTTCACCGCCCACCGCCCGCTGCTCTCGCAGTCCGCGACGCAGTCCCACGGCCATGCCCGGCCGGGCCCGCAGTCCCCCGGCCCGGTCCCGATCACCCCCGGCGAGCCCGGGTGCGCGGCCCCCGCAGGACCCGGAGCCGGCGGGGGCGGTGCCGCGACCGCGCCGACACCCGACGGGAGTACGAGTACCAGCGCGGCGGCGGCCGCGGCCACTGCGGTGGCCACCACCCGGCGCATCCACAGATCGGGCATCGGCTCACGCTACGGAGCCCCCGTCCCCCGCCCGCCCCGCCACGCGGCACGCCTCCGCGCCCCACCCGGACGGCCGACCGCCGCCCCTCCCCCAAACGGCCAGCACCAGCCATCAACTGCACACAAGTAAGCAAGAGTTGCCACAAAGGCGAAGCAGTGGCCGGACGGTTCACTCGTACGGGTGGCCGGTTCGATTCCGTTCCCTCAAACGGCGTGACCCCGGCCGCCGCTCCCCCGTTGATCCCGGCGAGCCGGGAACCCCCCGGCCTCCGCACGAATGAGGAGCCACCCCGTGCCGCGCATGCTCGACGTCAGTCTTGAGGTACGTGCCGAGATCGGTGACGAAGAAGCCGACAGGCTGCTCACCGGCGACGACGCCCCGGGCAGTTACGACTGCACCTCCTGCCGCACTCCCGGTGACCCCGAGACCCACCCCACGAGCACCGTGCTGTTCGTGGGCGAGGAAACCGCCGTCCTCGCCTTCGCCCACGCCGCCTGCATCCCCTCCCAGGTCGTCACAGTGTCCGAGGAGCAGCTCCAGGGCGCGGTCCGCAGCATCACCGGTGACAGCCCCGCCCCGGAGCAGGCCGCCGGCGAGGTCCCGCAGTCGGTTCCCGGCGGCCAGGCCGTCCTCGGCATCACCAGCGGCCTGATCCTGATCGCCGGGGAGCTGCACCCCGCGCTGGTCGTCGAGCCGACCGCGCCGATCGCCCGCCCCGGCACCACCGGCCCCGGCGACGACTTCCTCCCCCTCCTCATCGAGCAGGGCTTCATCCCGGTCACCGACACCAACGAGGTCCCCTCCGCCCTCGGCGGCTGGTCGGTCCTGCTCGCCGGCGGGCAGCTGCACGCCGTGCTCCAGCCGGGCACCGACGGCGGCCCCCAGGTGGCCTGGTGGCAGGCCCACCAGGCGCTGAGCGTCACCGACGGCTGGCGGGCCGCCGTCAACAAGACCCAGCGCGTGCTCATCTACGCCGCCCCGGTCGGCTCCATCGGCCAGCAGCCGCGCGAGGACCTGCTGCGCGACGCCCTGGACAAGGCCGCGAGCAACGGCAAGCTGGTCGCCGCCGCGATGCCCCTGGCGGGTACGCCGGGCGCCTGAGCCCCTCCGGGGCCTCTTCGTGCCCCTCCCCACCGGAAACGGCCGTTCGACCCCCGCCGAGGGGCCGGGCGGCATGCGCCGGGGGTGCGCGGTCCGTCCCGCGCACCCCCGGCGATCTGCGTTTTCCGCACCGTCACCCCGCATCCGCAGGGCCCCGGGTTCGTTGGCTGTTACGTGCATTCATACGACCCCTCCCGCGCCCCGTCCCGTACGAGCACCGTCTCGCACACCCCGATCTACGACAGCCTGTACTCGGAGTACCTGCGCGCCTTCCGGGCGCTGCCGGGCGACCGTACGGGCGAGGAGGACCTCGGCTTCACCGCGTTCTCGTACGGCGGCGCCTCGTACGGCGGCGCCTCGTACGGCGGCGCCTTCGGCGGCTCGTACGGCGGCGGCACGGGCAGCGCGTACGGCAGCGGCTGGAACGGTTCCTCGTGGCAGCAGGCCGACGGCTGGCAGCCCTCGTACGTCCCGCAGCAGGCCCAGCCGGCGTACTCGTACGCGGGCGGGTCCGGATACGGCGGCGGGCGGCAGCACCAGACCGGGATGCAGCACATCCCGGCGGCCCTGCCGCCCGCTCCGCGCCGGGGCTACTGACCCCGGAGCGCCGCTACTTCTTCTTCTTGTACTGCGCTCCGCGCTTCTCGCGCACCCGCACCGAGATGTGGATCGGGGTGCCCTCGAAGCCGAACTCCTCGCGCAGGCGGCGCTCGATGAAGCGCCGGTAGCCGTGCTCCAGGAAGCCGGAGGCGAAGAGGACGAACCGCGGCGGCTTGCTGCCCGCCTGGGTACCGAACAGGATGCGGGGCTGCTTGCCGCCGCGGATCGGGTGCGGGTGGGCCGCGACGACCTCGCCGAGGAAGGCGTTCAGCCGGCCGGTGGGGACGCGCGTCTCCCAGCCCGCGAGGGCGGTCTCGATCGCCGGGACCAGCTTCTCCATGTGGCGGCCGGTGAGCGCCGAGACGTTGACGCGGGGAGCCCAGGAGACCTGCTGCATCTCGGTCTCGATCTCGCGCTCGAGGTAGTAGCGGCGCTCCTCGTCCAGCTCGTCCCACTTGTTGTACGCGATCACGATCGCGCGGCCGGCCTCGACGGCCATGGTGATGATGCGCTGGTCCTGGACGCTGATGTTCTCGGTGGTGTCGATCAGGATGACCGCCACCTCCGCCTTCTCCACGGCGGCGGCCGTGCGCAGGGAGGCGTAGTAGTCGGCGCCCTGCTGGAGGTGGACCTTCTTGCGGATGCCCGCGGTGTCCACGAACTTCCAGGTGATGCCGCCGAGCTCGATCAGCTCGTCGACCGGGTCGCGGGTGGTGCCGGCCAGCTCGTTGACGACGACGCGGTCCTCGCGGGCGACCTTGTTCAGGAGCGAGGACTTGCCCACGTTCGGGCGGCCGATCAGGGCGATGCGGCGCGGCCCGCCGACCGGCGTGCCGCCGAAGCTCTGCTCGGGGGCCTCCGGCAGGGCTTCGAGGACGGCGTCGAGCATGTCGCCCGTACCGCGGCCGTGCAGGGAGGAGACCGGGTGCGGCTGGCCGAGGCCCAGCGACCACAGGGAGGCCGCGTCGGCCTCGCCGCTCTGGCCGTCGACCTTGTTGGCGCACAGGACGACGGGCTTGCCGGCGCGGCGCAGCAGCTTGACGACGGCCTCGTCGGTGTCGGTGGCGCCGACCTTGGCGTCCACGACGAAGACGACCGCGTCGGCGGCCTCGATGGCGTACTCGGCCTGGGCGGCGACGGAGGCCTCGATGCCGAGGACGTCCTGCTCCCAGCCGCCGGTGTCGACGACCTTGAAGCGGCGGCCGGCCCACTCGGCCTCGTAGGTGACGCGGTCGCGGGTGACGCCCGGCTTGTCCTCGACGACGGCCTCGCGGCGGCCGATGATGCGGTTCACCAGGGTCGACTTGCCGACGTTCGGGCGGCCGACGACGGCGAGTACGGGGAGCGGGCCGTGGCCGGCCTCCTCGATCGCGCCTTCGACGTCCTCGAGGTCGAAGCCTTCCTCCGCGGCGAGCTCCATGAACTCCGCGTACTCGGCGTCGCCAAGTGCTCCGTGGTCGTGCTGGTCGTTCATGAAGTCCGTTCCTCGTCGTTCGTGGTGATCGGTGGCAGCCGCGCAGCGCGGTTCCACTACTGGTTCAAGTCTCGCTCAGCGCCCGGTGAGGCGCTTGGCATCGGCCAGGTGGGCGGTCAGCCGGCCCTGGATTCGTTCGGTGGCCTGGTCCAGCGCGGTCCGCGTACGGCGGCCCGTGCCGTCCCCGGCGTCGAAGGCGGAGCCGAAGACGACGTCGACCCGGCTCCGCAGCGGCGGCAGGCCCTTGACCAGCCGCCCCTTGGCCTCGGTGCTGCCCAGGACGGCGACCGGCACGATCGGGGCGCCGCTGCGGACCGCGAAGTAGGCGAGCCCGGCGCGCAGGGACGCGAAGTCCCCCTCGCCCCGGGTGCCCTCGGGGAATATCCCCAGGGCGCCGCCCTGGTCGAGGACGCCGAGCGCGCGGGTGATCGCGGTCCGGTCGGTGCCGGTGCGGTCCACCTTCACCTGCCCGATCCCTTCCAGGAAGGGGCCGAGCGGGCCGACGTACGCCTCCTTCTTGATCAGGAAGTGCAGCGGCCGCGGGGCGGTGCCCATGACCATCGGGCCGTCGATGTTGTGCGCGTGGTTCACGGCCAGGATGACGGGGCCGGAGGCGGGCACCTTCCAGGCCCCCAGCACGCGCGGCTTCCACAGCCCGTACATCAGCCCGATGCCGATGCGCCTGCCGACCGCCGCACCCTTGAGGGAGGGCGTGTCGCTCACCGGCTCCGCCGCTCTTCCACCAGCGTGACCACGCATTCGATCACCTGGTCGAGGGTGAGGTCGGTGGTGTCCACCTCGACGGCGTCGCCCGCCTTGGCCAGCGGGGAGGTCTTGCGGCCGGAGTCGGCCGCGTCCCGCTTGATCAGGGCTTCCCTGGTGGCCGCGAGGTCCGTTGCCTCCTTGCCGCGCAGCTCGCCGCTGCGGCGGGCGGCACGGGCCTCGGGGGAGGCCGTCAGGAAGATCTTGAGGTCGGCGTCGGGCAGGACGGTGGTGCCGATGTCCCGGCCCTCGACCACGATCCCGTCGGCCTCCTCGGCCGCCTCGGCGGCGATGGAGCGCTGGAGCTCGGTGATCAGGGTGCGCACCTCGGGGACGGCGCTGACGGCGCTGACCTTGGAGGTGACCTCCTGGGTGCGGATCGGGCCGGAGGCGTCCAGGCCGTCCACCGTGATGGTGGGGGCGGCCGGGTCCGTACCGGAGACGATGGCCGGCTTGCCGGCGGCGAGGGCGATGGCCTGCGGGTCGTCGGTGTCGACGCCGTTGGTGATCATCCACCAGGTGATGGCCCGGTACTGGGCACCGGTGTCCAGGTAGCGCAGCCCGAGCTTGGCGGCCACGGCCTTGGAGGTGCTGGACTTGCCCGTGCCGGAGGGACCGTCGATGGCGACGATCACGGCGGACGGAGCTGCGGTTTCCACGGTGCGGGCACCTTCCTGGTTGCGCGTACGTGTCCGGGCGCGCCAAAAGCGCCCCTCCCCAGGTTACCGGCCCCCAGAACCCTCCGGTCCCGGCCCATGGCCATGCCAGCCGCGGCGGCGCCGCACCCGGACTACTGCTGGCGCAGCGCCCAGCCCCGCTCGCGCAGCTCGGCGGTCAGGGCCGCCACGGCCCGCGGCTCCACCATGAGCTGCACCAGGCCCGCCTGCTGGCCCGTCGCGTGCTCGATCCGCACGTCCTCGATGTTGACCCCGGCCCGGCCGGCGTCCGCGAAGATCCGCGCCAGCTCGCCGGGCTTGTCGCTGATGAACACCCCGACCGTCTCGTACGCCATGGGCGCAGCGCCGTGCTTGCCGGGGACCCGGACCCGGCCCGCGTTGCCGCGCTTGAGGACGTCCTCGATGCCCGCCGCGCCGCCCCGGCGCTTGGCCTCGTCGGCGGACTGGAGCCCGCGCAGCGCCTCGACGGTCTCCTCCAGGTCGGCGGCGATGCCGGCCAGGACGTCGGCCACCGGCCCCGGGTTGGCCGAGAGGATCTCCACCCACATCCGGGGGTCGGAGGCCGCGATCCGGGTCACGTCCCGGATGCCCTGCCCGCACAGCCGGACCGCCGTCTCGTCCGCCTCCTCCAGGCGTGCCGCGACCATGCTGGACACCAGCTGCGGGGTGTGCGAGACCAGGGCCACCGCCCGGTCGTGCGCGTCGGCGTCCATCACCACGGGTACGGCCCGGCACAGGGCGACCAGTTCCAGTGCGAGGTTCAGCACCTCGTGGTCGGTGTCCCGGGTCGGGGTGAGCACCCAGGGGCGGCCCTCGAACAGGTCCGCCGTCGCGGCGAGCGGCCCCGAGCGCTCCTTGCCGGCCATGGGGTGGGTGCCGATGTACGCAGAGGTGTCGGCGCCCAGCGCCGCGAGCTCCCGGCGCGGGCCGCCCTTGACGCTGGCCACGTCCACGTAGGCCCGGGCCAGTCCGCGTCCGATCGCGTCGGCCAGCGCGGCGGCCACGTGCGCGGGCGGTACGGCGACGATCGCGAGGTCGACCTGGCCCTCGGGGGCGTCGTCGGTGCCGGCGCCCAGGGCGGCGGCCGTACGGGCCTGCGCGGGGTCGTGGTCGACGAGGTGCACGGTGATCCCGCGGGCGGTCAGGGCGAGCGCCGCGGAGGTGCCGATCAGTCCGGTTCCGATGACGACGGCGGTTCTCACGGGGCGCTCCAAGGTGATCGCGTAACGGCTGGGCCTGACTCAGGGTAGCCAGCCCGTACGGCGCGAGGGCCCGGCGGTCCGCCCTGTGGACGGGGGCCGGGCCCTCGTGGACGATCTTGCCGCGGTCAGAGGCCCTGCTTCCTGATGATCTCCTCCAGGGACTCGGTGGGCACCTGTCCGCTCGGGGTCAGCTTGTCCACCGCCTCCGGCAGCGTCCGGGCGATCTGGTCGGCGGCCTGCTCGGGGCTGACGCCCGCCTGTTCGGCCAGCTTCTGGAGGGTGTCGCCCGGGAGCGCCTGGGTGATCTGGGCACCGCTGACGGGCTGGTTCTCGCCGGTGCCGACCCAGGAATTGGCCTGGTCGGCGAGGCCGGACTTGGTCAGCATGTCGAGCAGTCCGCCGAGGGGGTTGCTCCCGCCGCCGCCGGCCGCCTGGGCACCGCCACCGCCGCCGCCCAGCAGGGAGCCGAGCAGCGCGCCGAGGATGTTGCCGCCGCCACCGCCGGCGCTCCCGCCCTGGCCGCCGCCGAGGAGCCCGCCGAGGAGGGAGCCGAGGTCATTACCCGCCATGGTCCTGTGCCTTTCGAAGAGGGGCCGGGCGCGCGCCAGCGGCGGGCCCGGCTTCGAGACACGGACAATGTCACCCAGATCGGTCCATGCCGCCACTTGGTGCACCGCGCTCGGACGCGGGTGCGGTAGAACCACCGCATGATCTTCCACATCGTTCCGCTCGCCGACTGGAGTGCCGCTCCCGAGCTGCCGTACGCCCCCGACTCGCTCGGCGCCGAGGGGTTCGTGCACTGTTCGGCCGACCGCCCCACCGCGCTCGCCATCGTGGAGGCCCGCTACCGGCACACGCCCGGCACCCTGCTCGCCGTGGAACTCGACGAAGGGGCCCTGACGGCGGAGGTGCGCCGGGCGGGCGGCCCCGGCGACCCGTACCCGCACGTCCACGGGCCGTTGAACCGGGACGCCGTGCTCCGCGTGTGGGAGGTCGTACGCACCCCCGGCGGTCCGGCCGACCTGACGCCCTGGCGGCCGGAGGTATGAAACGAGACGGTGTGGCGGGCTTCTCCTGAGGCCGGTCGCACGCCAGGATGCTCCTCGCATCCCGGCCACCCCAGCAAGGAGCCTCGTATGACCGAGTCGAACACCGCCCGGCGCACGGTACTGGCGGCCGGAGCCGCCGCCCTGGCGGGAGGCACGCTCGCCGCCTGCGGCTCGGACGCGGACAAGACCGCGCCCGAGTCCGGCAGCGCCTCCACCCCGCAGGCGGCGGCCTCCGCCCAGGGCCAGGCCGCGCAGCCGCTGCTGAAGTCCTCGGCGGTGCCGGTCGGCGGCGGCACGGTGCTCAAGGAGCAGAAGCTGGTGGTCACCCAGCCGACGGCGGGCTCCTTCCGCTGCTTCACGGCGGTGTGCCCGCACCAGGGCTGCCTGGTGAACAAGGTCGAGAACGGCACCATCGACTGCCCGTGCCACGGCAGCAAGTTCCAGGTGGCGGACGGGGCGGTGGCCCACGGTCCGGCGACCCGGCCGCTCGAGGAGAAGAAGATCACCGTGTCCCCGCAGGGGGAAATCTCGCTCGCCCAGCCGTAACCCGGCCGCCTACCCTCCGGGGATGGACGACCTCACCCTGGTCCGGGACCACACGATCTACGCCTGCGTGATGGGCTCCCGCGCCTTCGGGCTGGCCACGGAGGCGAGCGACACCGACCGGCGCGGTGTCTTCCTCGCCCCCACGCCGCTCTTCTGGCGGTTCGAGAAGCCCCCGACCCATGTGGAGGGCCCCCGGGAGGAGGAGTTCTCCTGGGAACTGGAGCGCTTCTGCGAGCTGGCCCTGCGCGCCAACCCGAACATCCTCGAGTGCCTGCACTCCCCGCTGGTGGAACGGATCACCCCGGTCGGAGAGGAACTCATGTCCCTGCGCGGGGCCTTCCTCTCCCGCCGGGCCCACACCACCTTCAGCCGCTACGCGACCTCCCAGCACGGCAAACTCCTCGCCGACGTCCGCCTCCACGGCGCGCCGCGCTGGAAGCACGCCATGCACCTGCTGCGCCTGCTGGCCTCCTGCCGCGACCTGCTCCGCACGGGCCGCCTGACGATCGACGCGGGCCCGGACCGCGAGCGCCTCCTCGCGGTCAAGCGGGGCGAGGTGGCCTGGGAGGAGGTCGACGGCTGGATGACCCGCCTCACCGAGGAGTCCGAAGCCGCCCTCCGCACCACCCCCCTCCCCGCCGAACCGGACCACGCCCGCGTCACGGACTTCCTCCACCGCACCCGCCTGGCCTCGGCCCGCTAGGCCGTCTCTGCACCGGTCACGCGTCCCAGAGGGTGCCGAAGGCGAGGAGTTCCTCGCGGTACTCGATGCGGCCCTCCCAGTCGCGGGGCCAGGCGTCCGCGCCGAGGTGGGCGCCGGCGAAGGCGCCGGCCAGGCAGGCGATCGAGTCCGAGTCGCCGGCCGTGCAGGCCGCGCGGCGCAGGGCGAGGAGGGGCTCGTCCGGGAAGAGCAGGAAGCACTGCAGGCCGGTGGCCAGGGCCTCCTCCGCGATCCAGCCGTCGCCGGTGGTCAGGCAGGGGTCGGTCTCCGGGGAGGGGGTGCGCAGGGCCGCCGCGAGGCGGTCCAGGACGGCCAGGCACTCGTCCCAGCCCCGGGCCATGAAGGACTCCGGCGAGGCGTCGCTCGCCGTGCGCATCCAGAGGTCGCCGAGCCAGCGCTCGTGGTAGCGGGTGCGGTTCTCCAGGGCGTACGAGCGCAGCTGCCCCACCAGGCCGGTCACCTCGGCGCCCTGGGCGAGGAGGTGCACGGCCCGCGCGGTCAGGTCGGAGGCGGCCAGCGCGGTGGGGTGGCCGTGGGTGAGGGCCGACTGGAGCTGGGCGGCGCCCGCCCGCTCCTCGTCCGTCCAGCCGGGCACCAGGCCCACCGGGGCGACCCGCATGTTGGCGCCGCAGCCCTTGGAGCCGACCTGGCTGGCGTCCCGCCAGTCCCGCTGCGGATCGTTCAGCAGAGCGCACGCCCGCAGGCAGGTGTTGCCCGGGGCGCGGTTGTTCTCCGGGGAGTGGTACCAGTCGACGAACTCCTCGCGGACCGGCCGGGCCAGCCGCAGCGGGCCGACGGGGCCCCGCTCGGCAGCCGTCCGTATGCCGCGCGCCAGGGCCAGGGTCATCTGGGTGTCGTCGGTGACGATCGCGGGGCGGGGCAGCCGCATCTCCCGCCACGGCCCGGTCTTGGCGAGGATCGCCGGCACGTCGTTGAACTCCGTCGGGAAACCGAGGGCGTCGCCCAGGGCCAGGCCGATGAGGGCGCCCGTCGCGGCGCGCTTGGTCGCGGTCACAGTGAAGGTCCTTCCGAGGGGCGGAGCAGGGGCGGGTGCAGGGTGGTGGCCGGTCCGGCCCGGTAGAGCGCGGCGGGTTTGCCGCGACCGCCGGTCAGCCGGGCGGCTCCGGGGACGGCCTCCACGAATCCGGGCGTGGCCAGCACCTTGCGGCGGAAGTTCGGGCGGTCCAGGGTGGTCCCCCAGACCGTCTCGTAGACGGCCTGGAGCTCCCCGAGGGTGAACTCGGGCGGGCAGAAGGCGGTGGCCAGGCAGGTGTACTCCAGCTTCGAGCCCACCCGCTCCCGGGCGTCCGCCAGGATCAGCGCGTGGTCGAAGGCCGGCTCCGCGACCTCCCCCACCGGCACCCACCGGGCCCGGTCGGCGTCCCCGCCGCCCTCCGCTGCCGGCTCGGGCATGTCGGGGACCAGCGCGGTGAAGGCCACCGACACCACCCGCATGCGGGGGTCCCGGTCCGGTTCGCTGTAGGTGCGCAGCTGTTCCAGGTGCAGGGCCGCGACCAGCTCCGGCGCCAGGCCCGTCTCCTCGGCCAGCTCGCGGCGGGCGGCCGTCTCGGCGGACTCGCGGGGCAGGACGAAGCCGCCGGGGAGCGCCCAGGCGCCGGCGTACGGTTCCTGCCCGCGCCGGATCAGCAGGACGTGCAGGGCGCCGCCGCGCACGGTGAGGACGGCGAGGTCGACGGTCACCGCGAAGGGCTCGAAGGCGTACGGGTCGTAGGGCGCGGGCCCGCCCGCCGCCCGCGCGCTGCTCATCGCCGCTCCGGGAGGGGCGCCGCGAAGTGCCAGCCCTCGGCCAGCAGGCCGTCGACCGCCGCCACGGCCGTCTCCAGCCGTGCGCGCCGGTCCCCGCTCACGACCAGGAAACGCCTCCCGGTGCTCGTGAGTTCCCTGCGGAAGCGGGCGGTCATCCAGGGTCTCAGCTCCGGCCCGTCGCGCAGCCCGTCGTCCTCGAAGGGCACTCCGTCGTCGTCCGTCAGCAGGTAGAGGTCCCGCCGGGTGCGGGCGGCGATCCGTTCGACCTCGCGGTTGCGGCGGCCCGTGTACCGCTCGTGCCAGATGCCGGTCGCGAAGGAGTCGGTGTCGCAGAACAGCACCGGCGAGCCGAGCCGGGCCGCCCGTTCCTCCGCCGCGTCCTGGCGGCGGGCGATCACCGGGAACTCCCGCGAGGTGAAGGACATGTCCTCCCAGGAGGCCGCCGGGTCCACCGCGCGGGCCGCGGCGAGCTTCTCCTCGCTGTACTCCCGCCCGTACTCGGCGACCCAGCCGGTCTTCGCCCACACCCCGCCGCGCCGCCGGTAGTGCGCGGCCAGCTCCCGGGAGAGGGTGGTGGTCCCGGTGGACTCGGCGCCCAGGACGACGACCCGCCGGGTCAGGGCGGCCCGTACGCCCGGCCCGAGGAACTCCCAGCACGCGGCCGGGTCCTGGCGTACGGCGGTCCCCGACACCGGGAACAGGGTGCGCGCCGGGTCCACGCAGACCTCCTCGGCGCCGAACCGCCGGGCGAGTTCGGTCCCGTACTCCTCGGAGGTGAAGACGGCGTCCACGCGCCGGCCCACCGCGCCCCGGAAGATCGCCATGTGCGCCTCCCAGACGGCGGGGTCGTGCAGGTCGACGGGTACGTCGTCGACCGCGCCGACCACCTCCGCCCCGGGGTGCTCCTCGCGCATCCAGGCGACCCGGTCGGCGAGCGGCACCGACTCCACCGAGGCGGCGCAGACCAGTACGGTCAGCCGCTCGCACTGGTCCTGGGCGGTGCGCACCAGGTGGTGGTGTCCGGCGTGCGGCGGGTAGAACTTGCCCAGCACCAGTCCGTGGCCGTAGCGCTTGGCGCCGCTCATGCCGTCGCCTCCTGGGCCGTACGGGCGCCGCGTGCCGGGAGCGTACGGTGCCAGCCGATCAGCCCGGCCACGCACAGGGCGAGGAAGCCGGCGTAGAGGACCGAGGTCAGGTACAGCCCCTTGTGCGCGTACAGCGGGATGTACACGAGGTCGGCGGCGATCCACAGCCACCAGGACTCCAGGAGCTTGCGGCACTGCCCGTAGGTGGCCATGAGGGAGAGCCCGGTGGTGAGCGCGTCCCAGAACGGCACGGTGGAGTCGGTGGCCCGGCCGAGCAGCAGGGTCAGGGCGGCGGTCCCCACCGCCCCCGCCACGAGCAGCCAGGCCCATTCGGCGCGCGTGGTACGGCGCACCGGCAGGGTCCCGGCGGTTCCTGGTCCACCCCCGTGGGTCCAGGACCACCAGCCGTACGCGGCGAGGGCGATGAAGACGATCTGGAGCCCGGCGTCGGCGTAGAGGCCGGCCTGGGTGAACAGCACGATGAAGAAGAGGTTGTTGGCGATCCCGACGGGCCAGTTGGCGATGTGCTGCCGGGCCACCAGCCAGACGCACACGGCGCCCGTGGCGAAGCCGAGGATCTCGGTCCAGCTCGTGTTCCAGCCCATGAAGGCCCCCGCTCCCTTTAATAGTCACCCTGACTATAAACACCTCGGGAGTGCCGGGCAAGACACAAAAACGGGGGGGCCGGGAAACGCGGAAGCCCGCAGCGCCAAGGGCACTGCGGGCTTCTACGGATGTCGCGCCGGACGGCTAAGAGGTCTTCCGCAATTCGCTCATTCGCTGACCTGAGAGTCGGTAAGGTGACCACCGGGTGAGAAGACACCCTGCGTGAGTCAACCGCGTGAGGCTCTGAGTGCTGGTTCGCCAGTGCAGGGCCTGCGGCAGCCCGCTGACCAGCGGGCCTCTGCTCACCGAATTCCGGAACGGCCCCGAGCAACCCCGGATGAGCCACCGCAAGGTGACCACGCCGGAGCGCCCGAACCAGCCGCCCGGATGCAGTCCGTACCTCCTTCGGGAACTACGGATCAAGTCTTAGAGGCCGACCTCGCGCATGAGCATGCCGACCTCGGTGTTGGTCAGGCGGCGCAGCCAGCCGGACTTCTGGTCGCCCAGCTCGATCGGGCCGAAGGAGGTCCGGACGAGCTTGTCGACCGGGAAGCCGGCCTCGGCCAGCATGCGGCGGACGATGTGCTTGCGGCCCTCGTGGAGGGTCACCTCGACCAGGTAGTTCTTGCCGACCTGGTCGACGACGCGGAAGTGGTCGGCGCGGGCGTAGCCGTCCTCCAGCTCGATGCCGTCCTTGAGCCGCTTGCCGATGTCGCGCGGCAGCGAGCCGGTGATCGCGGCGACGTAGGTCTTCTTCACGCCGTACTTGGGGTGCGTGAGGCGGTGGGCCAGCTCACCGTGGTTGGTGAGGAGGATGATGCCCTCGGTCTCCGTGTCGAGCCGGCCGACGTGGAAGAGGCGGGTCTCGCGGTTGGTGACGTAGTCGCCCAGGCACTGGCGGCCGTCCGGGTCCTCCATGGTGGAGACGACGCCGGCGGGCTTGTTCAGCGCGAAGAACAGGTACGACTGGGTGGCGACGGTCAGGCCGTCCACCTTGATCTCGTCACTCGGCTGGACGCGCTTGCCCTGCTCGAGCACGATCTCGCCGTTGACCTCGACGCGGGCCTGCTCGACCAGCTCCTCGCACGCGCGGCGCGAGCCCATGCCGGCCCGGGCGAGCACCTTCTGCAGGCGCTCACCCTCCTGCTCGGCGCCCGGGAAGGTCTTCGGGGTCTTGATCACGGGCTTGTCGGCGTACCGGTCGCGCACGCGCTCCTCGATCCGCGCGTCCAGCTCGCGGGGACGGGACTGGCCGCTGCGGCTGCCCGGACCGCTGCGCGGGCCGCCGGCCTGGCCGATGCCGGGGGTCCTGGGGGTCTTCGGGCCGCCCTTGGCGCCACCGCGCGCGGAAGCGCCACGGGCACCGCCGCCGCCCGCCTTGGGGCCGCTGCGGCCGCTGCGCTCGCCCTCGGGGCCGACGTCGTAGCGACGCTCCTCGGGGCGGGGGTTGCGGGGCCGCTGGGGCGCCTGGTCGCGGTCACGGTCGCGGTCACGCGAGCCGGAGCCGCCACCCTGGTAGCCGCCGCCCTGGTAGCCGCCGCTGGAAGAGCCACCGCGGTAGCCGCCCCCACCGGAGGAGCTGCCGCCGGAGGAGCTGCCGCCGCGGTAGCCACCGCCACCGCTGCCGCCGGAGGAGCCGCCGCGGTAGCCACCGCCACCGGAGGAGCTGCCGCCGGAAGAGCCGCCGCGGTAGCCACCGCCACCGCTGCCGCCGGAGCTGCCGCCTCGGTAGCCACCCCCGCCGGAGGAGCTGCCGCCGCGGGAGCTACCGCGTGCGCCACCACCGCCGCCGCCGCTGTTCCTGTTGCCGCCGCCGTTGCCGTTGCTTCGCATCAAATGTCCGTCGTCTTGTCGTCGTCTTCATCAGTGTCCGGTGCGTCCGGATCGAACGACGGCACACCTTCTTGCGTCTCGGCTTCGATCGCGTCCGCCTCGGGGAGGAAGGGCGCGAGCTCCGGGAGCTCGTCCAGGCCTCGCAGGCCCATACGCTCCAGAAAGTAGTTCGTCGTCCTGTACAGGATCGCACCTGTTTCGGGTTCCGTGCCCGCCTCGGCCACCAGACCCCTCTGGAGCAGGGTCCGCATGACCCCGTCGCAGTTGACTCCGCGGACCCCCGAGACCCTCGAGCGGCTCACCGGCTGGCGGTACGCGACGACCGCGAGGGTCTCCAGGGCCGCCTGGGTGAGCCGGGCCTGCTGCCCGTCCAGGACGAAGGCCTCCACGGCCTGCGCGTACTCGGGCCGGGTGTAGAACCGCCAGCCCCCGGCGACGGGCCGCAGCTCGAAGCCGCGGCGCTGCGCGGTGTACTCGTCGGCCAGCCCGGCGAGGGCCTCGGCGACCTCGCGCGGGGTGCGCTCGAGCACCTTGGCGAGGTGCTCGACGGTCGCGGGCTCGTCCACGACCATCAGGACCGCCTCCAGCGCGCCCTTCAGGTCCAGCTGCGCCCGGGTCATTCGGCTACCTCCACGACTTGGTCGAACTCGTCGGTCACCGTCGGCATCCCGTCGCCGTCCCCGCCGGTCCAGCGCACGGTGAGGGTGAGCAGGGCGTCCTCCTGGTCGAGGACCACGGCCTTCTCCCGGTAGAGCTCCAGGAGCGCCAGGAAGCGGGCGACGACGGTGAGGGTGTCCGCGGCGCCCTCGGTCAGCTCCTGGAACGTCGCCTCGCCGCGCGCCTTGAGCAGGCGTACGACGTGTCCCGCCTGCTCCCGCACGCTGACGAGGGGGGCGTGGATGTGGTCGACGTACACCTGGGGCCTGGCCCTGGGCTGCATGGCCTGCACCGCGAGGCGTGCGAAGCCCTCGGCGCCGATGCTGATGACCACGTCGGGCAGGAGGTCGGCGTGGTGCGGCTCCAGCCCGACGGTGCGGGGGTGGCGCCTGGCCTCGTGCTCCGCGCGGGCCGCGAAGATCTCGGCGATCTGCTTGTACGCCTTGTACTGGAGCAGTCGCGCGAAGAGCAGGTCCCGCGCCTCCAGCAGGGCCAGGTCGGCCTCGTCCTCGACCTCGGCGGCGGGCAGCAGCCGGGCGGCCTTGAGGTCGAGCAGGGTGGCGGCGACCACCAGGAACTCGGTGGTCTGGTCGAGGTCCCAGTCGGGGCCCATGGCGCGGATGTGCGCCATGAACTCGTCGGTGACCTTGGACAGCGCCACCTCGGTGACGTCGAGCTTGTGCCGGGAGATCAGCTGGAGCAGCAGGTCGAAGGGCCCCTCGAAGTTGGCCAGCCGCAGCGTGAACCGCCCGTCGCCCGCGGCGGGCCCGTCGTCGCCCCCGGCTTCCGGCACTCCGGCCGGGCCGTCCTGCGGGGGCCCCTGCGGGGTCGCTGCGGGCCCGTCGGCGGCCGCGTGGGCCCGTCCGGGACCTCCGGCGCCCCCAGGCGGCCCGTCGGCGGCTGCTGCCGCCGCCCCGGCCTGCGGCCCGCCCGGGACCGGCTCGCGGCCCGCAGCGGGCGCCTCAGCGGGCTCCCCGGCCGCCCCTGGGCCCCGGCCCAGGCTCCGCCGGGCCGGTCGGGCGGCGTCATCGTTCGGGGGCATCGCGGTCCAGGGTGGTACGGAATTCGGCCGGACGGCCACGAGCAGCCTAGGCCCTGCCGGGCGGATCCCCGGCTACCCGCACCCGGGCCGCACCGGGGGGCTGGGACGCCTCACCAAACCCCTGCCCACCCCGCGAACCGGGCGCCGGCGCATGACGGGCCGGAACCACCCGCCGCCAGCCGATCAGCGGGCGGCGCGGGTGGGCCGGAAGCGCCCGCCGCGGGCGGACCGGCGGGCGGGGCGGCCGGCGCGGTGGGTCGGGGCCGCTCGCCGCAGGCGGGGTGGTGGGGTCAGCGGCCGCGGAGGCGGCGGACCAGGATGCTGGCGTCGCCGCGGGACTCCAGGTCCGCGAGGACCACCGCCACCGCCTCGCGGACGATGCGGCCGCGGTCGACGGCGAGCCCGTGCTCCCCGCGGAGCACCAGCCGGGCGTGCTCCAGGTCCATGAGCTCCTCCGCGGAGACGTAGACCGTGATCTTCTCGTCGTGCCGCTCGCGCCCGCTCGGCCGCCGGTTGGCGCCCCGGCCCTGGCCCTTGCCGGACCGGGGCGAGGACGCCCCGGCCGCGGTGGCAGAACCTTCCTGCGGCCTGCGCTGCGCGCCCACCGCCGGCTCGCCGGTCTCCCGGCCCCGGACGTCCCCCGTCGTCCGCGCCGTGCCGTCCGCCGGCGCGGCCGTGTGCTCCGTGCCTCCGGCCGGCGGCGCCTCCTCGGCGCCCCGCCGCGGCGAGGACGACTGGAGGGCCATCCCCCCGGTCGTACGGAACAGTTCGTCGGCTCCGGGCAGACTCACTCGGCGGGACACCGGGCGAGCACCTCCCTGGCCAGCTGGCGGTAGGCGGCGGCGCCGACGGAGTTGGAGGCGTACGTGGTGATCGGCTCGCCGGCGACCGTGGTCTCCGGGAAGCGCACCGTGCGGCCGATGACCGTGTGGTAGACGTGGTCGTCGAAGGCCTCGACCACGCGTGCCAGCACCTCGCGGCTGTGCACCGTACGGGAGTCGTACATGGTGGCGAGGATGCCGTCGAGCTCCAGCTCCGGGTTGAGCCGCTCCTGGACCTTCTCGATCGTCTCGGTCAGCAGCGCCACACCGCGCAGTGCGAAGAACTCGCACTCCAGCGGGACGATGACCTTGTGAGCCGCCGTCAGGGCGTTCACGGTCAGCAGGCCGAGCGAGGGCTGACAGTCGATCACGATGTAGTCGTAGTCGGCCATCAGGGGCTTCAGCGCCCGCTGGAGCGTCGACTCGCGCGCGACCTCGCTGACCAACTGCACTTCGGCGGCCGACAGGTCGATGTTGCTCGGCAGCAGGTCCATGTTGGGGACCGCCGTCTTGAGCAGCACCTCGTCGGCCGACATGCCCCGCTCCATGAGCAGGTTGTAGACCGTCAGGTCGAGTTCCATCGGGTTCACGCCGAGGCCCACGGACAGCGCGCCCTGCGGGTCGAAGTCGACGAGCAGCACGCGGCGCCCGTACTCGGCGAGCGCGGCACCCAGGTTGATGGTGGACGTGGTCTTGCCCACGCCGCCCTTCTGGTTGCACATCGCGATGATCTTCGCCGGACCGTGGTCGGTCAGCGGACCCGGGATCGGGAAGTACGGCAGCGGGCGTCCGGTCGGGCCGATGCGCTCGCGGCGCTGGCGGGCAGCGTCGGGGGCGAGGGTGGCCGCGTACTCGGGGTCCGGTTCGTACTCCGCGTCGGGGTCGTAGAAGTGCCCCTCGGGCACATTGTCGTAGTCGGCGAATCCCTTGGGCGTATCGCCGCTCAGGTCGCCGGCCCTGGAGTTCACGTCTAGGCCGTCCATGCTCTTTTGGGGCGTCGTCATGTGCTGGTGGTTTGCGAAGGTGCGGACCGCGACGGAGCCGACAGCTTCGAGCCCGGCAGGACCCTGTCCCCGCTCGGGCGTGCCTGCTCGACCACCTCCAGGAGCAAATGTCGACTCATTCACAAGTCGTCTTACCTCCTCGGACGTGACCAGGACACTTATCGATAGGTCAGCGTTGCACCATGCCGACGGTTGGCGACTCTATGGCGTGTCACCGCCCAGCGGCAACACAATCCGCCGGACCCGGCACGATGTGTCGGCAACCGAACACCACTCTGTCAAGGGCGTGCGAGCTGTCGCTGCGAAGTTTCGCGGGTGTGCGAAAGGGTTAAAGGGTTACGTTCGAGGCGAGTTGAGCGGGATCCGCGGGCATGCCGCAAACGCGTCCGGCCGGACCTTGCGGGCAAGGTCCGGCCGGATACGTGAGATTGACGTCAGTCGTTGACGACTCAGCCGAGCAGGGTGCTCAGCTCAAGGGTCTGCAGGCCGTGGGCCTCGGCGACCGGACCGTAAACGACCTGGCCATCATGGGTGTTGAGGCCCAGACCGAGCGCCGGGTCGCGACGCAGCGCCTCGACCCAGCCGAGGTTCGCGAGCTGCACGATGTAGGGCAGGGTCGCGTTGGTGAGGGCGTAGGTGGAGGTGTTCGGCACCGCGCCCGGCATGTTGGCGACGCAGTAGAAGACCGAGTTGTGGACCTGGAAGGTCGGCTCGGCGTGGGTGGTCGGACGGGAGTCCTCGAAGCAGCCGCCCTGGTCGATCGCGATGTCGACAAGGACACTTCCGGGCTTCATCTTGGCGACGAGCTCGTTGGTGACCAGCTTCGGGGCCTTCGCACCCGGGATCAGCACCGCGCCGATGACGAGGTCGGCCTCGACGACGGCCTTCTCCAGCTCGTAGGCGTTGGAGACGATCGTCTTGATCTTCGTGCCGAAGATCTTGTCGGCCTCGCGGAGCTTGTTGATGTCGCGGTCCAGCAGGGTCACGTGGAAGCCCATGCCGATGGCGATCTGCGCGGCGTTCCAGCCGGAGACGCCGCCGCCGATGACCACGCACTCGCCGGCGTGGGTGCCGGGGACACCGCCCGGGAGGACGCCGCGGCCGCCGGCCGAGCGCATCAGGTGGTAGGCGCCGACCTGCGGGGCCAGGCGGCCCGCGACCTCGGACATCGGGGCGAGCAGCGGCAGCGCGCGGTTGGCGAGCTCGACCGTCTCGTACGCGATGGCGGTGGTGCCGGACTCGAGGAGCGCGTCCGTGCACTCGCGGGAGGCCGCCAGGTGCAGGTAGGTGAAGAGGGTCTGGTCCTTGCGGAGGCGGTGGTACTCCTCCGCGATCGGCTCCTTGACCTTCAGCAGCAGGTCCGCGGTCGCCCAGACCTCGTCGGCGGTGCCGAGGATCTCGGCACCGGCCGCGACGTACTCGGCGTCCGTGATCGAGGAGCCGACACCGGCGTTCTGCTCGATGAAGACCTGGTGGCCGTTACGGACGAGCTCGTGGACACCGGCGGGGGTGATGGCCACGCGGAACTCGTTGTTCTTGACCTCGCGGGGGATGCCGACCTTCATCGTCGATCACGGTCCTTGACTCAGGGGATGTTACGGGGCACTTCCATACATACCCGCCCACAAGAACGCGCAACGGGATGCACCACGGATGACGTGGTGAAGCCAGTTTAATGAAGGATTAACGCGTGTCTAGCCTTGCAAACAAATAATCTTAGTCGGATCCACTACGGATTTCGCAGGCTGCGGGGTCGTCTCCCAGCAATCTGTCCGCAGCCGAACGATGCAGCCGGGCAGCCGCCGGGTCGCCCAGGCGGTCCAGCGTGTCGGCCAGCCGGACCTGGAGCGCGGCCTGAAGTCGCTGGTCCCCGGCCCGGCGCGCCAGCTCGATGGCCTCGCGGCAGGTGTGCAGGGATTCCTCGGGCCGGCCGGCGTACTCCTGGACCCGGGCCATCTCGCTCAACGCCTTTGCCTGGCCCGGGACATCGGCGAGCCTGCGGTAGCCCGCGGCGGCGGCGCGCCAGCTGCGCAGGGCCTCCCCGTACCGGCCCGCGTAGGTGTGCACGTTGCCGAGCCGGCCGTAGAGCCGCGCCTCGTCCTCCCGCTCGCCCCGCGCCAGTGCCTGGGCCAGGGCGCGGCCGAACCAGTCGGAGGCCCGGGGCCAGTCCGCCAGCTCCTGGTGGGCACCGCCTACGGATTCCATCGCGCGGCCCGTCGCGTACGGGTCGTTCGCGGCCTTTCCCGCGTCCAGCGCGGCCCGGTACCGGGCCAGCGCCTCCCGGGTCCGGCCGGTCTCGGCGTCCAGATCGGCCAGGTTCAGCAGGGCCGCGGCCTGCTCCCGGTGCAGGCCGCGGCGCTCGGCCACGTCCAGGACGAGCCGGTGCAGCCCGTACAGCTCGGGGGCGGCCGCCTCCGTGCCGCGGTGTCCGGCCAGCGCCCGGACCAGGGCGGAGACCAGCCGGCGGGCCAGGGTGTCCAGCCCGCCGTCGGCCACGGCCAGGTGCGCCGCGGCGGTCAGCGCGGGCAGCCGGGTGTCCAGCCAGGTGGCGGCCGAGCGCCGGTCGGGGAAGCGCAGGGCGCGCGGCATCCCGTCCAGGCGCTCGCGCAGCCCGTCGTCCTCCTCGTCGGCCTCGGCCATGGCCCGGCAGGAGGTCAGCAGCCGTACGGTCCGCTCCAGCATCCGGGCCCGCGCCAGCTGCACCTCGGCGGGCCGCTCCTGTGTCTCCAGCAGGGCCTGGAGGAAGGGTGCGAGGCAGCCGGGGAGCAGGAACAGCCCGTCCGGGGCGTGCCGTACGAGGCCCAGCGCGGCGAAGTCCTCGAGGGTGGACTGCGCCGCGGCCACCGAGCAGCCGGCTAGGGCGGACGCGGTGTGCGAGTCGAGGATCCCGGCCGGGGCGAGCGGCAGCAGCCGCAGGGTGCGCCGGGCCGGCTGCGGCAGGGACTCGTACACGAGCCGGAAGGCGCGGCCCAGCGGGCCGGTGGTGGTGGGGGGCATGTCGTGGAGCTGCTTGGCCAGGTCGGCGACGGCGGCCTTGGGGTGGGCGGCGAGCCAGCCGCCCGCGAGGGCCAGCGCGGCGGGCAGCCCCCCGCACTCCTCGGCGAGGGCCTCGGCGGCACGCGGGTCGACGGTGACGCGGGTGTCGCCGATGAGCCGGGCGAGCAGGCCGACGGCGGAGGTGGGGTCGAGGCCGCCGAGGGTGCAGGGGCGGACGTCCGGGATCCCGGTGAGCGGGCCCTCGGCGGTGACCACCACCAGGCACTCGGGGGTGTCCGGGAGGAGGGCGTCGACCTGCTGCGGGTCGGCGGCGTCGTCGACGAGCAGGATCAGCCGCCGCCCGGCCAGCGCCTCCCGCAGGGCCGCGCTCAGGTCGTCCTCGCCGGCCCCCGGCGGGGTGCCCTCCCCGAGCCCCTCGAGCAGGGTCCGGACCGCCCGCTCGGTGGCGACCGGCCCGCCGCCGGGCTCGGTGAGGTGCACCCGGAGCAGCCCGTCGGGGTACTGGTCGGCGACCTCGCGCACGAACGCCTCGGCGAGCGCGGTCCGCCCCGAACCGGGCCGCCCCGCGACGAGCAGCACCCGCGCGCGGGGTGCCTTGGCCTTGCGGCCCGAGAGGGTGTCGAGCCCGGTCCGTGCGATGTCCTCGCGCAGCTCCTTGAGCTCACGCCGCCGCCCGACGAAATCCGCCACGGATCCGCTCCTCTCCCTGCCTTCGGGTTGCTGAGCGTAGTTCACGCAGAGCGACGACCCGTGTGGAGCGCGGCCTACAGATCCCCCAATCGGATCAGCGGATCGGCCTATTTTCGGACGCGGGCGGGATGCGGGCCGGACGCGGGGCGGACGCGGGCCCCGGCTACGCCTCGTACGGGCGGGCCGGCCAGGGGGTGGTGGCGGGGCGCAGCGCGTCGAGGCCGTCGCCCGCGAGGGCGGCGGTGAGGGCCAGGACCCCCGTCACCAGGGCCGGGTTCCCCAGCTCCCCCGCCAGGACTCCGCGTACCAGGTCCGCGCGGTCCGCCCAGGCCACCTCCATGTCGGCCTCCTCGGAGGAGACCTCCGTGTACCGCTCCCCCTCCGCCTCGGCCACGTCCCGTGCCAGGAAGATCCGGATCGCCTCGTCGGAGCCGCCCGGGGAGGCGAAGAAGTCGGCCAGCACCCGCCAGTCACCGGCCTTGACGTGGGCCTCCTCGTACAGCTCCCGCTGCGCCGCGTGCAGCGGGTTCTCCCCCGGCACGTCCAGCAGCCCGGCCGGCAGCTCCCACAGCCGGCGGCGCACCGGGTGGCGGTACTGGCGGATCACCAGGACCCTGCCCTCACCGTCCAGCGCCAGCACGCACACCGAACCGGGGTGCACCTGGTAGTCGCGGCGGACCACCGACCCGTCCGGCATCCGGACCATGTCCGAGTCCACGGCTGTCTTGGCGCCCTGGAAGGGCCGCCGGGTCGACAGCGTCTCCCAGGTGTCCGGGGTGTCCTTGATGCTGATGTCGGTGCCCATGGCCGAATGCCTCCCGATGACGAACGCGCGACAGCCGGGGTACGGATGATCCGTACCCCGGCCGCCTACGTTACCGAGCGTCAGCTACGCCGGTGTCAGCCCTGCTGCTGGCGCTCCACCGCGGCCTTGACCAGACCCGCGAAGAGCGGGTGCGGCCGGGTCGGGCGGGAGCGGAGCTCCGGGTGGGCCTGGGTGGCCACCAGGTAGGGGTGGACCTCGCGCGGGTACTCGACGTACTCGACGAGCTTGTTGTCCGGGGAGGTGCCGGAGAAGACCAGGCCGGCCTTCTTCTCCAGCTCGCCGCGGTAGGCGTTGTTGACCTCGTAGCGGTGGCGGTGGCGCTCGTCCACGTACGCCTGGTCGCCGTAGACCTCGCGCACGATGGAGCCCTCGGCGAGCTTCGCCGGGTACATGCCCAGGCGCATGGTGCCGCCCAGGTCGCCCGCGCCCTCGACGAAGGCCAGCTGCTCCTCCATGGTCGAGATGACCGGGTGCGGGGTCGAGGCGTCGAACTCGGTGGAGTTCGCGTCCGCGATGCCCGCCAGGTTGCGCGCGGCCTCGATGACCACGCACTGCAGGCCCAGGCACAGGCCGAGCAGCGGGATCTTGTTCTCGCGGGCGAAGGTGATCGCGCCGACCTTGCCGTTGACACCGCGGTCGCCGAAGCCGCCGGGCACGCAGATCGCGTCCACGTCGGCCAGCTGCGCCGCCGCGCCCGCCGGGGTCTTGCAGTCGTCGGAGGTGACCCACTTGATCTGGACGCGGGCCTTGTTCGCGAAACCGCCGGCGCGCAGCGCCTCGGTCACCGACAGGTAGGCGTCGGGCAGGTCGATGTACTTGCCGACGAGCGCGACCTTGACCTCGTGGTCGGGGTTGTGGACCCGGTCCAGCAGGTCCTCCCACACCGTCCAGTCGACGTCGCGGAAGGGCAGGTCGAGCTTGCGGACGACGTAGGCGTCCAGGCCCTCGGTGTGCAGCACCTTCGGGATGTCGTAGATCGACTTGGCGTCGATCGCCGCGACCACGGCCGCCTCGTCCACGTCGCACATCAGCGAGATCTTGCGCTTGATGGAGGTGGGGACCTCGCGGTCGGCGCGCAGCACGATGGCGTCGGGCTGGATGCCGATGTTGCGCAGGGCGGCGACGGAGTGCTGGGTGGGCTTGGTCTTCAGCTCGCCGGAGGGGCCGATGTAGGGCAGCAGCGAGATGTGCACGACGAAGACGTTGTCGCGGCCGACCTCGTGGCGGACCTGGCGGACGGTCTCCAGGAACGGCAGCGACTCGATGTCGCCGACCGTGCCGCCGACCTCGGTGATGACGACGTCCACGTCCTCGGTCGCCATGCGGCGGATGCGGTGCTTGATCTCGTTGGTGATGTGCGGGATGACCTGCACGGTGTCACCGAGGTACTCGCCGCGGCGCTCCTTGGCGATGACCGTGTTGTAGACCTGGCCGGTGGTGACGTTGGCCGAGCCGTCGAGGTCGACGTCGAGGAAGCGCTCGTAGTGGCCGATGTCCAGGTCGGTCTCGGCGCCGTCGTTGGTGACGAACACCTCGCCGTGCTGGAAGGGGTTCATCGTGCCGGGGTCGACGTTCAGGTACGGGTCGAGCTTCTGCATCGTGACCCGCAGCCCGCGCGCCTTCAGCAGCGCACCCAGGCTGGAGGCGGTGAGGCCCTTGCCGAGGGAGGAGGCGACACCTCCGGTGACGAAGATGTGCTTGGTCGTCATGGCTGTGCTGTTTCGAAAAGCAGCGGGCGGCATCGCCAAGAGGGGGCTCCCGTGGTCGCGAGGTGAAGGTGCGTCCGGCGACTTCTCCCGTTTCCGGGGGTGCCGAAGCTGCGGTTTCGGGGCCCCTGATTCGCACAGGCAGACCACCGGTCCACGGGGTACCAGCCTATCAGCGCCCGGGCCGGTCCGCCTCCGGGCGCGCTGCCGGGCGCCTCGGCGGGCCGCCCGGAGGGGCCGTTCCCCCAGGTCACCCGTTCGGCCGAGTGACATTGTCCCAATACTTAAGGAGATCACTAGGGTGCGCTCATAACTTGCTCGGATACCGCTGCACATCGCCGCCGAGCAGTCCGGCAGACGGCGTAACAACGCCAGTTCCGGCAATCTAGGACTCGACGCGGGGATCCCTGCGCACAGGAGACACGCGCGACAGCGCATTGCAAGCGCCCTACGGGGCGGACGTGGCCGTTCGACTGGAGAGCAACGTGTCCGGGCGCATCGAGGATTACGCACTGATCGGGGACATGCAGACCGCGGCGCTGGTCTGCCGGGACGGAGCGGTGGACTGGTTGTGTCTGCCACGTTTCGACTCCCATGCCGTCTTCGCGAGCCTTCTGGGCACCGATGAACACGGGTTCTGGCGCGTCGGCCCGGCCTTCGCGCCGGGTACGGAGCCACCGCGGGCCACCCGCCGGCGCTACCGGGGTGACTCGCTGGTGCTGGAGTCGGAGTGGGACACCCCGCGCGGGACCGTCCGCGTCATCGACTTCATGCCACCGCGCGAGGACCACGCACCGCAGCTGATCCGCATCGTGGAGGGCGTCAGCGGGCGCGTCCCGATGCGCTCGGCGCTGCGGATGCGTTTCAGCTACGGGCGTGTCGTGCCCTGGGTGCACAAGGTCGACGGGCGCACGGTGGCCGTCGCCGGACCGGACTCGGTCTGGCTGGACACCGAGGTGCAGACGTACGGCAAGGACCTGACGACGTACTCCGACTTCACCGTCGCTCCGGGCGACCGGGTGGCCTTCGCCATCAGCTGGCAGCCCTCCCACAAGGGCGCCCCGGAGACCCCCGACGCCGAGGGGGCCCTCGAGGCCACCAGCGAGTTCTGGCGGGAGTGGGTGGACCACTGTACGTACCACGGGCCCTACCGGGAGGCCGTGATCCGCTCCCTGATCACCCTCAAGGCGCTCACGTACGCCCCCACGGGCGGGATCGTCGCCGCGCCGACCACCTCCCTCCCGGAGGAGATCGGCGGCAGCCGGAACTGGGACTACCGCTACACCTGGCTGCGCGACGCCGCGATCACCCTGTCCTCGCTGCTGCGCACCGGCTACCGCGAGGAGGCCTCCGCCTGGCGGGACTGGCTGCTGCGCGCGGTGGCCGGCGACCCGGAGAACCTGCAGATCATGTACGGGATCGCCGGCGAGCGCGAGCTGGGCGAGACCGAGCTGGACTGGCTGCCGGGGTACGAGAACTCGGGCCCGGTCCGCGTCGGCAACGGAGCCGCCCACCAGCTCCAGCTCGACGTGTACGGCGAGGTCACCGAGGCCCTGCACCTGGGGCACATGACGGGCCTGGCCCGCAACGACTACGCGTCGCTGCTCCAGCTGAAGCTGATCCGCTACCTGGAGACCCACTGGAACGAGCCGGACGAGGGCATCTGGGAGGTGCGCGGCCCGCGCCGCCACTTCGTGCACTCGAAGGTGATGGCGTGGGTGGCCGTGGACCGCACGATCAAGCTGATCGAGAGCGGGGACGCGGACGGCCCGCTGGAGCGCTGGCGCGAGCTGCGCGACGAGATCCACGCGGACGTGTGCGAGAAGGGCTACGACCCGGAGCGCAACACCTTCACCCAGTCCTACGGGTCCCGGGAGCTGGACGCCTCCCTGCTGCTGATCCCGCAGATGGGCTTCCTGCCGCCGGACGACAAGCGGGTCATCGGCACCATCGAGGCGATCCAGCGCGAGCTGTCGACACCGGACGGCTTCATCCTGCGCTACCCGACGGCCGGCGAGGAGGCCGGGGTGGACGGGCTGGCGGGTGACGAGGGGGCCTTCCTCGCGTGTTCGTTCTGGATGGCGGACGACCTCGCGATGATCGGCCGGGTCGACGAGGCGCGCCGGCTCTTCGAGAAGCTGATGGCGCTCCGCAACGACCTGGGCCTGCTGGCGGAGGAGTGGGATCCCAAGCTCCAGCGCCAGGTGGGGAACTTCCCGCAGGCCTTCAGCCACGTCCCGCTGATCGACACGGCGCTGCGGCTGACGGCGAGCGGGGCCTACGGGGGCTGACGCGCGGCCCCCTCCGTGCCCGCCTACGCTGAAGGGGACCGAGGGGGTGTCTTGCGGATCAGGCCGGATCAGGGAGCGGCGTCTGGTGCCGTGCATCGCAAGGCCGAGGAGGGAGTCGACGCGGAGCGTCGACGACCGACGAGAACGCGGCGAGGCGCGGTGCCAGACGCCGCGAGCCCGGCATGATCCGCAAGACACCCCCTGCGCCCCTCTCGGGAAGGGGGGGTTGCCATGGCGCCCCTCTCGAAGGCGGGCACGGCTCTTGCCGTGCTCCGCGAGGATCTGGCCGGTGAGGTCTTCGCCCCGGGCGACGCGGGCTACGACGGGGCCCGGACCCTGTTCAACGGGATGATCGACCGCAGGCCGGCGGTGATCGCCCAGTGCGCGGGCGCGGCGGACGTGGTGACGGCGGTGCGGTTCGCCCGGGAGCTGGACCTGCCGGTCGCGGTGCGCGGGGGCGGGCACAGCGTGGCGGGGATGTCCCTGAACGACGGGGGCCTGGTCGTGGACCTGCGCCGGATGCACCGGGTGACCGTCCATCCGGCGGCGCTGGCCGCGCACATCGGCGGCGGGGCCACGATGAGCCACCTGGACCGGGCCTGCCAGCCGTACGGGCTGGCGACCACCGGGGGCCGGGCCTCGACCACCGGTGTCGGGGGTTTCGTCCTGGGCGGGGGGACGGGCTGGCTGGACCGGAAGTTCGGCCTGGCGGTGGACAACCTGCTGGGCGCGGACCTGGTCACCGCCGACGGTGAGCTGCTGCACGTCACGGCCCAGGACCACCCGGAGCTGTTCTGGGGGCTGCACGGCGGCGGCGGGAACTTCGGCATCGCCACCTCGCTGACCCTGCGGCTGCACGAACTGCCCGCCATGTCGATCGCGTTCGTGCTGTACCTGCCGGAGCGCGGGCCCGAGGTGGTGCGTACGTACCGGGACCTGATCGAGTCGGGTCCGCCCGAGGCGGGCGGCGGCGCCATCTACCTGACGGGGCCGCCCGAGGAGTTCGTCCCGCCGCACCTGGTGGGGCTGCTGCTGGCGGGCGCGCTGCTGACGTACGCGGGCCCCGAGGAGGAGATGCGCAGGCTCGCGGAGCCGCTGCTGGCGATCCCGCACGAGGCGGAGATCGTCACGGCCATCCCGTACGCCGATCTGCAGTGCATGCTCGACGATCCGCCGGGGATGCGGAACTACTGGTCGGCGGAGTACCTGACCGGGGTGCCCGACGCGTTCGTGGACGTGTTCTGCGCCCGGGCCGACTCGATGCCGGTGCCGACGGGCACCCAGCACGTGGTCTGGCCGCAGGGCGGGGCGATCGCCTCGGCCCCGGGCGACTACCCGGTCCCCTACCGCGACGCGCCCTGGGCGGTGCACCCGTTCGGGATGTGGGAGGACCCGGCCGACGACGACCGGGTCCGGCAGTGGGTCAAGGCGGTCCGCGCCGACGTCCGGCCGTGGAGCACCGGCGCGGTGTACCTCAACTTCACCGGGGACGAGGGCGCGGACCGGGTGGTGGCCGGCCTGGGCGCCGAGAACATGCGGCGCCTGGGCGAGCTGAAGCGGCGCTACGACCCGGACAACGTCTTCCGCTTCAACCACAACATCCGGCCGCTGTGACGCTTACACGGTGATGGCCCACGCGGTGAGGGCTCAGGCGGTCAGGGCGGTGATCACCTCCCGGGCCGCCCGCTCGCCCTCGGTGGCGCCGCCCTCCATGAAGCCCTGGAAGTCGTAGCTGCAGTGCTCGCCGCCGATGTGGACGTTGCCCTGGGCGGTGCCCTCGTACTTGGCGTAGCGGTGCAGGTAGCCGGTGGGCCAGTACGAGTACGCGCCCAGCGAGTAGGGGTTGCGGTGCCAGGCGGAGAGCTGGGCGCGGCCGGTCCAGACGGCCTTGGTGCCCGGGTAGAAGGCGTCGATGCCGGTCAGCATCCGCTCCGCGAGGGCGCGTACGTAGGGGTCGGACTCGGTGGCGAAGGGGCTCCCGGGGGTGAGCGACCCGGCGAGGCTGCCGCCGCCGTACTGGAGGAGGATGCCGCCGTTGCCGGGCTGCACCTTGGTGGTGTCCCAGGTCTGCTGCACCTCGGTGTCGGTGAAGCAGTCGCCCGCGGAGACGCCGGGCCAGGGGCCGGTGCCGCGCCAGGGGCGGGCGGTGAACTGCATGTTGAGCTTGGTGCAGTAGCCCATGCGGGCGTCGCGCAGCAGGTCGCGCATCAGCGGGTCGAAGCCGGCCTGCGAGGTGTCGACGCCCTGGAGGACCGGCAGCGGCAGGCACAGGACGGTGTGGTCGGCGACGGCGGTCCGGGTGGCGCCGGAGTCGTTGAAGGTCAGGGTCTGGGTGCCGTCCGCGTTGGCCCGAACGGCGAGCAGCTCGCGGCCCATCACGATCGAACCGGCGGGCAGGGCGGCGGCGATGGCGTTCGGGAGCCGGTCGTTGCCGCCGGTGATGTGGTAGCGCTCGTTGGACAGGCCCCAGACGTTGAAGTTGCCGGGGTTGGGCTGGTAGCCCATCAGCAGGACCAGGGCGAGGGCGGACTGCTGGTCGGTGTCGGCCCCGTACTCGACGTTGTAGGCCACGTCGATGAAGCGGCCGAGCTGCGAGCCGTGGCCGCCGGGGATCCGGGTCTCGATCCACTCGTACAGGGTCATGTTGTCCAGGGCCGTGCCGGCGGGGGTGGCGCTGTTCCAGGAGACCTCCCCGGCCTCCGAGAGGTCGCGGTGCAGCGCCTGGTAGACGGCCTTGAAGTCCTCGTCGGCCCGGGCGCGGGAGTAGTACTCCCCGTTGAACCAGAGCACCTCCTCCGCGCCGTTGGGGCCGCCGCCGAGGAAGTCCTCGGTGGGCAGTCCGAAGCGGCGGCACAGCTCGAGGATCTTCTTGTGGCTGGTGTCGATCAGCTCGCCGCCGATCTCGGAGGTCTGGCCGTACGCCCAGTGGCCGCGTTGGGTCCACATGCGGCCGCCGACCCGGGCCGGGTTGGCCTCGTAGAGGGTGCAGGGGATGCCCGCGTCCTGGAGGGTGAGGGCGGCGGTGAGGCCGGAGATCCCGGCGCCGACCACGGCGACGCGGGCGGGGGTGGCGGGCTTCTTCGCCGGGGCGCTCTCCACGGCGTGCGCGGTGGCGGCCGCCGTCGCGGAGGAGGCGATCGCGGTGCCGAGGCCGAGCGCGGCGGCCCGGCCCAGGAGTTCGCGGCGGGTGGAGCCGCGTACCTCGGCGACGGGCAGGCGCAGCCGCCTCGCCGCCGCGTGTTCGGCGGCGAGCTGCCGCAGGGAGTGCATCAGGGGCGTGCGGGCCATGGCGGAACTCCTCAGACGGTGGCGGCGGTCGGGCCGGAGGGGGTGGCGGCGGTGTCGTCGGTGCGTTCGGCGGCGTCCTCCAGGACGATCCGGCCGATGATCTCGTAGCGCTCGGGGGCCTTCGCCTTCAGCCAGAACCCGAGCGCGAGGCCGCCGAGGAAGACGGCGCCGACGATCCACGGGATGAGCTTGAAGAACAGGGACCCGGCGGCGGCCCCCGCGGCGGTCTCCATGTTGAGCACCAGCAGGACCACCACGGCGGTCATCCCGATCCCGCCGAGCAGCGGGGCGGTGAAGGTCCTGAACCAGTGCCGGTCCTCGGGGTGGTTCGCGCGGAAGTAGCCGATCACGGCGAAGGAGCACAGGGTCTGCACGATCAGGATCGCCATCGTGCCGAGGATCGCGAGCAGCGTGTACAGGTGCAGGTACGGGTCCTGGCCGGTGAGCCAGAAGCCGGCGACGAGGGCGGTGGCGATGGCGGTCTGGACCACGGAGGCGATGTACGGGGAGCCGTGGCGGGGGTGGGTGCGTCCGAGCCCGGCGTGCAGGAAGCCCTCGCGGCCGATGGCGTACAGGTAGCGGGCGGCGCACTGGTGGAAGGCCATCCCGCAGGCGAAGGAGCCGGTGAGCAGCAGCCACTGGAAGGCGTCGACGGCCCAGGCCCCGATGAAGGTCTGGGTGGGGGCGAAGAACAGGTCGAGGGGGCTCGTGGAGGCCGACAGCTCGACCGACTTCGTCAGGCCGTTGCCGGCGATGGTCATCCAGGAGACGTAGATGTAGAAGAGGCCCACTCCGACGACGGAGATGAGGGTGGCCTTGGGTATGACCCGCTTGGGGTCGCGGGACTCCTCGCCGTACATCGCGGTGGACTCGAAGCCGACCCAGGACCAGAAGGCGAAGAAGAGGCCGAGTCCGGCGGAGGTGCCGGTGAAGGCGTGCTTCGGGTTGACGGGCTCGAGCGGGATCCCGTCCGGGCCGCCGCCCGCGAGGAGTACAGCGGTGGCGACGGCGAAGAGGACGGCGATCTCGGCGACGAGCATCACGCCGAGGGCCTTGGCGGTGAGGTTGATGTCGAAGTGCGCGAGGGCGGCGGTGACGGCGATCATGGCGGCCGCGTAGAGGATCCAGGGCAGGTCCACGCCGAGCTGGTCCTGGACGGTGGTCTTGGCGAAGTAGGAGAAGACGCCGACGATCGAGGCCTCGAAGACGATGTACGCGAGGACGGCGAGCATCCCGGAGGCCATGCCGGCGATCCGGCCGAGGCCGTGCGAGATGTATCCGTAGAAGGCACCGGCGGCGGTGATCCGCTTGGCCATGGCCACGTAGCCGACCGCGAAGACGGTGAGGACGGCGGTCGCGAAGAGGTACCCGGCGGGGGCGCCGGTGCCGTTGCCGAAGCCGACGGCGATGGGGAGGTTGCCGGTCATCGCGGTGATCGGCGCGGCGGTGGCGACCGCCATGAAGACGACGCCCACCAGGCCGACGGAGTTGGCCTTGAGGCGCTGGACCGGGGGTGCGCCCGCTGCTGCGGGAGGTGTGGCGCTGGCTCTGCTCATGGCGTCCTGGTTCCTCGTTCCTGGTCCGGGTGCGTGGTTCCTGTCCGAAGGCCGTCACTCTCCCCCCGGGTGACGCAGACCACAATCGGC